>VBAW01000024.1 GCA_005888635.1 Candidatus Bathyarchaeota archaeon | reverse complement strand
ATTGTACCCAATCTGGATGGAAGAGGAATGGGCCAGCCTCTATGGAATCTTGTGCTGGTCTCAGAACATAGAGCCTGTCACTCTCCCAGCTCCCATCTTCCGTTGGGTCCATGAGGATGGGCCTGTATCCCTCTATGGTGGAGACGAATCTCTTCCTAGGATAACGCCCTTCCAGGATCACCAGTATCTTCTCGCCTACAAGTTCTTGGGGAGAAGCATCCTGTCTTGACCACTTAATCTCAGAGACTATGTGAGGACCTTTTGGGGGCTTTGGCCAATCCTTTAGCAAGGTGACAACCATCCATGGTAGACTGAAGAACATTAGCGCAAAGATGTTGTAAGGAAGCCATGGGCTCTCCCTAGATCTTACCACAAACAGGTCATAGAAACTCAAAGAGAACAGAATACTCAGAGATGCCAGTGCAGGCATGTAGGGAATCTTGCTTCTCAACCACGCATACTTTGGTCTGGAATCTCTCTGGCACTGAGGGCACAGTTTTGGAACCTCTTCCCCTGGCTGGTAGGTTCTCCTGATGCCACAGTTTGTGCAGTAGAGCTTGACCTGAGCAATGCTCATGATGCCTACCTTGTCTGCAATGAAGTATGTTCTCTCACCTATGGCTTATCTTAATCCTTGGCAGAATGGGGAGGCTTGAGCATGCATGACAACTGAACCAGTGCCCTTGGCCAGTCCTGGGGTTCGTGGGTTCAAATCCCACCTCCCGCACCATAGGGTTCTAGCCTGTAAAGTGTGAAGGAGTTTTTTTATTTTCAGATACCCCCGGGGGGGTCGAGAAATAGTTAGTAGAAAAAAGAAAGATAACAGAAAAGAAAAGTTAGTAGAAAAGGAAAGATAAGATCTCGTCAATTAGATAGCTCGACTGTACGATTAGGATCCTTGCATAGTATGCACGTCCGGGCCGATGGGTCTTCAAGCCCTCCTTGTGATTGAACTGCTATCAAATTCGGCCGGTCGACGTTAAGGAACAGCTCGAACAACCAGCCTGTTTCGGTACCACGGATTATCCCGCCGTGAAACCCTCGCCTTCTAGACATCTTCTTGCGACTTCTGCCACATATAGCCCCTTATACCAGGAGAGACATGACTACACGGGTTCGACATGGCAAACGGTCTCGACCTAACCACCATAATCTCCGTGCTCTCCGTTACAACATTCATCATCGGAATCCTACTAGGAGTGATTATCAAGAGAGCGATCAAGCTCGCCCTCGCTATCGTAGCATTGGTCGGACTACTCGGGGTCACAGGCTACCTCAATCTCGCATGGACCACGCCTTCAGCAAATACCATCTACTACGTCTTCAACGGAGCGCAGCCAATAGTGTCCCAAGCCATCGGACTGGCCAGCTTGTTACCGATATCCTCGGTCACATTTCTAGCAGGAGCAGCGATAGGACTCTGGAAAGGCTGACCGTATCCACGGACAAGCCTCGCCTCTGAGTCCAAAGGGTTGGGGCTCGGTCACAGAGGCTCGGCAGGCCAACGCGGGACTGATCTTACCTTAGAAAGGCCAAACATATTTCCAGGCCAAGTAGGCTATCGTCAAAACACCGACAGCCGCAATAACGATTGCGACACGCCGACCTCGCTTGGTCCTATGCCGCTTGGGCTGAAGATGCTGTATTAGCTGAATGACTGGCCTCTCTTCGACTGCCAATCTCTTCTTCGGCTCAACAACTTCGATAGCTGATTTCTTCTTAGGCTCGTCAACCTCGACGGCGAATTCTTGGAAGGTCTCGACAGATCCAACATTTCGCATCAGCCATTTCGTGGAAACTGAGGGACGTGGGACACGGAAGACCCCCGAGCCTGTCTTTGCCACGAAGGCAGTCCATGCAAGTTCCTTCCTGTCCCGCAAAGCGTCAACTTCATGCTGACGCATGGCGTAGTAGACGACTGAACCGAGCATTTTCTCGACCTTGTTCGCGTCAAACGTGCCAGGCGTTCCAGTGCTTCTGACAAGTAAGAGGTCCGCATCAGCCCGCAGATCTATATCGCCCCCGTAGAAACGGTGGAGACCCGCAACCATGACCACCAACCCCTGGCGCATGCCACGCTTGAAGAGTTCGCCTCTAATGTCGTACCACTTGTCCAGCCAGTAATCGATCCTCCGCATCTTCTCCAACTGTCCGTTGGAATTTTTCACCTCGACGGTCCCAGAAAGTTTTCTCAGCGCCTTCGTCATATCATCAGCAAACAAGAGTATCGCCTTCGGAGGCTTCCGGAAACGGCCGAAGAGCTTGTCGATATTCTGAAACAAACCTGGAAGGTCACGCGAAGCGCGCAGTGCCTTCACATTCCTCTGACCATATCTACGCGCTAACGCTTGAGAAATCGATTCCGCCAACGTGGTTTTGCCAGTGTTTGGCTTTCCAAAGATTATGATGTTCAAGTGATGAATAGCATTGTCTTTGCCGCCCGATTCCGGAAGCGGATCAGGAATAAGCCCGTCAAGGATAGTGTCAAGGTCGAGCTTGTAGTAGGTGACCTTCGCCAGTGAGTCCTGGCTTGGGATAGCTGTCTTGGCAAGGGACGAATTCATGGTGGTGATGTCCGTAGGCGCATGTACATACTGGTTGGCGAAGGAATAATGTCAGTATCTTCCGATTCTGACATGACTATCCTACCTAACGCTTGGAGGTCTTAACCGGGGTAGTTACACACATCGTCGGACCCCGCCATATCACTCATCACGAGTACTTCTTCCAGGTCCATTCAGGAACGAAGCTCCCGACAAGAATCACGATGAAAGCGAGCCAGAATAGGTTCCAGTCGAACGAGACGACTGAAAGCACGTTCAACGCTCCTACTATGGCGAAAAGTGGAAAAACGATTCCATCTATTTTACAGTGGACTCGGCCGCAGGATCGACCGTTCAGGAAGCAGCCTACTCCGGCCCAAGCTACAGCGATTACCCAAACAACTCCTCTACCTGTAAGAGAAAGTATCGAAGCGCCATAAGCCGCGCTGGCAACCACGACGAGAACAGCCGGCACGCCCCACAACAAGTAGCACCAAGGAGCCCTCTCGAGGCTTCTACCCCGAGATGGCTGTGAAGAAGGCTCTACTGGGAGTTCCATGAAACAAATCATCTGCTGAACAGATCGAAAGAAAGAACTTTGCCCTGGACATGGCCGATAGTATTTCCTAGTCACTGATTGGTCCGGGCTAGTCTGAGCGAAACTATTCGTTTTGGGATGGACTCTCTTTAATAGTCAGGAAGGACAGTCTATGAGTGTCGGCCATAAGCGACACTCTCGTAACTCTGAGCTAGTCTCGTAACACCAAGACACGATCACCCGATACTACGGGCGTTCTGGAATGTGAATGGACTACGGGACGGGACGCACGTCGCGAGAATGTCTGCTTGCCAACAAAAAAAGAGGTAGTGGTTAGAGATTGGTAGAAGAGATCAAGGAGGCTCGCCAGCGCGAAGAGTTGCTAGCCAACATTCAACGGCTGAGCCGTATTGTCCTGGACCGCCTAGAGGAAGGGTCCAAGGAAGGAACCCTGGACCAGGCACAGATCAGGTTGCTGGGAAGCATAGCAGTGAAATCGCTTGGACTCTGGCAAGAAGCGCTGAATCCCAGACCCCGACGAGGTCTCAGAAGAGAGGCACGGGAAACAGAAGAACGACTTTCCAGGCAAGCAACCGAACAAAGGTGACCAGGCGTAATGGAGGGGAACGACCGGGACGAGAACGAGCTTCGGTCCCAGATAATCGACCAACTTGATCAGAGTCTTGCAATGTCATGTGAAGTGATGATGAATCAGAAGCTTGACCCAAAAACTCGCGAAAAATGGACCCAGCTACATACGAACACGGCCCAAGTATTGAACACAGTCTTGCGGGACAAGCAGTACCAGGAATGGGAGAGGCGGCTCAAGGAGCTGGAAGCCACAGGGCGGATTCCGCGAAAGACCACCGGGCCGCCCGCAGATGCATCCAATGGCGCTAGTGATCGAAGAGCGAGCCCGTAGAGGTTGAGACATAGATGATAACATCGCCTGGGAAAAAGATCAACCGGTACTACGAGAATCTTGAGAAGAAGCGCGAATGGGACGAAGCTAGCGACCGACCGTTAATCGACGAGACCGATGTGGTTGAGTTCTTCAAACGTCTAGGCTTCAAAGCCACAGTCTATCAAGAGAAACTCCTCCGAGACAAGAGCCAGTTTATTCTCGCCCGCTGGTCGAGGCAGAGCGGCAAAAGCCTCGCCATGGCAGTAGCGGTCCTCTTCAACGCTCTCACCCGGAAAGGGTTCAGAGCTGCGATTGTTGCTCCAAGCAAGCGGCAGAGCCTGAAGATGGTAGACAAGATCTCCAGACTCTTGTCAAGGCTGGGACGGGAGGTGCTCGAGGGTCCGCCGAGGAAGGGGAGGCTCGCGTTTCGGAACGGGTCCGTGATAGAGGCTCTGCCAAACAATCCCGACACCATTCGCGGGGAGACTCTGAACGTGGTCGTGCTGGACGAGTTCGCGTACATCGAGCACGACAAGGAATTGTATGACGCGATAATCTTCGCATTGAGCACTACCAACGGCAGCTTCTATGGGACGAGCACTCCGGGGTCCAGGGACACTCTGTTCGACAACATAGGGACAGACGATGAACAGTTCGGAGATTTCTCGCGCCACCATGTAAGCTACAAAGACGCGTTGAAGCCTAACGGTCCCATCGATCCAGAGTTTCTGGAAAAGATTCGCAGACAGTATCAGACGGACCCGGGACGGTGGAAGCGGGAGATGGAAGCAGATTTCGCGGACGATGAGGACGCATACCTGCCTCTCGAGCTCATCGAGAGTTGCGTGACTGAAGGGCCCGAGACTTTCACCAAGGATGACGTGATAAGCGGACGATTGGCAAGGACTGGAAAGTTTTTCGTGGGCACTGATCTCGCTCCGAAGATTGACCTGTCAGCGGTGGCTGTTGTTGAGAAAATTGGGCGAGACGTATATCTCGTGCACGAAACGGCTTTCCCGCCGGGCACCGCCTTCTCCGCGGTAACTGGATATCTAAACCTCCTGAACCAGAGGCTGAAGACAGTGTCCCGGATCTACATCGACCAGACCGGTGTCGGTGAGTTCTTCGTCCAGGACGCGTACAAATCAGGATTAAAGAACGCGCAAGGAATCTTTCTATCTTTACCGAAGAAGCAGGAGATAATGGACTATTTCAAACGGAAGATGCAAGACGGCCACCTACACTTCCCACGCGACCCTGAACTGATAAACGAAATGAGCGCGGAACGATTCCAACTATCAAAAACAGGCCAGCTACAGTTCTCGCATGTCAGCGGGACCCATGACGACCGACTATGGGCATTCGCTCTAGCAGTATACGCTTCAAGACTTGACACGCCCACTTATCATCCAGTAGCCGCCATCAACACACATCCAAGCCCTAGAAATTTGATGCCACAACTCCCGCGAAGCCTCTGGAAAATCTAGACCGCAAACACTAGCGCCTACAAAGACAAGAGGCACGCTGAGACCACGCAATGATTCGTAACCTTCTAGCCACTAGTTTGTCCAATAGGCTTATCATGCCAACGAGAAGTCTTGATTTGATGCAATCCTCTGCGCCGAAGCCTAAGAGACCAGTTGGTGTCGCTCGGCGCCGGATTCTACACTGGGGCAAGATGGGCATGGATGGCAGGCATCATAATCTACATCGTCTCGATCGGGCTCGGAATAGCTGAGATCGTCTATGGAGGCAACGTGGGCTTCATCGGAGGCATCATCAGAACCATAGCTGGAATAGTCATCCCAGTCTACCTTACAAGACCTGGTCGAAAAGGTTCTTCGGCAAGGGCGCAAGCTCGCCCACCAAATAGTCTGACTTTACGGACTTCGGTCAACGCGGGGATTCGGCTACAATCCAATCGAACTCTCTAGGCTTTGTTGAGCTGTCATGGAATCCAACTATAGAGGATTAGTGTTAGCTAACTCTCCGACATTATTCATCTCAATTTTCTCATCGTCCAGTTGAGGAAGTCAATCGGAAGAGCGAGTGATCACTATGACTGAAATGGATAAAACTCGGTCAGCAAATACGGCGTTTTCGTCGAAGGGCCATGGAGATCTTGGAACAGACTAACGAAAGCGGCGCACAGGCCACTCAGCACGTCCGTCTCATTTTCGCACTAATCATAATGGCGTCTTTTCTCGACATCATCGACTTCTCCATCGTTCAAGTGGCTCTCCCTACTATTCGGACCCAATTCCTGGCTTCATACGCTGACCTTCAATGGGTAATAGGTGCCTACGGGCTAACCCTCGCCGGCTTTCTCATGCTCATGGGAAGAGCAGGCGATGTCTACGGTCAGAAGAAAATCTTCATTGCGGGGATTGTCCTGTTCACCATCGCTTCGATGGCGGGCGGTCTGGCCCCATCCCTCTTGATACTAATCGTCTTCAGGGCATTGCAAGGAATCGGAGCCGCAATGTCAACGGTTACGGCCTTTGCGATTTTCATTCGAATATTTCCCGAAGGCCCCCAGAGAAACAAGGCGCTCGGGGTTCTAGTAGCCGTGCTCTCGGCCGGATTCGCAGCCGGGGCCGTTGCGGGAGGAGCGCTGACAGTTGCTTTTGGATGGCGTTCAGTCATGTTCGTCAATGTTCCAATTGGGATTGCGGCGGCTCTTCTTAGCCAGAGGTTTCTCCCAAAAACCGAGGGCTGGCTCAAGAATCAACGTCTCGATGTGCCCGGCGCTATAACAGTGACCCTTGGAACAATCCTCCTAGTCTTTGGACTGACCACTGCGGCGACCTCGGGCTTCAACACACTAGACACAATCGTCCCGCTGGGCCTATCGGTGCTCGTGCTCGCATCATTTCTTGCCATTGAATCACGGTCTAAATCGCCGTTGATACCCCCAGCATTCCTCAAGCGCGGGTCCGTACTCACGGCGAACACACTTGCCCTCGTCCTCACTTCGACTGTAGGCGGAGTCTCGTTCATAATCACGATCTACCTCCAGAACATCCTTGGCTACTCACCCCTCTACGCGGGTCTCGGAACCCTTCCTAGCGCAGTAATCTTCTTCCTTGTGGGCGGATGGGGTGCCTCCCGAATCATGAATCGACTCGGTGCTAGACGTACCCTTCTCGTGTCAACAAGTCTTGCGACGGTGGGGATTGCCCTACTTACGGTGATATCAGCACAAGGGAGCTATTTTCTGGTACTACCCGGCATGATAGTCTGGACCCTCGGCGCGAGCATTGGGTTCCCCGCTGTCAACCTCGCAGCAGTTGCCGGAACGAAGCCGGGTGAAGAGGGCCTCGCTTCCGGAGTAGTCAGTACATCTTTCCGCATAGGCTTTCCGCTCGGCTTGGCTGTACTCTTGACGATCGCCGGAGCTTTTGATCCTCCTGCCGCTGCCGGCGTCGGGTCGTACGCCGCGTTGGAAGGCGTAGTGACTGGGTTCCGCTACGCCCTATTTGCTGCAGTGCTGTTGAGCTTGCTGGGCTTGGCACTGGCCTCCCGGATCAAGGACGTAAAGCCGCCGTGGCAGAAGTGATCATCCCGGTTCATCTCGTATCATCGAAGCGGAATGAAGTTTGTTGGGTCTGAACTACTTGCTGTCGAGTTTCGTTCGACGAATAGATGGACTATGGTTTGTAGGGACTAGCGTCCGTTCCTCGATGACCCCGACTAGGTTACCATGCTGAGTGTTCGCAAGCTTCTTGATCTTCTTCCATTCTTCATCGGCCCTAAACTGTCCCCAAGCTCTAAGCATCGCCTGCTCATCGGACCACGCCAATAAATATACGAACTCTGTGCGGTCATTCGTTTTTGATTCCCACGTTGCGATGATGTCAAAGCCGTAGGACTTCATAATCCGTGCCGCGTGGTCGCGAAATCGGTCATGAAACGCAGCCTTGTTCTGCTCGAAGATTTCGTAAATTCTGAGCTGATGCATCATCTCCACAACACCAGCGACAAGGTCATACATGCGTGCTGGTCAAACTGCTTAGTATACAGTGATTGTCCGCGCCAGTCCATGAGCTATGCGAATTAGATAGACCTAAGAGTCCACGCAAGCGCTCCCTAACCGGTATGATCTACTCGTATATCGAAATATATCGTTTAGATATATCGAGTTTCGAAAATATCGAAATTCGAAATTATCACCGCGCGGAACAATGATTATCTTTCCAACGACCGCTCAGAATTCTCGATGAAACCTATTCTCGAACCATCAAGAAAAGCAACAACAATTCTGCTCTCAATCCTAATGCTAACCAGCACCCTAGTGATAGTCGGTACAGCATTGCATCCTGCCTATGCCGCCAGCCCTAGCACTCCAACATTCACCAACTATGAGCTAGCAGGCAACCCATTCAGACATGGCTTTAGCGTCGGAGTCACCTGTCCAAACGGCGCGGGCACATGCCAGAACACTGAGGGCGAGCCAGCAATAAGAGCCGACCCATCAGGCAACTTCTACGGCTCCTCAGAGAACGTCTTCTGCGTCATAGGTGGCCTCTGCGGCGGAACCTTTGCATGGAAATCCACAGACAACGGCAACCACTTCACAACCTTACCATTGCCTGACAGCGTCTCAACCGGAAGCGTTGGCTTCTCGCCAGCAGGAGGAGACACCGACATTGCAGTGGCACCCGCGCTCAACACCAACGGACACTACAACATCTATGTAGCCAGCCTCGCCACAACCCCGCCGCTCGCAAACGTATACGTCAGCACCAGCCACGATGGAGGCGCCTCGTTCATCCTCAACCCTACCGGAGCAACTATCCCAGTTGACGACAGGGAATGGATCGCCGCAGACGGCGCCAACAAAGTATGCGTCTCCTACCATGCATACGCCACAACCAACAACATTTTCGTAACGTGCAGTTACGATGGCGGCGCAACATACGCCCAAGTTGCGAACGCGTTTGACGCTAACCATCCATGGCATGCTCTATACCAGAACGAGATCGGAAACCTTGCCATCGACCCCAACAACCACCTGATCTACCAATCCTTCAGCAGCATCGCCAATGCCGGCGAAGTCTCCTGCCTAAGCTGTAGCACCCACGCTGTCTGGATAGCAGTCTCAATCGACGGCGGCCTCAGCTTCACCGACTATCCCGTCTACGTCAATCCCAACACTGCAGTTGGATACGGACACCAGTTCGTAAACGTCAGCGTCGACCAAGCTGGCAACGTCTACCTCGTGTACACTGATGACCATAACATGTACTACAGCTTCAGCACTACTTTCGGACAGACTTGGTCTGGACCATACCAGATCAACAAGACGCCGTCTAACACTGCTATCTTTCCGTGGAGTAGCGCTCTTGGAAACGGAGCTCTAGACGTAGTCTGGTACGGCACAAGCTACTACGACGGCGTCAACACACCCGACAACTATCCGATGACGGCCTCTTGGCAAGTGTACTTCGCCCAGAACCTTGCCGCAACGACGCCGGGCAGCAAGTTCACCCAGAACACAGCCTCGGGAATAATCCATTACGGTGGTGTATGCGAATCAGGCGTCACATGCACGGGCAACAGGGACCTTCTAGACGACTTCGGAATAGCAGCTAGCCCGACGACCGGATTGGCCGCCATCATCTATACCAACGACCAATACCTGAACACAGCAGCGGAGCCGGCTACGACCCGGACAAGCGGCAGCGGGGTCTGCACCCAAGCTCTCAGCAACAGCGTTGACTGCTCCCACACCGACATTGCAGTCCAAACAGGCGGCTCAACCCTCCTTACCACAAAACACCATGTCAGAGCGAGCATAAACTTTGAACAGCTAAGCCAGACGCCCAGCCTCAACATTCAGATTTCGAACATTGGAGACGGGGCGATCGCATCCCTTTCAATCCAGCTCTCCGGGCAACCGCTAACACTATCCTGGAACCCGGCCATGCCACTCCAGTCCGGACAGACCACATCAACCACAACGACGAATACGCCACTGGGAGTTGTGCTAGTGGTCGGAGGCATATACCCAGTAACCATCACCGCTACACTATCTGACGGATCGACTGACAGCCAGACCCTGAACGCAATCTACACTCTCGGAGCAGGAATCGGACTATAGGAGGTCAATCCTCCGTCCCCCTCTTTTTCCACTAATCGAATAGTCCGAACAGTATCACCCAAGATTCAGTTTCTGAGACCTCACTAGCTTGAAGTAGTGCCGTTACGTGCGCGACGGCTAACAGTAACTCGAACCTAATCGAGCTTTAAGCGCCAAAATAGTGTCCACAACGTGACCGAACTTACCCAAGAACCTCCAAGAGTAGAAACGCTAACCAGAACTGGAGCCAGCAGAGCCGCACTGGCGTTCATATTCGCCACAGTCCTCTTTGATACCCTCGGATTCGGCATCATAATTCCCGTGCTTCCTGGCCTGGTTGTCAGCTTCGTTGGGGGAGACCCAGCGAGAGGCGCAGAGATCTTCGGGCTCTTCGGCACAACCTGGGCGCTGATGCAGATCATCTTCGCTCCATTACTAGGCGCACTATCCGACCGCTACGGTCGACGACCCGTCCTCATCCTTTCAGCATTCGGCCTCGGAATCGACTACATGATTATGGCCCTCGCACCCAACCTGACCTGGCTCTTCATCGGGCGAGTCGTCAGTGGCATCACCAGCGCCAGCTTCACGGTAAGTTTCGCCTACGTAGCCGATACTACTCCAGGTGAGAAACGGGCCGGCGCATATGGTATGATTGGATCTATCTGGGGCGTGGGATTCATCATCGGACCCCTCGTTGGAGGACTATTAGCCGGAATTGGCCCACGCTTCCCTTTCTGGGGCGCAGCCGTACTCTCGCTCGCAAGCGCCGCTTACGGATTGATAGTTCTGCCTGAATCGCTCTCCCTAGAGCACAGAAGTCCCGTCTCGCTTCGGAGAGCTAACCCTATTGGTTCCCTGTCCATGATACGGGCGCGAAAAGGACTCGCAGGCTTTGTTACAGTCAATTTCCTAAACTTCCTCGCCTTCCAAGTCCTTCCCAGCGTCTACGTACTATACGCTGCTTACAGGTATGGCTGGGGATACGCCTTAGTCGGAGCGGCACTCGCACTCGTTGGTGCTTGCAACATCATCGTTCAGGGCCTCCTAGTCCGGCGTGTAGTCGCTCGATTCGGCGAACGCCTCGCCCTGCTCATCGGAATAGTCTCCGGCACAATAGGGTTCGTTATCTGGGGCCTCGCAACCAACAGCATTCTATTCATGATTGCAATAATCTTCTACGCGCCTATCGGATTCGTCCAGCCTGCATTACA
Organism: Candidatus Bathyarchaeota archaeon; assembly: GCA_005888635.1. Lineage (GTDB taxonomy): Archaea > Thermoproteota > Bathyarchaeia > 40CM-2-53-6 > 40CM-2-53-6 > 40CM-2-53-6. Next base: position 38,568 of record VBAW01000024.1, on the reverse strand, counting down.
AGGCCTAATGACTCGGCGAGTCGGCCCATCCGAACAGGGAGCACTGCAGGGGATCAACGGCAGCCTGATGGGGCTCACCGGCGTAATCGGACCCACGCTATTCACGCTAATATTCGCATTCTTCATCGGTAGCCAGGCACCAGTCAATCTTCCAGGCGCACCGTTCCTGCTCTCCGCGCTCTTGATGATCGCGTCGCTCCTTTTGGCGCTAAAGGTCACCCGTGCAGTAGAACGAGTCTCGCCGACTGAGCAGTTCCAAACTATGGTTGAATGAGAGCAACGCGTCTAACACTTTACGCTACATGGGGAGTCGGTAGCGAAACAACAGTAGACGAAACCCTGCAAGCGTAGCAAGTACTGCACCACCGGTGAGTGTCGCCCAGATCGGCAAAGATGCAACCAACACCAGGCAGCCGAGTAGGCCGACCCATGAGAACAAAGGGGTCGCCAGTCGCTGCTCTCTGTGCAATTGTAGGGCAGAGAAATGAGTGATAATGTACCAAGTGAGCGTGAAGATGCTGGCAACTGCCAACAATCTTCGAAGGTCGAAGCTCAGGGCTAAGACTAGAACTATCAAGCCTATGGTCAGAACAGCATTTCGAGGAATGCGAAATTTCGGGTGGACTGAGCCAAGCCAGTGCGGAAGTTCTTTCGCCTCGCCCATCGTGTATGCGACCCGCGATGCGGTTAGCAGATCTCCGATGAGTTCGCTTAGAGACGCGGTCCAAGCAGCCGCCAGGATTACTAATCCTCCCCAGGTTCCGACCGCCTGTGTTGCCGCTCTGAATAGGGGCACATCATCGCTCCCCATCGACTGCGAACCTAGTACTCCGAGGGTGGTCGCTGCAACGGCGAGGAAAACCACTGCAGCAACTGCAATACCACCTACGATAGCGATTGGAATGGTCCGTCGTGGATTCTTGATTTCTCCAGCCATGATGGCGGTTCGCATGAAGCCGTCCCAGGTCCAGAAGAATATCGCTGCTCCAGCCAGGACGCCGAAAGGCCCGGTGTCTCCTAACAGATTCGAGAAATGACCGGGGTTTACGGCGGGTGTAGAAAATGCAATGAAGAATCCCAATAGAGATACGTTCACCAACATGAGACTGATCAACACTTTGGTTGTTAGCTGCACATGGAAGAAATTGAGGACTACAACTGCAACGATCACGATGCCGGCGAACAGCTGTAGAGGCAGGCTCGGTATTATTTGGACTGAATAAGCCGCAAATGCGAGCGAAATGACGCTTAGAGAAAAATATTCCTTTCCCGAGGTACGCACAGCCGGCAATGAATCCGACAGTCTTATGGTTGAACTCACGTGCCCAGGTAAAAGCGCCTCCTTCCTTCGGATAGTTCACTCCTAGTTGTGCGGCACTAATTCCTGTTGCCAGCGCAATGAGACCTCCCAGAACCATTGCGACGAGAATACCACTACCAGCTTTTGATGTCGCGGACCCCACCGCTCCAAAAATGCCCGTGCCAACAATCATGGCGGCTGTCATTAGCGTAGCTGTGGTACGCCCGAGGGTGCGGGCTAGCGACGTTCGTGATTCAGCCTCTTCAGACTGTTGGCCGGATGCGACTTCCGCAGGAGTTGGTTCCTTGCTCATTCTCGAGCCACAATCCCGAGCTCCATCAAATAAGAAGAACTATCAAACACTTGAGTCCAACGACACCAGATCTTTGTGCATTGACCCTTAGGACGGCATCGTCCCGAAAACTTTCGTAAGCTTTTCGTCGTAGAAGTCCAAGCCTAATGCCCTTGTAATTTTGACTACGTTCTTGTAGGCGATGCCTAGGCATCCTGAGGCGCCGGGGGACGGAGCCATGTTTGCACAGATATTCACTCCGTCCTTGGGAACCTCTGGAAGAGTGAATTCACCGAGCTTCAACTCTCGTGTTCTTTTGTTGATACCTACGGTGCGTATTCCTCCAAACTCTGGCGCTGGTTTGAGGTCAGCGTACGGAATCGAGGGCACAATCTTTCTCGCCTCGTATTTCCAAAAGAGATGCCTTCCCATAACCGGTACTGAATATGCGATGTTCTTGATCATGATGTTTCGGATTGCTTTCTTTGAGATGACTGTATCGAGAAGTACTGGGTCAAGGTTGTCGATGAATTCTTTGATATCTGGCCTGTTCTTTTCAAACATCAAAGTCGGTGTTGCCGTGGGTCCATATCGGGTAACCGCGCCGTCCCACTCTCTGTCGGCATGGGTGGCCGCGAAAGGCACGCCTTCTTCTTGAAACGTGTACACCTTCCCATTAATGACTGAAGGTGAGGTGTAGAATTTGCCTGCTACTGGAAAGGCAACGAAGTCGCCGCCTAAGCCAAGTTGTTTCGCGAATGAGAGCGTGTAGGAGCCGGCGGAGACCACGAGATATCGGGCCGAGAAACCTCCGCCGTTGGGGGTGTGGATTTCATAGCCGTCTGAGACATCTTCAATTCGTTCCACTCTCGTGTTGAACTTGACACCGATTTTCTTGTCTTGATGCTTTCGTGCGTTGTCTTCAAACGATCTCGCTAGCTCGCCAAAATCAACTATGTCTGCCTGCAGTTTGATTATTCCTATCTCTTCGTCCTTCTTCCGCCCTCTCACAATATACGGTTCCAGTTTCGCGATCTCTTCCTTGTCTTCCATTAATTCTGCATAAGGGAAGACCGGCTTCACGGTGTCGTGAAATTTTTTCCCTAGGTACTCTTTCTCATTCTTCCCCACTGCAAGGACCATACCGCTTTTCGTCCGCCTGAGAATGTCGTACCCACGTCCGTACTCGCTGTTCGCGTAAGACGGGATCATGTCAGAATATCGTTTTATTGCCTTCATCACTTTAGGCGAGTAGTTGAGCTCGCCGCCGAAGGGATGGCGAGTCTGACTGTTCGTTCTCCTATCGGATGCGATCTGGCCAGCGCTGTTTTCTTTTTCAAGAAACAAAAGACTCTGTACGTTGGTGAATTCTGCGAGCAAGAATCCCGTGGCGGTTCCTACTGCACCCATTCCTATGATTGCGACATCGTAAACATCTGTCATCAATCATCACGAGACAAAGAGTCTTCTAATGATCTCATACACTTTGTGGAGGCATCATATCCAAAGCGAGAGTTTGCCCAGTACTGAAAACCAAACGAAAGCGGGCTTTTGTAAATTGCTTCGACCGACAGACCGAGTAATCTAGCAAGAAGCATTGTCTTCTTGCGGAGATCAAAGAAAGAAGAGGTCAACAAGCGTAGCTAGCAATCCGGCAATCCCTGATGCGACCAGCACCCGCCAAGCTGTCTCATCTCTGTCTGTCAGCAATCCTAGAGCGATGACGGTCGCTACAAAGGCGATTACACCACTACCAACGTCAGACCAGCTCATAGGGAAGATCGGCCAGTCAATATTCAGTGCTTGGTCGGCGCCTGTTGCGTTTTGCACGAAGTTCCATGCTGTGAAGCCGAGAAACGTGCTTAACGAGGAAACAGCGAACCGGAAATGAGCTTTCGACCATTTCCAGAAAAAGAGGATAATGAAGACTAGCACTCCGGAACCAAGTGCTGATAACAGAATATTACTCAGCTGAAACAAATTGCATTACTTCCACAGAACCCCAAGAGACGACAACGCTGTAAAAGATAAGTCGAGCAAGGACGATCATACTTCCTGATAGACCGTAGCTCGATGACTTGCTGGCGTGAACGCGTATACTTTGTCCGTCTCTGGGTTGTAGGCAATAGTATGTGCTCCCGGCTCTGTCTTCACCGTCTGGATCAGTTTCATTGTGTCAGTGTCGAAGACATCGATCACTCCAGGCTCTCCGATAGCCACGTAGAGGTGGTGCAGCCGGAGGTTGTAGAATATCACATCAGGAGGGCCACTCAGGTCTGAAACGCGCGATACTCTTTCTGACTGCAAATCGACATTGAATAGGCCGCCTTGGTCACAGGCGCAGAACAGTCTTCGATTCTCAAAGTCAATGTCGAGCCCATGGGGACCCGTCGCAGGAATATTGTAGCTGACTGTTATCCCGTCAGGATCTTTACTATCGATAGCGACTATCTGTGGGGGTTTGGAAATGTTGACGTAGAAACGGTCCGTCTTGTTGTCGAAGACTGTCCATCGTGTTCTTCCTGGCACAATAATGTCGGCGGCTAGAATCTTCTTCTTCGTCTCAACTATTGATACGGTGATTGGAGCCGGATCGTCCTGTTTGGATACGTTTGCTGCGAGAAGATTGTCCCTTGAAGGATCGAAGGCCAATCCGTTGGGAAAGCCTCCTACATGCACTTTCTCCAGCTTTCCTTCTCGACCATATGGAAATACTCCCACGGTCTTCTCGCCACGGTTAGAAGTGAACACCAAGTCCTTCTCGTTAGAGACGAGTACGCCTGCTACGCCGGGAAGGCCAGGAATCGAATGAAGATATTTGTCGTGCCGGGAGTCGATGACGTCTACTGCGTCATTCGAAGTATGAGCAACGTACAGCGTCCCTGACTTGACGTGGACGGCGGCATGGTCGAACCCGCTGTTTTTCTGATGTGTTGGTAGTTCTACGTAGCCGAGGTGCCTGAGGCTGAAATGGGAGACCTACCTTGCAGGTTGCGCAACGTTGTACTCGAGCTTCTGGGTTCCTTCCGTTTTGAGCTGGCAGTATTTGTACAATGCATCATAAGTGGGAAATTGTAGTCGCATGTTGTCAAAGTCGTCCTTAGCAAGGTTTCGAAAACCATGCGCTACGGCTTCGAGGCCAGCAGATTCTGGTGGAGGGTTCGGGATCTTCGCATCGGCTCCTCTCACTATCTTGGCGAGCTCCAACAGTGCTGGGTCCGTTAGCTTGTACTTCTTGATGATGGCGTCGAAGCTGACGCGCTCTTCGCCGTTCTCTTTGTAGTGAGTTAGCTCTACCCCCTTCGCGTCATAGGCTATTGCTCCGGTGTCCTTGACGACTTGCGGAATTGTCTCGGGTGGGACGAAGAGGAATTCGGGGTTCTTGTCTACGAATTTTTTGATTAGCCAGGGACATGCGATGCGGTCGACTTTCGCCTTTTCTCGGGTAACCCATTTCATGGGATTCGCCTCCCTAGATTCCCTATCTAAACCGTTACCTCACATTGTGCCGGGTTCAGAAGTCACTCCATGACAGTCGTCTCAGGTCCAAGTCCATTAGCACTCTGGGCGAAATCAAAGGCTCCTAAGCTCTCTAGAGAGACCGTAGCCATCATTCAAGTCTAGCGAGTCACTCTACTAGCATAGTAGAAACGAGGAGCTCGAGAGTTGCAACTGCGAATTCTCAAGGGCAAGATCCACAGAGCAAGACTCACAGGCGCGGACATCAACTATGAAGGCAGTATCGAGATTGACTCGTCTCTGATGGAGGCTGCGGGAATCATACCCTTCGAACAGGTAGATATCTGGAACATTACGAACGGAGAACGGTTCTCAACATACGCACTCTCAGCTCCAAGAGGAAGCGGGACCGTAGCGGTCAACGGTGCTGCCGCCCGCAAGGTTCAGCCGGGCGACGAGGTCATTATCACAGCATTCGGCTGGATGAGCGAGAAACAGGCGGAGAACTGGAAGCCACACGTTGTCTTTGTCGACCGCGAAAACAGGCTGAGACCTGGCCCGCATGTCCGGCGCATGCTTGCCAAACGAGAAGTCCCTCGCTAGATCTTACAACTACAGTTTTAGTCCACTTGCTAAGAACATCGGAATCTTCACCTGTCCATGCTCTACTGTTGTTGAACAACAAGATTCCAGTCCCTCGACCCTTACGTCAGCGAAACCGGCTTGGTCCAAAATGGTTCTAACATGCGAGATTTCGAAACCAAGCCATCTGTCTGCATGTTCCTTTCGCAGAAACTCGTAATTGTGTTGTTGAAGATCGGAAAGAGCGAGTCTTCCGCCTGGTACTAGCACGCGAGCCATGTCCTTGACGGCAACATCAGGGTTGAGACAATGGTGCAGAATCATGTTGCCGATTACCGCATCCACAGATGCATCGGGTAGGGGAATCTGCTCAACATTTCCAATCTTGAATTCGACATTCCTCCCGCTGAGCTTCACCCTCGATTCGCCGGTCATTGCCTCCGAGAAATCGAGAGCAATCACTTTTCGAGCAATCTTGGCAGCGCCCTCAGTAAGAAATCCAGTACCTGCACCCACATCCAGAACTGCGTCGCTTGGCAGGAGTTTGGCCGCTACGAGAACTGCGTCCCGAACCTCGTCCCCGTAGAAGCTCTTTCTGATGACGTCCCAACTTCCCGAGACCTCTCCGAAGTACTTCTCAGCTTCCTTAGACATGTCCCGCTGAGATACATTCGTTGGAATCAGGTTAATGAACGCATTCTGCGAATATCCTAGAGAGGCTGGGGCAGTTCATGGTAAAGGTCAATCACTATCGTGTCGTAGCTAGATTTGCCCGATTGTTTCCGGACCCAGCTGTCTTCGAAGATCAAGACCACTTGGTGGAAAGATACCTGACTCAGAGCGGGCTTCTGCGAGAGAAGGCCTCCTATCTCTACCAAAACGAAGATGAAATAATTCCAGTCGATGATTCTGGAAAACCGGCGGTCGCCTCAGGCACGGCAAGTTTTCGGTTTCAGGGCAAGAACATAATCGCCGAGTTCATGCCCAACGCCAGCCTAGCGGTGGAATACTACGATTTTGGGACGGGACTCTCGCCAGAGGATCATGCGCGAATGTGGAAGAAACAGCACATCGGTGAGATGGCGTTCCAAGTCAGAGACTTCGCGCATGAGACTCGGACGCTCAATGTTACGAATATATCGGAACTGTACGAGATCATGAAGAAGCAAGGTCAAGCGACGAGCCTGTCAAGCATAGAGCTGGCAACGATGCCTGAAGACTTATTCCGAGTAACAGTAGCGTACCTGAAGAGTCAGTTGAGAGAGAGTGCGGGAGAAGATGCGTTGGAGGTTGAGGTCTACGCCGCAAGGGACCTCTCAGCAAGTGAGAGGAGCTCGTTGGAGAAGAGGTTGACTAGGGAGTCTACTGGCTCAACGGTCTACGTGATACTCTCGAAACCTTCCCAACTGATGAAGATTGAGACTCGATAGATTGTCGAGCTATGCGATCTGTTTGTAGGATTCTACGAATTCGGGATCGATGACTCCTGAGATTACGGTCTCTGAACCGTCGGGAAGAATAACAGGGGTCCCTGCTGCATGATATGGCAGATCAAATCGCTCCAGTTTTTCAGGGCTATCCACCTCGTAGAGCTTCCGACAGGCGCCCTGAGAATAGTGGAAACAGTAGAGTTTCGATAGCCGTCGCTCACCGAAACCTCCGGCTCGCCCTCCCGCAGCGGAAGACCCTTCGGGAAGTTGGAGGATGAAGACAGAATTCTCTCCCTGTAGCGTGCGTAGGTCGACGGGGTTCTGGGCGACAAGGATCTTTCGGCCCTTCTCCGAGATCAGCTTGGCAAGTTCGTCAAGTGGGGTCATGTCGGTTCCGGATGGCATCCGTGTAGAAATGTCTATTCTTGCTGTTTGTCTTAGAGGTGATTGATGAGTGCGTCCTTGTGGCTGGCGCGCAAGTATCTTTCGATCTCGCCCTTCTCTTCGTCTGTTAACGGGGTGTAGAGCCGCGCGTCTCCTTCGACTCCGGAGTAGCGTCCGGCGATTAGGTAGATGTCTTTGGCGGTTTCTTTGAGAACTGTGACACGGTTGAGACTGTCTTTTTCCGTATACAGATACAGAGGGGTTTGATCGTATTTCGAAAGGTCTGGTTTTGGAATCCTTTTTTTCAGAGAGGCCATTTGGCTAGCCCGACTTGTAATCCGTGGTGCTACATAAAATCCGAAGTCATGAGGACTCTGACGGTATGTGAAGCCCAGCCGCTCCAACTCTACTGAGTTTACTCTAAAGGGTAAGAAAAAAGGAGGGGGTAGAATTCTCGTAGACTACCGCTACTTTCTAGGTCTTACGAATGCAGCCGCTACGCCGACGAGAATCGCTACCAAGTAGATGGCACCACCGACGATCAATGTAACAGCGGCCGCTAGGGTCTGAGTTGTTTGTAGCGGCGGAGCGACGTTGAACAGCAGGAAGTAGCCGATAGCGTATGCGATAGCCCCCACAATGAAGGTCCTGAAGTGGTCTATGACGCCCGGGAAGCTTTCAGAGAGGGTGCTGTTCTCGGTGAGGGTGGCGGAGACGAGGTAGACGGCGCCGATGAACAGGTACCCTGCAACGACGAGAACTACCCATCCTCCGAAGCTCTGGCTGGACGTGTTGATCATGTCTTTGCCTATGCTTAGCAGGAAGACGTTGACTGCGTAAAGTACCGCGGCTAGTCCTAGGCTATGCCAGTTCTTGAAGGCGGTCGACATTGCGTGTCGATACATTGTTTCTGTCATTTTTTCTTCAAAGACGCGGCGGGTCGAAACCGGGTCTAAAAGCATGTTTTTGTTCTAAACTTGAACAGTGAATTACGCATCCGAACGTCGAAAAGCGACACTTGCATACGTATTTCTGCGAATTGTCGCCAATTATCTGGAACTCAGCAGAAAAAGTAAACGATCTGGTGGGTCTGCCTTCATCACGAAACGGAAAACTCGAACTCAGGATCTTCGATAGAGCTTAAGAACCGGCTGAAGTGTCCTTCACACTCGATACGGATGAAGCGATCGTTCGTCGTGATAGGAATAATATTGGTTGGTTTTGGGATAGCCGCATACTACATCACGTCTCAAACTAACCTCATCGGAGGCCGCACTCACAGCACCTACCCGCTGGGTGGCATCGGTCTAGCCGTCGTCGGAGCCCTAATCGCCGCTGGAGGGGTAATGATGGGGAAGGCGGGAGCAAAGATGGCGGGCCAGTTCAAATGCTCCAAATGCGGAATGACGTTCGGGTCTCAGATAGCGCTGGATCAGCACTCCAAAGACAAGCACGGAATGTAAGCCGCCTAGGAAGTTCGAATTCTAAGAACTCCTTCCTACTTTCCAGTCAACTGTTTCTGGTACGGAGTAGTGTCTGAACAGAGTGAGTAGACTCTAGTTTTCAGGTTTTAAGAGTGGCTTGAGAAACGGGGCGGTATCTAGTCTGGAGAATTCGTTGAGGTCAATGTTGGCCCCGGGGCTCATTATCTGCTTCAGATAGTCTCCGGCCTTTGTGGAATCCCACCAGGTCTCTCCAAGCCGATTGCGTAGTTTCTTGATTAGCTCGGATTTTCTGACCGCAGCTATGAGGTAGCTGGGTGAGTAGAGATCGTAGTCGGGCATTACGTGGTGGAGCTGCCAGTATTCTCCGGGTATGTCGAATCCGACGTATTCCTTGTAGAGCTTCGCATACAATTCCGACGCCTCATCCATCGTCAGCATTTTCTCCTGGAAGCTGATTTTCATGAGAGAGTTTGCAGCATAGAAGGCTACGAAGAAGAGTTCCATGAATCTGCGTCGCTCTTGGACTTGAGCCACCTGTTCTTCTGATAGCCCGAATTTCTTTCTAAGGTATAGTCCATCCTCTACAAGACTCTCCAGAAATGTGGAGAATATCTCTGCTACTCCGTGAGATAGTGATTCTCGATCCCAGAGAGAAAGATTCGGGTCCACGGAAGTAGCATGCATAGCATGGCCGAATTCATGATAGGATGCTTCCATGTCCGTGTAAGGACTGATCGGTTTCACAAGGACCCTAGCATCGTTCGGAATCTGGATGAAGAATGCGACAGCGGAAGGAGTCTTCTTCGGTCGATCCTCAACATCAACATGAATCTTCTTCGTATTGAAACCCAAACGCTTCAATTGTCGAATGGGCATTTCTGCCGGATTGAAGTTCGCAAAAATCTTGTCCAACGGTCGGAATATCCTTCCTCTGAAATAGTAGAAGTCGTCGTAGTACTCTGGAGGTGCTTTCTTTATCTCACGTGAATAATCCTGCAATGCAACTTTGAATGGCTTTCTAACTGCGGATCCTAGTTTCTGAACCAGCTCCTTAAGTTCCGGAAGAGTAATTCTCTCGCTCTCCAAGTAACTCCGTAAGGGCGTTATTCCATACCTTTTGTGAATGTTCCAAGACTGTTGAAACATGGCTCTTATCATAGGCCTGATCAGGGGAGTTTTCTTCACGAGATCGTCGTAGACCTGCTTTCTTCTCTTCGGGTCGGCTGTTGCATTGAACTGTCGCCAGCTCTTCCAGTTCACAGGCCTGCCGTGGAATCGCGCCTTCTTCGAAACAACCTTCTCCGACCTGGCCTTGTCAAGTTCAAGGGCGATCGGGGTCTTCTTGGACTCGGATACGTCGCTGACGCACTTGAGGAAGAGCCTCCTAGGACGACGAGATGATGACAGGAAGAGTTCAGCGTGTCTCGCTTTCTGTAGAGCAACACTCTTCATGAAATTCTCGTCAAATTCGAGCCCGTTGTACATCTTCCAGTTCTCGTGGCCGTTGAGAATGCTGTAGGACTCGTCTACTATCGCCCAGGCACTGATCGGGTATGGGAGAGCCTTCATGAAGGCTAGCGTCGAAGTCCTGACGGGATAAATTATTCGGCTACATCTTAAGCTGGCCGGAACGTCTCAAGGACTCAACTTGTCCCTGGGTGTATCTGAACATGATGTCCCCCCGTTCCTGCTGGAAATCCCATGGAGCAACTAACACAGTGTCTCCCATCTTGATCCAGACCCTTCGCTTCATCTTACCACGTATCCGACAGACACGAGTTACGCCATCAGCGCATTCGACTAGGACCCTATCATAGCCGAGTAGGTTCTTAACAGTCCCGTACATCTGGCCGGGACCCGGAGTAAGCATTTCACTTAGGTTGGCTTCGCTGAGAACCTTGCGCTTTCCCATTTTCGCACTCTACTAGTGGTTCCGGGGAATATTAAGCCTCTCAGATACTCACGGGTCTACGGAGAAATGGGACTGCTACTGCTTCCATTTTATGGAGCAACCGAAAGGTCGAGTCTCTTGCACAGCCGGGGTCTTGCTTGACAGAACGGCGTCTATCGCGTTTCTCAAGTCGTGACTCTTCACATCGGTCGGGTTTCGATTATCGTCAATGCGTCCCTTGTAACTGAGGACTCTCTGCTGGTTGTAGAGGAAAATGTGCGGAGTGCAGATTGCTCCATATTTTCTGGCGACCTCCTGAGTCTCGTCACGGAGATATGGAAAGTTGAAGCCTTTGTCCTTGGATCGCGTGATCATGTTTTCAAAACTGTCCTCAGGATATCCGGTATCATCGTTGCTATTGATAGCGATCAGACTAGCGCCCTTGGGCAGATAGTCCCGTTGAAGCTGAACCATTCGGCCCTCGTATGCTTGCACGTAGGGACAGTGATTGCAGCTGAAGACGATTGCGAGAGCCTTCTTGTCAGCGAAGCTCTTGAGAGAGTGCGTTTTGCCGTCTACTCCCTTCAATTGGAAGTCTATGGCAGTGCTGCCGAGAGGAAGTCCAACGGAGCCAACAGCGATTGGTGATGAAGACATTATTTCCCCGGTTGGGGGAAGACCTTAGAAACCTTTCGACTCGATTCAGACCGAGCCGATTCGAGGACGATGGATTAGTATGGAATTCTATGTTGGAGTGTCCGGATTCAGCTATACCAGTTGGAAGGGAACCTTCTATCCCAAGGATCTGAAGAGCGAAGACTTCCTCAGCTTCTACTCTGGGAAGCTGAATAGCGTCGAGATCAACAGCTCCTTCTACGCACCTCCCAGCGCGGCCATGGTGAAATCCTGGGCCGGCAGAACAGGCGAAGATTTCCGTTTCGCAATAAAATCACCCCGACTAATTACCCACACACTCAAAATCGGCAAGGGCGCCTCGGAGGCTGCAGATCGACTGGGAAACACCCTCGATTTGCTAAGAGCGAAACTTGGACCTGTGTTGTTCCAACTACCCCCGTTTTTCAGACAGGACTTGAAAACTCTAGAATCCTTCCTCACACAGACAACGGCCGTGAAGAGGAAGGTATTCGAGTTCAGGCATGAATCTTGGCTGAACGACTCGACCTACCAACTGCTAGAGAAGCACGATGCCGGTTTCTGCATAGCAGAGACAGAGGATATGAAACCAGTTCTCAAAGTGACAGGAAGACTTCCCTACTTCAGGCTGAGAAAGGATGTTTACACGGCAAGCGACGTTGGGAAATGGACGGAAAAGATTCGGGAGATAATCAAAGGATCAGAAGAGGCGTACGTCTATCTGCGCCACGACGAGACCGGCGAAAACGCCTCGTATGCTGTAGGGCTGAAAGAAAAAATATCGGGTTCAAGACCCGGTTAGTTGTTGGTCTTACGCTGTTTTCGCTGACGCTTTCTTTAGTTCGTCGTAGTTCGGTTCCTTGCTGGGATCGTCGCTGACCCATTTGTAAGTCACGACTCCGTTCTGGTCCAGGATGAAGACGCTTCTCTTGGCGGCGGTGTATCCTTTGAGGTTTCCAAAGTCGTTGTGGAAGACGTTGTACATTCGGACTGCTTCTCGGTTGTAGTCGCTGAGAATTGGGAAGGTAAGGCTGTTCTTTTCTGCGAAGGCTTTGTTCGTCCAGGGATCGTTCACTGCGATTCCTACGACTTGGGCGTTTATCTTGTTGAACTCTGCAAGATCATCTCTTAGCTTACACATTTCCTTGGTGCATACACTTGTGAAGGCGCCTGGAAAGAACGCTAGAAGGGTCGCACCCTTCGGCTTCAATAGTTCTTGAAGACTGCGCGGCTTCCTGTCAGAGTCGTGGAGAGTGAATGTTGGAGCTTTTTCTCCCTGATTGACCATTTCCGGATCCAAGGTCCGAAGATCTTTTCGGTGTTTCTAAACCTTACACCGGCCAGGCGAACGCCAAGTGTCTTTTGAAACGAGAGGGACTGGAATCTAAGAAAAGAGTTTGGGAAGTAGAATAGATCAGAGTTGGATGGTTACTCGTGCTTCTCTTCGCCCGCGGCACAGGAAGAGTCGTGATCGCCCTGATCATGGGTACTCTTTGAGCCGTGTGCTTTGTCATTATCGGTGTCCGTGTCGTGGTGCAAATGGAAAGCTGGGTTAGACTTGCCCATGGACTTCATCAAAGCTACTGTGGTGTCCAGTTTGTTCTTGACGACTCCGAAGGCGTTGCCGTTGTCTTTGCCGTTTCCTTTGTCATGCGGGTTAGGATCATGGGACTTGGCCTCGCCGCATGAACCGCCGTTACCGCTATTGTCGCCACCGCTACTCCCAGATGGCGTCGTGGGATTCTTGCCGCCGTTGCCAGGAGTTGTGGGTGTAGGACTGGTACTTTGCGTTGAGGGCGAGTGCAGCAGGAATGGGACGAGAAACGCTCCTATTCCTGCTGCGATGAGGGCTGCTGCTCCGAGTGTGCGTCTACTTGGTACTATCATCTTGTTTTCCTATCTCCCTTTGTTCTCGGACCCCCTTCCCGTCTGGCTATATTATTCAAGGAATTGTACACTCAAGAACCTGTCAATCCATTCTCACTCGACGTCGAAATCTTCCAGGAACCGTTGGTGGATATCGAAAGCCGATATACTATCAGAGGATTCGAAGGAAAAGATAGAGAACCAGAATATTCGGAACAGTCACTAGTAGCCCGACCTTCGAGAACTCGATCGAGCTGAACCCCGAACCTCTGCTCTCGGCCGCTTCCAGAATGATCACATTACTCGCCGCTCCTAGCAAAGTAAGTCCGCCTGCCAGAGTGCTCGCACCGGCCAGCGCGACCCAGGATTTGACGTTGCTGCCTGTGAACCCTGCGGCTTGCATCGCCTTGATGTAGACCGCGACGAATGGGACATTGCTTAGCAACTGGCTGAAGATCAGACTGGTCAGAATTATGACACTGAGAGAGACGACTATGTCTGAGGGACTGAGCGCGGGCAGGTAGAGTAGCAGTGATTGGAGGGCGTTCGAATCCCAGAATCCCTGAACCACGATGAAGAGGGACATGAAGAAAATTATGATGCCCCAATCCACGGAGGCGAGAATCTCCCTCCGCCTCGTACTTAGCAAATAGAGGATCGTCGCACCGAGCAGCGAGACCGTCCCAAGGTTTAGGTTTCCCTGAACTCCAAAGAGTTGAGCGACTCCGACGAGAAAGAAGCCGACGACTACGATGCCCGCTACGTACGCTGACAGTTTTGCGAGTCTTCCATCTCTGATTGGTGGCAGAGGAATTGTCCCGAAGTCTTCAGCGGATTTTGCAAGATCCCTTCGATAGTAGAATCTGAGAATGAGAAATGTGACGACTAGCCCTATGATTGTCGGTGGGACTAGAAAGTAGAGAAAGTCGAGCATCGGATTTGGAATCCCACTGGACAAGCCGATGAGCAAGTTCTGGGGATTCCCAACTGGAGTCATCGCGCTACCAATCGTCACACCGAGCGCGAGTGTCATCAACAGAACACTCGGTTTGATTCGCATCTGCTTGGAGAGCCCTAACATTATCGGGGTTGCTGTTAGAGCGAGTGTGTCGTTGACGAGGAAGGCTGAGAGAAGACCCATTCCGAACAGCACCAATGCCAAAGCTCGTTGTGGAGTCCTTGCAAGCCTAATCATTCTAGCCGTGAGATATTCGAGGAGTCCTGACAGCTCCATAGCCGCAACGATCGAGAACATTCCGAGAAGGAAGAATATCACGTCCAAGTTGATAGCTGCATACGCGTCTTGTAGAGGGATGGCTCCGGAGAAGATCATGGCCACTGCTCCTGCGAGCATGATGGTCCAGATGGGAATCTTGAACCGGCGGAAGTTTCTCAGAGCGAGTAGAATGTAGACGACAGCGAAGATGCCTATCGGGAGATAGTGAAGCGGAGGCATCTAGAGCAATTCCTAGGGATAGTGCTGACGCTCTGTTAGCTGATAGGCACGCTGTCTTGTGGAAGTCTTCTGGTCTGAATTCTGCTCAGAGTTCTTCAAGCATCTTCTTGGACCATAACAGCGAGGCCTCAGGCTTCTTCAAGAGCTTCGTGGGCTTGGTCTTCTTCGGAGCTGAAGCGGCTTTCGTTGCTCCTGGAATGAGACCCTTGTCGTGGAGGACTGGATGTGGTCCCGCGGGGTCCTGTCCCAGGCCCACCACCATTCCTTCAGGATCTCGCAATACGCCGTTCTCATAGAAGCCCCGATGGCGTCCCTCATAGTCGATAATGTTTCCGTGTTCGTCCAGCCAGGCTATGTTGTGGCCGTCGAAGTCTACGATTCTAGTATCTTTCAGAATTCTGTACCTTGCGGCTCCGTTCTCGTCCCAGATAACATCGATCTCTTCCTCCTCGGCCTCTCTTGCAGGTTCTGATTCCATTCTAGTCCGTTCCCCTGAAGATGTGTCAAGCTAAGAAGGTTATCCACACTCTCACGAGTCAATGAAGTAGAATTCGAGTAAACAGAAAAGACCTTTTGCTTAAAATAGCAGGAAGGCGGTATAATCCTCGATTATGTCGCGGGTTCCGGCGACAACTCATACTTGTCCCGTATGCGGCCACAACGGCCCATGCACACAGTCCGCCGGCGAGACGGGCCAATTCAGATATCACAACTGCCACGTTTGCGGTTCTACTTGGAAGGAGGCGAAGGTGCAGGATCCAGGTGACAAGGACTCCAAGCCTCTACAGACAGCATAGAGCGAGTCTGTTTCTAGTTTCAACCCAGAAATACTAGTGAATGCTGCCTCATCTCGCCAGCATTGCCTCGACCGAACCAGCGTTCAAAGGTTAATCGTCGCCAGAGAACGAAGAACAAGAAGAGACACTTGATACGAAACAGCAGGAAGCCAAGTAGACGCCGATTACATAGACAGCTATCAAAGACGTTCGCTGGTTAGTCTGTTAAACTTAGGAGCATGACCTAGGTTTCCCCTTCTACAGTAGGCTAGACGTGAACCTGTAGGACTGATGCAACAGTCTGGTCAGGGCCGGAAGATCACTGTTCTTTCCCAGCTTCATGGACACCCAGCCTTCCCTATCGTGGGGTTCAGGAGACCGGGAGGCGATGCCTCGGGCGAGAACATTCTCCTTGACATCCTGAGGAAGACGGACATCAATTCTGTCCGGGCGGTGGATATGGGCAAAGGCCTTTCCTCCTACTCGTAGCTCAACGCTATCTCGACCGCTATCATAGGCCTCAACGCCAGGCACCAGGAGCATCTCTCCCGTAATGATATCCAGCAATCCCATTGGTCTCGGTCCAGAACCCGTCGACTTATTTCGCTTCCCTCACCGAGGACGATATCTATCATTTCGGGATCTGGACTGAGAAGAAGCGCGACTTCAGCTACTTCGATCCGTCAGCATCCGGTGCTTGGCGAAGGTGAATGTATCTCTTCAACCGAGGCCATCCGGTCTTCGCATACTTCAGCCGGGTGCGATCGTTCTTGACCCATCGGAGCATGTGAAAGAAGCTTCCAGCCCTCTTGTCATCTCTATCTGGCAGAGGCTCGTACCCCAGATTCCTAATCTCGTCAAGATAGGCCGTCTCAACGTTATGTTGTGCGTCTCCGGAGATGATGGCGGTCTTGACCTTCTCCTTCCCGAACTTCCGAAAGAGCTCTTCTCGGGTCTCGTCGAATACGAAGCTGCGGCAGATCTCGACATCCTCGTCAGCCCCCAGCTTCATCTCTTGGAGCAGACGGAGGGTTAGCTCTGTCGCTTTCTTGAGATATAGTTTCTTCCGAAAATGCGGGCTCTGGAAGTAGTTGACTGGAATGATGTCGTAGTGAAACTCCCCCGTCTCTTTTCGGTGAGCACCGATGATGGCTCCGAAAAGAAGGTCGCCGACGCCAGCATCATCCACCTGAACTGTCATTTGTTCGACACGGTTCCTTGTTAGAGCTATAGACTCTACTTCGAGGGCAGACGATAAGAGTATGCTGGCACCGGCAAGATATGCCGAAGAACGATATCAACTACAACAGATTAGGAGTAATTTGCGAGAGAAACTCCACCCCTAAGGTATCCGGGCTAGTGAATTTCGCAACGTGGAACTCGCTAGCCCTTTGCAAAACACAGTTGTCACCCTTCCCAATAAGAAGATTCCAAGATACTACAGGAGAAAAGACCTTATCGAAGTGAGGCGCGACAGATCAGGGTAAATTAAACTCCACGCATTCGGGCTATGGGAGCACAACTTGGCTAAAGACCAGGCAAGAGATGTACCTCACCCATTTGAGAAAGTTTGGGACACAGCCTTCCGGATTCTTCAGCAACCTGGGTGGAACCTCGTCAGAGCCGATAAAGGAACGGGTGGTCTAGAAGTGAAAATTGTCATGGATCTTCTTACTTGGACTGAGACTTTCTACGTGAACGTGACCAGAATCGACGAAAACACTACCCGCGTACTCATGGGCAGGATCGGACTCTCCCAGCCCCTAGACTGGGGATTAGCCGGCCAATACATTGATTCGTTCTTCAACAGGCTTGAGAGCGCTTTACAGGACGCAACTTAGAGCCTTACCATCTCGGGCTATCTCACGGTCACATAGATCATCTCGTTTCATGTCGGTAGAATTGTTCTAGGGTCTTCAGACCGGACCCCGTTGCTATCACAACCACACTATCGTTCGTATCGATACCCCCAGTCGCGTACAGCTGGGGTACCGCTGCGAACGCCGCCGCGCTGGAAGGCTCAACCATCAATCCGTCTCTTTTTGCAACGTTAAGCATTGCTTTCTGAATCTCCCGATCCGATACTTTCAGAGCTAGACCTCTAGACTCTCTGAGACTCTTGAGAATCCACTTCCCTGCGACGGGTTTCGGAATCTTCAATCCTTTTGCAATTGTATTTGGTGATTTCCACTCTGCGACTTCCATCCTTCCTTTGTTGTAGGCGTCGACCACTGGAGCGCATCCGGTTGGTTGGACTGCGATAATTCGAGGCCGTTTGCGTACCCATCCAAGTCTATAGAGGATCTTGAACATCTTCCACATCCCTACTAGCCCAACTCCTCCCCCCACAGGATAAACGATGTAGTCAGGGCTCTCCCATCCCCTTTGCTGGCAGATTTCCAAGGCCATTGTTCCTTTTCCGTCGTGTCGGAACGGGGTCACGAAAGTTGAGGCATTATAGGCGCCTGTCTTTTCAGCAACTTTGGCTGCATGTCGTCCTGCGTCTGAGATCGTGCCTTTGACCTTAGTGACCTGGGCACCTAGTTTTTTCGAAAGCTCAACCTTTGCATTGTTAGCGTCGCTTGGAAGGTACACGTGACATCTGATTCCAGCCATTTGTGAGTAGAGGGCAAAGGAGCAGCCAGCGTTTCCCTCCGAGGCTAGCACGAGTCTTCTTACTCTTAGTTGCGAGAGGCGTGTAACAGCGAGAGAGGCACCTCTGTCTTTGAAGGTTCCAGTTGGGTTTCGAGTCTCGTCTTTCACCCGGATGTTGCGTAAGTGTGGGAATGATTTTACTGGACGGAGGGGAGTGCCTCCTTCCCATGCTGTCACGGGAATTGTTCCCGCTTTTACCGGGAGAAACATGTGGAACTTCCACATGGAACGGGTGTCGTTTTCCAGCTGTCGTTTTGAGTAATGGGATAGAGCTGTTTCGTCAAGCAGCGTGTCTAGTAGACCCTGGCATTTGGGGCACTTGCCTAGAGGTGCTTCCTCAGGGAAGAAACGGTGACACTGCGTGCATTGGAGACCAGTGTAGGGCTGCATGGGTCGTTTCAACGAACTCCTTGCGATATCAGATCGGTCTCCGAGAATAGTTTTAGGTGGGGTTTATATCGAGACACGAGAATATCGTATTTCGATATATTGGTGCAACTATGAGCAGGGTCGTTACGGAACGTATGGTGAAGAGCTTCCTCGACCTCTTCGTTCTCGACCTGCTCGACGACAGCCCGAAACATGGCTATGAGATCATGAGAGAATTGAAGACGAGGACAGGTGCCAGAATCGGGGCAGGGACCTTGTATCCGCTACTCTATGAGCTTGAGGAGCGGAAACTGGTGGCTGGAGAATGGAATTCTCCAAACAGGCGTAGCAGAAGAGTCTACAAGATTACAGAGCCGGGCGCGAAGTACAAGAAAAACGGATTCAAAGGCATAGACCTACTGATCCGCTCCTCTAGCTCCGACTCTGGCAACTGAGTCAGCCTAGGGTCTAGTATCCGCCATCCGGCTGATCTCCCTTGGCTCGCCTATGATGGCCTCACAGAAACTGTCACCCTTCCCCTGACACAATACTTCGATAGACTCACATCGACTTCCGAAAATCTCACCCACCGCACCGGTGAGAATTCCGCGCCCGAAATGGCAGACAGGTGTCTTACCAGTCTTGTTTCGAACAGATACACCGTTCTTCCACCTTATCCTCGCAAACTTTTTGGTCGGATTGAAATCGATGATCTCCAGTCTTCCCCAACCGTCAAGGGTCCCCAGACTGCTTGCGATTCTCTGTATATCGGCAGGGGTCTTGACGTTGAAGCCTGCTTTCTGGGCCAGGTGGATGTATTGGGCGCCTCCCTCTCTTCCGATCTCGTATTGGAAGCTCGTGGCGGTAACTGGTCCGAAACTCTCTGTCAGCCGATCCTCGATGGAATGAATAAGTTTGACGGGTATGAGAATAAATCTAGCTCCATAGGCGCTGAGCGTCCCTTGTTTTTCATTCATAACGAGTTCCCTGCCAGCACCTGACTTGCTCTTCTTGCTCTTACTCTTGGACAAGGAGACTCTGAACCTAGGCGATGGAATAGTCCTACTAATAGTCTAGTGATTATCCAAGGGAAATCCAATAAGAATTCGTGGATATTTCCGCTTCTTACTAGCTGTTTACAGTTGCTGTGCTAGTCCCGCCTTGCTCCTTCGAAAAATAATTTCTAATCCTTGCTATGATCCGGTTCCGAAGCGTGTTCTTGCGGCCCAAAAGTCTGTTCTCCCAGTCGACCATAATCAGGAAATATGCTATCGGAATCAGGAGTGCGATGGAAAGAATAGTGGTGTACAAGTCTCCACCAAATGTTTGCGGGATCAGCTGACTTGACTGCCGTGCGACATAGAGGACAGTCAGTATCCAGATGAACTTACCCGTGTATAGAGAGAGCAATGTCTTCGGTAGACTGTAACGAATCATGCCTAAGGGAATAAATGCTGTATCGACCAGAGGAGACGCTGCAAACACAACGCCTACTAGAAATGTGCTTCCGCCGAGATATTTCCGCAGAGAGTCAAATCTCTCAGGTTTCCCAATCGCACGCCTGGCGCCGTAACCCAGCGCATAACTTGCAAGTTTGCCGATGCAAGCGCCGAGAGCGGCTATCGACGCGATTTCTATGATTCCAACTCCCTGGAACGCTGATCCGGGAGTTGCAACCAGCAAGACGATGAATAGGAGCGAGGGGGTTGGTACGAATGGTATTACATTCCCAATTATGCCGAGGAAGAAGACTAGGAGGAGAGGATTGCCCGCGAAGAGTCCTGCAACCCATGCAATCCAGTCGTAGAGGAAGAACATGACACTAGTGACGGTTTCTGCCGATAGCCATGTTTGAAAAGCTATCTGAACCCAGGCAATTTTGCCAAAACTGGTAAGCAGAGGCTTCAAAAACCCGAAGCTAAAACGACGCGTTGGACACGAATGCCTCAGAAGGATGTCTACTCGAAGAAGATAACCTCAGAGGAAGAGCAGAAGAATTTCGTCCTCGTACTAAAAGACCGACTCGCATTCTTCCCGGAGGAAGGAGAGACATTCAAGCTCATCCACAACGGCCAACCCAGAAAGGCGAAGATTGAATCATACCCATGCTCCTGCAGGGGACCGGACCAGCCACACTCTCACTACTTTGTCAAATCAAAGGGTCTCAGAGCGGGGGACAGAATCACGATCCAGCGCCATGTGAAGGGCGGGGGCCGCTACTTCTTGCAAGTCCAGCATCACCCTCGTAGAACCTAGGTTATTACCAAGTCCCCTTGATTCGCGAACTGGCTGAGCCGATGGTTCAGATCGATCTACTGGGCGGGATAGGAGAAATCGGCGGAAACAAGTTTCTCGTCGAAGACTCCGACTCGCGAATACTCCTAGACTTCGGAATGAGCCTAGGCGCAAGAGGCCAGTTCTTCTCCGAACCATTCCTCTCACCCAGAGACAGACAAGGCCTCGTGACCCTCGGAATTCTACCCGACATACATGGCCTCTACAGAGACGAGGAGAATCCACCAATCGACGCCGTAGTACTCAGTCACGCTCACATTGACCACTCAATGTGTATCTCACTGCTGAACAGGAAGATCCCGGTCTACTGTGGCGAGACGACCCTATCGATTCTGAAGACGCTGTCGGAGATGCGTCCGAGAGGCTTCGAGAACGACCTTGAAGGAATAGAATTCAAGACTTTCAGAACCGGGGACAATGTCAGTTTTGGAAAGATCCAGCTGGAACCGATCCATGTGGATCATAGCATCCCCGGCTCCTACGCTTTCCTGGTTCATACCTCAAAGGGAACAATAGCCTACAGCGGCGACTTCAGAGCCCACGGACCAAAGTCAAACATGACAAAGGACTTTTCGGATGCGGCCGAACGGTCAGAGCCGGAGCTTTTCCTCTGCGAGGGCACAAATCTGGTCAGGGGAGACCTTCGAACTGAACAAGAAGTTCTCGAAAAATCCGAACATGTCGTGAAGAAGACGAAGGGAGCAGTGCTGGCCAGTTTCTCTTCGGCGGACATCGACAGGCTGAGAACCTTTCATGAGATCGCCGAAAAAAACGACCGGCTTCTTGTAGTTTCGATGAAACAAGCCTACCTTCTCAGGTCACTCGCAAACGACCAGCACCTGGATGTTCCGAATGTGATTGGGGACCCTCACATCGCTGTCTATCAGAGATCGAAGAAGACCTACTACAAATGGGAGAAAGATATTCTCAGCTCTGTGACTGTGAAAACTTCGAAAGATATTCGGGAGATGCAGCCGAAAATAATTCTCGCCTCTAGCCCCTATGATATGAACGAAGTCTTAGACATACAACCTGGGCCGGGCGGCGCGTACATCAACAGCAGCTCTGAGCCGTTCAACGAGGAGATGGAGATGGACCATGAACGATTCACAAACTGGCTCAACCATTTTGGACTCCCCATGTACCAGATTCACAGCTCAGGTCACATGATGCCTACAGAATTACGAGAGACGATTGCCCAAGTCAAGCCGAAACGTCTGATACCTATCCATACTGAACAACCTGAGCTGTATCGTCTGTTCGTAAAGGATCTCACGATGGTCGAGCTTGGAAGCAAGGGCTCAACTGTCGAAGTTTGATCCTGAACCAGAGCTGGGTCGAAATTGGGTGATGAGGGAAAGCACGCTGTCTTGAAGGATGGGAGAAGAGTGAATCTTCGTACCTACAAGCCTTCTGACAAGGAGGAGCTAGTCTCAATGTACGCGAATCTTTCACAAGATACTCTCAAGTGGAGCATGCCTCCTTACAATCGTGAGAGAATTGAGCGCATGACTTCCGACTTGGACAACAGAATAATTGTCCTAGCGTTTGATGGTCACAAGGTTGTTGGGCATCTTCAGATATCTCTCGCTACTAATGCCCGGTTTCGAGGGACTGGCGACCTATTCATTTATCTCCATCAGGATTTTCAGAACGCAGGCTTGGGTGCGGCCTTGATGAATGAGGGCATCGCGTTGGCGCGAACACGAAAGGTGCATCGGGTCGAATTGACTGTTGTTGCTGATAATCACCGAGCGATTAGATTGTATGAGAAGGTGGGTTTTCAGCGGGAGGGTCTGAAGCGAGAGAACTATCTTGGGGAAGATGGAAAGTATCATGATGAGGTGGAAATGGGAATCCTGCTATGATTTCCATCGAACTTTCAGAAGCGAAGAGCTGGATCGCGCGTTTCAGGCTTGTTTCTCTGGCTTAGCCCCATTTGGAGCCTAAAACAAGAAGTGAATGGACGCCTGAGAAACCGTCTGCCTCCTTTGAGGGTTTCTGATCGTCTGGCTAGTTGTGCTTATGAACTGGGTGAACTCGGGCCCTTCCGTTCTTCCTTTTTGCCCTAGTCCTTTCTTCCTCGACCGTCACGAGGAGAGTATCTCCCCTCGCCAGGCCCAAGCGTTGGAAGTAGGACCTTGGTACGACTATTTTTAGGTCGTCGCCTTCATTGATCATTTTGACCTGCAGAACACTGCTCATGCCCCAACAATCGTTGGTCTTTGGTATAAGAACTGTGGACTGGTAGGACATTAGAACGATACCCTAGGCTATACAAAGTTGTCATTAGGAACGTCGATACTAAGATGAGTAGAATTGGTAGGCGCCACTACTTAGCGGAGTAGAATTAGTAGAAAGTTTCGACGTTGGTCTAGGGTTTGACTCCGAGATACAACCCTCGACCCATCAGACCCTCACGTTCAAAGACGACCTCTAAGCCTACATCTCGGAAAGCGTCGAGATACTCTTCATGGGTCCAGAGACCCATCGACTCTCTGTCAACAATATACTGAACCTTGCTAGGAGTCACGATAAGGTAGTGGTATTCTAACGCAGAGACCGGTCCGCGGACCTTGCTGATGTTAATTCGCGCGATCTCCAGATTCGGCTTATCGACGGAGTTGAAGCCCACAATTCCCTTCCTGAAATTGGCTGGTGTGATCCATGGTTCAAGAATCATCAGACCCCCCGGTTGAATATGGCTAGCCATGTTTCGAACTGCCCTTCTCATCCGAGCCTTTGTCTTGACATGTCCTATGGCGCTGAATAAGCACGTAATGATGTCGAACCGATTATTCAGTTTGAAACTGGTCATGTCCCCTCGGTGAAAGACCACTTCAGGGTGTTTCTTGCGAAGCTATTCGCAGCATTTCAGGGCTGAAGTCTAATCCTTCTACACTGAAGTGTTGTTTCAGATACTCGATGTGGTTCCCGGTTCCGCAAGCAACGTCGAGAAGCCGGTTGCCCGAGGATTTCTTATGCCTTTGGATTAGAGCGTCGATTTTGCCAGCTTCTTTCTGGTAGTTCTTGAAGTAGTAGATCTCGTCGTAGTAGTTTGCTAGTTGCCTGTACATTCGCAAGGATCAGGACGGATGTTCAGAAGGCTATCCAGAAGTATCTGGGTCAGGTGTGGAGTGGGAGAGTGATGGATTCTTCTGGATGTACGAGTCCGATTGTTATGAGTTGCGTAATGCTCTCCAAGACTTGTACTCGAATCTCAGAGGGTGAGAGGTTCTTCTGGCTGGCGATCTCGGTTGTGATCTCGTCGATCGTTTTTTCACCCGTGCTTCTCTCCCAGAGGTTGGCGATATCGTCGCTTCCTAAGTATCGAGAGTTGGCCTCGTTGATTAGTACTATCCTACCGTCCGGGTTCTTGGCGATGTGTCCCTTCTTTCTGGGCTTGAACGTTGAAGGATTGAATTCTATCGTTACAGGTCCTTGGGCCGCTTCCAACCGCTTCTTGGCCTCAGGGCTCATCTTATCAGGGGTCCAGGCTGGCTCCCAGACAATCTCGACTTCCGCCTTCTTCACGCCAGGGATCTTCTCGATCTCCGTTTGAACCTGATGCATTAGGTAAGCGTGAGCGGGACAGCCCACTGTCGTCAGGGTCATCCGAACCTTGACGCTGTCGTCATCGATTGCAACTCCATAAACGAGCCCAAGGTCTACAATGTTTACCGGAATCTCGGGATCATAGCAGTTGCGGAGCGCGTTCATAACTCCGTCCACCGTGAGAGATTCGGCCATGAGAGCTGACCTTGGATAAGATATGTCCTCGGGGACTAATAGATATGTCCTAACCTTGGCTGAAAACAAAATCCTCGGAAGTTTTGTTCACAGTTAACAAAGAATCATGCTTTCTGATTGGAGGTCGCTCCTTTGGAGCGATGCTTGGTAAGGGTTTGATGGAATACCATTCCTACGAGCACTAGGATTGTTGCTGCTGTGAAGATGTAGAATCCTTGTTGGAAGCCCCAGGTGCGGGTTACTCCAAATATTGTTTCTGAGCCTGTTGGCTGAGTGATGCAGCCCGTTCCTTGACAATTGTTAGACGCAGTGTAGCCGATGAGCTCCGCGTAGCCTACTAGGGCGGCGACAGAGGTCACAAGGCTGCCGGCGAGGATTCTGACGCGCGGTGTGAAGCTTCCCGCAATCGCTAGGGCAGTGGAGAGGAGCACTAGGGCGAGAATGATTGGGCTGTAAGTTGTGATCGTATTGGAGAAGCCTGAAGCGTTGTTGATATCGGGGTTGTGGCTGGGACCACCAAAGAAACCCCACATCGAGGAGGTGGAGCTGCCGAAGCCTGTGGCTGTGATTCCCCACCAAGGCAATGGGATGCTGACGAGAGCCAGTATACCGGCTATTACTCCGAGGAAGTTCACTCGTGGGAGCGTCGTGGTCAAGGAATGCCCTACGTCCTCTCTTAAAACGACAACTGATCGTTGGATATTAAGCGTCTTTGACAGAAACTTGAGACCTGAACTGGCCGGGTTTTCAAATGGAGGCGTGTCAGCTTTTTGTAATCCATCGAATCTAGTCGGAAACGATCATTTGTGAAGTTCATCGTCGCTGGCGGACTGAACATGTTCGCCAACTGGAATCAGATTCAGAAAGTGGCAATTGAAGCTGACCAGCTTGGATATTGGGGATTCGTCCTACCGGACCACTACATGTGGGGGGCAGAGCGAGGTGGAGATTCTACCTTTGAGACTTGGACGGCCTTGACATATCTTGCCGCGAAGACAGAAAAGATCAGACTCGGGACGCTTGTAACTCCCATTCCTTTTCGCCCTCCTGGGATGCTAGCGAAGATCGTGTCTACTCTCGACCTACTCTCAAACGGCCGGACGATTCTAGGTGTGGGAGCGGGCTGGTCCCAGACAGAATTTGAGGGATACAGCGAATGGAACTCGAACAAGATCCGAGTCGACAAGACCCGCGAAGGATTGGACCTAATTCTGAAACTCTGGACCCAGGAAAAGGTCGACTTCAAAGGAAAATTCTACCACGCCAAGGGAGCAGTCCTAGAGCCGAAGCCTGTTCAGAAACCCCATCCTCCCCTCCTCTTCGCCGGTATCGGTCCACGAATGCTCAGAACGGCCGGGGAGTACGCCGACATCTGCATGATACCCGCCTTCTCCAATGTTGACAATGCAAAGTCACGCAAGATCGTCATGGACGAAGCTCACCGCCGACAGAGAACCGGTAAGATCTCAATGGCCGATATGGCCCCGTTCCCGCGAAGTCCCGAGTCGAAGTACGAGCGAAAGGAGTATCAGAAACACGTTGAAGCCGCGAGCGAGGCCGGCAGCAAGTACTTTGTTGCGCCGTTTCCTGCTACAAACTACTTGGGCTCACTCTTGGATTTTGCCGAGAACATCATACCGTCATTTGCCACGTAGGGCCTAGAGTGTGTGATTAATCATCGATAGTCTGCGTGACTTGAGGTCTCTACAGGCTCGGCTCTTTCGGACCTCAGTCGGTCATGCTACGACTTTGGCTGTTGCGACCGGCGTTAGGTGACCGTTCATTGCTAGAATCTCGTTATTATTGAAAGAGAGTGTCAGTTGTACAGTCACGGAACTTGTGGCAGTTATCTGGAAGCCTCCGTTGGTAACGGGAACTTTCAAGCTTCCACTAGGAGCGGTGTACGTCACGCCTGGTTTGCCTGAGAAGCTGACAGTCACAGCTGTCACGTTGAATCGGAGAATGTCGTATTTGCCAGCGGGAAGAGGCACTTTACCAAGTACTTCCGAAAGGCTCAGCACCTTGATCATGTCTATTGTCTGCGGTGAGATCTTGACTGTCTGCCAGCCGCTAGCATCGCCTTGGCCAGCAAGGTGAGCTTGGAATTGCGAGAAGGCCACGTTGATGTGCGTAATACTCGGGTCGTATTGTTGAGAATTGCCGGGCTGCGCTTGAGCTGGATCGGTAATGGTCAGGGTCATTGTTCCCTGGACGTAGTTGGTGTAAAAGAGATAGCCTGCGATTGAACCTATGATGATGATCGCAAGGATGACGGCTATAGGGCCCTTAGACAAAGGCTTCCAAGGAGATCAATCTGTCGGACGGGATTTAATGCTACTGAGTTGAACACCCATCAGAACAAGTACTATCAAATGTGAATAGAACTGATCAATGGCGAAAGACCAAACGCGAGTCTTTAGGAAGCATCTCGGAACCTTCGAGGATACATACGACCTAGGTGCTTGAGCCAGTCGAATTCAAAGCGTTGTTCTCTCCAAAACTTTTCGCTTCCTGATCCCTGTTTTCGCGTTCGTCCGGATTATGAGACTCAGCTCCTGAGGACGGCTGGTCTCGCGTGCCTTCTGAATGTCCATCTGTTTTGCCAGGTATCGGAGAAAGCTCGTGTTCGGAACACCATCTGGTCAAGGCTTCTTCAGCCGCCTTGCTAAGGGAGCCACGGCCATAACCGTGGACGCTCATTGCGATCCGTCTAAACTTCTCATTCAGACTTTCTGAGAGATAGATCTTCAACTCTGCCATTCTCTCACCGACTCTTTGTCTCTATGTCACTAAAGGGACGAGGCTAAACTGGCTAGTGTAACATGGACCCTCGGATGACCGGTTCCGCCACGGGTAACTTCTCAGCCGTCGTATATCTGGTTGGAAAAAGCGGTCATAATGTCAAAGCAGTCAAGCCTAATGGACGACTTCCGACCAATAATGCCACCCCTCATACGCCTACTCGCGGGAATCATCGTCCTCATCGTCATACAAGCAACAGTCCTCGGCTTCCCAGGCATCACAGCGCTAATCCCTACCACCACGTTCACTATCGCTGCTTTAGTAGTGTTCACGCTCGGACTAGTCGTGTCCGCCATTGTACTAAAGTTCGGAACACAACTGGCTACCTCTCTAGGCGATGCTTACAAGAGCTACCGCAACTATACACCACTGCTCACTTGGCTATTTCAGATGATAGCACTGGTAATCCTCTACAACGTATCCAAGCCTATCACAGCTAGCTACTTCGCAACAATCCCATGGGCCTATCCACTGATATTCCTACTGATAGCTATCGGACCAACAATCAAGGTCGTAATGAACACAGTCAACGCCCTCGAAGGCAAGAACACCTCCAGGCACCTACAGACCAACTAGTCCAACAAACACACGGATACTAGCCCAGTTCTATCAAAACAGGGCCGGAAGATAGGATAAAACCCCATTTTTTGTTATGTCCCGAAAATTCGGGCATGCCATCCTTCGGGCTTTCTACGGACAGTTGCAAAGTTTTTCCAATCCAGACTTGACGAGGATTATTGCCACGATCATCGCGGTGGTCGCAGGAACTCCTACAACGCTCGAGACGAGAGGAGCGACAGCGTAGGCCAGCGACTGAAAATCACCGTATTCGCTTCTTTTGTTACAATAATGCCAATCGACACAAATCTTGGCTCTCAACTTCTCCAAGGACCCAGAGATGAAAGACTTGCCTCTCTGAACTGCGTTCTGCCTTGTGACTGTTCCAGCCAAAGGGTAATCCGGCGTGACGAGCGACCTACCCAATTCCTCGTACAGATCATCGACGCTCTTCACCAGAAGATGTTCTATGTTGAAAGACAATTCGACCTTGCCCCTAGATCTTGGACCATAATTAAATTCCAACCCCATCAACTACCATCAACCCATTGACCCGTGAGACCTGAACTCAGGTCCTCCCCCTTCGTTCCTCTAAATACGACGTCATCGAGCGATGAGCTCGAGCTCGTAGTCTCTTGAAAGGGTCCGACCTTCTAGTTCGATGCCTTGAGAATGAAGAAACAGAATTTGTCTTTCAAGTCCCGGGCGAAGAAACCCTGGCCATCACAGACTCTCTGGGACAATCCCCGAAGATCAAACTCATCACAGTCCGACACGAACAGGCCGCAGCCTTCATGGCTGGCGTCTACGGCCGTCTTACCGGTAGGCCAGGAATATGCGTAGCAACGCTGGGACCTGGTGCTACAAACCTCGCCACCGGGATTGCAGATGCCAATGTGGACAGAGCTCCGCTAATAGCAGTGACAGGACAGGCGGCCCTGGAGCATTTCCACAAGGAGTATCATCAATACGTCGATGTAGTGAATATTCTGCGTCCAATTACTAAATGGAACACTCGGATTTTCAAGGCTGACACGATTCCCGAAGCTGTGAGGAAGGCTTTCAGGACCGCTGAGGCAGAGAAGCCTGGCTCGTGCCATCTGGAAGTCCCGGAGGATATCGCTGACGAAACTGCCCATACTACGCCGATTCCTCAGATTGCTGGCCCGGAACAAGCTCGTCCTACAACGAGTCAGATACAACAAGCTGCCCAACTCATCAACAAGTCCAAGACACCTCTCATCCTCGCCGGAAACGGAATCATCAGGTCACGCTCGACAGCGCCCTTCCGCGAGTTTCTAGCGGAGGCCAAGATTCCAGTGGCCCACACTTTCATGGGCAAGGGAGCCTTGCCTGATGATAACCCTCTGAGTCTCTACGCGATAGGACTGCCCTCCCAAGAACTAGTTAGCAAGGCCTTCGAGCTCGCAGACTCGATCCTCGCAGTAGGCTACGACCTTGTCGAATACGCCCCATCACTCTGGAACCCCCGTAATGACAAGACAATAATTCACGTGGACAGCACCAGTGCTGAGATCGACACTAACTATCAGCCAAGCATACAGCTAGTCGGACATATCGGTCAGACACTGTCAATTCTGACGGGCCAAGTCAAACCTCGACCCGGCAATTTCGCAAAATCTGTTAGGGAAAGCATTCTCGGGGAAGCCACCGCAAAATCGCGAGACGACTCATATCCGCTGAAACCGCAACGGATTCTACATGATCTACGAGAGGCTTTGAAGCGGGATGATATTCTCGTCAGCGATGTGGGAGATCATAAGCTCTGGATCTCACGACTGTTCCCAACATACGAGCCGAACACGGTACTCATCTCCAATGGATACGCGAGCATGGGCATAGGACTGCCCGGAGCCATAGCCGCCAAACTAGTCCATCCTGATCGAAATGTCGTTGCGGTGTGTGGAGATGGAGGATTCCTCATGACAGCCCACGAACTAGAAACAGCCGTCCGGTTAGGAATAGGCGTTACCGTGGTCGTGTTCCACGACAACGCGTACGGATCAATAAAGAGAAAACAATTGGCCCGTTTCGGCCGCGCTTCAGGAGTAGACTTTGGAAATCCAGACTTTGTCCAATTGGCCCAGTCGTTCAACGCTCAGGGCTATCGTCCGAGCAGAGCTTCCGAACTGGCATCGATCCTCGATAATACTCTCGACTCGCGTAAGCCGAGTGTTATTGATGTCCCAGTGGATTATTCCTGAGATCTATGCACGAATTGGCGACAGCCTACGGCTTGCCTCTCAGTCTCAGGGTTCTGAGAATGACCCAGTAGGCCAACGCACCTAGAGCGGCAAGGGGGAGCGATGTAGCAAGCAGATTAGAGAGCAAGGTCGTGTTTAGCAACTCGCCACTAAAGACGGAATCTCTAAGCGCAGTAGCCGCTAGACTGAGGGGGTTATAGTCGGCAATCGTTGCGATTGGACCTGGAAGGTATCGGGAAATCGTCTGGGCTGAGTAGAAGATCGTGCTGATGGTGACGAGAGTCACCTGAAGAGCCTGGGCATAGACCCAGTATATTTCGCCCCTTCTTGAGATGCTCGCGAAGAAGGCTGCCAGACCTGCTATTCCGGTTGCGAGAACGAACATGAAGGGAAGCAGCAAGATCGCGTTCAGGATATTGTGGGGATGAACTGCGAAAGATGCGATTATCAGAAGCGCAGACGAGTAGACCACTCCTCCGAGGCCTCCGGAAATGATGTAGGCGACAACCAGTCCCGATGTTCTGATTGGCAGAGTCATGTAGTATTGGACCACTCCCTCACGCAAGGCCAACCAGATTCTCCGTCCGGTGTCCGTGGCCGCGGTGAACAATCCCACGGTCACTATACCCGGAACCAAGAATGAGAAATATTCGGGGCTGATCATCCTCCCCATAACTAGGGCAGTTACGAGCATGTCGGATAGGCTGAGGCTAATCAACACGGCCATCAGCCACTTGGTTCTGAAGAAGTATGAGAAATCAGTCCGGGCGACCAAGAGGAGGCGAGAGAACTCGCTCAAGCTGCCTTGACTCCTTCTATGATCTTGTCCACGATCCTCGCGCTAAGAGACAGAGTACTAACCGCTATCGCCGTGACTACAACTGCAGCCAGCACCGGATTGAGCAAGTATTTTGGATCGAAGCCTAGAACCCACCTAGTCAGGTCGGCTCCATATGTTAGTGGACTGAGAACGGAGACCGGAGAGTAATAATTGGGCATTATGGCAAGAGGGTAGAAGACGGTACTGAATCTGATCAGAAGAGCAGAGAGTCCCGCCAAGACCGCCATGTAAATGTCCACCGCTTTGAAAGCGATGAACGACAGAGATACCATCGTCCCGGTGATACCCAATCCCAGAAGAAACAGCGCTGCTAGGGCGAAGAGAGCGCCGGAGACTGTCAGATTTCCCCAGATGAAAAGGACTGCTAGCAGCGGCGGCGCTACTTTCACCAGCGTGTTCACCACTCCGTAAATTGCCTGAGCGACTAGGAATCCACTCCTTGAGACGGGGAGAGATAGGAAGTATGGTAGTTCTCCTTCGTGGGCGTGTTCGACGAAGTGTCGACCTACGTCTTCTGCCGATTCGAAGACGACAATTATCATTAGTCCGATGCTGTAGAAGAAGAAATAGTTCGGTAGGTTCGAGCCTACGAGTCGGGATATGAGGGACCCGTAGATTGCTAGTTGTAATGCGAAGAGAGCCCAAGAAAGGATGAACCAAGTTGGATCACCTAGAAGGACTCTGATGTTGAACGCGGCGAGATTCAGTACTCGATTCATTGTTGGTCGATCAGGGCTTTGCCTGTGAAGTGAATGAAGACGTCATCGAGAGACGGCTCTGTTATTTTGATCGACGAGATTTTCGCGCCCAAGTTATAACTGGCAGAGGTCATTTTCGGAACCCAGTCCTCCGCCCTCGAAACCTTGGCCCGCAACTCGTTACCCTCTGGAGACAAAGCCAGCGCCCCACCCAGGCCTTTGAGCTCAGCCACGAGGTTGTCTGTAACAGGGCCTTCGAAGCCTACTTCGACCACATCTCCCCCCGCGATCGCGTCCTTCAACTTTGGAATTGAGTCACGCACCACTAGGTGGCCCTGGTGGAGAATCGTTACTCTGTCGGCCAGATACTCTGCCTCCCTCACTTCATTTGTAGCAACGATCACCGTGGACCCTTGATCTCTCAACTCTCTAATCTTGTCCCATATCTTCCGTTTGCCTCTCAAATCCACCTGGCTAGTTGGCTCATCGAAAATTGCCAGCTTGGGTCTCTGGACCAGCACCTTAGCCGTCTCTAGCCTCTTAGCTTGGCCTCCAGAGAGATGCATGAACTTCTTGTCACGAGATTCCCACAATTCCAAGTCCTTCATCGTCTGTTCAATGAGGTCCTGACGCTTCATAGAGTCGATGTCGAACATGGAAGCATGAAACCTCAATATCGAGGAAGGCTTGTGACGCCAGAACCCTCGGGCTTCCTGGAAGGCTATTCCCATAACCTCGCGAACCTTCGTGCCCTCCTCGACAACATCGATCCCCATCACTTTCGCGGTGCCAGATGTTGGCTTGAGAATGGTGCAGAGGATCATCAGGAGAGTGGTCTTCCCAGACCCGTTAGGGCCTAGAATTACCATTATCTCGCCCTCGTCGACGGTAAAGTTCAGCTCTCGAAGAGCATCCGTCTTTCCATATCTCTTCGAAAGGCTGAGAGTCTCCACTGCAAACAAAGATGAATGCAAAACTCAAGAAGTGAGCGATAAAAACGTTCGAAGAAAGCCAAACCTCGGACTATCGCTTCTGAAGAAGAGCATCTCGCAAGAAACGGTCTGATATGTCCTAAGCAAAGGTTGCCTTAACAACCCAGTCCCAATTCATCGTGTACGCCCAAGAACAATTAATTCCTTGTAGCCAGTCCTTCCCGCTCCAACAGAGTTGATCGGCCGATTTACAGTGACCTTCCTTATCTCAAAATCATTGTATAGATGCCTGGTCAGTGATGTCTCCGAATTTGACAAAACAACTATGCAGCCTCTATCAACCAATTTCCCGAATTCCTCGGCCAATTCTTCTTGGTCCTTCTCAGAAAAGCCGCCGGGAGTGTAATCCGTGAAGGAGGAAGTCTTAGTTGGCGGTTGATATGGAGGATCTAGATACACGAAATCGGCTCTTCCACATGAAGTAAGTGCGTCCTTGTAATCAATGGTACGCAACTCAGCTTTGGTGTTTTCGAGTACGTGACTGGCTGCGCTGATAACGTCTGAATTAAGTATCCTAGGGTTCTTGTACCGGCCGAAGGGCACGTTGAACTCGCCCTTCGAGTTCACTCTGTAAAGACCGTTGTAACAGGTCTTGTTGAGAAAGATGAGTCGGGCGGCCGACTCGACCCGACCAGTGTGTCGCCAATCTCTCTTTTGGTAGAAATAAGCGCTCTGGTCTGGTGCTGAATCGTACTCCTTTTGAAATCTCGAGAGGAAGCTTATCAGTTCATCGGGAGATTCCTTGATAACTCTGTATGCATTGATGAGTTCCTCGTTAGTGTCGGACAGATGCGCGCTGAAACTTGTCGTCCGCGCGCATATTCCAAAAAAGAGCGCTCCCCCGCCCAGAAATGGCTCATAGTAACTTGTTAGACGGTGTGGGACATGTGGCAATAGTTCAGGTAGAAGACTTGTTTTTCCTCCGGCCCATTTGACGAATGGCGCAAGATGCTGCTTGCTAGTGTCTACGCTAAGCTGTGTACCTTCGACTGCTTGGAGCAATTACAGAGAGACCACTTGTAGTGCGGTGCCGAACCTTTGCTAATAAGCCCTAGACTCGAGAAACTGCCTTGCGATTCGACCGTACCGTCTCGAAGGTTGTCGCTCCAAGCTATCAGACCGTCTTTTCTGTCTCTGGATATCCCGAGGCAGGCGCGCACAGAGATAGCATGCTCTCAAATGCCGCGTTGGAAAGCGTTAAATTTGCAAAGAATGAGGCTGCACATGAGGGTTTTGGTTTGAAAATACTTCTACCCTTGGTTCTTCTCGCCACGCTTGGAATGCTAGCAGCACTACCTCATCTTGCAAATGCTGACGATAATGGCCAAAACGAAGGCGCCCACCACCAGAGTGCCCAAGAGACGAATCACGAAGGGCTTACGATACGATTCCACATTCGCCTAACGGGCGACCAGCAGGTGCCAGCAGTCAACACTATGGCGTTCGGATTTGCCGAAGTCCAACTCAGCGAAGACAACAACACTCTGTCATTCGAAGTAGTAGTTTGTAACATCGTTAACGTCATAGCTTCGCACATCCACATCGGCGCCGCGGGTACCAACGGACCAGTCGTTCTACCCTTCTTTGGCTCTCCGACTCCATTCAATAGCACAAGAGGATGCGACACTCTCGCCGAAGGCACTCGAACATCAGCCAACCTCGTAGCTCGCCCCGAGGCAGGAATCAACACGTGGACCGACTTCATCAACGCCCTAATTGCCGGGAATACCTACGTCAACGTACACACCACAGCCCATACAGGTGGAGAGATTAGAGGTCAACTAGTACGCGAACAGGACGACCAGGACTGACCGGGCTGAACAAAGCGACGACTAACCGTTCTCCTAAGAACGGTTACCCCCTTTCTTTCAATTCTCGCACTCACTCGAGTGCTGAGACATTTTAGCATCAGCCAATTTAGTCCAAACTCAGTTGTCAGAGTCGAAGTGTCTGATACTGTCTCTCGCATGGTGAGCCTAGAGTGGTCTGGAGCTGTCCCGTGTAGAGGTCCATAACTACAGAGACGACCGTGCGATATCTCTGGTCCGCGGGAAATGAATTGTTTTCATGACGGCAGACAGACTCTGGCTTGCCATCATGATCTCTCAACATATCCTCAGCTCTCGTCATGCTCATCTTCCTGTTTCCACTTCTCATCTGCCTAAGAAGCTGGGTTATCCTAGCGAAGCGATGCAACGTGGATCTTCGTTCCTCATCCAGAACCTGCTTGACTCCTAACCGTTCTGGATTCTGGAAATGATTCGTATGGGCCAAGATCCCCTCTTGTGGGGAGAACGCCCCGGTTGCTTCGGGAGCGGATTCAACATCTACAATTTTTCCAGCCCCCAACTTTGTTTGTTGCCCAATCAGAAAGTTTGCAGAACATGATCTTTCCCCACGAGTTATTCTTGAGATCGCTTGAGAGAGGGTCTTTGACCCGAGAATTTCTGAGCATCTCACGTGGAAGGGTTTTCGAAGTCTCTCCCAGTCATCCTTGTTGGAGATTAGCCCATTAATCGCTAGTCCTACTCCTTCAGAGTTCAAGCCTATCTTCCCTCCAACCACTCCCGCCTCGGTGAAGCAGAGAACGTTGGGACCGGTAGTGGGTCGAATCTTGAGAAAGAGTCCCTCTACCTGGGGAATCCAGTCCCAGTTCTGGGCCATCAGCAAATGACGATTCACGGTTACCTCCGGCATCGCCCCGAACGCCGTACAGCCATCTATACGTAGCATGGGCTTCAATCCGATCTTTGCGAACTGGCTGTACATCAGTTCGTATCGAACGTTCAATGCAGTAATCTCTAGCAATTTTGTCTTCGAGCCTAAGGCGACTCCCTCCATCGCGCGGGCGTAGCTGGGACTGCCTCGTCGTATGACCTGCAAGTACTTTTCAGCGCGCCTAAGCGCCTCGTCTCTTGTGAGTGCAGTTTCATTCTTGAAACGGCGGAAGTAGACCTCGAGATTGCGTTCAATCCTGTCTCGGGCAAATTGCCCGTGTCGGTATCCTATCTCGTAAGGCGAGCCTTTCAGCCTTAGAACGGGCAGTCTCATTGATCTTTGGAAGATTTTTCCTGCTCCAGATTCTTCTCGAAAGTGATCCAGGCGAGGTCTCGCTTGAATCCCAGTTTCATATTGATGCTGAGCATGCCGTCGTTTGTGGATGCATTGAAGGTTCGAATGTTATCAAATCCGTTCTTCCGGGCGAAATCCAGGACCTTCAACTTCAAGGCTACGGCAATTCCTTTTCCTCGATACTCCCGCATAACTCCCGTTAGGCCTTGGTAGAGACTTCTAGGCTCTTTCTTCAACCCCCAAACCACGCTGGTCCCGACGTACTTGTCCCCATCCTTCGCGATCATGTACGCTTGAGGAATGAGGTTAGGATTCTTCATCTCAAAGGCAAGCCACTGATCATAAGGAGTGTCTGTAGGGGTGTCAGCTATCGGCACATCTCTGAACGCGGTCTGCACAAGCTCGTACAGCTTCGTGTAACACTCTGGATCCTCCCGTAGTTCCTGCTCAAGCGTCGAGAACTCGATTCCAGCCTGAGAAGCCTTGGTCGAATAGTTTTGGAACTCTGAAGTATTTACCCGATATGGGTCGATGGTCGATTCCCAGCCCCGCATCTTTTCGCTGAATCCCCGCCTTCGAGCAAAGGCGATGGACCGTGTCATATTCTCTCGAATTCCCATCCAGGCAGTAATCGCACTATGCTCATCAAAGTCATCCTTGAGGCGACCGTAGATCGCGCTACCAATACCCTGGCCCTCGTGCTTCGGATCGACCCAGACGTCGAACCAGAATTTTTTGGGATGAAACATCCATGGAGGATTCCACATCTCCCCAAAGCCCAGAGCTACACCGGTTGAGAAGTTTACGCATGTATACCGTTTGAAGTAGTATTTTGTCTTGTCAAGACTATCATCGTAAAATCGCCACTCCTCAACACTCCTCGCTCGCTCAGGAAAGATCGCATCATAGATTTCCGCCAACCTCCGGTAATCAGAATCTTCGAATTCTCTAATCTCAAGAGAGAGAGTGCGCTGGGCCAAGATAGTGTCGATTCTTCCGACGCCGATGTTAAACTCTTTGCACGCGACCGTCCACTCGTTTGTCATGCACAAGCCGCACTGTTAATGAGAGAGATTGATGGTATTCTTCACAAGCCCTAGTTATGCCAGGATATCCTGAAAGGTTCGTAAAACTGCTCTACGGCATAATCCTGGCGCAGTTCATAGTCATCGCCATTTTGCTGGCGGGGTTCAGTGCCGAGTATCTCTCCAACATCTACTTTCGAATCTGGGTAGATAGCAACTTTCCTCAATTGGGTCTGCTGTTGACTGGACAAGTTGACGCTCTTCTGATCGGGATGGCTCTCGGCGGCACAATACTGCTGATTCAGCGGGTGAAGAACGAGGCGAGTATCGCTGAAAGAACAACTGCGACACTCGGCCGGCCCTCTTCCTTGGCGCAGAGTTCTGACCTACTTCCCAACCACGCTACACGAACGACAATCGTCGAGGTGGCGACGGAGACGCCTGACCAGGTTCTTGGAGAGCTGGATAAACACGATTTCTAGAATTTATGTTATTACTGTGGCGACTGTTTAGTTTCCGAAATCTCGGTTCCCGTCTTGAACCAAGGATCCACTTCTAAAGCTCTAACCTTCGTCTCTGAAACAGGAAGACCATCGTCACGTAGGCTCTGGAGAAACGCGTTGGCTCGACCCCTTAGCTCCGCCAAGCGCGTCTTGAAAGTGGAGAAACCTTCTCTTTCACTCTCTAGGCTAGTTAGATCTCCCTTTGCAACCAGTCGAAGAGTCTCCTCTGCCACCTTTTCGACGAACTCACCGTAGAACTCGATGAATTCGTTAACGACCTCGAGCAGATCGTACTCGATCATCGACGCTGCCTTTCGGAGGAGCAATCGGACCTTCTGGCGCATTGAGAAGTACCAGAGCTCAAGCGTGAAGTAGACTTCTTTGATCTTCTCGGTCGTCGCCATAGCAAGTTGTGGTGTGGTCAAGGTGCTTGACCCGAAGCTTGCCTTGTCCAGCAGCGCGACAACCATTTCGCTGCCGGCACCACCGCCCTCTTGAAAGTTTAACCATCCGAAATCATCGACTAGACGTTCTAGCTTCTTCAGAACGGAAGCGCCCCTGCGCTGGGCTTTCCCCGAGTAGTCGAACCAGCCCCAAAGGACGGCCAATGAGATAACGACTGGAGCGCCATAGTAGAAGGATACTCTGTCGTATAGTATGAGCAGTATGAGAGCTAGCTGAGGAGCAAATAACAAGATTTGCCCTTTTACGAAGCTCGCGATGAACGCTTTCATTCCTTAATCCTCCTTGATAGTTATCTCAACCGTCTAGAAATCGGCAGGACGAACTCAACCATTAAGCCCACGGTTATGAATCCCCAGCCGCCTTGAACCAACTCTCGGGTCCCATCGGTTGTTCCGACGAGAACGAGAAGGAATCCAAACACTAGAGCTACCGCTGGGAACGCGGACGTGAAAGCCGCAAGAGTGGAACCCAACCAGCGGTCACTATGGAATGATACTCGGCCCGGAAAAGGGGGCTGATGTAGAAAACCTGATAGTAACCCAGGTTGACGAACAAGTCACTCCTCCGCAAAACGGAGGAGGGAGAGCCGTGCGGCTCCTTTTGGGTTCTAGGTTCCCGTAATCGTAATCTGACCATTTACTGTTGACAGTTTTACATCGGCTATTCCTGTTCCGACCGTTGCCATAATCTGGGTACTGGTCTTGGTCTGATTACTCAATACAAGATTCGTTGGCTGAATGTTTCCGTTGACAAGAGATGCGGTCAACTTGAATGAGGATGATG
>VBAW01000056.1 GCA_005888635.1 Candidatus Bathyarchaeota archaeon | reverse complement strand
CTGACGCTTCGTCCTCCTTTCAGTTGGACGAGAACGACTTTGTTTAGGCTCTCTTCGAAGATTTTGGCTGCAACGTCTGACATTCAGAGTTCAACTGGGGAAGTAGGTGTCCGGGCTTTGGTACACTTTTAAAGATTGTCGTACACAAAATCCAATCGAGTTGCCAAACAGAACTATTCTGAAGGATCGCGATTCTAAACCTCTGATTGAAGAATTGAACAAGCTTCCCGGTTTCGAACATCTCTCTCGGAAATCACGTGTCGAAACGGAGATGGTGAAGAGCGCTGAGGTCATTTTCGTCGATGGTCAGCCGGTGGCCTCGAAGAGAGAAGGACAATTTGTTCCAGTGTTGACGAATACCCTTGCTTTGGAAAAATTACCCCGCATCACTGTGGACATGGGCGCAATTCCTCATGTGGTTGGAGGAGCGGATATTATGGCACCTGGAATCAGGCGGGTCGAGGGAAGTTTTGGCGAGAAGGAGCTAGTTGTCATAGTCGACGAGAAACATGGCAAGTTCTTGGCGGTCGGAAGATCCTTGCTTGCTTCAGGAGAATTGACAGCAACGAAGAAGGGAAAGGTGGTGGCGAACATCCATTACGTGGGGGATCCTGTGTGGGAAGTGATAAAGTCTCAGTCACCCTCTCACTCAGGAAGTTGACGATTTGTCTCGAATTACGTCAGGCAAAGTTTAAAGTCGTTCTGGCAGGCGTTTTCAGAAATATCATCGTATCATGAATTGATGTTTCCACATGGCGCACTCTCCTCTCTACGTGAAAGCGCTTCCTTTGCAGGAACTGGATGACGTTGAAGTTATCAAGACTGAAATCCGGACTGGAAATATACTGATCGTCCGAATTACGCCATTGGCACGGAAGAGTGTTGATGAGACTAAGCTCGCAATAACGGAATTGACGGATCACGTGAAGTCGATTGGTGGCGACATCGCACGACTTGGGGAGGAGCGTATTGTAATCACCCCGCCTGGTGTAAAGATCTGGCGCCGGGAAACTGCGGGGTCTGAAACTGCTATTCCTGCTGTGCCCTTGCAGAAGGAAACTTTGCCAGGGACTAGCTAGCGGAGTCTAAGTGACTCTAGAACGTCTGGCACTACTGTTTTGATGCCGAAGATGCGGTTGACGTTCTGAGCAAAAAGTTCAGACTTTCTTCGCTCTCCATGGTTCACAATGATTCTTGTGGGTTTGGGCATCATTCGTTTTATGAAACCTAGGAGCTGGTTGCGATCTGAATGGCCCGAGAATCCTTCTATCGATTCGACCCGCATATCGCATTTCACCATCTCTATCTTGCCGTCAGGACCGAAGAGAGATACTTCCTTCAGACCGTTCTTGATTCTGTTTCCGAGAGTTCCCTCCACCTGGTAGCTAACATAGGCTAGGGTGTTTCTTGGATCGGGGGCTAGTCTCCTGAAATAGTCGATAGCAGGTCCCCCCTCGAGCATTCCAGAGGTTGCAATTATGACACAGGGTCCTCCCGCGACTATTTCGTCTCTATCACCTGGATGCGTGACTGGATGGAAGTATTCAGATTGGAACGGGTTCAGATCCTGATGGAGGATTTGTTCTTTGATGTCTCTCACAAGATATTCGGGAAATGCCGTGTGTATCGCCGTCGCCTCGTTTACCATCCCTTCAATATAGATGGGCAATTCACGCAAGGCACCGTTTCTCATGTAAGCGTCCAGAACCAGCATTATTTCTTGGGCTCTCCCAACGGCAGGGACTGGGATGAGGACCTTTCCATTCTTTTCGACAGTCTCGTTGACTATACTGACGAGTCTGCCTTCAACCCCCTCACGGTCAGGCATAATGTCGTCTGGGCCCCCATAGGTGCTCTCGATGATCAAAGTCTCTGCTCTAGGGAATTGGGCCATGGCAGGGTCCAGCATCATTGTTCTTCCAAACTTGAAGTCGGCGCTGTAGACGATGTTGTGGAGGCCTTCGCCGATGTGGAGGTGTACGATGGAGCTACCGAGGATGTGTCCTGCGTTGTGCAGTGTCAGCTTGATGTCTGGAGCTACGTCAGTCACAACATTGTACCTCAATGGAATCGTGTGCGTCACGACCTCTCTGACGTCTTTCTGGTCGAAGGGGGAGTGTTCCCCTTCTCTACTGTGAACGTCGAGGTAGTCGAGCTGGTGTAGCGTCATGAGTACCTGTGTTGGTTCTGAACAGTAGATTGGGCCGTCGTAGCCGTACTTGTAGAGGAAGGGCA
The DNA here is from genome assembly GCA_005888635.1 of Candidatus Bathyarchaeota archaeon. Lineage (GTDB taxonomy): Archaea > Thermoproteota > Bathyarchaeia > 40CM-2-53-6 > 40CM-2-53-6 > 40CM-2-53-6. The sequence goes on along the minus strand of VBAW01000056.1, from coordinate 13,536 downwards.
GTATTCCACAGTGATCCAGATGCGCGTGAGATATTACTACAGCGTCGAGTTTCTCGAGATCAAACTCGTCGGTGTCGAACCGAGGGTAGGCGGATGACGGGTCTTGTGCGCCTGGATTTATTCCACAATCCATGAGGACGGTGCTCGCTCCAGCCTGGATGAGCATAGCTGATCGCCCAACTTCTCGGAATGATCCGAGAGTTACAAGACGGACATACCCAGCCTTGGTGAAGGTTGGGCGGAAGATTCTCTCTCCTACATCTCGCAAAATCCGACTGCGCTCTTCGCTCTCAGTGTGGAGAATGTGACGCGTGCTAGCAATAATCTTTGAGTGCAACGGAGGGGATCGGAGAATCCTGGGGCGCCATCTGGTCTCCTTAACGACTTGCTGAAGGACAGACGCCTCCTTACCTATCGCTACACCAGGTTTCTTGGCTTCTACAACAACCTCACCGAGGCTGGGGTCGAAGTTGATCGCCGTGACTTCAGCTTCAGCAGGTACGAGTTTGCGTATGTAGCCTTCCGCTTCTCTCTCGGGGAGACGGATGGATTGGTCTGAGCGTATGACAATCCGTTTGTGGAGCAAGTTCACAATTTCTGTTACAACGTAGTTCTGTTCTGAGAGGAGGTTGACGTTCTTCACGTATATCGCGAGGCGCGGCCCTTCAAACTCGATCCTGGTAATTTCGGCATCCTTCGGCATGTGCTCTACTATTGTCTCTCGTATTCTCGCAGATACATCGTTGTAGGTTCTAGTCATTCGTCTATGCTACTCCTTGTGTATGATACGTTGAAGAGGTGGTTGAGAACGAGGTTACGCGTGGAGGATGTGCTTCTTCTCGTCCTCTGTGAGCTCTCTATACCCGTCCTTGGATATCACGGCTACGTCGAAGCTGTCGCCGCTGGCCGAATCCCGTTTCATAGCAGAGTCTATTGCTCGCACTACTACGGGGACGGACTCCTTAACATTCATCGTATCTTTCCACTCCGATTCCAGCACTCCGTATGCGACTGGAGATCCTGAGCCTGTGGAGACGAATTTTTCCTCCATCATGCTTCCAAGCGGATCCAGCATGAAAATGTGACCGCCGGAATCGTCCATTCCTCCGATAAGCGCCTGAACCCCCATCGGATAGTATCTGGATTGAAAGAGTACGTTCGATACGAGTCTCGCGGCAGAATTGATCGGGATTGGTCTCGCTAGGTCTAGCTTGTAAAGTGCAGAGTTCGCCCGAAGCATCTCGACGATGGCTTGTGCGTCTCCCACTACTCCGGCTATTGTCATTGCTATGTGTTGGTCGATCCGGTATACTTTCTTAGCGTGTTTGTGCGCCACGAAAGAGCCCATCGTTGCCCTAGTGTCTGTCGTCAGCACGACTCCGTCATGGCAGACGACGCCAATCGTCGTGGTTCCCTTAAGGACGGGTAGTTTTCCAGTTCTCTGAAATTCCAACTTGACGTGTCTCCTAATCATGTGATATTAAAGACCACTTTCCGAGAAAACGGAAAGAGTAGAATGCCGCCCGTTCTCCACCGCTTAAAAACATTTGGAGAATCCGTAGATTCCTACCTTTGGCTCTCTGATCCCATCATTGCCCGCTTCGATGGACCCTTTGACGCGGGTTTCTTGGCTGGAGCTCTTCTCTTCCGCACCGGCTGCGCCGGAGCTTCTTGAGCCTTTTCTGTCTGCTGCTTCGTCTCGACTTGTACCGCCGACTTGCCTGTTTCAACGGCTGAGGGCTTTGGCACTTCCTCCACCTGGGCTTCGTGTGGTCTTCTCTTGAACACCTCCCGGAATGAGATTGTGTCGATGTTTGGGAAAAATTTCTGCAGATCAGAGGTCACCGATTTCTTGGCTACTTGAAGTCCGCTAAGATAGAACGCCTCCTCGGGGACCTCGACCGTCAGCTCCTTGCCGGTTCTTTCGACGCCGAATTTTGCCTTGTCAACTTCGGGGATACGTTTTGATATGATGTTCAGAATCTTTTCGTTATCGTCGTCGACTATTTTTTCGATCGAGACATCGTAGATCAGGGTTCGTCCTGCGAGGGGATGGTTGTAGTCTACTTGGACGCGGCCAGCTCCCACCGCTCTTACCGTCGCGGGTCTGCCATCGAATTCGACCTGTGCGCCTGGAGTTGGGTCAATGCCTTTGTCGCGGAAGCGTCTCAAGGGAACAAGCCGCATTTTTGCCGGGTCGCGTGTTCCGAATCCTTTGTCAGGAGGCAGTTCGACTGTCGTCTGTTTTCCAATGTCGGCTCCTACCAGAGAATCTTCTAGTCCCTTTGGAAGCCAGCCTTCTCCGAGGATTATGAAACGAGGACCATAGGTTGAGTCTTCTCGATGGAGATGGGTATCTTTCGCGACCGCGTCATATGTCGTGTCTACCGTTTCTCCGCTCTCCTTTACCTTGAGAGTGAAATTGACGAGCAGAAAGTCGCCGGCTTTTACGGCCATTGCCTAGTTCATCCTCGCAGGCAATCGGGCTAAGGCCTTACGTGCGGCTTCGAGAGCTTCCGATATCCTGCCTTTGAAGCCTAAGTCTACGGTTGCTGATGCGACAGCGCTTACCGTTGACATGATTTCAGGTGATCCAATGTTGCCCATGATTCCGATTCTGAACATCTTTCCTTTCCACTTTTCCAGGCTACCCCCTAAGTCTATCCCATACTTAGTTCTGATGAGTTCCCTCAGTTTCCCGTCCTCGATGCCACTTGGGCAAGCCACCGCGGCGACGGTGTGTGATCGCGATTCAGGCTCCGCCATTAAGCCTAGGCCTAGAGCCTCCATGGCGCCGTAGACTGCGTCCGCGCAGATTCGATGCCGTTCAAATCTGGCTGGCAGTCCTTCTTCAAGGATCATGTCGCACGCCTCGTTGAGTGCATAGAATAAGGACACTGCGGGTGTGAAGGGTGTGAAGCCATCCCCCATGTATTTCTTGTACATTGGAAGATCGAGGTAGAAGGATCGGTGCTGCTTCTTCACGCTGATCTTCTCCCACGCCTTCGGGCTCACGCTCACGAACGATAGCCCAGGCGGGCACATCATGCATTTCTGGCTCGCCGTCACACACATGTCGACATTCCATTCATCGACAGGCAATTTGTCGCCCCCGAGAATCGATATCGCGTCCACAATCAGTAGGATGTCTTCCTCCTCGCAGAGTTTTCCGATCTCTTGGAGGCTTCTCACGGTTACTCCTGTGGAGGTCTCGTTGTAGACCACTGAAAGTGCCTTCGCATCAGGGTTTGCTTTGATGATCTTCCTAAAATCCTCTGTTCGGGGTGCCTTTCCCCATTCTGAGCTCACGACCAAGGGTTGACCTCCATAAGCTTTGATCGCTTCCGCTAGTCTCTCGCTGAAGAAGCCGTTGACGTTGACAATGATCTTGTCTCCATCTTCTATTATGTTCTGGAGGGCACATTCGGTCGCCCCTGTTCCCGAGGTTGTGAGAACGAACAAATCTTCCTTGGTCTGAAACACTTTCTTGGTCTTGCTGATTACTTGCGACAATATTTCCTTGAAATCGGGACCCCTGTGGCCCATGAGAGGCTTGATCATGGCCCTCATGACTCTGGGAGGCACGTTGGTTGGACCCGGCAGCATGATCAATTTCTGGGTCTCACTCACAGAGCAGCCCAACCATGTGATGAAGCGCGAGCCCGAGGTCTGGTTCTTTTAAGGATTAGCTCTCAACATGACAGGATTCAATGGTCACGATAACTCTGCTCTCTGATTTCGGATTGACTGATCCATATGTCGCCGAAATGAAAGGAGTTATTCTTAGCGCCAATCCTGATCTTAGGATTGTTGATGTGTCGCATGGAATTGAACGTCATAACATTGCGATGGGCTCTTTCATCCTCGAAACGGCATTGCCTTACTTCCCTCTGGGCTCGATACATGTAGCCGTTGTCGATCCTGGTGTTGGAACTGAGAGACTGCCCTTGGTAGTGCTGTGCAAGCTCGGAGTACTTGTTGGACCCGATAATGGTCTTCTTGTCAGGGCTGCTGAGAGACTTGGTTTCAAGGCAGCGCATCAAATAGACAGTCAGCGACTCAAAGGTGAGAGGGTCTCTGCAACCTTCCATGGAAGGGACGTGTTCGCGAGGACGGCCGCGAAACTAGCGGACGGATTGAGGCCTGACGCCGTCGGAGCTGTAGTCAAAGAGCTTGTGAGTCTCGACATCCCCAGCGTAAGCGTTTCGGACGAAGGAATGACGTGTACAGTTCTTCACGTTGATTCTTTCGGCAATGTGATTTTGAATTTGGGCGAAGAGGAGTTTCTGCGATTAGGCTTGCACGAGGATCGTCGACTAGAGGTGAAAACGATGCACGGACGATCCTCTGCGTCGATTGCTAGAACGTACTCGAAGATTCATGGTGACCAGCTTGGAATTATCTTGGGAAGTCAGGGATATGTCGAAATCGCGATGAGGGAGAGCAGCGCTGCGGCTAGGCTTGGGCTCAAACCATTGGGTCAGGTCGAGATTCGATTTTAGCCAGCCTTGTCGCTCTTTGAAATGTCCCTCAGGCGTTCATCGCCATCGATCTTCTTCAGGTAGCTGGCGACGGCCTTTGGAACGAGTTCTTTCCACGGCCCGTTAGTCAACAATCTTCTTCTGACTTCTGTTGACGTGAACTTCTTGCGGCTGAACATAGGAATGCGCTCGACCCTTAGACCCGCTTCTTTGAGTAATCGAAAGGTTAGAGGTTCGTTCGTGTAGACGACGTCGAAGCTTGGAGTCTGGGACAACAAATGAGCCACCCAGACTTTATGGAATTCATCGTCAGGAAGAGGGATAACGGTGAAACGATCCGGGCGAATCCCCGCTTGTTTGAGGGCCAGCCTTATCATTGTAATTCGTTCTCCGGCAGTAAACGGGTTGTCTAGGGTGTGGCTGTGCTGGGCACTGCCCACGACAATTATCAGCTCATCGACTCGTCCAAGAATATACTTCACCGCCTCCAGATGGCCTAGGTGGAATGGCTGGAATCGACCAACGTAGAGGCCGGTGGCCAACTAATCGCCTTCGGACGGATTCCAAAGAGCTGCTGAATCGATTTTGTCCTCGTCGATCGGCAAGTCTTCGCGAACTAGCAACCCACGCTTCGTCGCACTCCCGCTTTCGCCAAGGGTCCCGCAAAGTGAATAGTTACCTATGGCTAAACTGCTGGGGACAACGCGGTGGCATGGAACGAAGATAGACCATGGATTCGAGCCGACTGCTCCGCCAACAGCTCTTGGCGCTGAGCGGATGTGATTTGAGATTAGTCCATATGTGGTTACTTTGCCTGCAGGAATCTTCTCAAGGACGCCACAGACTTTGGCCTGATGGGTAGAAACGAAGCTTCTGTTTAGTTTCGCATTTTTCGAGTTCTTCGCTCCCTCAAATCGTCTGATCATTTCCTCGTTAAGCCAATGATTGATACGCGTCGGGGATTTGCCACCACTCCTAGCTGAATACTCTTCTAGGCGGTTCTCTAGAATGCGGGAGTTAGAGCCGAAAGAGGAAGCCACAAGTCTATCGTTTTGGTCAACGAGACAACCGAAAGACATCTCCTCCGACTTTTCGATCGATAGTCGAAAGTTCTTCATGTTGGAGGTTTGTCCAACGCACACTCTCTTTAAAGAATAGTGTGAAGCTCAGCTGGAAAATGATCGAGATAGATGGAAGCATAGGCGAAGGTGGCGGGCAGGTTCTTCGAACCTCTCTGGCCCTCGCTGCTGTGCTGAGACGTGAAGTTCGAGTCTTCAACATCAGGGCGGGAAGAGAAGAGCCCGGATTGAAAGCCCAGCACCTAGCAGGGGCAAAGGCGTTAACGCAGATTTGTGGGGCGTCGTCCAAGGGATTGCAGATTGGTTCAACGGAGTGCATCTTCAGCCCAGGCCCTATAAGGGCCAGTTTCCTTCGTTTCGAAGTCGGCACGGCGGGCAGTATAACACTGGTTCTTCAGACCTTGATGCCTCTGCTTCCCTTTGCCCCGGGAACTGTAGAGGTTGAGATTACTGGGGGGACAGATGTGAAGTGGAGTCCGCCGATCGATTATCTTCGACTGGTCACTCTTCCGTTACTGGCAAGAATGGAGATGCAGGCTTCGATTCTCGTTGTCAAAAGAGGACACTACCCCAAGGGAGGAGGAATCGTAAGACTCAAGGCCTCTCCCACTTCGGTCTTGAAGAATATCGTTGGCATCGATGGTGGTAATGTAAATGCGATAGCCGTCGTCAGTCATTCTATGATGCTTCCACGTCGCGTTGCTGAACGACAAGCTTCTGCCGCCGCACGAGTTATTGAAGAGAAGAGTCCGCTGCGTCCACAGATCCAAATCGACGCTTCAGAGAATGGTTCACACTTAGGTCCCGGTAGTGGAATAGTTCTGTGCGCTACAAGAGACAATAGAAGTGTGTTGGGCGGGGACAGTCTGGGAGAGAGAGGTCGACCTGCCGAGGTAGTTGGAGAAGACGCTGCGAGAAAGCTCCTAGAGGAAATCAGCTCCGGAGCTTTTCTAGACAGGCACATGGGAGACATGATTGTGCCTTACTTGGCGCTCGCGGCAGGCGTTTCTGACGTCTCTCTTTCTCAGATTACTATGCATACGTTCACGAATGTCAAGGTGGCTGAGCGGGTCGCGGGTGTCCGTTTCGACCCTTTGCCAGAGGTTGGATTGCCGGGTAGGTTGCGGGTCAAGGGTCTGGGTTTGAGGCGTGAGGAGGTTTCCGTTTCTCCCAGAGAATAGTCTTCGACCGGAGATCTGTGACGTAGAGTACTCGGTGGAAGGGAATCTGGGTCTCACGGTCGCCCAGCATGAAAGATCCCTTCCCTAGATGGGTGATAGTTGAGACTCTGATTCGAACCTGGTTCTCGGGAGCTCCCCGGTGGAGATAAGCAAGCTCGGCCTCTGAAGAATCCCCTGGACCCCGCAATAGTCTGGAGAGAATCGATCTTAGTGGGTGCTCACGCATCTGCTATCATGAGTGATCTCAACTCCTTGTGGCTTGTTGAAGTATTCAGCCGTATTGGCCCTTGGCCGAAGACCCTAGCTGAATACAGTGGCGAACCGGTCCGTCTTGTTCTTGATGTTTGAGAAGTCAATTTAGCTAAGCCGTTGCTCTGTTGTCTCATGTCGTTGACCTTCATAGGTTTAGGATTGAACGATGAAAAGGGCATCACGCTGGAAGGACTAGAAGAGGCGCGGCGAGCCGACTCGGTGTACGGGGAATTCTACACGAATATCATGCCAAACTTGGACTTGAAGCGTCTCGAGAAGGAGATCGGAAAAAAAGTCGAAGTCCTCGACAGAAGCCAACTTGAAGACGAAGGAGGCAAGAAGGTGCTGACAGCGGCAAGCACAGAGAGAGTTGCCTTCCTAGTCCCGGGAGACCCTTTGATCGCGACTACCCATATCTCATTGAGACTCTCGCTTGCAAAAATGGGCATTGCATCACGAGTCGTCCACGCACCCTCCATCGTGTCCGCAGTGTGTGGCGCTACAGGTCTTCAAAGCTACAAGTTCGGCAAGTCCATCACTATACCTCGCGATCAGCCACTTCCAAGGTCTGTGCTCGACACTATCTCGGATAACAGTGACCGAGGCCTCCACACGCTGATTCTCCTAGACGTTCAGGCCGGGAAAATTTCTCAAATGACCATACGAGATGCGATAACAAAGATGACCACAGCCGATCCTCGCCTCGAACCACGACTGGCCGTCGGAGTCGCCAGGGTCGGTTCGAAGGATGAGAGGGTCAAAGCATCCAGAATGAAGGAGCTGATCGGCGAAGACTTCGGCGTTGGTCCGCAATCAATAGTCGTAGTTGGCCGGCTTCACTTCATGGAAGCTGAGGCGCTTGAATTACTCTGTGGAGCCAGCCACGATAACCTACGTGAACCAAGTTGAAAGAGAGCGCGTCTGAGCGAACCGTCAAGTATGTTGAGGCGACATCTGCCTCTCTGAGGCGGATGAGGCCAAGAAAGCTTCCGGCCTCGGTCGTACAGCCGCAGTTTGACTATGTCCTCGAAATGGTGCGAGGCTACATGAAGGATGCTCGACACTACGCCGAAAATCGGAAACCAGTTACATCCCTCGCATGTATAGCGTATGCTGAAGGATTGCTAGACGCTCTGAAGTTCCTCGAGCTCGTCGATTTCTAGCCTCAAATCTAGAGTAACACTGCTCTGATATCCGGCAGATGCCCTTTCATTATCGACTCGGAAAAATGGTCAACTGCAGCGCCTGTTCGGGTATCATTCATCGCGACGAACCGGTATCGGCCGCTTTCAGCCAAGAAGGGAAGAGGAGCTACTATCACAAAGGCTGCGAAGAGAAGGCCGAGTATCTCTCTCGATGGAGAGAGGAAGCGGCCTGGGCATTCAGACCGGTTAGACTGAGTCTTACCGAATGGGAGGCTTGTAGTCCCAAGAAGCACTTGGGAGTCTGGCAGTCTATCTTCATCGCTCGGAGGGACGAGGATATTTGGTGTCCTGATTGTGGTCTGAAGATTGCCCGGCATGAGGGTCTGACATGTTCATCGTGTGGTGCTCGTGGTATTGTTGTCGGGGTTGAGGCTACGAAGATGGTGTTTACGCATAGACAACCGCTCTACAAACTTCTGGTTCACTGTACTGAGAAGGGGGAGGACTCGACGAGCTACGCTATCTCAAGCGGATTCACTCCGGTCGCGATTACTTCTCGGAAGAAGGTAGAGACAGCGGAATCACAAGCACCCGCAATGATGCTTGAGTACGAGCCGAAAGAGAATTTGAAGAAAGGACTCAAAGTCTAACCGCTCTTCCGAGAGAAGCCTGTTTTTTCTAGCGGTCGTCTGCAAAGTGTGAAGGAGTTTTTTTGTTTCGACATACCCCCGGGGGGGTCGAGAAAAAGATAACAGAAAAAGAATAGTTAACAGAAAAGAAAGGATAACAGATCGACTCGTCTCCAACGGTGAAGGGTTCTCCAAAGAGCTATCTTATGTCGTGAGGATCAATCGTTTTTGGGAATTCCCGGTTGGTAACGGGTTTGGTAACCGTGAATGGTAGCGTTTAGGGTTGGAATTCGAGATCTGGGGTTGCACCGATGGATTCTTGGGTCAGAATCTTTGCTCAAGGACTTCGAGTGCCCCGTCAGTACGGACAGGGAGCAGGTCTTAGCGGGCTTCAGAGGGTTCACTGTTTGTCTTTCGTGCTGGATTTTGGGGTTGAACTTTGCAACAATATACCTTTTTTAGTAGAATAGCGTCAGGGAGCAGTACAAGAATGCCTCATATCGAAACCACAGACCTGTCCTTCATAGCCGACAGAGTACAACCCCAGACATGGACCCTATTCCAGGTGCTTCGAACTCGAATGAGACAAATGAAAGGCGTGACCATGAAGGTACAGTACGAGAAGCACACGAGGGAACCGATACCCGCGTTCTTCTACGGCAGCAGACAACTCTTCCACGTCCACGCTAGGGGAGAGGAGATAAGCGCAACGCTCCACGCCGACCAGAAAGCCCGGACCAAGATAGTCGAAGACCAGTCAATTGACTGGAGAACCAGAGACCAAGTCAAAAAACGCACATGGGCAGCGTTTACCCTTCGATCTTCGAAGGACCTAGTCCCGTTCATGGAGCTCGTGAGGGCAAAATACGACATGATCAACCAAGAAGCCTCGGGCAAACAGGAAGAACAGCGCCCTGTAGCATTCTAGTCGTTCGCTCCAACCCCGCTCACGAACTGATATTAGCGCAGTGGTGCCACTCGAAGCCAAATCGTGGCGAGACGAATACGGGACAGTCTACCTTCAGATAGATCCGGTTAGTTTCCCTATTGTTCAGCGTGGTCGAGGAGGAGGTCCCTTGATCGGTGGAGGCTTCGGCTTATTCTCACCCGATTCAGCGCTCCGAAATATGTGATGTTGTGCCAAGACGTCGAAAAACCGTTTCTTCAACAGTCTGAAGCGCGAAACCCGGAAGACGAATCCTCTGATTCGATCGATCTGGAAGGGTACGGAATCCGACGAGATACGTCTCCTCTCCATCTTCGGAACCGTGAGAAATCGATGCGATTTTCCTCTAGACCTGACAATACCAAGTTCGAACACGCCATCGGCCATGGTCTTGAGCTTCGCCGCAGCGTCATCAGGAATCGCGCCCTTTGAAGCGGTTTCGATGAGCAATCCGCCAGTCTTCTTTACCTTCGCACCGAGCGTCTGGATGAAATTGATCGCCTGTTTCTCATCAACCCCGTTGAAAATTGGGGTTAGCGAGTCCAGCACCACAGTAACAGGGCCCCCCTTGGCCTTGGCAATGAAGGACGTGATCTGGATATTCAGCTCGGTGAGGTCCGACGGGTCCTTGATTGCGCCCTCGCCCTGCCCCGCCAATCCGGAATAGCAGTCGATGATCTTAAAACGGCCTTTTCTCAGATGAGATATGATGTCCCAGCCAAACTCTGTCATTCTCGCTTGAACATCTTCGGGGAACGCATCATACGACAAGAGGGCACATAATCGGCCCGATTCCAACTCGTCGTGAAGAAGCTGGTACGAGAGTATCGTCTTCCCGCTCCCAGCGTCTCCAAGAAGGAGTATGCTAGCGCCTCTAGGTAGCGGTCCACCCATCATCTGTTCCAAATGCTGGAATCCTTCGAGGGAAGTATCAAACCGTCTTACGGTCACGATGCCCCCTAAGACAGCTACAATTCCTGCGGCAACGAAGGGCCAGTAGCTCAACGGCGACGTTACTATTTGCAAGGGAAGAGAAGTTGCGAGATCGGGCCCTGTGTTTCCAAACCCATCGTTTACACTGTTCGCGCTTACAATCAAAGTCCAGGTTCCGCCCGGATCGAATGTAGAGACAGGATAGCCTGTGGATGTGTAGAATCCGAAACGTGAAGTATCATACGCGGCAGTGAGATTTGCGATCAATGCCCCCGAAGGGTTCCTGAGACCAACCGCGTATTGCCCGGAGGTCAGATACGAGGTACCGAGGGAGTATTTTATGCGGAAGAAAGCGTGAATAGAGTCCCCGGTAGAGAAGCTTGTCGTCGGATCTCCCTTCGAGTTATAGGCGACCAATGAGTCGATTATCAGATCATTCTTGGCAATCGTGATGTTTACCGGAGCGCTTATCCCGGAGTTTCCTATAGTATCGCTCGCTTGAACGACCATTGACCATGTCCCGGTCGGATCCGAGCTGGAGACCAGATAGTTGACGGTGTAGACTCCAGGGCTTGTCTGGGGTAGGAGTAACCGTCCACTCGAAGGGGTGTTTGCATAAACCGTGGCTGCATTGTCAGGACCACTGAGGGCCGACACGGTCGCACTGATTATTGTGGTCTGTCCTCTCTGCAGAACAGTTCCAGGAACCGGCTGGGAAATCACTACGTTCAGCGCTGAGCTGACAGTGAACTGGCCCGTTGCTACTGTGCCGATGCTAGTTGGAGAGGTTTGGTTAACATAGACATTGTAGACCCCTCCTACATCGGTAGCCACTGTGCCACTCGCGGCGGTAAACGAAGGATCCGGGTAGAATTGCGAAATGGCACCGTTTCCACGATTATCGGTAGTTACCGTTCTGATAACGGTCGCGCTCCCTGTCCCGTTGGGTTTTACGACATCGAAGGTAACAGTGTACGCACTATTCCTCGTCCCGCCTGATACGGTCAAGGTCATTGTGATCGTGCTCCCAAGACTGACCGGGACTGTTGGGCTGATCGTTAGAGTGTATGGAGCTACCGCCTCGACGAGTGGAACTGCCGCTAGGGAAAGGGTTAGAGCTAGGGCTACTAGGGGGATTAGAGCGCGTGGTCTGGTTACCATCTAGTGTCGACGGCCGCGGGTATTCTCCAGAGGGGGGTCGGAGGCGTGCCGCGGAAGGGTTGTGTTACCGTGAGACAATTAGGGTAGGAACAGACCATAAGGGAAGTCTTTGCTTCGCAAAACCGCGGGAATTCAGCTCTCGCAAACTCCGACAATCTTTATTAGAAATCTTCGAGTTGCGGCGCACTTGGCGGGTCTTCTGGGCCCGTAAGCCGGATCATCAAAGGTCTGGCCGGGCGGCTCAGCCAGGTAGAGCAGCAGGCTCAACGAGGCTGAAGCTCTTAACCTGAAGAACGAGCCCACGAGTCTCGTTCGGGGAATGGTCGAGGGTTCAAATCCCTCCGGGCCCGCCACAATCGACTCGGGGCCTTTCACTTCAAGAAGGCTAGTTTGATAGGAAAGCGGACCACTACTAGATTTCCCTCGTTCTAGGCTAATGAAACGTGTTCACAAAAATCCAAAGATCGTCGAGCGTTCTTGTACGAAGCACGGCGTTTACACCGGACCGTATTGCCTTGAATGCTATGAGAAAGCGATGGGCTCAGACGAATCGCCGGTCTTGGATGAGAAATCAGAGTCCGACTAATATAGAGCAAGTCGTCGTTCGGCCAATCGGGGCCATTTAATGAAGAGTGCGACAAGCCTACGTGAGGGATGGAGCATTCGCTTTCCGGATTCAGGGACGAAGTCTGAAATTAGTCGTCTACAAATCTGCCGGGGACCCGTACGCTCGGTCGCTGTTCATACCTTTCTCCGATGAGACATCTGGTCGCGAGTCGTATGCAGCCGGAAGATATCTGGACCATGAGGAGCAAGGCGGGGACGATTACGAATTGGACTTCAACATGGCTTACAATCCCTACTTCGCCTACAGCGAAGAGTACACTTGTCCGATACCTCCTGTCGAAACAAGCTCTCTGTTAAGATTCTCGCCGGAGCGAAGAATTACAAATAGGATGAGTTGACGGTAGACCGAGATTCTATGACCCGAACGACTGACTATTCACCGGACTTTGACACTTTGGAAAAGATGGAGTGGGCCTTTTCGAAAAGAGATGTGGCTTACATAAGTAAGGTCTTGGACAGTCGACCTAGCCTTCTCCTTAGGATCCATGGAGTCTGTATGCTGGCCGATATGAAGAGGGAGGACGCGATTCCAGCATTGGCACGGGCTCTCCGAGAAGACCCGAGTCCCCTAGTCAGGCATGAAGCGGCATTCGCGATGGGACAATTAGAGTTCAAGTCGGGAGTACCCTCACTCTTAGAGGCTATGGCGAAAGATGAGAGTGTTCTTGTCAGACATGAGTCAGCCGTAGCATTAGGCTCGATTGGCGACGAACGGGCTAGGCCGGGGCTGATCACGGCCTTGGAAGATGTTGACGAGGATGTGAGACTGTCGGCCGAAGTCGCATTGGCTGATCTAGAGTTCCTGAAGAGACTGAGAACCAGGACGGAGATTCAACCAATTGCCGAGACCGGCTAGTTGACTCTTCGGGAGACAACACCCACTAAGCATCAGGTTGAGAGGCCGAGTCTCCGCTTTCCTCGATCAATGGCCGAACTAGCGATACAGAGTTTGGCTAAGACTGGGATTCTTGACCGACATTTTTCTGTAAAGGCAGATGATCAAACGATCACATTACCGCTGACACGCGACCCGACAGAGGTTGAGATTGACGAGTTAAGGAAGCTTGTTCCAAGTGCAAGGTTTGGGATCGAAGATTTCGAA
>VBAW01000075.1 GCA_005888635.1 Candidatus Bathyarchaeota archaeon | reverse complement strand
TGTTCCGTGATAGCGCGAGTAGAATATTGACCCCTCAGGATCAACACCGACGACTCTGACTGTTTTCTTTTTCTCTTTCAGGAATCGTCCGGTCCCGCTGATGGTTCCACCTGTCCCCATTCCGCAGACGAAAACGTCTAGGTTTCCGCTAGTTTGACGCCATATCTCTGGCCCTGTCGTCTGGTAGTGAGCCGTAGGGTTTGCTGTATTCACGTACTGGTTGGGCATGAATGAGTTTGGCGTTTCTTTGGCAAGTCGCTCGGCTACTTTGATGTAATGTTCAGGCGAACTTGGTGAGACGTTAGTTGGAGTCACCACTACGCGGGCTCCGTAGGCTCGTAGGAGGCTTCGCTTCTCGTCACTCATCTTGTCGGGCATGGTGAAGATCATCTTGTAGCCTTTGACACATGCGGCCATCGCGAGCCCGGTACCTGTGTTTCCGGATGTCGGCTCTATGATCGTCCCGCCAGGCTTGAGGAGCCCTTTCTTCTCGGCCTCTTCTATCATGACTCTACCTATCCGATCCTTTACGCTACCGCCAGGGTTCAGATTCTCCAGTTTCGCAAGAATTGTGGGTCTAACGCCTCCAGCGACTTTGGTCAGTCGAACTAGAGGAGTATTTCCGATGACATCCAGTATCGTATTGTGGATTTCCGTGCGAACAAACGCTCCTTTCCGAACGAATTGACGTTGGTGTGGTTTATCTGAATGATGCCCATGACAAGCCGTCTTTAGGAAAGCGAATTGTCATGTGGACCCGCGATTCCATTCTGCGAGACGCCACTCTGGGTAGGGAATCTATAAATCGCGGGATTGGCGGCAGGCGGAGAACTCTGAAACGATGACCAACCATGGCTCCTCTACTCGCATTCGTGGACATTTTCGTCGAGTCAGCCCACATGGACGAAGTAGTCCAGGCACTAGCCAAACTGGACAATATTGAGGAGCTCTACGAGGTTACTGGCGAATTCGACATCGTGACCCTGGTCTTGGCTGATGATATTGAAGAGTTCCGAGATGTTTTGAAGAATAAGATCATGAAGATCAAGGGTGTCAAGAGCACCGTCAGCTCCATCGTGCTGAAGACTCACAAGGGAGCTAGGATTTCTAGCGAGTTTCTGAATCCGACCCCTCACGCGTCAGTGGCGGTTAGCCACAAAGACTAGTACAGAGCCAGTCATGAAGCCGCTGCTCTGCCAATGGGAGCCTGCAAGCCGTGATACAGCCCAACGACCTACTCACTCTTCTACTGATTCTTGCTACGGCCGTAGTACTTGGACGGCTGCTCGCACCCTACATC
>VBAW01000074.1 GCA_005888635.1 Candidatus Bathyarchaeota archaeon | reverse complement strand
GGTGCGAGGCTTCGTTTCTCGCAGTCAGAATATGGGAAACTTCTACACTGACTTTGTCCGGTCTCTGACCCGACTCTTCCTTCCGCTCTGTTTTGTCGCGGCCCTGATCTTTGTGGGACTAGGGGTTCCCCAGACGATTGGAGGGTATCAAACCGTCACGACGGTGGAGGGAGCGACCCAGACAATTCTGGTGGGCCCCGTCGCATCGCTTGTCAGCATCATGCAGATCGGCACGAACGGTGGAGGATATTACGGAGCAAACTCCGCCTACCCATTTCAGAATCCAAGTCCGGCCTCCGATATTTTCCAGATTCTTCTAATGCTACTCATCCCGACAAGTCTCTGCTTCGTGTTCGGACAGCTGTTGGGAAAAAGACGGGAGGCTCGTCCGATTATCATTGGCGCATACTCTCTCTTCGCTCTTGACTTGTTGCTAGCCTTCATCCCCAGCTATGGTCTGGGTCGAGGCATAGAGGTTCGTTTCGGAGGCTTCTTCTCCACATTCTGGACCGTTGTGACGACAGCTGTCACCACAGGCTCGGTAAATGCAAACTTGGCCGGAATGAATCCACTCGTCATCCTCTCCGCCTTCATGGGTATGCTGATCCAATCCACGCCCGGCGGCAAGGGAGTGGGTCTGATGTACATGGTGATGTACGTCGTGATCACCGTCTTCATTGTAGGACTCATGTCCGGCCGGACGCCCGAGTATCTTGGGATGAAGATCAGCGCGCGCGATGTTAAGCTTGTAATGATCACTTTCCTAGTTCATCCCGTTATCATTCTCGTCCCGACAGTCCTAGCCTATGCAACTGGTGCGGCATCTGCCATCGGGGTCTCAACAGGCTCAACTGGCTTTACTCAGATCTTTTACGAGTTTACATCAGCCGCGGCCAACAATGGCTCCGACTTTCTAGGGGCAGCGGGAAACACTCCATTCTTCAACGTCTCCACCGGGCTCGTCATGTTTATCGGCCGGTTCGCCCCCATCGGGTTTCTACTTGCCCTAGCCGGGTCGATGATCAATCGTAAGAGATCCACGGAGATTGGTCTTAGGACAGACAGTATCACCTTCACTATCGTCCTGGTTGGAAGCATACTCTTGCTCGTTGTTCTCACCTTCTTTCCCTTCCTTGCACTTGGACCGATTTTGCAATTCTTCCAGAAACGCGTGAACGGATTCTGAACAAAATGTCTTCGAAGCCAACTCGGCCAACTTCACCGCATTTCCGAAGCAATCTCACATCGACCAGGACGCTTCTCGATTCGTTGGTCAGACTGAATCCATTATCCCTGCTCTCGAATCCTGTCATGTTCATTGTAGAACTAACGTTCTTCATAGTCGCGGCGATGGCGATCTATCCTCCCGCGTTCTATCCAGTTGCGAATTCGAGCATGAGGATCTACTATGTCGAAGTCTCCTTGATACTTCTGATCACTGTCTGGTTCAGCACTCTGGCTGATGCGTTGGCTGAGACTCAGGCGAAGAACACTGCGAGTAGTCTGCGAAGTCTAGAGTCGGAGGTCCAGAGCAAGAAGATAGTGACTGAAGCGGATGTTAGGAGGATCGTTACTGCGCCATCAACTGCGCTTCGTAAAGGAGACCTGATTTTGCTTGAGAAGAACGACGTTGTCCCCATCGACGCGGAAGTGCTTGAGGGAATTGGAATGGTCGACGAGTCCCTCCTAACGGGAGAATCTACCCCTGTCAGGAAGGCGCCTGGGGACGAGGTCATCGGGGGATCGAGAGTGATCAGTGATACTCTCACCGCCCGGGTCACAGTGAACCCTGAGGATACCTACATCAGCGAGATGATTAGGCTGGTAGAGTCCTCGAAGAGGCCTCGGACGCCTAACGAGGTGGCCGTGACCACTGTACTGATTGGTCTGACGGCTATATTCACGATAATTGTTGTTGCACTTCTAGGCCTCTCAATTACTCTCGATCTTGCAGTGGACCTCTCTGTCCTTATCGCGCTCTATGTCTGTCTCCTCCCAACAACCATCGGGGCGCTGCTCCCTTCTATTGGGCTTTCGGGGGTTTCCCGGCTCTACCGGAGAAAGATCGTAGCCAAGTCAGGAAGAGCAGTTGAGAGGGCAGGAGACACGGATGTGATCATCCTTGACAAGACCGGAACGATCACGGTCGGCAACAGACAAGCAG
>VBAW01000023.1 GCA_005888635.1 Candidatus Bathyarchaeota archaeon | reverse complement strand
CCCTCTGCTTCTTCGAAAACTATCCTATCACCCTCCTCGATTCCAAGCTTCTTCCGAAACGCGGAAGGAATCGTAGCCTGACCCTTCTTAGTGACCCGCGGGTAATGCGTCGCCATGTGTCTAACAAACGCCTTCGTACTACATAGAACCCGCGTCTGATCACGCGTATTAATATTACCGGTCAGGGTGTCGAGTTGAGCCCGTGTTGTCCGAAGTGGGTGTCGAAAGTGAAGCGGTGCTGATGGCGTGGCCGCCCACGAAGCCTACAAGCAATCGAACAACTCCATTCTCAGGCGTCGGATCGTATGTGACGGCTTGTTTTCCCTCGGTGCGGAACATATATATGCCATAGCGGTTATAGTCGCTATAGGAAGACTTTGACGACCACTATTCAGCTCACCGAGGAGACACAGAGCAAGCTCTTCCAAGTCGTCTCCCAACTACAATCCGAACTAGGAAAGCGAGTCAGCTACGATGAGGCCATCGCCCTCCTAATCGCGCAGACCCAAGGCACAAGAGAGGCCAGAGAACAATTCGAGAAGCTCTTCGGAGCGTTGCGCGGAGAAAAAGCGGCCTGGAAAGACCTCCGGCAGCTGAGGAAGACAGAGAACAAGAGGCATGCAAGACTCGCCAGAACTGCCTAGCAGGCTGGCCATCGACTCAAGCGTCCTGATAGCATACTTCCTCGGCGAGCCTGAAGGCAAGATCGCGAAGCAAGAAATCCTCGGCAGTCAGCACAGAACCGTCCACTGCGGCCATCTAGCCCTCTCCGAGACCTTCTACATCCTGTGCAGGAGAAGAAACCAAAAGTTCGCCCTAGAGGCACTCGAGACCCTGGAGAAGACAGGCCTTCTCAGATTCCACCAGACCACCGAACTTGACTACGCTGCCGGCATGCAGAAATGCCGCCGCAAGATCTCCCTTGCAGACTGCTACGTCCTAGCACTAGCGAAGAACGTCCAGGGCTCAGCCGTATTCGCTCACCGTGAAAAAGACATCAGCGCAGAGCTCGAAGAAAACGCTCCAGATGTGAACGTCGTCTTCCTAGAAGACTTGTCGAAGACCACTCTATTTCGCAAAAAATAAGGTTTCTTTTTACCTAGAACCCGTGGGGGTAGCAGAAGAGAGAATACATTGCTGACACAATCATCGGATTCATAGACAACCCATCGAAACGCTGAGAACCCTTACCCGAGCGCGAGGATTCTTGGCGTAGCTTAGAGTGCATTCCTGATACTTGTTGCGCCCCGAGACCCGCGCTTCATCAGCAAGGCCGAAAACCCAGCCACCGTAAAAGGGCAGAATTCCAGGGCTCCTTCACCGTTGTAAGATAGCCTCCAGAGACATGCCTTTGGAGAATGATTCGATTAGACTATCTGCCCATCGGAATTCCATACTCTGGTCCTACCTAAGCCTCTCCAGAATCTTCATGTCGGTTCAGTGGACGTTCAAGTGCACCGGCCATCCAGACTCTCCACGGGCCCGTGCAAGGTTCGGGTGACGACATTCGACCCGGAAAAATCGCCCGAAATAAGCCCAGAGCAACTATCAGGGAGGAGGATTCCATGTGATGCCGAGTTCACGCTTGCATGATCCCATCATTAAGCTAGTTGAAAAACGCTGATTCGGCTGTTCTGCACGAAAAACCGGTATTCTAGCCCGGAAGCGTTTCAGATAGTAAATGGACTTCTTCCTAGAATTTAGAAAAAAATCTTTCCCGCGACACAAAACAGCCCTGAGGACTTTTCTAGAACTCGGCCGTATACGCTATCTTCTCTTTTCCTACTAACTATTTCTCGACCCCCCCGGGGGTAAGTCAAAACAAAAAAAGTCCTTTACACTTCTGCAAAGCACTCCCAGCCAGAACACCCCACAACTCTGACCCAACAACCAGGAACCGCTAGAACCTCCCAAAAACCCTTCAACCCCGAAAGCCTATCTATTCAAGACCCTCCCACCCGATTCTTCACGAAAAATGTTCTCACTAGGCTCCCTGAAGCTCTCCCGGGACCCGGCAAGGATCAACCTCCTCCTCAACCAAGCTTCCCCCATAATCCTCACCAGCCTGATGAGCCTCGTCATCTTTCACGGCTACCTCTTGATCCAGCAGAGCAACGGCGGCTCTGATCTCGTCAGCGCCGACATTCCGAAGAGCCTGATCCTCCTAAACGGTCAAAACCCATACTCCACACAGCCCTGGGCCTCCCCCTATCCACCCCTCCTGTTACTGACGGTTTCAGGAATTATCCGGCTCACCGGCCTCTTCGCCTCCCAACCTTCCCTAAACCTAATCAGCCAACAAATCAGACTCCTAGGCCTATTCGCAGACGCTGCGGTCGCCCTCATCATCTACCTCTCCCTGCGCTCCCGAACCAGCGACGCTCTTCAAGCACTGATCCCGGCCAGCCTCTTCCTAGCCCTACCCGCCATCAGCACATCCCCGCTCTACTTCTTCCACAGCGACACCTTCGCCTACCCCATTCTAGCCCTCGCAACACTCACACTAATCCAGCAACGATACTTCATCGGGACGACACTCCTGGCAACAGCGACGATCCTCAAGATCCACCCTATCCTAGCTCTCCCACTAGTCATGATCTGGCTGATCCGAACCCGAGGCCTACGCAAGACCCTGCCAAGTCTCGCAACCTCTACAATCATCACCACCCTGGGCCTAATCCTGCCCCTAACTATTCCCGGCTACCAGCAGTCCACCATAGGATTCAACCTCACCAACCAAGGAAACGGAACAACACTCACCATGATCGGTCTACTCAACACAATCCTACCTTTAACACTCCAACTCACACCCCCAGAATTTTTCACCAACCAGATCTGGATCGCCACAACAGCAGCCCTCTACACCGTCATAGTCGGTACAGTCTGGACGAAAGCACGAAACCTTAGCTCGATCGACGTAGTCCTGTTGGGACTCGTCGCATGGCTGATCCCCCTAAGAATCGTATACGCTCATTACATCATCTGGGCGATCATACCTTTCCTCATGCGAGGAAGACTCAGACAGACCATCGTCATAACAGGACTACTCCAATTCGCAGACACACTAGCCTACTGGTCCTCCGCCCCAAACATTAGCCCCATACCATCGATCGTAGCATCCTACGGACCAGTCCTCACCAGCCTCGTCATCAGGATCATCGGAACAACCGGACTAGTCTTTGTTCTAAACTCCCTGAGAAAAAATCCTGCGCAGCTATGTCAAGAGCCAAGTTTACAACACGGAACTGTCCTCTAAACGGTAAAGGACAGCCTCATGGCCGTCCAGTCGCAAGGTATGTGAATCCAGCTCCCTCGCACTCCGCCCTGGTTCTGAGATTCCTTGTGTCGAAGAGGACGGGATCGGGATTCATCTGAGCCTTCACCACGGAAAGATCAACCTGTCGAAACGCGGCGTGGTTCGTCGCGATCACAACTGCATCCACCCCCTTAACCGAATCGAGAAGTGAGCCTGTAGAGGTGTACTGAACACTGCCCACCTTGATTGTCCCAACAAAAGGATCGTACACAACCACCTTGACGCCGAGTCGTCGGAAGATCTTCAACAAGTCCACGCTAGGACTTCTGCGCGTGTCCTTGACTCCGCCCTTGTATGAGAGACCCCAGAGCGCCACCTTCACTCTCCTAGGGTTTTTCTTCACTTTCCGGAGTACTCCCAATAACCTGTCGACGGTATGCTTAGGCATCCCATTATTCAGAACCTCAGCGGTCGAAACCATCCGTAGCGGGAAGCCTGCCTTCTTCGCCTTGTAGACTAGGTAGAATGGATCTTTAGGAATGCAATGACCACCCACCCCTGGTCCCGGATAGTGCGCCATGAAACCGAAGGGTTTCGTCGCCGCCGCATCAATAGCCTCGATAAAATCTACACCCAATATTTCATGCAACACCGCTAGCTCATTGACCAAGGCAATGTTCACGTACCGAAACACATTCTCCAGCATCTTAGTCGCCTCCGCAACGGATGGACCACTAACGGTCACAACTTTCGCCTGGAGAATCGCCGTGTAGAACGCCGCGCCCAGCCGCGTGGACTCTTCATCCACGCCGCCTACAACCTTCGGAATGCTCCTGACGCCGAACGAAGCATTCCCGTAGTCGATTCTCTCCGGAGAATAGACAAGTGCAAAGTCCTTTCCAGCAGTCTTACCGCCACGTTCGAGGAGTGGCCGAAAAACCTCCTGAGTAGTGCCAGGGTAGCTGGTGCTCTCGACAACTATCAGCTTGTAATCGGTTAGCAGTCCAGAAAGGCTCTTGGCGACAGACTTTAGAAACGAGAGATCGGGATCCCCATCCTTCTTCAAGGGAGTTGGAACGCATATGATCGCGATATCCGACCGGGGCACCGCCTCCGACATTTTAGTGAAGGCTTTGATCTTGCCAGAGCTTACGAGAGAGGGCAGAAGTTCCTCGCTGTACTTGTCCTCGACATAGCAGACACCCCGGCTGATCTGCTCGACCTTGTTCTCATCAACATCGACTCCGAGAACGCTGAAGCCCGCTTGGGCTGACGCGACAGCCAGCGGCACCCCCACATAGCCTAATCCAATAACACATACCGTCGCATTCTTGGAAGAGATTCTGTCTGCTAGAACCGAAGCGCTATCGGCCAACTCTCAGTTGGCCCCTAGGAGCTTGACCAGATCTCCAGCAAGTCGGACGAGACGCGTTTCCATGAAACTACTAGTCTAGTTCCGCGTATTTCTTGCTTCGCCGGAGAGTCCTCAATAATTGTCGTTGTGGATTCAGAGCCTACTGCGAGGCAGGCTTCTCATCAGGCGCCGCTGCAGGATCTTTCTTCTTTTGGGCCGGCATGATTCCAGTTATGACGGTCGTCACGTTCGTCGGGATCTGTGGTGCTGGTGTCTGGGAAGGCTGAAGAACCGTCGACCCGGATGGTTCTTGGGACCTCAGAACGGGGTTTGGCTGCTGAGCGAGCGGTCCGACCTGCTCAACCCTGGGACCTGTAGGCGTTTGAGGCCTAAGATCATGCAATGGACGTTGAGGAAAAATCGTTCCCGTCTGCATGGGACGAGGACCTGTCATAGGAGCTTGGCGGTTAGGAGTAAGCTGATCGAGAACGGAGGTCTTCGCGGCTTCTCCGCTGGGCGGGGTAACTGTTGTTGGCTTCTCACTACCAGACCCGGGAATCGATCCGAAGCTCAGTCGTCTATCAGCCATATCGGCCTTCAGAGCGGCAACCACTGGATGAAAGTCCATGTTCGGCTTAGCGCTCTCGTAGGCATGCTTCGTCATCGCCTCGACCGACATCTTGACCTTCGGAGCGGAAGGAGCGACATCTAGAGAAATCGCGCCGAATTTCTTCTCTCCATGCCTCCTCCGCATGAACATTAGACTTGAGATGGAACCGAGGACAAGTAGGGTCCCGAGCATCCCCATTATCAGACCGTCTGCCTGGAAGACGCCGTTGACATATTCGCGGAGGTACATGTTGTTCAGATACTCCTCTACAATCCAGAAGGATAGAGAGAGAATGACAAATGATTGGACCGTTATGATGATCTTAGAAGCAGACCCGTGTCCAGCCGTAGATCCTGTAGTTACGCTCGAAACCAACCTGGAGCTCCCTCGCAACTACTTCAACCAAGCATTCGTTCTCTGTTAAGATGAATGAAACCAGCGACGACAATCCCCAGTACCCGGAATCAGAATGGAAGCGAGAACTGGATGAGAGAATCCTTGATAACGGAATAGAGTATCGAGACTCTTTTTATCCCCCTCCATAAGGAGCGAAAGAAGGTGGAGGCTGAACGCTCTCATCGAGAAGAGTCTGGATCTTCGCTCCCAGACCCGAACCTCCCTCGTATGTAGCCATGGAAAACCGTAGCCGACACGAATAGAGTGAGAAGCAAATGAGTGCAGTTCACAGTTTAGACCGCAGGTGCCTTGCAAGCGTCCTAGTCGCTCTGTCAATAGCCAGTCTGATACTCCTATCGTCGAATGGAAGGACCTATGCCGCTCCTACGGGCGTCAACTTTGATCATATCGTGATTATCGCGATGGAGAATCAGAATTACGCAGATGTCTTGGGTGATGGCACTCCTTCGGGATGCCCCTCGAGCACAGCTCCCTTCCTCTGTGGTCTGCTTCCCCTGAGCTCCACGATTCCCAACTACCACAGCTACTGCATAGGGAGCAGCGATCCAGCCTGCACCGGTGCCGGGACGCTTGACAATCCGCCCTGTTCCGCCGCTTGTTATACAGCCATTACTTCCGGTGCTACGTATAGCTCGACTGATGGTCTTGGTACTGGAAGTATCAGCGCCACAAACATTTTCGACAGCCTGTCTTCCGCTGGACTCTCATGGACAGAGTTCTGTGAGAGCAACTGTCACAGAGGACCGGACCATTCACCATGTCTACAATACGCTGACACCGCGAATAGTCCTAATTGTGTGACGCTGTCAGGAGCCTTGATCGGTAACTCTCAAGTGCTCGGTAGCACGTCGAACTATGTCTGGATAACTCCGACCGACGGTCACAACATGCACGACAACACTGTATCTTCCGGCGATAGCTGGCTCAAATCATTCCTTGTCGGCTCAGGTTCGATCGCGAGTCCAGCATCAGGCTCCCTCCTCTCGTCTGCTCTGTTCACGAACCCTAGTTTCCACACGCTGCTCTGGATCTGGTGGGACGAGTATGATCCCAGCCCCAACATCCAGTATGGCTCGATGATAAGTAAGGGATTCGTCTCCACATCCAACAACTGGGACGAATATTCCCAGCTGAGAATGATAGAGAACAACTGGGAGCTACCCACCCTGTCGTATGACGCCCAGGCTCCCATCATGACCGACATACTCGGGACAGGTGGTCCAGGAGTCACAGTTTCAAACCCGCCCTCAACTCTAACTTTCCTCTACATTGGCCTCGTTGCTGGAGCAGCCGTCAGCCTAAGCGTTATCCTTGTGAAGTATCATTCCCGCAATCGCAGGCTGTCAGCGACGTTGAAAAAGGGGCGGCGGAATCAGTCTCGTACAGATTCCGCCTGATGAACAGATCAAGTCAGATCCTGATTAGCAAAAGGCCCAACGCGTCTTAGCTTCCTCCGGAAACCGCTCACATCGATCCTGGTTCAGGATAGGGCGGGCGAGGATTGAGGAGCGAATAGAGTAACGATTATTCCTACAACTAGCACGATCGCTCCCAGAACAAAATCGATACCGTAGATCCTGCTTGTCTTCGCGAACTTTAGCAAATAGGATATTACGACGATCCCTACTACAGCCGCGGTTGATGTCGCGATCAAGATGCCCAGTTGGCGAAACCACGTGTAGGGCAGTATCGACTTGGGGTCTGGGTCTTGCTACTGATAGGCAGCCACTCGGATACTCCCTCAACGAGTCCCAGGATAATTGCGTAGAGCGGGTTCATTCAGGGCATCAACCCTTTTCGGGGCTATTGAAGAGGTTCAAGGCTCTTCACCGATGGAACCGTTGATAGGCATTTGGAACCCAGACCACATTGTGGGATTCGTTGCTGTTCCCTTCGCGCGGGTTACAGTATCCTTTCATTCCGTTCATGCCACGCTCCTCTCTCGTACTAGTAAACAGTAGTCGATGGAATATGGCAGATTCTAAAGCTAGCAAGGTCTGGGAGCCCTACTCCAAAATGGTCAAGATGAAGGAGGAAGACTGGGCGGTTCTTGAGTCAGTATACAACGACTACCGGTACCGTCAAGGAGACCTTCAGAGGACCGAATTCATCAAGCGACTGGTCGCGAAGGGCGTGACCTCCTACCTGTACCAGCTGAAGTCGAGAACACCTGAAGCGCTGCTGAAGATCGCTCAGGCCAGCACCACCCTCGGAAGCCAAGGATACCGATAGACCCTCCCCTACGATTCCAGTCAAAGCTTCAACCCTGACCATTCAAGATCAGCACGAAGGTCGGTATTTTTCATGGGCCGGAAGACGATGGGGGCGGAGAAGGCTGATTGCCCCCTGCAGAGGGCCTTGGAAACGGCATGGAATCCGAAACTGGTTCATGATCGTGCTAATCCTCTTAGGTCGTCACAGTATGAGCCAGTTGTCTACCATCTCATTTCCATGCTAAATCCTGCGGACCCGCAAAATCTAGAAAACTTTGACCCTACGCGGTTCTCGCGACATAGACCCCAGGTTCCTCCTCTCAATTCTGCTGGGTTCGGAGTTCGCGATAGACCAGAATCCCAGCTATCACGAGCGCTGCCACTCCTAGTGGCAGAAAGTATGTTTGGAGAGTGTTAGCGATGGCTGTGCTATTCTGTCCTGCTAGGACCCCTAGATAGACCAGCGCGACATCCCAGACTAGGATTCCGATCGCAGAGTAGACCAAGAAGCGTTTCACATCCATCCTTACAATCCCCGCAGGAAAGGCAATCAGGGTCCTGAGTAGCGGCACGAACCTTGCCAGCAGAACGACACTCTTCCCATGGGATCCAAACCATTTCTCAGTCGTCTCCAGACGCTTCTCGCTAAACCGTACAATCCGGCCATACCGGAGCACCGCGGGCCGTCCCAGATAGTAGCCGATGCTAAAATCCACCATCGTTCCCACCAAGCTCCCAAAAGTCGCCACAGCCACCGTGGACCAGAACTCCAGTCTGCCCTGAGAGACAAGATATCCTCCGAGAGGAAGGACCACTTCACTTGGAACAGGCAGAGTCGCGCTCTCCATCACCATCAATAGAAATATTCCCAGATAGCCAGTCTGGTTGAGAAGATTGACAATAGTGTTCAAGATTAAGTCGGTGATTGCTAATCCTCACACCTCCAACGGTGAGTCTCCTTTCGAGTCCTTATGATTCTCAAAGTCGTACTAGTTGACGGCAACCGATCTACTCGCTTCTATAAGCTAACCCTCAACTCTTACTCCTTCCAGCTAGGCCTATGCCAAGCGTCCTTGCGTCTTTCGATGTTGAGCATCAATCATTTCTAAGGGTCCACTCGCCGAGGTTCGTAATCAGACAAGAGGACTTGAGATTCCATGTTTCTGCTTGGCCACAGCTGCTGGAGCTACCTGTTCTCGAAGGCTACAGGGCGGAGGCTCAACGTCAACCTTCCCGCCTATCTCGCGCTCCTCTCAGGAATACTGCCTGATTTTGACATTTACTTCCAACCCTATCTGGTACACCACACCTACACCCATTCCCTGATAGTGATCATACCAGTTGTTCTGGTACTGACCTACTTCTTCGGAAGACTAGGCTTCGCCTTCTCCATCGGAATCCTCTCCCACCTTCTCGGTGATTTCCTGGTTGGGACCATCCCTCTACTCTATCCATTCTACTCCAACTCTTTTGATGTTGGACTAAATCTCGGAATTCCCAGTCTAGCTGACACGGCGCTCGAAATTGGAGCGTTCGGGCTAGTCCTCTTGTACGCGTATCGGAACGGCGATTACAAACTAGTTCTGAAGCCCTCGCGGGAAAGCCTGCTGCTTGCAATCCCTCTCTTCGCTCTGGTTACGCTCACCCTGCTCTTCGCCGGTGATAGGAGCATTCCTCTAGCAGAGTTCGCTTTCTCTAGGAGAGCGCTGACCATAATCACTCTCGGACATATTCTTCTCAGCGGAATCCTTGCACTTGGGGTTCTGCACGGCTTCAGATGGTACCTAGGAAATAGGCAGTCCAAGTTGAAGGACGGTGTAGACGCTTCTTCTGCGCAACCTCTCGGATAATGAGTGGGGTTACGCGTCGCCTTAATCCCCGAAGTTCCAAGAATGCACGAACGGGGGTCCCGGTTATCCAGCTACTGGAATGGTGGAGTATTCCTCGCAGAGGCTGGATCATAATTCTCACGGAACTTGTAGTGATAATCAGTCTAGGCAGCTGGGTCTACGCTGAGTATCTCAGCAACTCATACTTTCAAAGCTACGTAAACAGTCTCTCACCAGTTCTTGTTCCGATCATAAGTGTCGGGTTCGGAATAGCCTCAGCCACGGTTGCCACCCTGCTCTATTTCACCATGAGGAGCATCAGACAAAGGGAAGGATCAAGGGAAGGGGAACTGTCACCTAGACGGGCATCGACGAAGAGGACGGTCAAGAAGCCGCAGGTTTCATCTGCTAGAAGCGAGAAAGCCGCCGTGGCCGTAACAACGGTGCCTAGACAGAGAGCCTCAATCGCTGGGACGTCAAGCGTCAGGCGTGGGACAGCCCAGCAGAGTAGTGACGAGGATAACCAGCCAGAATAGAAAGACGCCCCTAGACTCACCAAGGTTTGGACATGGATACTATCCATCCAATCCCAAGGGCACAAACCGCCCTTATCGAACCGGATAGCTAGACGATCGGGGAGTGGAAGCTGAGATCTTCTAATCCCCGGGTGAATGTGCACGAGCGATCATGTCGAGACTCCTAGAAGGCATATTCCTGGTCCTGTGAAGGTCCTTCTGATTGTACAGTCGTTTGTTATCGCGTATCTTGGGATCTGGATGTATGAGAATTATCAGAACGACTTCTACTTTCAGGCCTACGTCAATGCGTCGCTGCAAGGCAGCGGCTTCACGATAGTTGCATTGAGCAGCGTGGGAATCTTCAGCGCCGTAGCTATGGGTCTCTATCTGAAGCTTCGACGCACACACAGGGAACTGGAGAACCTGATCTTGACGGAGCATTCTGCTCCAGAAGAGCAAGGGTCCAGTACGATTCTTGAGCCTCACGTTGAGCAACATCTGATACAGATGATAAGAAAGTCGACTCCGGGAGGGGCGAATAGCGAGTCGTCGAGTATGCCTGTTCTCAAGAGAGAGAACAGCCAAGCTTAGGCTTAGCGTCTCAGCTAAACAGTATTTCTAGCTCAGGACAGCCAATCGATTCTGTTCCGGGACAAGAATTGCGCAGTACTCCTGAGCCTAGGAATGATTGATGAAATGCAGTATTTTCGGAAGGATCCTAGATTCCTAGGCGGAATAGCAGTATGACATATCCTATGCCGCTCCTAACGAAGCTAAGCTTGCTCGTTCCCCTTGGTCGGCGAGTGAAGGTGATAGGGACCTCGGTTATGGAGAATCCCTTCTTCTTGGCCCTGATAAGCAGCTCCGCAGTCACCTCGAAATTCTTCGAGACGAGATCGTCTCTAATGCTCTCTATTGCCTTTGTAGAGTAGATCCTGAAGCCAGACGTGATGTCGCTGGAATTCATCCTAAAAACGTTCCTTAAGATCCAGTTCGTCGAGGCGCTCACCATTCTCTTGAACCATGGGAGTTCCTTGACAAGCCCTCGGCTTCTTGACCTACACCCGATGACTATGTCCGCCTCCTTGGAAGCTTCCAGTAGGTTGACGACCTCTTCAGGATCGTGGTTCAAATCCGAATCCATCGTCAAGACAAGGTTTGAACTGGGATCAACCAGTCCTAGGCCCTTTTTTGTCGCCTTTCCGAGCCCGAGCCTCTTCTCGTGGTAGTCAAATTTGACCCTCGGGTCCGTTTTGGCGAGACTCTTGACCTTCTCGAGGGTCCCATCAGTACCCTCGACTACAAAGTTGACCTCGTACTCTACAGGGAGTTTACGCAGAGATATCAGGAGTCTTTCGGAGAACTCGTCGATGACCTCCTCCTCGTTGTACAGCATGATTACAGCGCTGATCTTCATCGCCTTCACGAGTCCCTCTCTCTGCCGAGGCGATAGAATACACCAATTATATCATTCGAGGTTTGTCACCCAGCATTCCGATTGCCCTCGATAGATTGGATAGCGCGATCTCGTCAAACTATCAGGGTTTTCCCCTGGTTGAAGCCTTATCCAAGACTTCCCGGTGCGCTCCGGTTTTCCTCGTTGGCCTACTGGTGAGGGTCTGATTACGGCCGGAGCGTTCCTTGTCCTCAAACTGCTTTCTCCATGGTCAGATCGCTTGTAAGCAATAGTTAGATAGTAAGGCAACCATGTTGAGTCCATTGGAAGTTATGACCCCCGCGTCGCGCGGCACTAGGAACCTCGCTTCTCGCTCGTGTCTCGCGATGACCAAGGTTTCTGTCGCTGGCCGAAGATTGGACTTAGGGTACAAACTAATAACCGCTTTGAACTTGGGATTCAAGTTCGCGTATTCTCGAGTGCGGGATAAACCGGTCACGAACATAGGATGGCCCCTCTCTGATTGCCTAGCAAGAGTAAGAATCTTCGATGTGGAGTACAGATTTCATCTGAGGAAAGACTCAGATCACAACATCTACATGAATCCATTCTTCCATGAGTTCGACGTTTCAAACTTCGTCCACTCCGTTCTGAAGCCGGGGGACGTTTTCGTCGATGTGGGAGCCTACGCTGGCTCATACACCCTCGCTGCTGCCAAAATCGTGGGACCCAAGGGTAAAGTGGTGAGCATAGAACCTAACCCTGAAACCCTAGCATATCTCAAAGAGAACGTGTCGCTCAACCGTCTCGAAAACGTAACTGTCGTTAACAAGGCCGCGGGACAAGCAAATGGAAAGGTGACGCTATACTATGACCCCTCGACAGCAGTTCTGAGCTCTCTCGATCGAAAATCAAGTCAAAGAAGACCCATGTGGTTCAGTCTCGGACGAAGGGCGAGCAGCCCTAGGTGGGTTGAAACACAGCTCACAACCCTTGACGAACTTTACCTCGAGCACGTCTATCCTCGAGAGATCGACATTGTCAAGATTGATACTGAAGGCCAGGATCTGCAGGTGCTTCTGGGCGGGCAACGAGCCCTCTCTCGCACGCGTTATGTCGTAGTCGAGCAGAACACGGAAGCCGAAAGAAGGCTTCTGTCCCGCCAGGGATTCGGAATTTCCGACCTTACCCCTTCAGGGTACCTACTCGCCACTAGAACGCATCCACCTTCGTCACCTCGACAAATTGTCTACTAGACTCTGAGCCTTCCTTCTTGAGATCCTCCGAGAATCAGACGGACACACTCGAACGGGACGTCCCTCTTACAAGTAAAGTTGAAAGATTCCTTTGCGGTATAGGTTGGCTGACTCTAAGGGCGGTTCATTGTCCTCAGCCAATCAATTGTCTTTAGTAGACCATCGTCAAGCCCGCGGGCCGACCGGAAGCCTAGCTTCGCCCGAGCGATAGAAGTGTCGGCCCTACTATGTCTGAGGTCTCCGCGCCTGGCAAAAGTGTGAACTGGGTGGAGATGTTCAAGCTTGAGAATTCTCAAGATTCTATCCGCAAGGGATCGAACGCTGGTCGGCCTTCCTGTTCCGATATTGATAATCGTCCCTCCTGGAATTGGTTTCTTGAGAGCAGCCATGGTGGCTCTCACCACATCACCTACGAAGATGAAGTCACGAGTCTGATTCCCATCGCCAAAAATGATCGGTGGCTCCTCATTCAAGGCTCGAGTCACAAATCTCGTAATGACGCCTGCATAATTGGTCGATTGGCCTGGACCGTACACGTTGAAGTACCGAAGGATGACAGTCTGGACTCCGTATAGGCTACTATAGAGCTTACAGTAGTGCTCACAAGCAAGTTTTGAGACAGCGTAGGGCGAGGCGGGACTAGGGTGATCTGTTTCCCGGCATCGCCCCCTCTTATCGCCATAAACAGCGGCTGTTGAAGAGAAGACGAAACGTTCCGAGTCTATCTTCCGGGCAAACTCGAGCATTTCACATGTCACGCCGATGTTCGACCTTACGGTTGAGATCGGGTCCCGGACGGATTTCACAACAGAGACATCAGCGGCTAGGTGAACGATCTTTGCCTCGCGCAGTCCTGACACATTCAGACTACTAATGCTAGCCACGTCCATTTTCCTGTTGACTAATCCATGGGATGACCCGAGGGTCTTTGGCGTTGCAACTCTGTCAACAATTACAACCCTCTGACGATTGTCAAGGAGAGAGTGCACGAGATGCTTTCCGATAAACCCGGCTCCTCCCGTTACTATTACTGGCACTGGGCTCATCGCAGGATCCTTCTATAGTACTGACGGTTCAGGAAGATTTGGATTAAAATAGGTTCAGACTTGAGTTCTTGCGTTTTTGTTTCGAGGCGTCTGTTCAAGAGGAGACCAACATTAAATATTCTTTGGGTCGGATCGTTGCAAACAAATCACGCATGGTAGCAATGCGAGACACTCCGATCCCGATAACTCTGGAGATTAGATACGCATCCAAGACAATTACCGGTCTCCTCCGCCATCCTCGCGCTTTCGCTAGGGTATTTGGTGGGGCACACTCTATTGACGACTTTGTGCAAGAGACCTATGCGAAGAATCCTATTGCGCTGAAGCGCACCCATGGTTTCGAGATATATCTCAACCCTAATGACATGGGTATCTCCCCTTCCATCGCCGTTCTGGGATGGTATGAGCTCCGCACCACGGAATTGTTTGTCGAGATATTGCGTAGAGGGTCGACCGTCGTGGATGTTGGTGCCAACGTGGGTTTCTTCACCTTCCTCGCTGCCAAGATTGTGGGGCCCAAGGGTCGTGTCGTTTCGTTCGAACCTGAACCTACGAGTTTCTCGCTTCTGGCGCGATCGTTGAGCCGCAACAACTTCTCGAACGTTATGCTCATTCCGAAATCTCTCTCGGATATTGAAGGCGAAAGGACGCTCTATCTATCTGCAACCGATCACAAGGGAATGCACTCGATCGTGTATGACTCGGGAGGCCCGAACATTTCGGTTCCTTCTGTTAAACTCGATACGGAAGCGGCTCGGTTGGGATTAGACCACATCGATCTGTTGAAGATTGATGCTGAGGGCGCAGAGCCCGAGATACTCGCCGGTGCGGTCGAGCTCCTCTCTGAACGAAGGGTTTCGAATCTGATCTTCGAGTGGGAGCATGCTGAGAACTGGCTCGAGAATGAAAGGCTTGTTAGGCGACTCTTCTCGACCTATGACGCTTTTCTGGTTCCTCGATCCCTTCCATTCTTGCCGATTAAGAAGGTAAAGGACAACCTCGCCTTGGCTGACATGTTTCAGAACAGGTTTGGAACGAACTTGTACCTACGGCTCCGAAATCAGAAACGAATGGTTAGGAACGGGATGGAATAGGGGGAGCCATACCTTTCCGTCCCGCTTGATGGCAATTAAGGCATGATCCAGACCTAAAGGAGAACGGCGTGAGAATTCACATTCAAGGATCTCTCGGCAAGTACGGCGTCGAGTCCTTCGTCCAGTCCTTAGCCTCTTCTCTTAAGAAGATCAACATCCAGGCCTCTATCACTCCCCCGCTCGGAAGCCTTGCTACTAGGGCAATTACTGGACGTAGGCCCACTGCGAAGAATGACCTCCAAAAACATTTGTTCAGATCGCCCGGAAGCCAGACCGATCTCATGCATCTCAACTACGCCTTTCCGAGTTTGCCCCTTGTACTGAATCCCTCAACGAAGGTTCCTCTCCTATACACCGTTCATGGTGTTCCGAGACCCCATTTGGAGCCCGAGATTCGGTACAAAATCGGATACATGCTAGAGCAAGCGAGCCTGCGCGCTGTTGCAAAACGAGTCGACAGGGTAATCGCAATTTCCGGATACGTCCAGAAGCTGTTGTTGAACAGCTACGGCATTAGGTCCGATGTTATTCACAATGGGGTGGACACTGAAGTCTTTCACCCAGTCCCTCCAGAGACAAAACTCTCTCTCAGGTCAAATATGGGCATCCCCGTTGATGCGAAGGTTGTACTCTTCGTTGGTAGGCTCTATCCCTACAAGGATCCACTTACCCTGGTCAAATCCATTCACACAGTTGTCTCACGACTTCCGAGCGTCGTGTTCGTGATTGTGGGTGAGGGTCCGCTTATGAATGCGATGACTTCGGAGATATCAAAATCAGGTGTACGAGCGTCAGTCAGACTTGTAGCTTTTCTCCCTCGTTCTGAGCTCGTGAGAATGGTCCAAATGGCCGACGTCCAAGTGTCCACAGCTCCCACCGAGATGTTGGGTTTTTCCGTGCTCGAGGCCATGTCGTGCCATGTACCTGTTGTCGCGGCTGCTAGTGGTGGACCTGTAGAGGTCCTGGGTCGTTCTGGGACGTTTTTCAATCCGGGCCACGAGATCGATCTGGCTGAGAAGACAATTGCCATTCTGCAGGATGACGAGACCAGATCGGCGCGGGGTCAGCTAGCTAGGGAGATTGTATTACGAAACCATACGTGGGATAAAGTTGCATCGCGATATGCTGATGCTTACAACAGTGTTGCTGACGGTTCCCGGAAGAGGCCTTCGATTAGCTGAGGAACGGGAAGAGTATTGAATTGATAACGTCAATGAACTGGCGAGCAGATTCGACGGGGGGAGTCCTGTCCCCGTTATAGTAGATTGGAACTCCGATTTCCCTCACGCGGAGCCTTGATTTCGTCGCCTTAATGATAATCTCGGTGCTCGCCCCCATGCCTGGTCTCGTTGGGCAAGTTAGAGCTATGGCACGTGCGCTGTAGGCCCTGAACCCGCTCTGCAGATCAGTAAACTCGTTGCCAGTCACCACATCGCAGAGTCCGGTGATGAGTTTTATGGCTATCCTGCGGTGGGCGGGAGTCGAGTCTTTTCCTAGCAGAAAGCGCGAGCCGATGACGACATCTGCCTCCTCTCCTAAGATCGGGACGGTTAGTTTGGGGATGTATGATGAATCATGCTGACCGTCAGAATCTATTGTGACGAACGCTCGAGCAGGCAGTGTCATGGCACGCGTAAATAAGGAGTGGAGGGCGGCACCGTATCCGCAGTTTCTCTTATGTCTGATGATTTCAGCTCCACATTCGGCCGCTTTCTCGTATGTCGCATCGGTAGATCCGTCGTCGCAGACGATGACCTTGTCAACGAACTCTTGGGTCTTGTCTATGACTGCGGCAATTCTTTTCTCTTCGTTGAAAGCGGGCAGTAAGGCGACGATCATTCCTGTCCTCATGCATTCCACTGATATAAGTTTGGAGAAATTTGTAGTTAACTCCCCGTTAGAAACTGAGGAACGATACTAATCAGGGGGTTTTGTTGTGTTGGTCGAGGGGACGCTTTCATCATTCTACTACGCTTAGGTAGTCTAAGGACGCGAACTTGACGATTCCAGGACCCTGGTTGATACGAATGTTGACGTAATACGTTCCACTGTTTAGGTAGACAGGATCGAAGGTCCTGGTCAGAGGGGACTGAGTGTCATTGTATGTGACAGTCCCCAAGGCTTGTCCCGCAAGAAATACGTTCAAATCGTTGCCTGCTCCGTCCCAGTAGTGGAGGCTGAATGTGTAGTTTCCGTTTGAGAATACGGCGATGGGAAAATACGCTTCGACGTTGTTCAGAGAAGAATTCGTGTAGATTTGGAGGGTGTTGATGCTCTTCGCCCAGCCAGTGAGTTCATGGTACCAAGGTCCGGATGAGTCTGCTATCGATGCAGCGAGAGATATAGTCACATTGTTGATAGCGGCGAGTCTCGTAGTGTTCCCGACAAAGACTCCCTTAGACACCTCATTGAAGTAGATGGCGTAGTAGGTTGGCAAGGGATACGGATTGTAAAAGTCAGCCACGATGATGATCGGGTGCGAGAGAAGGACTGCCCTACTGGTTATGCCTACGTCGCGCAATTCTTTTTCGAATATGGCCGAGTGTAGTCGTGATACTATGTTGGAGTATGGGGTTTGTTGTACCTGGACTAAGTAGTCAATACTCCCTAGGTATGAGAGATGAGTGCCGACTATAGCCCCTACCCAGTTGTCGTACAAATCCCCTAATCCTCCAGCGTTCGTGTCGAAGTCATTGTAGACGAAGATCGGCGTGCTCAAGAATTTCATGTTGGCGCTGACCCACTGGAGTCTCTGGTAGGCGCTAGGAGATAGGAAGACTCTTTGGTCTACAGGAGCATCAGCCACGTAGCTGGTTGGCCACGACGCCACTAAGAGGATGAGGGAGGCGACTAGAAGCGCCCTTTGAAGATGCGCGGGGGAAAATCTTCCGAGTCTGCGGCTGACGCTCAGTGTTCCAAGTCGCCTGAGCCCGATCGCGGCGAGGAATGGCACTGGAACGAGCCCAGCCGCTCGCTGGGCGAAGGTATAGGTCTGAGGGTCCAGGTACTGTGATAGGCCGATCAGTATGGAGGCGCCAGCCCAGAGCATGATCAGACTCTCGAGAGAAGTTCGCTTTCCACGTAAGCCGAGCGTTAGGCCGAGGATTGCGAGAGGCAAGAGCGGGCCGAAGATTTCAAACCAGAACAGGATTGGCTCTAGAGTATAGACGGGAAGACTGTATCCAGCCAGGGATACGAGCTGAAGGAGGTGTATGATGTATATTATCGCGGCGGGTAAGACCACGGCTATGGCGACAATTGCGATTCTCTTTGGGAAGCCTGACAATGCAACGCTGAGAATAAACATTAGTCCGACGAAGAACAACGTTGTTTCGATGTGAGTGAACGAAGCTACGGCGATTAGGACTAGCCCCATAATGGCTCGCGGCTGCCTAATTGTTTGGGACTTGAGAATGAGTGGAATCGCTGCGAGAATGAAAACTAGCCCGAGAAGATTTGCGTGAAGGCTAGCTCCGAGATTGTATATCACAAACCATCCTGGCACTGCAATGGCTGCGAACGTGGAGAATCTAACGTCGTTGTTAACCAGCGCTAGTCTGCTGATTAGGAAAGGGAGCAGAGAGGAGAGTAGGATGGGAAGAACGATTTCGAGATTTAGCGCGGACGCGCCCAGCCACACTATGGTGCCTGATAACAACTGATAGACGAAATCATAGGGTCCTTGGACCGCAAAGAGTTGAATTGGTCCTTTCGCCGCCACGATATTTGCTTGCTCAATGTAGTGGGGGGTGTCCCAGCCCATTGGGAGCCCGTAGAATCCCCATATGTAGTAGGATATGACGAATGCAAGAGCTATGAAAGTCGTCGAACATGCTATAGCAAGCCATAAGAGACCTCTCTCCCTATCCAACACCTAGCCACTCCATCTGCTGGGTCCTCTGTCGAAGAGACCGACGAGGAAGCCGGCGAAATAGGGAAGGTATTCAGCTGTTAATACTATGGGGCCAACGAACGCGACTCCTAGATTTCTCTGTGAGGCCGCGACTGTCAAGGAATAGCCGACGATGAGAAAAGCATAGACCGCAAGTACGAATTCGAGCGGGATCAGACTCGCGAACAACCAACATACTAGAAGCACGCCTGGAAGGACAATAGCCAGTCCTGCCGCAGGTATGGCCGGTCCGGAGAACAAGTACTTCTTTCTCTTCGAGGCGTAACCCCTACCTCTACCATACTTGAACATCAGTCGAGCGAACTGTCGAATTGTCGAGAATTTCACGTAATGAAGGACTTTGGATTCTGGATCAAAGACCAGTTTCAGGCCAGCACGGCTAATCCTGTAACCGAGGTCCGTATCGTCGCAGCCAATGAGTTCTTCGTCGAATCCTCCCATCTCAGTTAGGAGGGACTGCCGATATATGGCGTTGCAGCATGGAATACTTTTGACGACCGCTTTTTCTCTGAAGTCATAGCTCTGGGCCGACCTCATGCTACCAAGCGAGGTGGCGAGCATCAAGTCGACTGCTTTCACAAACTCACTGCTGTGGTCCCGGGTGGGCTTGTTTGGACCTCCGACCCCACCAATACCCGGCGACGACAGTAGGGTCCCAACACTCTGAGTCAGCCATGTTGACGGGACTTCGACGTCAGCGTCAGTGAAAGCGACTATGTCTGAGCTAGACAGCCGGAGGGCCATGTTACGGCAGTGCGAAGGATTACCCGTCGCTTGCAATATTCTCAGCCGAGAGTCGCCAGCTGCCATTTTGTGAGCGATACTGAGGGTGTCATCTTCAGAACCTGCGTCCACGAACAATATCTCATAATCGAGATAATCCTGTTTCATTAGAGCGGCGAGACACCGCTCTACAGTTTCCTGTTCGTTCTTCGCGGTAACTATTACTGACACGGTTGGTCCGGACATTTTATGCAGACGCTACTCGCGGTCCGTTCTTCCATCGCGAAGAAGTCGCACCAGAAGATGGCAAATCGCTAGGTGCGTGTCTTCTATCCTGAGCATGTCGTTGGAGGGCACTACAACTGGGACCGAGGCTAAACTCTTCAATGAGCCTCCGTCGAATCCAGTCAACCCTATAGTTATGCCACCGTTTGATCGAGCGTACTCGGTCGCCAGCAGAACGTTTTTCGAATTTCCACTGCCACTGATGGCAATCACAACGTCGCCCGGTTTCATTAGATTCTCCAATTGTTCCTTGAATACGTGCTCGTAGGAAGCATCGTTTGCCCAAGCAGTAGTTAGTGACAGATTGTCGTTGAGGCTGATAGCTTTGATTCTCTTCACGTCGGGGCGGGTGGCAGTTTTCATCAGATCTGCTGCAAAATGGACCGCCGTCGATCCGCTTCCACCGTTTCCGAAGATGAAGACAGTGTCTCCCTGGTCTCGTGCGAGCCGTATAACGTCCTCCACCTTCGTAAGCTGTGCGATGATCTTCTTGAGTCTCACGAGAGTTTCGATGGATTCTTGTATAGAAGAATCAGCAGTCCGCAGTTGATTCCCCATCCTCGATGCTGACACCGTTAGGTTCAACCCTGAAGTTCACACGTTTCACGCCAAGTGCTGACATGCTCTCTTCTACCTTGCGTTGAGACTCCGGAGCACAACACAGTAGTAGATGTCCAGCCCCGCCAGCACCCGTCAATTTGCCACCATAAGCTCCAGCACGGATAGCCGTCTGATAGGCTAGGTCAACTCTCGCGTTTGTAACTTTCTCCGTATACTTTTTCTTCTGCTGCCAAGAACAATCCAGCAGCCTACCAAGATCTTGCACATCTCCGCTCTCTATTGCCTTTCTACATTCAACGGCGAACTCGCGGGATCGGTGAAGCGCGTCCATAATATCTGGATCTTCCCGTCGTGTTCTTTCGTCCTGAACCCTGAGTATTTCTGACGCTTCCCGGGTCTCGCACAGATAGAATAGCATAAGATTCCGTTCTAGATTGGCAAGCGACTCGGGATCCCGAATCAATGGTCTAACTTCGACTTCATTTCGTGTGAAGATGAATTCGTTCATCCCACCGAAAGCAGAAGCATATTCGTCTTGCTTGCCGATCGGGAGTCGCAAGGTATCATGGCCAATCTCGTAGGCCTTCTCTGCAATCTCATACCTTGTGAGACACTTGCCAGCGTTGGAGGAAAGGATGTCGACCATTGCTACTGCCATCGCCCCGGAGGACCCGAGTCCGGACCCAGGTGGAGCATCGCTGTCGATGGACATGTCCAATCCGCCAGTCGTAGGACTGAAGATTCTCATTGCCGAGAGGGCGATTTCAAAGGGTGGCTTCGGAAGAGGAATCTCTCCGCTGTCAAAGGCCAAGGTGGTCCTGTAATCGTCAGATTTCATGTTAACTCTTCCATCTTTTCTGCCGTTCAGTTGAACGTGAACGAACCGATTGATAGTGGCGCTAACCACTCTGCCCTCGAACTTTCTATAGTAGGATGCGAGATCGGTGCCCCCTCCTGAGAAGCTTATGCGAAGTGGGGCTTTTCCTACCAACAAATCGTGGGTCATCTCTTCCAGTTATACGAACTCATGCCCCGGCCTCACGGGCGACCCGGAACCATCGAATCTTCGAACGCGCAGGCGAACTAGTCTCGTACTTGAGGAACAAGTAACTTCACCTTGATTATCAAGGAGTCAAACAAACCCCCTAAACAGGGGTCCCCTCCCAGATTCTCGTTATTTGGGATA
Source organism: Candidatus Bathyarchaeota archaeon (assembly GCA_005888635.1). Taxonomy (GTDB): domain Archaea; phylum Thermoproteota; class Bathyarchaeia; order 40CM-2-53-6; family 40CM-2-53-6; genus 40CM-2-53-6. Next base: position 96,516 of record VBAW01000023.1, on the reverse strand, counting down.
TGCTTGGGTTTCGATATATCAGGACACAAAATTGTTAGTGGAGTTCCGACTCAATTCAGAGACATTTCGACGAAGAGTCTCGTTTCGCCCAGGTGCGATCCATGGTCCCGTTAAATTCGGGTAGTGTCTGGTTTCACGGAAGAGCTGAGAATTCTGGTTGATTGAATTGTGAGTGTATGTTAACCTGTGAAATGACAATGCTTAGCGAGCGACATTCTAAAGAACCATGCTATTGATGACTTTCATATCCTTACAATGACAAATAAACAATCTATCGAGGAGTCAAAGAACTCTCACACTAAAATGGCAGGCTGCCCGCTTTGCAAAATACCCTTGAAGGAGGTTCTTGTCGACGTCGACCGGTGGAGTCTAGTGCGCGCGAAGAACCTAAAGGGTCACCGGGAAAGACTTATGCTTGTTAGCAAGAGGCACTCGAAAACAACTGGATGAGGGGTCGATTGGGGAAGCGTATCTTCTCCTCGACAGCATTGGGCAGAGGTTTTTCGGATATACAGACAAATGGGCTATTTTCGAATCTGATTTTGCGACCATACCTGATCATTGGCATCGGATCGCATCCGACCTAGTTGAAAACGCAGATGACTTTCATCAGATCCTTAGAACGTCTAGGACAAGGATATCAAACCGAGAAGGGAAAATAAGTCGGGTTCTTCCTAATACGAAAATCGGGAGTCGAAGCCTAGCTGAAGATTCAATTACTTAGGCCCAATCTCGTTTTCGCCGGTGTTCTTGTCGAACGTCTGCGCCCAACATAGTTTAAGTTTCGGTCGCAGATTTCGAGAAAGGTCCATTGACTTTAGAGTCAAGGCTCCAAATCCTCCAAGAGTTAGGGCCAGGGCCCAGACTCCATCTAAGAGCACGATAACGCTCATCGCCAGTGCGACAGACGCTAGGGTTCCTTCTACAAGGGCGATTCTGTCCAGCTGAATATCGCGATGGTACTGCCTGTCTCCCGGAGGTGAAAGCCCATACTTTGGCGTCCTGAAGAAAGTGCCGGTCTTACCTCTCACACCGCTGAGGAACCCAACCATGATGGCCGTTGTCATACAGGAGCTGGTGTATGACAGCAGAGGAAGCAAGACGAGATTATGCGGGTTTAGTTTCTTCTGGATGTGGAGGGCGTAGATGCCTGAGGCATAGAACGAGACTAGTGGCAGAGTCACTATCATGATATAGGTCGGGCTTGAAAAGATCGAATTTGATGGAGCACTGAGGCCGATGATTAGTCCGAATGCCGAAACGAACGTTGCTACGACCCAGCTTAGCCCTTGGAACGGTCCGACAAGTTGGGAGAACAGAACGATCCTCCTCCAGATGGAAAGTTTCTTGCAATCGAGAATCATACGGCCGTTGGCGATTGCGTACGCGGCCCAGCCCTGAGCCACTCGCGCCGCTTGTTTCTTCCAAACTTCTAAGCTAGAGGGATCTTCGCTGAATATTCGAACGTCGGAAAGGTATACGCCCCGATATCCTGCACAGTATATTCTACAAGATAGATCAGCATCTTCCACGATTGAGGAGTTTGGCCAGAAACCGAGCTGTCTTAGGACCATCATTGAAACTAGAACGAATCCGCCTTGGAACGAGTAAGGAGCGTCGATGGAATAAGCGCCCATCTTTGCAACTGTATCTCCCTGGTCTTGCTGGAGCGCAAATAGTCGGGTCGTCAAGTTCTGTTCTCGGTTGTAGTGGCCGACTCGAAATGAAACGAAACCGATTCTGGGATCGTGACTGGCGGCATTTAGCCCTCTCTTCAGAACGTCGGGTATGACTGTCGAGTCTGCGTCTAACAAAAGGACAAAGTCACCCTTCAGGAGTGGGGCAGCTTGATTCAGCGCGCCGCTCTTGAAGGCGGCCCGGCCCTTCCTCCTCGACACGACACTATGAATCCCTAGGTTGTTAAGTTCCAAAAGCTTCCGGTCGATGATGTCAACGGTCTCGTCGGATGAGTCATCGGCTACCACAACGTGGAGTTTGTCTTTGGGGTAGTCGAGGCTCTTAAGAGCGTCCAGGGTGTTGGCTACAACGAACTTCTCGTTGAATGTAGCTATCAGAATCGAGACCACAGGTGTCCCTCGAAGCGGGGGTTCGTCCCCGAGAGATTTCGGATAGCGGAACGTGCTCAGGAAGAGAATCACGCTGTAGTAAGAGAACAAGAGACCAGGCATGCTGAAGGCAAGAGAAATTCCCGAGATGTAAATCCACGAGTCCAACTTGACCGTCACATGTATGTTGTAGCTGACGCGAGTCTGATACTGACTCTGACGACCTTTTGATGCTTGTTAAGATTCTGGAAACTGTTCGAGTCTAACCAAGCTTCTCTTCCGGTACCAAGAGTTCTGGAAAACACTATTAATTCGCTTCGCGAAGGACGCGTCGTGCCGGACACGTGACCATGAAGGCCGTCTTTCTAGATCGGGACGGTGTTCTGACACGAGAAAGACTGGACTATGTCAAGACGCCGAACGAGCTTGAGATTCTGCCGGGGATCGGGCCGGCGTTGCGTGCTCTTCGAGAGCGGGGCTTCCGACTTGTCATCGTAACTAACCAGTCTGTTGTTGGAAGAGGTCTAGCCACTCACGAAGATTTAGGCCGAATTCACGAGAAGCTCCAATCGGAACTTAAACGAATGGGATGTTGTGTTGACGCCATTTACTACTGCCCGCACCTGCCTGAGGAAGGATGCAACTGTCGAAAACCTCAGCCCGGCCTGCTTCTAAAGGCTGCAAAGGACCTAGGGATCGATGTTAAGGAGTCTTGGATGATTGGGGACAAAGAGATTGATCTTGAGGCGGCGAAGAGAGCTGGATGTCGGGGAGTTCGAGTCGAAACGAACGTAGGAGATTTGCAACAGGCGGTCTCAAGTATACTCACCATTGAGAAAGAGACTGGGAACGCGATGATATGAGCAAGATTCGCGCTAGGGCTCCTCTCCGAGTGAGCTATGCAGGAGGTGGAACCGACGTCCCGCCTTATCCTGGTTTGAAGGGTGGAGTCGTTCTCTCCTCTACAATTCAGAATTATGCCTACTGCTCGATTACTCCTCGATCTGACGGGTTGGTTACTGTCTCTAGGGAAGACCAGGATGTTTCGATCGGACCCGGGAGACTTGGTGATCTCAAGGGGAGTGGAGAGCTGGAGTTTGTCCGTGCGGTCGCAAAGCGATTTGCTGTGGAGCAGGGTTTTGACGCAGACCTCAGGTATGACGCTCTCCCTGGCACAGGGCTCGGATCTTCATCGGCGCTCTGCGTTGCTCTCATAGGCGCTTTCCGGGAATGGAAGGGCACATCGATGACAGATTATGAGATAGCAAATCTTGCGTATGATGTTGAGAGGAAGGATGTCGGGATTCCTGGCGGCCTGCAGGACCAGTACGCGTCGACTTTCGGGGGTTTCAATCTTATCGAGTTCAAGAAAGACTCAAACATCGTCAACCCTCTCAGGATAAAGCGGGAAACCCTGAACGAGCTGGAGTACAGCAGCCTCCTTTGCTTTACCGGCACCACTAGAAGATCGGGTGGTATCCTTCAGAGGCAGATCGAATCGTACGAACATAAAGACTCGAAAGTTATGGAAGCTCTCGAACGTATGAAAGAGCTAACGCTTGAGATGAAGGACTCCCTTCTCACCGGCAACCTTACCGAGTTCGCTAAACTGCTAAACTCGGAGTGGGTCACGAAGAAGGCGCTTGACTCTGCGATCTCAACCAATGAGGTCGACAGGCTTCTGCACGCCGCGCGAGAAGGTGGGGCTATCGGGGGCAAACTTCTCGGCGCTGGAGGAGGAGGGTTCTTGTTCCTATACTGCGAGCCTGGCAGACAGGTGCATGTAGAAAAGGCGGTCGAGAGCCTAGGAGGCAAGGCCTTCCCTGTCAGATTCGACCTTGAAGGTTTGCAGACCTGGCGAAGCCCAAAGTAGGATTCAACAAGAGATGCAAAAGTCCACAAAAGTCCACAGGCGAGCGATCGAGGATGATCACGAAGTGTCCTTGGCGCGAGACGCAGTACGAAAGAGTGTCGAAACAAAACAACGACTCGTTGAGGAGTGTCTCGACGATATCGTTCAGATGGCCCGCATGATAACGATTGCGCTAAAGAAAGGCCGGAAGGTCGTCTTCTTCGGTAATGGGGGTAGCGCTGCCGATGCTCAGCATATTTCTGCGGAGCTTGTCGGAAAATTCAAGAGGGCGCGACCTGCTCTCAGGGCATCAGCCCTGACGACGAACACGTCCATTCTAACAGCGATAGGTAACGACATCGGTTTCGACGAAATCTTCTCCCGTCAAGTCCAGGCAATTCTGGAACCGGATGATGTTGCTGTAGGTATCAGTACTAGCGGTCGCTCGGCGAACGTCATCAAAGGCGTCGAGGAGGCCCGGAGAATCGGAGCGAAGACAATAGCCCTCACTGGCTCTGGAGGAGGACAGCTCGGACCAGAATGCGATCACAGTGTGATTGTCCCCTCGGACGATACTCAGAGGATACAGGAATGTCATATCATGATAGGTCACATCGTCTGCGAACTGATAGATGAGAGTCTTGGAGATAGGGTCCCCCGCGCGAATAGGCCAGGAATTTGAGCGCGACCTTCAGTCTAAGACGCAAATCCATAGGTTCGCTTTCCACATAACCCTTAAGTGGGAAAATTCGAGACCTTTGGTTATCACCCGAGCTGAAAGCCTGTAGACGTGGTCATCCGTATGGTCCTTTCCAAGTTTCTCACCCAACTTCACCAGTCTATAGAGAGAGCCAAGGAATACATTGGACTGAGAGAAACTCAGGCCAAGCCCACGAGGTTGTCACGAATCGGCCTTGGTCTAACAGGCCTATTCTCAGTTGTGGCTGGGTTGTGGCTTGTGGCTTTTGGGCCGAGCATCGTCGCGATGCTAGTTCTCGCCATTGGCCTTGCTGGATTTGGATTATTCAATCTGACATTTTCCTTTAGAAAAAATCTGACTCTTTCACGCGCTAACCAGCTTTCCCTGGTCGGCAACCTTGTCTTGTTCATCTGGCTGTACGTCGTTGCATCAAGGCTTCTCTACGTCAGCTACTCGACCGATACGGTGGTGGGGACCTACATGGGAATCCTGAGGGTCTTGCAGCTACAGAGTCCGTACGGTTTCTCCATCAAACCTCTGTTGGACAGATTTGGCTTCTCCCCGTCCTTCTACACCCCGGGTGTTGACGGCTCCTTCGATTTTCATCTTGCCTATCCCTCGTTGAGTTTCCTTTCTATCGTCCCGTTCTACTTGCTCGGTCTGCATGATGTCAGAGACACTGTCTTCATCTTCCACATCATGTCAATCCTCACCATATTCGCCCTGGCTCCCGCGAGGCTGAAGAGTATCAGCGTTCTACCGTTTACGCTGTTCTCAATCGTAATCGCAGGAAGTTGGACCGATAGCATCTGGGCCTTCTTTCTCGTTCTGACCGCAGTTCTCTGGATTCGTCATCCCAAGGCTAGCTGGGTCTCCCTCGGCCTTGCTGTCGCGGTTAAACAGATTGCTATCGTAATTGCTCCTTTCCTCCTGCTGCGCCTTTGGAAGGAGACTCCATACCATGGGTTGCGAAGTCTGACTCGAAGTGTTGGTTTGATGCTCTCTGCTTTCTTCTTGCCTAACCTACCGTTCATCATCTACAGTCCAGGTTCCTGGTGGGCTGACGTAATGGCGCCATTCCTGCCGAACGCCCCGGCTCAGGTTCCTGGAGGAATTGGTCTGTCGGGCTTTCTCCTCGACCTTGGAATTGCGCTCCCATCTTCCTTCTTCCTAGTCCTCATGGGGGGTGTCTCCGGCATTCTGTTCTACCTTTACGCCAAACATTATCGAGGCTTGAATAGCATAGTCTTTGCCTTTCCGATCCTCATCTTCTTCTTCTATTATCGATCCTTCCCCAATTACATGGCCTACTGGCTATTCCCACTTGTCCTCGAACTATGTCGGCTTGGCGGTCCAAACCTCAGACTTGCGTTCACAACGAGACTGCCCAGTATCGCTTGGCGGCCTCCCACGGGAACCTTCCTAAGGATCTTGCGTCAACGACTGACACCCTCTGTTATGGTAGTAATGACGCTGACCGTGATTTTTGCAGGTGTCTCTGGGGCTTACATAAATCAGGCTTCGAATCCCCGGACTGCGATACAGATCAACGGAGTAATGGACCCTGACAGCATCGGTTCAGCAACGGTGATCAATGTGACTGTTACGAACCTGCTCGCGACACCGGTCTTACCCATCTTCTTTGTGAAGTATAGTTTCCTCACCTATTTCTGGGCGAGCAATTCGACTTCGCCACTGAACAGAGGTTCTGCATCATCGTATGTGATTACTGCTCCAGACGCGCTGAGTGCCGTCCCGCGCGGAGACCAATTCCACATCGTCATATATGACAAGTTGACCGGACAGCTCTTGGGCGAATCAACCTCATGGAAGTCAGACATTCCAGCTCTCTCGTTGGAAAACCCGATGTTGAAGTGGTGGGTCTTGGATCCGAGTGTAGGAACTAGGGTTCCCTTCAACTGGAAGCTTTCCTTCTCCAACGTTGACCCTGTCTGGTCTGGCATCGGCCCTCTGGGAGGAGTCAATGGAACGAGCGGTGTGCAAATGATCCTCAATTATACATCCTCCCTGGGGGGTGTTGAGAGACTGGCGTTGTCGCAGAGAGTCTTGCTAAACGCCACGAGCTTGAGTATTCATTTCAACCAGTCACTCACAACCAACATTGCAACAAACCTCATCTTCGCCGCTAGCATAGCTGACGGAACCCACACCCTGTACTACATTTTCTCCGACCGAGCTAACCAGCAGACCGTCACGCCTTATTCTACGAACACCACAGTCATCATCCCGACACAAAGGTCCCAGTGGAAAACGATCACTCTAAGTCCGCAATCGATCTGGAACGCTCAAGGCTGGGCGACGCCTCCCCAAGTGACATTCACTGTCTTCCTAGAATCGAATTCTGCAGGCGTCTTCTATGCAAGCCTCGACAACATCAGTCCTGTCTAACCTCGAACTCTTCAGCAGAATACTGACGATGCTGTAACTGGGACTCTCATCTTAACTCATTTATTGCGAAAGCTTCCTCGTTTTGTTACAAGGAGCGTCTATCTTCATTGAAGGGTCTACTCTTAGCTGGAGGGCATGGAACGAGACTCCGTCCGCTGACATACACTGGGAACAAGCACATGCTTCCCATAGCAAACAAGCCTATGCTCATGTATGGGTTCGACCAGATGAGAGCGTCTGGTATCAGAGAGATCGGAGTCATCCTTGGACCTTTGCAGGAGGGAATAGTCGAAGCCCTCGAGGACGGTTCGAAGTTTGGCGTCAAGGTCACTTATATCGCTCAGCCTGAGCCAAAGGGCATAGCCCATGCGGTGCTAATCTCCAAGGAGTTTGTCGGGGACTCACCGTTCATTGTTCATTTGGGCGATAATCTGCTCAAGGACAACATCCCTGAGTTCGCCCGCGAGTTCTTGAGATCCGAGGCAGATGCAAGTGTCATTCTTACCCGAGTAAATGACCCTGAAAGGTTTGGGGTTGTTCTATTAGAAGAGGGGAGGATTATCAAGCTGATCGAGAAGCCGAAACAGTACATCAGCGACCTAGCTCTGGCCGGGGTCTACTTCCTCCGCCCCACCATCTTTCCTATCATTGAGAAGTTGAGGCCAAGTCGAAGGAACGAGTTAGAGATCACGGACGCTATCCAAAAATTGTTGGATCTGGGTGGTAAGATAACCTACCACGAAGTTTCAGGTTGGTGGAAGGATACTGGACGTCCGGAAGATATTCTGGAAGCAAATCAGCTTGTCCTAAAAGATCTCAAGACCTCTATTGGGGGCATGATTGAACACGGGGTCACCGTTTCCGGCGAAGTCGAGGTGGGTGAAGGAACTATTGTGCACAGCGGGGCGACCTTGCGGGGACCTATAGTGATAGGTGACCATTCGGAGATCGGGGATGGTGCAAGCGTTGGCCCAAATACCTCTCTGGGGAGCCATGTGAGAATACTTGGTGCGACTATCGAGAATAGTATCGTGCTGGACGGAACTGTAGTCGATTGCAGGGAGAGAATAGTTGACAGCATCATTGGGAAGAATTCAAGAATCATTTCCAGCCTGACGTCCCCTTCTGGAGGGCGAAGGTTCGTTGTCGGCGAGAGCACCTTCGTGAGCCTCTAGGATGACAGAGTCTGAAAGTGCGGAGACGATGATCCTAACTGGAGAGGACCCGTCTCAGCTTTGACTCTTCGTCCAAGTGCATTTTGGATCGAGTCTCGTAGTTGCGAGTGATGTTCCCACGCAGTTGATTACGAAAAGTAGGATCCCCAGTTATTCTCGCCAATGCCGTTCTAACGGTCTCCGGCCGGGCATCATCAATCTCAACGATTGCACTATCGAATAGTGAACGCAGTAGAGAGTCCTTCAAGACTATCGTCGGAATACCGTAAGCCAAATACTCGTGTATTGCGTGGGGAACCGTGTTTATTTCATTGCTCAGAGACAACGCCACGTCAGCGCTTCTCTTGAGCGCTTCATAGTCCGCATCGTCAAGATAGCCCGGGTAGACTACATTGCTGGGCGGATCGAGCTTAGCTATTCTATCTGCTAGCTTTTCCCGCTTCCCTGTGATCACGAGAAGATAGCCCTCGAGTCCTCGAATCGCTGCGACCTCCTCTTCCAACAGTTCTTGAGGATGTCCCCCGTGACCCGCAATTATCAAGAAACGATGATCTGGCAGCGGCAAAGTGGCCGAGTCTCGGTTGTGGTAGCCATTTGTTATTGTTGATTTGGGAATGAAGTCGTGGTACGTGAAAGCATCCTTTGCTCCTCTTGCTTGAAGTTCTCTTGTCCAGCTGTTGTTGGGCGACATGTTGGCGTCAGCCTTCTTAGAAACGAAACTCTCCGTGACCGCAATTCCTTGGGAGAGGAACGGCTGTCGAAGCGTCTTCATGCTCCAGACCGCGTGGTGGTCGACTACCAGCTTGAACTTGTAGAAGCGTTTCGCCAGAACCAAAAGAAGTGGAAGAAAGATGGGAGGGTTCTGGGCGAGAACTATCTTCGGTCTTTCTGCTCCCAAGAGTGCGAGAGTTCTAAGAGCGAGCAGAGCATAGCGTAAGGGCGCAGCCAATTTCTTTCCGAAAAGTATGCTGAGAAAGACGACGCGTCCTCCTTCCAAGGAGCCTACTTCGACAAGGGTAGGGGAAAAAGGAGCCCACGCTACGAGTAATGGACGAGATCTGGGGGTCTTTCTCTGCATTCTCTAAATCACCTGTCTCCCTAGCTAAGGATTACCTCCGATCGCTCCGCATTGGCATGAAAGCCCTGCTCGGTGCGTGGTTCCCCGTCAGGCTACAACTGCTTGTTCTGAGTATTGATGCGGTCACTCAATGTTTGTGGCGAGAAAATAGACCAAGGCCGCTGTTAGGGGAAAGAGAAACAGGGCAGAGGAGAGAATAAGCACTCCACTCACGAACATCACCGCGAGTGTGGCGATGTCTGTCTTCACTTTGCGGTTTGAGAGGTCGATATCCCAGATTCCAAGAGAATAGAGGCTGAAGCCGATCAATGCGATTAGCGTACCGAAGTTGAAGAAGAGGACGGGAAGGTATGAGCCGCCTATTGGCTTGTCGTTTGCAGGATATGATACGCTCGCGGACGCTACCGGTCCGAAGAGATAATTGAGTATCAACACTTCGCCTATTCCGTAAGCGCCCCAGATCAGGGGCAGGAGAAAGAGACGCTTTTGCATCGACTCGACAAACGTGATTTCGCCACATATTGATATAAGGATTCTTCGAGTTGAGCTTTCGTGACGAAGAGTTGAACTTCCCGAAATTACTGTTTCGTGCTTGGTTCTATTTCAGAACGGGTTACAACCTCTACCTAGCTTTCTTTATCGGTTTCGCCAGTAATATCATAGTGTTGTTCAGGCTCGGCGTCCAGGACAACAAGTATCTTTTTCCAGGGATCTTTCCTAGCCTTACCGTCTTTACCATCGTCGGGCTAGTTGTAGCAATACCAGTTGGTATTACCGCGGGACTATACCACATGAAGAGAACTGCAGCATTCGCCGCCGACGCATCTGTGCAAACCGAGGCCAATCCCTACGTGTATAAGACCATTGGAAAAGAAAAGGAAGTATTCTTGCCCCTCTGGATCCTTACAGTCCGAGGGCTAGCCAAGTTGCTCGAACGGCAGGAGACGATGAGTTTAGAAGACAAAAACGAGCTTAAGGAGATCCTGGACAAGGCTAATGCTCTGCTGGAAGGACAGTACGTCGGGCTTCCTAGGAAAATGGGCATAAAGAGCTTCCCCGTAACCGAAGGCGACACCTGAAGACTACGACCATTGGGGTCTACCACCTTTCCTTCCAAGGAGTTTCCGCTAGGACCTTCTTGGTGGCTAGTGGTTTCCACCAAGAGACATTTTCTCGATACCACTTCACGGTCAATGCCAACCCTTCATCAAATGAATGACTTGGTTTCCAGCCAAGGCTCTGCCGCGCCTTATTCGAGTTCAAGCTATACCTGAAGTCGTGGCCGGGTCTATCCTCAACGTCAACCAATTTAACATTGGGCCCCCCGAGTAGCTCCATCAGCCTCTCTACCACCGCCTTGTTGGTCGATTCATTTCCAGCGGAGATATTGTATGTCTGACCGGGGATAGCCCGTTCAACGGCTATTTCGATGGCATCACAAAAATCATCTACATAGATCCAATCTCGAATCTGTCCTCCTCCCCCATACAGCGGAATCTCCTTTCCCTTCATTGGCTTCTCTCATCGAACGACCCGGAGTCGATAGCTCCATAGATTTCGTCAGTGGAGATATGCACGAGTTTGTCGACATTTCTCTCATAGGCTGCTCGAAGCAGATTGAAGGCTCCCTTAGTGTTGCTCTCGAAGAATGGTGCCGGATTGGCGATGCTTCTGTCCACATGAGTCTCCGCTGCAAAATTCACCACTATCCGCGCGTTTTTCAGAATCTTGCGTACGAACGTATAATCGGCAATATCCCCTTCCACGAATCGGTAACGATTGTTCCTCTTGAGCTCTCCGACGTTAGCCGGATTGCTTCCAAACCCCTTGAAATCCACGTTTGTGATTCTGAAATCTCGTCGGGAATGGATCATATGATGGATAAAGTTGCTTCCGATGAACCCAAGACCACCAGTGACAATCATATCTTGCAAGAACGGCACCTACCGGCAACAGTCTGTAAGATTATGGCCTCCAAGTATAGCGGCCTGGCTCAAGCTTGAAAAGTCTACTTTGCGGAACTGAATCTGCTCTTGGACAGGCTTCTTATTATTGGCTCCACCGGCCTCGTAGGGTCAAGACTCGCTTCTATGGCTACCAGCCATGACTTCGAACCTTATCTGACTCATAATACACGAAAATCTCCATTTCCAAACTCGTCACAACTTGAGATAACCGATCGCGATGCCACGCTTCGTTTGATCAGAGAGGTTCGGCCGAAGATCATTGTGAACGCAGCCGCCCTAACAAACGTTGATTATTGCGAGACCCACAAGGAAGAGGCCGAGAGCGTTAACGTTGGCGGAGCGAGAAACCTCGCCGAAGCTGCCGAGAAAAACAACGCTCGACTCTTACACATCTCCACAGACTCCGTGTTCGATGGGACATACGGGCACTATACCGAATTAGACACTCCGAATCCTCTTAACCATTATTCGACGACGAAACTTGCTTCGGAGAGAGTCGTGTCCCAGCTATCAAATCGCTGACAACTTAGCTGAAGCACTCCTGCGACTCACAAAGAGTCGCCAAAACGGCATATTTCACACCGCCGGAAGATCTTGCCTGAGCCGCTACGAGTTCGCGATCAAACTGTCTCAAGCCTTGGGCTATCCGACAAGCCTTGTCCAACCTGTCTTCAGCAGCGAGTTCCACCAAATTGCACAAAGGCCGAAGAACTGTTGCTTGCGGATAGACAAAGCTGAGAAGATTCTCGGAATGCGATTTCTCACCGCCGAAGAAGGAATCAACCAGATGAAGAAACAGCCAGAACCTCAAGACAATTCTTGAGATTATAGATCTTCATCTTACGGCGAGAGATGAGGAGCACACGTCCATGTGACTTGTGAAGATCTGCCTATGCTCCCAAGACGCCGCTCATCTGCGCTGCCGCCCGCGGGATCGAACGTCTCAGTACTCTAAAAATGCCATGGGATCTGCCTTGGACGATCGCAGAGAGAGGAACGGTGAGGATTGCATCTGCGCAAAACAGTAGCTGCAATAGATGAGGGTGCATCTTCCACTTCCGCGCGTAGAATAACATGCTTCTGCAGAATATGCGCCATTGCGTTCCACTAGGCATTTTCTTTGAACCGCTACGACCCAGACCGTGTTTGACTCTCACTTCTGAAAGAAGAATTCTTTGTATTCCCGCCCTCTCAGCTCTCCTAGCCAGATCCACATCATTCCACCAGACCGGGAGAGCTAAATCAAATATGAATCCAAGCTTTTCGATCACGCCACGGTTGAAAAGTAGAAAGCTTGCACCCGGCTGTTCGATAACTGCGACGGAGGGAAGTAATTCGTTTTGGTAACTATAGTTTCTCCGGACCAAGTGGTTCATGAACTTCTCATCTAGGTATGTTCCCACCGTCGCAAAGTCGAAGAAGACGCGAGTGATGGTGGCGAACCGTCTGTGAATCACTCTTTGCAATGTTCCGTCGTTGTTAACCATATCTGCGGTTATCATTTCGTCCGGATGCGAGATCCCGTAAGCAACCATTTGGCCCAAGTTCGCGTTGAATGTAACGTCGGGATTGCACAAGAGTATCCAACTGCCGTGAGCTTTGCGATATGCCTGTTGCGTCGCACTTGACAACCCGACATTCCGAGAATTGTAGGTTACCTCAAGTCCTATGTTTGTGAACCTTGATGAAGAAGCCTCCAAGGACTGCCTTGTGCCGTCTTCTGAACCGTTGTCCACGACGAGAGTCTGCAGGTCCAGTGACAAGTCCCTCAATTCTGCAAGCGATCGAAGGCAATTCATGACTTCTTCCTGGCAGTTCCAGGCAACGATAATTATTGAGAGCATTTTGCTATTTGTCCAGTCAAATCGGACCATTCTGCTGTCGCTGGATTTGCACCGATGATAATAAGAAGAATTGTCCCTTTCAAAATGCAACCGACAGATGAGCGTCAGGGCAGATTTGAGATTCTCTGTTCAGAAAGCAGGAATCCGATCCGCGCAGGAAAGATCACACGATCGAAGTCTGTCGGCATGGAGTGAGCATGAGGGCGAATCTATGACCAAGCCGACTCTAAATGTTGGTTGCGGCCCAGACGAATGGGGGGATGTTCGCCTTGATGTTGATTTTCGCACACAAACAGGAGTGAAATCACAGCTGAATATCATGGCGGATGCTCATTACTTGCCCTTCATCGACAAGGCCTTCAATTATGTTCGTTGTTGGCACGTTCTTGAGCACATTGCGTTCCCTTCCCTCGCCATAAGCGAGATAAGGAGAGTTGGGGATTCGGCAAACATTCGTTTCCCGGTCGACGATGGGTTCAAGCGAGAATTATTCCGTAATTTGCTCGCCCTCTCCAGTTACAGGCAATGGAGAGTGGCGCTCCAAGGCATACGCCTTGCGATTAGAACTAGAGAGCTCGGCGCTCACTTGTGGATAATCAGACCGGTCGGTGTTGAAGCGCACGTCAACTCGTATGATTTGTTTCCTTTTTTGGTAAGTGGTCGGAAGGCCAGGTTTTTCAAACGAATACGTTTGCCGAAAGTCCGGCATGAGTGGGAAATAGCCCTATGATGAAAAGAGTGCTCGAATTTACACGACCCGACAATAACGCGACAAGAAATGACCAAGAGCCGAGTTTTCAGCAGGGATCTCACAATCGGGTACTACCTGAAAGGTAGTTTGTTCCAATCAAAGGGCTCCCTAGTCTTGGGGTCAAGAATGGATGGGTCGTCCCAGGCTCTTCGTTCTTCGTCAGGGTTCTTGGGATCGTATAGACGGTTTACGCAATAGAGTGTAACCGAGGGTTTGACGCCCAATGTCTTGGTACCATGCCAGTAATGACCTGGTATCCGAACCACCTGAAGCCTCTCTTCGCTAACCGTGATTTCTTCAAGAGAACCTTGTGTCGCCGATCCTTTCTTGTCATCGTAGGCACATATCTTCATCGAGCCCTGCAGCACAATCAAGCGGTCAACTTGACCTCTGTTGTGCCTGTGCCAGGCCCTAATCGTTCCTGGATAGCTGAAAGACAAGTTCGCTTGAGCAATCTTATCATCCCCCATCACGTCCTTCCAGTCTTCTCGCAGGATTTCCGCGAGAAATCCTCGTTCGTCGATTAACTTGTTAATTTCATGAACACTCACACCAGGCAGCATGACAAAACGTTGTTGTTCCGACGAATATTAAAAAGAACTCGCTATTGTCACAAATACCGGATCCGAAATCAAGCATTCCTGAGTTCGGACGATGTTTCGAATATCCAAAAAGTGCGCACCAGGGGCGCGCGTTACTATTGCATGGAACGTTTGGGACAGACCCAGACGGGTATTTGTCCGATTGAGTACCCGTCTCTCCAAGCGAACCTCGAGGTAACCTCTGTCGCTCTCTAAAGCAAACCTGGCTCATTGGAGGCTTCAGCGAAAGGTTCACAGCCAAAGATGCAGAGTCTAGAAGTGCAACGCGACTTAGTAAAGAGCAATGACACCCCCTGATATCGAACCCAGCTGCAGAGCTTGCGGTAGTAGCCGGTTACGACTTGGATTCGACCTCGGTCTTCTACCGCTGGCGAATTCGTTCCTATCTGTTCAGAACTCCGAAGTCCAAGCTCCTGAATCTAGATATCCGTTGCGAATATTCTATTGTGATAATTGTAGACTCATTCAGCTATCTGACATCGTCGACAGAAGGGAAATGTTTGATGATTACGCGTTTCTAACCGCTACGGCAGACACTTCATTGGTCCACTTTGATAAATATGCAGACCAGCTCACGCGGAAGCTTGCGCTAAGTGCCGAAGACCTCGTAGTGGATATCGGAAGCAACGACGGGACCCTCCTCAAGGCGTTCAAAAAGCGAGGTACTGGGGTCTTAGGAATCGAACCCGCTCGTAATATCGCAACTCGCGCTGAAGCCGAAGGGATCCCCACTATCAACGAGTATTTTGGCTCCGAATCTGTTGCGCGAATTGGAAGAAACAAGGCTCGGGTTGTGACAGCCAACAACGTAGTCTCGCACGTCGGCGATCTGAACGGTTTTGTTGAATCCGTCAGCGAGCTATTGGACGCTAAAGGGCTATTTGCCTTCGAAGTACCTTGGGTCGTCGACGTACTCCGCCACTACAATTTTGATATCGTATACCATGAACATCTCTCGTATTTTGGGTTCAAGCCCCTCTCTCAGGTCTTCGAAAGATATGGGCTAGAACTTGTCGGCATCGAACACTTTCCTGCAATCCACGGCGGGACCATCCGAGGGCTCGCAGCACATCTCGATGCTTTTCCCAAACAACAGGATATGTTGGATCAGACATTCGGAGCAGAAGAAAAAGAGGCCGATTTTCGCGCACTTGAGCGGTTCGCCAATCACGCCAAGGAGTTCAGGAGCGAGCTGGTAGCTCTCTTGCGGAGACTAAAGAAGGACGGCAAGAAAATCGTCGGGTATGGGGCCCCTGCGAAGGCGACAATTCTGCTAAATTACTGCTCAATTGATCGTTCGATCCTAGACTTCGTCATAGATACCACACCATTCAAGCAAGGGAAGTTCATTCCGGGTGTTCGAATCCCTATTATGCATCCGGACGAGTTTCGAAAAGCGAAGCCCGACTATGCCTTGTTGCTCGCCTGGAACTTCAAGGATGAAATTCTCGAAAAAGAGCGAGAATTTCTGCAATCTGGTGGAAAGTTCATCGTGCCTTTTCCTGAGCCAGAAGTCGTCGGTTAGGGACATCTCTAAGAAACCGAAAAACTAGACACGATTGGTCTATCGCCTAAACAGTCTACTCAAGTGCAGACTCATCCTCACTCTCTTACCTCGGGGGTATGTTATTGGCTCTCGCCACATTCTTTCGTTTAGGCTGAGAAAAACCGGCAATCCACTGTGCTCGCACAACCAGTTGTGCTCACACCCGTGTAAGTCTTCTGGGACATCGTAACGAATCTTCTGCCAAACCGACACGGGAAATAGATAGCACCCACCGACGGCCTTTACACTAAGCAACCCACCATCTCTCTCGACCTCCTTCAACCTTAGATTCACTCCCTCCGGAGTGGTCCAGCTATCGTAAAAGCGGTACTTGGGCCGAATTCTCGTCTTATCATATATCCAGGAACTGGCGCCAAGAATGCAGCCCGTCCGATAAGTCAAGAGACTCATCTCGATGTATTCCGTGATGAGTTTTCGGATCTGTTCTCCCTGTTGGAGATAGTAACTATCGACCATCAGTACGTGTTTTGTTTCTGGGAGGAGAGCAAGTGTCTCAGCAACGGCCCTGTTTCGCCTTTCAGCCAAATATGAAACGCGTTCCTTTGTTTTTTCGTGCTCGTAGGGCTTCCATCCCTCAGTATAGTTATGATATGGCAGACCAGGAATCGAAAGATCTTCCGGATAGCGGCTGATACATACGGCGCTTATTCTCGCGCCAGAGATGTTGGTGTCAATGAAAAATGACTCCGGTCTGATCTTTCGACCGTTCTCAGGTTGGCTTGTAGCCCTTTCAGAGTGGTTCTTGGTGACCGTCAAATTCGTCTGGGGACCTGTCTGAACTGTGCCTTGAACTCTAGAAATCAGTCGGTTATTATTTGAGCTTCCAGTTCACGAATTCTAAAATCCAATTCTTGTCAGAGATCAAATTAGTCTCATCAGAGTCATCACCCTCAGAAATACTCTCAGCACTGCTTTCCTGACTGGGTTTCCCCAGTATTCTTCCAGCCGTATGGTCTTGAGGTTCACGCTCTGTTTAAGCGTCATCCACCTATACTGAAAGTGGACCTCTATCACCATGTTTCTTTCCCCGCCCTCACAGTCTACTTTGACCAAGTTGACAGCCTTTGGTACGATCGTCACGCGGTTGTCCTTGCCGAAATTTTGAGTGAGAAGGTCCGAGTAGGGCTCTACGCAGATGACGTGCTGGGCCCCGTGGTTTAGGAAGAACTGGGCAGTTTCGCCGTTTCCTGCGCCAACGTCGAGAACGGTTCCTTCAACGCCGTCTTTAGGCAGGTACACTCGGTGCCATTGTTTCAATTCGTCCTTCAGAATCTTTCTGTGGGGAGGATCCAGTTTCAGGTTTGCAAAGTCCGGGTACTCACACATCGTCTCAGCCCCCTACTTGACAGCTGACAATCGTATTCAATGCCTGATCAGCGCCATCCTGTTGCGTGGATCCATATGTGTCAAAATAAGGACTTTCGCCATCGCGCATTCCTTCTCGAACTTCACGATCTCGTATTCGATTCCGGATCCCAACGAAGACTAGGGCTTGGCTCGTTCGGGAGATTCGTAACGTGCTAAGACCTTTCTGAGTCCAGATTCGAAGGCCTCAGGTCCATACTGCTTCGAAGAAGAAGCCGCGGCCGACGATAGTTTTCTTCTTAGGGCCTCGTCCTTAGCCAGAGCAGAGATCTGGTGAACAGCCTCTTCGAGCGTCTTCCATCGCAAGCCGACATCACTGGTCACGATCTCTCTGGGCCCCCCACTGTCGTTAACCACGGGCACACATCCAGCTGCCATCGCCTCTACTACGGTAATGCCAAAGTGTTCGTTCTGAGCGGAGTGGACGTACACCTTCGCTCTCCCAATGATGTCCCTCACCTTCCTCAAGGGCGCTATGATGAATGAAGCGTTGACGGGAGCACGCGCCAGCAGCCGTTCGAAATAGGGCTCGTGATCAGGGGCCACGCTTCCGATGATTGCGAACCTTAGGCTTGGGAGCCTTCGTGCGATCTCTAGGAATACCTCCATGCGTTTCTCCGGAGCGATTCTCCCGATCGTTGTTACGAGATCTTCTTTCGGACCCTTCAGATCTTGATAGAGATCTATGGGACATGGAGGGTATAGGGTCGTGGATTCGCAGTTCCACCGTTTTCTCACAAAGCTCCGGGTGAAATTGGAGACGGCGAGGAGTTGTTCAACACGACTGACGCGGGATCGATAGAACACTCTAGCGGGAAGGTAGTAGGTCTCCCAGAGTCCGTGGACGCTGTTTGATTCAAGGTGGCTGAAGTATTCGGGAAAATAGCAGTATTGGACAGTATGCGACTTCGTGGCAGGCTGATTCGCCACATCCGCCGTGTTCAAGACGACGTCAAATTTGGGATTCTGGGAAAGAATCTTTCGTAGTCGTAGTTGGTGATAGATCAGCCTCTGGTAGAGGACCAGTCTCTGGACCGCCGGTCGGAACGGGGGATAGGCGAGCATCCTGACATCCGTGAACAGGCCTTGGACTCCGAAAAAATCCTCGAACTCATGGCCATCAAACTCTTCACATGCGAGATACACTTCATGTCCTTCTCTCAACGCCTCTTTGATCGAGTGTATTGCGACACGTTCTCCCCCTCCTTTCACGCTGAGCCTTGGATGGACGATGAGGATTCTCATGTCTGTGACAGACGGTAGAGTGGTGAGCCGCCGTTCCTCTGAACGTAACCGTGGAGGACCCCTTTGAAGATCTTGAGATCCTTCTCGATCGCGAAGGATCCCGTGCGGAGATTGCGCGTGTAGGCTAGCGAGAACAAGACCTTGATTGGGAGCTGCGCTACACGTCTGAGCTGTCCCTTCAAGCTCAACCGCCCAAGGTAATAGCCGTACTTACCGGTCTCGTACGCGAGCCTCAAGTTGTATCTCCGCAGATGGTCACATACGACCTTCGGAGTTCGAAGCCATCTGTATCCGTTCTTCTGCACCCACATGCGAATATACTCGTCTTCCCAAACAGGAATGTTCGGCATACGAATGCCTTGAACAGCCTTGGTCCGAACTAGCGTGTCTCCTGTGAAGGCCCGGTCAATTCTGTCGGTCCACGATTCTCTACCGGACAATTCCGCAAGGCGGGTCATGGCTTTCGTATAGTCGTGGACCCTTCTGTCGCCCGCTAGGTAGCTCCAGAGACCCTCGACGGCTCCTACATCAGGACCTATCATTCCCGTCACTGTTGACCACCATTCGGGTCTCAGACTCACGTCATCGTCGATGAACCCGAACCAATCCGTGTCCACGCGCTCCATCAACTCTTGCCGCGCCCTCGCGGGACCAGGTACGGAAGAAGTCAAGAGACAGTGAACTGGAATCCGACTGCGCACATGTTCAATGAATTCGCTCTTCAATCCCTCGAGGGTGGGGATGAGCACATCGACACTCGCGGGAATCCGAGAATCATCAGCTCGCATCGTTTGGACTCTGCGGGTAGACGTCTGGTTCCTGGACGTCTCCATAACCTCGGGCCCCAACTACATACCCGTCCCTAACTCGTTCTCAAATCTTTCCGAAGTCCTAGGGATATCCTGGCAAGATAATTCTTTTCAGACTACGTAGGGCTGCCAAGCAGTATATGCAGGGAAACCTTTTGCTTGCCACTTTCGCATTACTATTTCATGCATAGTGAATCGATTAGCGACAGGGTTCGAAAACTGGCATCGGGAAAATGTGGTCCGTGCAAGTATACGAAGCCTCTCACAGTCGGGGAAGCCAGGGAGCGTCTGAGGGATCTACCGGGATGGGTTCTCCAGTCAGGTTCTCTCCAGAAAGAGTTTCGATTCAAATCCTATCTGGATGGTCTTGACTTTGCCTATTCGTTGGGCAAGATTGCTGAGATGGAGAATCATCATCCCGACCTCTTCATCGGGTGGCGCCGTGTGAAGGTAGGATTGTCGACCCATACCCTCAAGGGTCTGAGCAAGAACGATTTCATAATGGCGGCGAAGTCGGAGCTGGAATACTCTAAGACCAACCGTGGATAGGTGCAGGATGAATGTCAGCGTCTGGCCTTGAGTTGTTCTTCTATTGTTTTCAGTCTGGTTTCTATCGTTGTTAGTCGGTCTAGTATTTCTTTGAGTATTCTTCCGAGTTCTTCTTCTCGTGAACCTATGTACTGTCCGGGTCTGAGGGGTGAGGGCAGAGGCTCTATCGGTCTGGGTCGCAACGGGTCGGGGAGGTTAGGTCGTTCCAATAGAGGTCTGGTTGATCCCGTCGCCTCTCTGTTTTCAGGGTTTTCATCAGTCAAGAACATACTTTTTAGAGTATGAATAGTAAAGGTTAAGGGATAACTTACCCTTCAGAGTAGAAAAGATAGCATTTTCCAGTCCGAGAAATCGCCCGGAATCACCCCCGATCCGGAATCGGGGCAGGCGATTTGAGATCGCGACTTTTCCACGCTGACCTCTCCGCTCAATCTGCGATCAGAAAAACAGGTGACGGTTCTATTCTGCGCCCTGAACCAATAGACTCGCCTAGAACAGTTCCAACCGGCGGGACACCTAGCTAGAAAATCTCAAAAGTAGTTGCTCCTCACGACACAGAACTCGACTTTTGGAGGGAATTAACAGACGGTAATCTCTTCCTCTTCCAGGGCTCTTCCGAGAAAGAAACCCGCAGGCTGTACCTCTTGAAACCGGATAATCACAGAATAAGCTTAATCGGAAATCTGGGCAGGCGTTTCTAGATCACGAGACTTTCACGAAGGGCTATTGGCTCGATTTCCACTCTGGAAAAACAGCGGACCGTTCTAATCTGCGCGTTGAATCGCGAGACTCGCCCAGAACAGCGTCAACTCGCGAGAGGCCTCCGGAAAAATGGGGGGGTTGCAAATATTTTCTCTCGGCACGAGTGCGGTGTTTCTCGTAATCCTTCTTCGAGGCTATTCTACTGGTATGGGTCGTGTGGGTTTCTTCTCGTCGCTCTTCGCGAACCGGACCTCTAACACTCCATTCTTGTACGTGGCCTTCGCGGTTCGTGGATCAACCATGTGCGGCATTTCCAGCTCCTTCAGGTACCTTCTCTTCGCCGAGTCGACACTGATCTTCAATGCTCTATCTGTGGATTCTAGTTTGATATCTTCCTTCTCCACCCCGGGCAGTTCGGTCACCACGACCACCTCCTTTCCAGTGTCCATGACATCCACGAGCGGCTCTCTCTCCTCTTTGACCTGGGGACCCCGCGCGCCCGGTTCCACGTTCCCGAACTCGCGTATGATCGGCTTCCCGTCCGGACCGACAGACATTGAGAACCCGTAGACGAACGGTGAGGCTCCCTCTTGCGCCTTCGGCATCTCCACCGCCTTCCGCATCATATCATCCATCAACCGGTCCATCCGTTCCATCTCGTCGAAAACGTCGAACCACCAGCCTGAACGGCTACGGTGACGCCGAGCTTCTTTACGCGGAGCCAAACACTAGACAACCAAAGACAGAATGATCATATGAGACTATATTCGAGTTTCCTATCCGGCCCGACTCAGATCATACGCTTAGCAAGACTATTGATATCCGCGCCCCGATAGCCTAGCTCGCCACCGTCAGTCGCAGCCCGCCTTAGACTCCTCTTGAACCCTCCGCGAGGCGGATGGAATCTGAACGGCACCTTCAGACCAGCCCGCAACAGTTCGTGTAGACTCGTCTCTCCCGCCACGACCGCCTTCGCCAGATCGTCAAAACTCGACCTTCCCAAGAGTCTGAGAAAACCATCATCTAGTCTATCAGCCCCATCACGCTCACCCCTCTTCTCCAAGACCCGTCCCAGCAGGTCCGGGCTGACCTCTCCCCACGCCACCAGAACCTTGGCTGAGCGAAGCATTCCTAGATTGGACGGCGTATTATCTAACAGCCTAGCCTGGAAGGTCCGTTCTAGCTTCAACGACTCCATCGTCCTCTGAACATCCGGATTGTCCGAAGCCGTCCCGCGGAGCCTAACCGCGAGGATAGGATTCTTGCTCGGCGACTCCATCTAGTTCACCCAGTCGCTCTGCGTCACAACGTTGTACGTCTGCGTCAACGCGTCAAACACCGCCAACGCCGACGATGACAAAGTCGATGTCGACCCGAACGTCCGAGTCCAGCAATCCCTCACACCCGCTAGCCGGAGAACCTGTTTCGGAATCTCCCCCGCAACCAATCCCAGACCCCGCGGCCCAGGCAACACTTCTACCCGAACGCTCCCAGTCTTACCTGTAACATTGAACGGGACAGTGTGCTGAGTCCCGCAGCGACACTCCCAGCTCCCACAACCCCGCCGTACAGGAATAATATTCAGCTTAGCTTGGACCGTCCCCTTATCGATCGCCGTCCGAACCTGGCGCGCCTTCCCCTCGCCAATTCCAATAAACCCGTCACCATTACCGATGGCGACAACGGCTCTGAACCTCGATCTCTCCCCAGCGTCTGTCTGTTTCTGCACAAACCCTATGCCGAGAACCTCTTGCTGAATGTTCGGCAGGAGTGTATCAACAATCTCCGGCTCTTTGATCCTCAATCCTTGAGTGAAGATCTCCTCCATCGAAATGATCTCTCCTTGCTGGACTTGTCGGCCGAGCTTCGTCTTCGGAACCCATCCGATCTCTTGACCGGGACGCTGGCTCATTTGGCCGCCTCCAAGGGTGCTGTTGAGACAGTCTTCCTAATCTCTTCGAAATGTCCAGACAGATCCTCAGGTTTCAACCCGCGGCTGAGGTAGGCGCTGAATCGTTTCTTGTACAGATCGTGCTCGCCCGCCAAAGATTTCGCGTACGTAGCGATGTGATTGCCTCCGATCCGTTCCATGGGTGGAAGCTTTTCTGGAGAGTGTGGAACAGTGAGACCAGAATCCGCCAGTCCTTTCAGCACCGCAAAGAGCTTCGAGCCTTTCGTCGGACCCTTAAGCCCAAGATCCAGAATTGCCTCTTTGATCCCTCTCTGCACAGCTCTTCGAGCTGCGAGCGCTCCCGTCAAGTAGGCCGAGGGAAGATTTCCAAGCCCGCCCTTCCAACCCAGCTTAGGAAGCTCTCGAGAAGAAGCTGAGGCCCTTACAATATCCCCGGTGATGGTTGCATCAGTGATCTGCACAGTAACATACTTGTTGGTAAGCCTGACAACAGCCCGCGGCTTGCCCGATTTGACTAGTGCCCGACGCAGCTTGTAGTCTGTCTTGCCCTCTCTCCGTCGCCGGTAAGGCAGCGCATAGCGGGGACTGTCAGCCATGGACTAACGCTTCTTTACCAGTTGATGGGCCTTTACATACTCATCTACATGCGACCCACTACGGAACGCTCCACCCTTCGCCATACCCAGCAGAGTAGTGTAGTTTCCGGCGGACAGTTGTCTCTTATCTCTCAGCCATCGTAAGTGTCTCCGGATCGCTCTGATCTTGAGGACCCAAGCCTCCTTGCCAGGCTTCTGACCCCCCTTTCTACTGCCAGCCTTCTTCCTTCTGCCGGACTTAGCGCGATGTCTGCCTCTGCTGATCCCGGTCTTTGGCAGGAGACTGATCCTTCCTTCGCGTATGAGACTCTTGATCTCTTCGCGGGTAATCGCTGATTGGACCCGGTCGTTCTCTTCCGGGTCGATCCAGACCCTGTTCAATCCCCCGCCCAGCAAGCTCGCGGCCAGTCTCTTCTGGCTCTTCAGACTCATTGAGAACTCTCCTCTGCCTTGCCGATATCCTCGTCTTCAGCGACCTCGGCTTTTTCTTCCATCTTCTCCTCAACCGTCTGTTCTGACAAAGCCTTCTCCTCCTCAACAGGAAGTGCCTCAGTCACTGCTCGTCCCTCCTCCCTTCCAGGGTTTGCAATGTGGAAGTTCAGGTCCTTCGCCTTTGTGAGTATTCCGCGCCTCTTTTTCTCTCCAACCCGTGCTGCTATCCTGACAATGTGTATCTTAGGATCAAGCTTCTCCAGCTCTACTTCCCTCCATACGAGCTGGTCGACCAGGCCTCTAGGGTGGAGGCCGCGGGTGGAGGCTGCTGAGCCGTATCCGTTCTTGACTTTGGCGGGAAAGCCGCTCTCCTCCTTTCTCATCTTGCTCGTAACGCCCCGGGGTCTACGCCAGTTCTCCTTGACCCGTTTGTATCTCCAGCTCTCTTGGCGTCTGAACTCGGGTTTTGACCCTTTCATCTCTCTCACTTGGCAGTTTTCTTCGACGTTTGTGCGGGTCCTTTTCCGGAGACGTATATTCCGTCCAGGAAGACTCGGAGATCCTTCTTCTTGATCTTGGTACTATCTTGAATGTTGGCTGCGGTCTGACTAACCGATTTCAAATCGATACCCTGCACCGAGATGTCCTCACCGTTGACATCCACTTTTACTCCTTCAACTATCTTCGCGTATCTTGGCGTCTTCTCGCCAGTGAAATTCTCTATCTTCAACACCTTAGCCTTCTCGTCCACCTTCACGGTTACTGGAAAGTGGGCGTAGACTGTGCGCAGTTCGTATCTGTAGCCTTGTGTGACTCCTTTGAGCATGTTTCGGACGTGGGCAGCTGCTGTTCCCAGCATTCCGATCTCCCTCTTTCTCGGCCAGCTAGTTTCCAGTCGGACCTTGTTGTCGTCCACGTCGATTGAGACTGGAAGGTGGGACAAATCTTCTTGCAGTGACCCTAGTGGACCCTTTACCTTTACAGTTCGTCCCTCGACCTGCACGGATACCTGGTCTGGGATGGAGACCGTTCTTTGAAGAGTCTCAAACCTTGTCGTCATGTTTCACCTTTCAGAAAACGTATCCCAGGAGTTGGCCTCCAGCCCCGGCCTCGCGCGCCTCCTTGTGTGCCAAGACTCCCTTCGGTGTTGTTAGTATGAGTATTCCTACGTCTCGAGAGGGAAGAAAGCGCTTTCCCCATTTTTCGAACTCGCCAATGGTGGATGAGAATCTGGGCCTTACGCTTCCGCAGTCGTTGACTCGTCCCAGGAGTTGTATCTTGAATTTTCCTCCCCTTCCATCGTCGACGAATTCGAACTCTCCAACATAGCCGTACTTTTGCATCACACGAAGAACTTGCCCCATCAGTTTGGATGCAGGGTAGACTATGCATTCGTGTTTGTGTCGGCGTTCGTTGTTGAGGATGGATGAGAACATGTTAGAGATTGGTTCCATTCTTGGTCACATGTATTTCTTGAATCCGAGTCCCACGGCTACTTCTCTAAAGCATTGTCTGCAGAAGTTGAGTCCATACTTCCTCACGATAGGTCCGTACTGGCCACAGCGCTTGCATGGACGAGCTCCCTTTCCATACTTCCTCTGCTTCTTCGCCTTTATCTTGGCCATGACGCTTCTCAGTTTCCAGTGCTTGTTCCGAAGTTGTTCTGCATGAACTTGACGGCGTCTTCCTTCGAAACGTAGTGTTTGCGTCCTATCTTTGAAGGACGGATGGCTCGCGACCGGATCCTATATCCGGGCCGTCCCAGCGTGACGTGAATGGTTGCGCCGAATATTCCCAGCTCAGGAACATATCTGGTTCCCGGGATTTCGATGTGCTCCTTGATTCCAAAGGAGACGTTGCCATAGTCATCGAAGCTCCTCTCGTTGATCTTGTTGCTGACAGCGTCCAGCGCTCTCTTCAAGAACTCGCCCGCGTCCTTCCCGCGTAGCGTCACGACTGCTGCTATTGGTTCTCCTTTTCTGACACCGAAATCTTTGATCGCTTTCTTCGCTTGTTTGGTTGTCGGGGTCTTGTTGGTCAGCTGGGTGAGAACTTTTTTCGCTTTTTCGAGTGGTTCGCCTGATTTGCCGGTCGCGATGTTCAGTGTGACTTTCTCGATTCTGACTATTCTCAACGGGTTGGTCGACTCTTCTTTCGCGATGGATTCAGACATTCTACTTTTCTCCTAGCCCGACGAGGGATGCTTGAGTGCCCACTGGTATCACGTATTCTGCTGGCGTGTCGAAGGCTTCGCTACCCGTCTCGATCTTGACTATCTTGGGACGAGTGTGAGTACCGGGGGTTATTGTCGTGATCTTTCCGAAGATTCCCTGGTTTCTACCGTCGACGACTAGTCCCAAAGCGCCGGTTTGAAACGGCACCAGTCCCATCATGTTCTGTTTGGGTAGGCCAAGTTGCATTGCTCCCCCCGGCGCGAATTCCCCTTCCGTTTTCTGTCTACCGCTCTGACTCTGGAGGATAATGCTTCGGCCGTCGTGAAGATTGAGCTGGATTTTTCCTCCTTCAATATTCCTCTTTCCGATTATCTTGCAGAGTTTGAAGCCTGCTTCCTTTTCAGAGATTGGCGTTGGTGTTAGTCCTCTATTCGGTTTGGGTAGGATGCGGAAGATCTGGCCGGCACCTTCGACCTGTAGAACATCCATCAAGCCAACGGGGAATCGATGATCCCTTCTAACGACCCCGTCTATCTTGACCTTGCCGGTGCTGATGATTCGTGTTGCCTCTTTGGCCGTTCTGGCGTATCCCAGAATTTCTCGGATAATGATTACAAGCGGTAGGCTCTTCCCTCTAGAATGGGGACCGGGTCTCGTATTCGGCGCCCACGTTCGTTCCTTGCGCTTTATCGGCCAGAATCCCGGTGCTGGTTCGCGTTTGAGCTGTCTGGATCCTCCCTTGCGTGCCATTGTCTAAGATTCCACCATCTTTGATTTCTCGGAGAGGAGTCCGCTCCGCCACTTGTCAGACAGGTTAAGGTTGGTGATGAGTACCTTACTAGAGTGAATGGGAAGTTTTGATGAGATTCCGGCCGCCTTCTCCCTGGTCATGCCCTCCACGAAGATTCTTCCTGTTGAATATTCCACCTTCTCCACCTTTCCCACCAAATCCGCGAATTCGCCCCTCATGATGCGCACAGTGTCTCCAGTTCTGAGTGGAATGCGTCTGACCTTGTGCCTTGCTGTCAAGTCGTCGGATAATCGAGCGGATAGCATCTTTCGCCGCTTGTGCTTGGGGGCTTGAAAGAAGCGTTTTCTCTGTTTGGAGGGTTTCGAGCTGGCCGTGGTCTATATCACCGTTGAAGCTAGGTTCGCTACTCGAGGCCATCTCTCGGCTGCCTCCCGAGCGACGGGTCCCCTGATCTCTGTTCCTTTCATCTCGCCCTCCGGGGTCATTAGGACTCCGGCATTATCTTCGAAGGAGAGTCTCGTCCCATCCGGTCTACGCAGCGCTCGCACCTGTCTCACAACGACTGCAGGAAAAACTTGTTTCCTCAGGTCGGGTTTGCCTTTAGACACCGACACCATTATCATATCTCCGACGCAGGCGGCGGGGACTCGTCGGAGGCGCCCGTGGTATCCTCGGACGTTTATGAGTTTCAATTCTTTCGCTCCAGTGTTATCAGCGCATGTGAGCCGGGTGCCAACTGGAAGGCCCCGAGCGATTCTCGGTCTGTATTCCACCATTCCACGGGCGCTTACCGCTCTTGTCTTGGGCGCGGGCACGTCTATTCTGCTACTCCTTTTCTATCTATCACAACGAACGAGACTTCTTTGCTGAGCGGTCGGCATTCTGCTATTGTTACTCGGTCGCCTGTTGTTGCGGCGATGCAGGGCGGGTTGTGGGCCAGCGTCTTGCTTCTCCGCCTTTCGTATCTGCTGTATTTTGGATAATAGTGCAAGTAAGCGCGCTCAACTGATACGGTTTTCGGGGACTTTGACGTTGACACCGTTCCTTCAAAGACTCTTCCTCTCACGGACAGGCTTCCGTGGAATGGGCAGACAGGATCGTTGCACCCGGCTTTTGGCGGTTTGACGTCTAGTCCGATGTTGCGTACTACCATTTTGCGAGCCCCTTCTTTACTCTGTCTTCAGGTCGGTATTTGAGAGCCGGGCCCTGAACTGGAATTATTTCTCCAGTCGGGAGAGTCGCGACAAATAGAGCATTATCTTTTGGCACCCTCACTAGTCGGTTCCGGGCCTCGATTAGTAGAGTGTTTCTTGTTTCGTCTCTCACTATTCCAAGGAGGCCTTTCAGTCGACGGTCTGGACAAGCCTGTACTTTAACGTGGAGTCCTATCCATTCGTGCGCAAGGATGTTTTGTGGCGTTATCGGCATCTATTCAGGTTCCTCCGTGATGACTGGACTGTTCTCTGCTGTAAGGAGTCTCGCTACTGTTCGGCGAAGTTCTTTAACTCTTGAAGGATTCTCTACTGTTCCTCCTGACTTCACCGATGTTCGTATTGTGGTGAGTTCGGCTCTGAGTTCTGAGATCTTCTTCTTCCGCTCTTCGGGGAGCATCTGTTTCATCTCACGCTTGCGCAGTATTGCCAATTGGCTCCTCCTTCTCCGTTTCTACCTCAACGGCTTCCGCAACGGCCGCTTGAACCGTAGGTGTCGGCGCAACACTGGGCGGCGGAGTCTTCATCGTGGGCTTGTCTATGAAATCCACTGTGGGAGGCAGGATTCTGACTTTGATGCCGAACAGTCCCTGTTTCAATTGAACGTCCGCTACTGCGACTTTCACACTTTTCAAGACTGGATCTCCAACTCTCGGGAGATATCCAGCTCGGAACTTTTCGAATCTTGACCTTTCGGTAGTGAGCTTTCCGCGGATTATGATCTCAACACCTAGAGCTTGGGATTCCATGACTCTCTGGATCGCCCAGTAGGCCGCTCTTCGGAAATGCACTCCTCTCTGTAATGCCTGCGCGACTTGAGATGCGACGACTTTCGGGTCTTGTTCAGGTATTTCGATGGTTGCTACGGATAACTGAGGATTCTCGATGCCAAATTTCGTTTCGAGAAGTTTTGTCAGATCCTTGATGCTCTGGCCTCTTCGACCTATGACCATTCCTGGCTTCGCGGCGTAGATTACGACTCTAGTTCCGACCGGGCTTTTTGTGAGTTCGACTCGGCTGTAACCCGCTCGTTTCAAATCTCTCTGGAGTAACTCGTCGATCTCGAGACGTCGAGAGACATCCTTGATGAAATATTTGGTTACTGACAATCATTCGGCCTCGAAGCCGACTAGTTCGATATGGGTGGTTGTCCCTTGGAGAAGGTCTGAGCGTCCGAATGCTCGGGG
This sequence comes from Candidatus Bathyarchaeota archaeon, assembly GCA_005888635.1. Classification (GTDB taxonomy): domain Archaea; phylum Thermoproteota; class Bathyarchaeia; order 40CM-2-53-6; family 40CM-2-53-6; genus 40CM-2-53-6. The sequence continues at coordinate 67,572 of VBAW01000023.1, read as the reverse complement.
ATTTCGTTTCGGAATCTTGTTGGCTCTCTGGGCCGCCGCGTGTATTATCTTCAGCCTCTCCGTATCGAGGTTCCGGTATTCCGCGTTTGCCTCGAGCTCTTCTAAGAGCCGAAGGAGCCTCCCTGCTGCTTTTTGGGGATATCTTCCGGCGTAGAAGGGTTCGGTAAGATTTCGACGATGCGGAACCTCTTTGTGATAATGGCGATATGCGACCGCGACCTTTTTTTCGATTACTCGTTCTAGTAGCTTCTTCGCTTCCGGGAGTTTCATTCCCCGGATCGTGCGGCAAAGTTCGACTGAAGCCTTAGGGGATATTCGAAGTTCTCGGCCAGCACACCTCACAGTGCGATCTGGGTCCAGCCCAGTGACCGAGTATCCCCGTTCTGGCATTTTGCTCACGGAAGGGACCGACTTCGGCGTATCTTGCCCTAAAAAGGTTCCTTGGTCGGAAAAGGAAAAATTTGGGCCGCGTAAGGAAATCGTTAGCTAAGAATTTGTTGAGTAATCAGAGTCGTGAATATTTCAGATCATTCAATGTTACTGTCGCATCCTTCCTCAAGTTACTCTAGGCTTATCGTGGATTTTCCGACCGATAGGAACGGGACATTATGGAAGAGGCAATTGAAAGGGTCCACACTGGTATCCCCGGATTGGACCACGTGCTTGAAGGCGGATTTCCCAAAGGCGCACGAGTTCTACTCGCTGGGGGCGCCGGATGCGGGAAGACCATCTGCTGCGGACAGTATCTGTACAAAGGCGCGACGCGATACAGTGAGCCCGGTGTCTACGTCTCGACGGAAGAGCCTCCGACGGAGTTCCGAGCAAACATGCTGCGCTTTGGCTGGGACTTCAAGAAGCTCGAAGCTGAGAAGAAGATCGGAATGGTTGACGCAGTCTACCAGCGTGTCGAGTCGGAGATGGCTGAACAAGAGTCATTGCAATCGATACTGTACAACTTGAGATCCAAGCTCTCCGAGGTCAAGATACTCGTAGAACAGTTGGGAGCTACGAGGCTGGTTGTGGATTCACTCCCAGGCTTTGGATTCCGGGTCACTGACCTCAACACTCTGCGAGAAATATTCCTCGAAGTCGGGCTATTGCTCAAGGACGTGGGCTGCACTACTGTGATGACTACGGAGATCGTAGAGGGTTCGGGGCTCATCAGCCGCTATGGGATTGAAGAGTTTCTCGCCACTGGAGTCATGGTGCTCTCGCTCGTCAAGCAGAGCTCGCCACTTCGGAAGCTCTTCGTCCGGAAGATGCGTGGAACAAGCCATAGTCTCAACGACTTCGCCTTCACGATCGGAACCGAGGGTGTGAACATCAAGGGACCGATCGGTGTAAGAAGTGCTGGTCACGGTGGTAGGCGCCTCCAAACTCAACGGAGAAAGCGCCGGAGCCGCTGACTCGGGCTTCGAAGAGATTGTTACGGGGACGGTTCCAGTATCCGACGGTTCCGGGGTAGTGGAACAAGGGGTTCAAGGGCAAGCCCACGCCATCGACCAGCAGGGTTTCGCAACGGAAAACAAGGGACAGCAGAGACAAGGACAGGTATAGGAATTGCAGAATCTTTCGAGCGGAATATCGGCATTCGATGAGTCCATGGGCGGACTTCCCTCGGGTAGCATCATCCTCTTCCTGGGCGAGGCAGATACGGGAATGACTACTTGCGTTCAGCAGATCATGTATCGAGGGTTGCTTGATGGTCGGCCTGCGGTCTATTTCACGACGGGCCGTTCCTGGGAGGATATTGTTGCAGAGATGAATTTGTATGGCTGGGGTCTTGAGAGATTTTTCGATTCGCGGAAGATGTGGTTCATTGATAGTTTCGGGATGAAGAAGGAGAAAGCGTCAGGGATGGTTAACTGGGATATTGGTCCCGCGAATCTCTTAGCGAAGGAGTTTCCACAGGTTGTTGCGCCTCTGGGCGCTTGTACGCTTGTGGTGGATAGTTTGAGTGATGTTATTCGTTCTGCGCCGTTTCCGGCTGTTGAGCAGACGCTGAAAGCGCTGCAGACTCATGTACGTGAGACGTCGGGATTGTATCTTCTGTTGGCCAATAAGGGAGTGCATAATGAGCATGTTGAGAATACTGTGAAGCATCTCAGTGATGGAGTAGTTGACTTGTCGACTGAGCCTTTCGGTAGTGAGGATTATGCTCGTAAGATGCGTGTGTTGAAGATGCCTGGAGCGTTTACGGATATGAAGGTCTACGCGTACCGTGTGGGTTCTGCGGGGATCGAGATGGCGGCACTACATAGGGTGAGGTAGAATGATGACTACTGTTGCTCTCCAGTTCGACGAGATCGTTGGTCTTCTTGCGAATGCGGGGTTCGTCTGGACCCTATTGTTGGCTACTTGGGGAGCTGTGAGCTACTCGTTCATGCGGCATCGGAGGCACGGGCCGAAGGTTGGTCCTTCGCAGACTGCTGGTGCTGTGAGTTTCAGCTTGACCAAGCCGCGGCTATCGGAGGAAGAGATCTTCCGGATACTGACGACGACGGAGACTAATATTCAGATTGTCCGGATCTGCGAGACTCCGAGGACGGCTCGCGAGATCTCGAAAGGTCTCGGGGACATCTATCCTGGTCATAAGGAGAAAGGGTTCCCGGCGGAGAAACTCGGGGAGCACTTGGCGAACCTTGAGCGGTTGGGAGCGGTCAAGTTCAACGGGGAGAAATGGGCGGCCAGCGATATCGGTATGAAGATGGTCCGGAAATACTTCGGCTAGGGCTTCTTTCGCACGCTCTCTTTGTTCCGATTCGCAGAAACAAGCAGATTCTCTCGCTGGAATAGCCGAGCCTTGCAAGTTCATTCTTGCAAGGGCTGTAAAGTGTGAACGAGTTTTTTTGTTTTGACATACCCCGGGGGGGTCGAGAAATAGTTAGTGGAAAAAGAGAAGATAACGGGAAGAGAAAAAGACCGCAATCGACCTGTCTCCAACGGTGATTGGTTGTCCAAAGACGTGTTTTGTGTCGTGAGGAGCAACTGCTTTTGAGATTTTCTAGCTAGGTGTCCCGCCGGTTGGAACTGTTCTAGGCGAGTCTATTGGTTCAGGGCGCAGAATGGGACCGTCGACTGTTTCTCTGATCGCAGATTAAGCGTGGAAGTCAGCGTGAAAATCTCGTGATCTCAAATCGTATGCTTTGATTTGCGATCAGGGCTTGATCTGAACGATTTCTCCGACTAGAATATGCTACCATTTCTACTCTGAAAGGTACTCTATACCTCTTGATCGCCTTCTCTTTCAGTCTCTTCCTCCCCAGCAGAGGATTACTTTCATCGCTCTCTGCTCATTTTATACGTTCAACAGTATAGTTTGAGAGCTTACTCACCGGAAGTAATCGATGTTGACCCAGAAGAATACTCTACTGCCTCCCGGCGAGATCGTCCGAGAAGCATTATCCAGACCCAGCATATTCAAGAACGAAGAACCACTAGGCCTAGAATGGCTACCCTCCCGGCTCCCCCACCGAGAGACACAGCTGAGATTCCTAGCCGAACTATTCCGGTCCGTCATAGACCGGCCCGGAACCACCAGCCCGAAAATCCTAGTAACCGGCGACATCGGAACGGGGAAGACTGTCCTCACACAACGCTTCGGAACAGACATCACCCGGACAGCCAAGACGCTCAAGCTGAATCTCCAGTATATTCACATCAACTGCCGAGAATTCCGCGGCAGCCTCTTCATGATCCTCAAACGAGTCCTACAGAACTTCACACCCCAATTCCCCCAGCGAGGATTCTCCAGCGAAGAACTACTACACATACTCCTAGACCAGCTGGAGAGCAAGAACCTACACATAATACTCACACTAGACGAAGCGGACGTGCTGATCAAGGCTGAAGGATCAACAAGCCTCTACAACCTCACACGAATACAGGAGGAACGTCCCGGCCGACCGGTCAGACTATCACTAATCGTCATCATACGAGAACTACGGAACCTAGATGATCTCGACAGGAGCACCCAGAGCACACTCCAACGAAACGTGATACGACTAGACCGTTACACGATCAACCAGCTTGAATCAATCCTCAGAGAACGAGTAGAACTAGCCTTCAAAGAAGGAACAATATCCGAAGAAGTCGTAGAATTCATCGCTGACATGGCAGCACCGGCAGGCGACGCGAGATATGCGATCGAACTCGTCTGGCGAGCCGGAAAATACGCAGACACTGAAACATCGCGAGAAGTGACGGCGGAACACGTCCGGGCCGCAGCCCAGAGCGTCTACCCAGTCATGAGAACAGACTACGCCCAACACTTGAACCTACACGAGAAGCTACTACTCCTAGGCCTTGCCAGGACCCTAGAGCGGACCCAAGAGACATACGCGTCTATGGGCGAGACAGAGATAGCCTACAAGATGGCATGCGAAGAATACAAGGAACCATACAGAGCCCACACCCAGGTCTGGAAGTACGTCCAGAACCTCGGCGCCACGGGCATAGTCTCCACCCAGCCCTCCACCGCAGGCTTCAGAGGAAAAACAACACTCCTAGGACTACCCACAGCACCTGCATCCGCCATACGCCGATGGCTAGAATCGAGCCTAGTACGCCGGCCCTAGCCGATTGCCCGAGAAACACTCGCTCGCAAGAGTCCTCTCCAGCACAGGACGAATCAAAATACTAACCGTCCTATCCCACGTGGGAGAACTGCATCTTACAGAGATCGCAAAGCAAACGGACCAGAGCTACAGCTCCACCGAACGCCACCTCGAAGACCTGTCCGACGCCGCCATAGTAGAAGAACACGACTATGGAAGAGTCCGAATGTTCAAACTGAAACTCGATAACCCGCGCGCGAAGATACTCAAGCAGTTAATACTAGAATGGGACAACAGCGCGATAACGCAGCAAGTGCAAGAACACGCTTAAACGGCCCCAGAGCCATCCTAAAGCTAGGAGTCGTTGATGGTGATCAAGTGTGCCGAATGCGGAACAGAATCGCCCCTCAACATAGAATGCGAATACTGCCACAAAACCTTTTGCGAAAAACATATGCCCGAGCACAAAGCATGGGAACACCGACACGACAATTTAGCCGAAGACTCGTCCCGCCTCTGGAAACGAAGGCGCGAATCACCCTAGAAACATCGCTCAATTCTAAAAGCCGAATCTGCGCGTCCTCTCAACCCTTCGAGAACGCCTATTAGAATCAGCTAATCCTCTTCAAACACATGTCTGTAAACTGGGCCCTCCCATTCGACGAAAAGATCGTCCCAGAGAACAAGCGGACACTCATACCGATAGAATCCTACCAGAAACTCCACAAGAATACCGTCGCGAACTACAGGGAGTTCTGGGCAGGCGTAGCCTCCGAACTCGACTGGTTCAAAAGATGGGACAGGATCCTCGACGACTCCAATCCTCCATTCTACAAATGGTTTCCCGGCGGACAACTCAACGCGTCATACCTCTGCCTCGACAGACACATCCACACATGGAGAAAGAACAAGCTCGCGATCATATGGGAAGGAGAACCGACCGAGAACGGAGCCCCCACAAAGATTCGTAAGCTGACCTACCAAGATCTCTATCGCGACGTAAACCGAATCAGCTACGTTCTCCGAGAGAAGTACGGAATCAGAAAGGGAGACACCATTGGATTCTATCTGCCAATGATTCCAGAGTTCCCAATATTCATGCTCGCAGCGGCGAGGCTCGGGGCCTGTTTCACAGTGATCTTCTCCGGCTTCAGTGCCGACTCGCTAGCAGACAGGCTCGTCGACGCAGATGCCAAGCTACTCGTCACTGCTGACGGTGGCAGAAGGAGAGGCAACCTCATCAAGCTCAAAGAGGTCGCAGACAAGGCCTCTGAGAAAGCTGCCTGCGTAAAGAAAATCATTGTCGTCAGACACACAGGAAACGACGTCTCGATGAACAGGGATCGAGACGCGTTTCTCGATGATATTCTTGAAGAAACGCCTGAGACAGTGTACGTTGAGCCTGAGCCGGTCAGATCAGAAGACCCCCTCTACATACTCCACACTTCTGGGACAACCGGCCGGCCCAAAGGCCAAGTCCACGATACTGGTGGATACCTGACCCTGCTACATGCGACCATGAGATGGGTCTTCGACGCGAGGGACGACGATGTCTACTGGTGTACAGCCGACATCGGCTGGGTAACAGGCCACTCCTACATCGTCTTCGGCCCACTAATGGAAGGAATGACCGGGCTAATGTATGAGGGAGCATTGGAATATCCTGAACCCGATAGATGGGTCTCGATCATAGAGAGACACGGCGTGAACGTTCTCTACACCTCGCCAACTGCAATCCGCAGCTTCATGAAGAACGGCGAAGAGTGGGTCAAGAAACACGACACTAGTTCAGTCCGACTCATGCACTCTGTCGGGGAGCCAATCAATCCGGAAGCATTCCGCTGGATGCACCGCCACGTCGGAAGAGACAAGATTCCTTTTGGCAGCACATGGTGGATGACAGAGACCGGCGGCATTCTCGTCAGCCACACTCCCGGGCTTTACATGGTGCCGATGAAACCCGGGACGAACGGACTGGCTATTCTCGGAATCGACGCTGATGTCGTCGACGATGACGGTAAGGGACAGAAATCGCTGGAGAGAGGATACCTCGTGATTAGAAATCCTTGGCCAGGAATGCCTCTGACGATTCACAAGGACCCTGATCGATACAGGGAGGTATATTGGATCAAGTTCCCTGGCAGCTTCTATCCTGGGGACTATGCGGTGAGGGATGATGACGGTTACTTCTGGATCTTAGGGAGAGCCGACGAGGTGATCAAAGTGGCAGGTCACAGGTTGGGCACATACGAGCTGGAATCTGCCCTGATCCAGCATCGTGCTGTTGCGGAGGCCGCTGCAGTAGCCGTGCCGGACAAATTGAAGGGCGAGGTGCCTGTCGCATTTGTAATATTGAGGGCTGGTCAGGCTCCGAGTGAGCAACTTGGCCGCGAGCTTAACGATTGGGTGAGGGAAAAGGTGGGACCTATTGCGTCCCTGAAACAGATATTCTTCGTCTCGAAGCTTCCAAAGACTCGTAGTGCCAAGATAATGCGTCGGGTTGTGCAGGCTGTGGTAGCTGGGAAGCCTATCGGTGATGTGACAACGCTTGAGGATGAGGCATCCGTCGACGAGGTCAATCGAGCATTCTTGGACCTGAAGCAAGAGATAGAGTCTCGGACCGCATCTCGTGAGTAAGGGTCAAGCCAATCCTCAGGAGAGCATCTCTCAGTTACAATCGAAAGATATCGAAGTCCAGAAGAGTTTCTTCGGCTGTAGCCAAGCTTGCAGACCCCAGCGCGCTTGAAGGATCTAGAGCACTCGATAAACGAGGATCTATCGAAGGCGAACCTACCTGAGGTAAGGATTTCAAGCTTCAAGCTTCCAGAGCAAGCCCTGGAGCTAACGTTCGAACGCGAAACAGCGACTGGAGTTATCAGAGACAAGATCTGGGAAATTATCAATTCACATTACAAGAGATTGATGAGCGAACTCGGACTGCTAGAAGGTTGAACCTCTCGACGAGGGACTTTTGTTTGCGCGCAGAAGCAGAAACTAGGTGGAAGGGTAGTTTTTAATAGAAATAGAAACAACTTTTCAGACCCAAGTACTACAAGATGAGAACAAACAGAAATTCCAATTCTCACTCGAAAGTATATTCTCCGCAAACAACGTCGAGTATTCGCTTTTCGCCTAGAGGCGACGCTTTCAAACATCCCGTGCAACATTATGATGTTGCTAAGGTCCGGAGCGTTAGCGAAGCGTTGGAAGCATTCAACGCTACTTCCTTCCAGAGCCGGAACCTGGGCCGTTGTTACAAGATTTGGCTCAAGATGTTGAACGATCCCGAGAGACCAATTATCTTCTTCGGACTCTCAGGAGCGATGATAGCTGGCGGAATGAGGAGAATTATTCGAGACTTGATAGCCTTTCACGCGATAGACGTACTAGTATCTACGGGTGCAAATCTTAGTCACGACTTGTACGAATCGCTCGGTGGTCGTCATTACATGGCTCACGGCCACATTGACGATCCGACTCTACGAAAGATGCGCATAGACCGAGTTTACGATACATACGCCGATGACGTTACGTTTACGAAAGCGGACGAGTTCGTAGAGAATTTTGCAGATAGCCTTCAGCCTGGGTCTTACTCGAGCAGGGAATTATTCCAGATGATGGGTGAACGAATAAGAGACGATTACGGTATCCTCGCAACCGCTGCCAAAGAGAGACTCCCGATTTTCTGTCCTGCGCTGGCTGACAGTTCGATTGGTATGGCGTTGACCGTCTACCGTAATGAGAAGCTCAAGAAGAGCGCTCCACCCGCCGTTTATGACGCGTTGATGGACAATATTGAGATCATGGACCTCAAGAGGCAGTTCCCCAAGTCAGGAGTGATATTCATTGGCGGCGGCACCCCGAAGAACTACATTCAACAGGTCGTGCCGATGGCCGAGATTTCCGGCTGGGCCGTTCCCCCGCATAGCTACGCTATGCAAGTTACGACTGATGATCCGAAGTTTGGGGGATTGTCTGGCTGTGAGCTTCCTGAGAGTCAGTCGTGGGGAAAGCTTGACCCCAATGCTGAGCAGTGCACTGTCCACTTGGACGCGACCATCGGGCTTCCGTTACTTTTTACAGGAATTATGGAGCACTATGAGGAGTGGAAATCACGCGGACCTTTGAAGGTGGACTGGATGGAAGCCGCTCCAACCGCTTCCGCTAGAAAGGCAAGACACGCGGCCGCTTAGCGTTCTCTCTTTCCTTGAATGTAATCCTCAACCCACTGCGAAGCTTGACCATCAGGAATCTTTACCGGAGGATACTTGAAACTGTACGAGGAAATGCTGGTCAGAGGTCCGCCGATTCCTCTGTCAAGCCCAATCTTTACCGCCCTAATGACGTCGGCTACGACCCCGCCGCTGTTGGGAGAGTCTTCGACTGCAAGTTTCAAGTCGATTTGTAAGGGAATGTTTCCCCATCCTCTGCCCTTCATGTAGATGTAGCAGATTTTCTTGTTCTTTAGATGAGGAACATAGTCAGAGGGTCCTATACGAGTTGGGACTGAGTATGGGATCAAGCTGGCGACTGCGGTAGTCTTGCTGATCCTCTTGGAATGCAGTCGCTCCTCGACAGTCATATTCAGAAAGTCAGTGTCGCCCCCCAGGTTTAGCTGGTAACTCTCATCAACTCTGACCCCTCGCTTCAAGCAGAGGTCGACTAGTGCTCTGTGAACGATCGTTGCACCGACCTGGCTCTTGACGTCGTCTCCCGCAATTGGAAGCTTGTTTTCCTCGAACTTTTTCGCCCAGCTGTCGGTTGAGGCGATGAATTCGGGGATACAATTGACAAAGCCGCAGCCCGCGTCGACCGCGGCTTGTGCATAGAATCTTGCGCCTTTTTCGCTTCCGACGGGAAGATAGTTGACGAGAATTTCGGCCCCCGAGTCCTTTAGCTCTGCAGCCACATCCACGGGCTTGGTTCTAGATTTGCTGTAGACGTGAAAGGCCTCTTTCATGTGTGGCGCTACGCCATCGAGTACTGGACCCGGCTTGACGGTGACATCCATGTCTGGGACGTCGCTGATCTTTGGGGCCGAATTCGGCTCTGTGAAGATTGCCTTGCTAAGGTCTGCTCCAATCTTCTTCCTGTTCACCTCAAACGCGGCGACGAACGTAATGTCCTCGACCTTGTAGGGTCCGAAACTGGGATGCATGAGACCGGTTGTGAGACCGTTCTCGGTAGGAGGGTTCTTGCGGTAGTATTGTATGCCCTGTATAAGGGCGCTTGCGCAGTTTCCGACTCCGGCGAGTGCGACCTTGATCTTTCCCATCTAAGAAACGACTCTAGACGCGGCTACTCCCATGTCGTCGTATTATAAATCTAGGAAACCATGCAAATCGAATCTCAAATGCAGCTTTGAGAGTTGCAAAGTCTCTTTGAAGGCGTCTGTTAGACGCCTCGACGTAATTCACACGCTTGCAGAATAACTTACGACACACGAGACCCAGATTTGAAGTTTCTATTCAAAACGCGGATGCATTTGTACCGGGAGGTTTATTCGCCGCATGCTTGAATCTTCGAACAAGGTCGAAGATACCGAAGAAGAATAACAGAGAAGTGGCGATTGAAACGGCGTAGCTGACGATCAATGTTGGCAAACTGATTGACTGTACTAGCCCGGCTATGAGGTCAGGGTTGAGAAGTAAGAGGAAGACTCCGAATATGCTGGAGGCGGTGGTTAGAATGAACGCAAGTATGATCATGGTCCAGGCTCTGAATGAGCCCGTCAATCGAGTCAGTCGATATGCGTACAGAACGACGCCTGCTTCAAGCCCGAGTTGGAGTACGGCAACAATCCACATGCTCGTTAGTAGCGTCGCGTCAGTCACGAGTTAGCTTCTCCTTCCGGCTTTCGGCAGCGATGCGTCGAAACAGGTTGACGAAGCTGATAGAGGCCTCGTTCGGCTTGTCGCTTTTGGGCTCGTTTCCGACTGGTAGAGGACCATCATTGACCTGTTTCATTGTTTCTACAACCAGAGCACTCGACAATAATGACAATGTTCTCGACATGGACGATCTACGGTGACGACTCTAAGTTAGTGCTAGTGGGATGTTGCGTTCTTGTGTTTGTCAGACGCGGTCCGGAACATGTCCACGAACTTTTCCGAGGCCACCTTGTGTGGGATTCCGGACATTACGCCCTCGTACTCTGAGAATCCTCCTTGTATCCTGAAGCCCTGAGGTGTTATCGCGTACTCCTTCAGTTCCTTCTCATGGTCGCTACCCCTCATCTTCATTATTACCAAGGCCTTCCTCATCGCTGACTCTATCTCGACAAATTTCAAGAGTAGAATACAGTCGACTAGGAAGCTCATTCCCACATCTGTAACACTGAAAGCTTGTCCAGCACTCTGTTGTGTCTCCCAAATAGCCAAAGGGCTGATTCCCTTTGTCTTGACGTAATTGAGTATACGGTAGGCTTCTTTCCTCATATCTCCCCCCCGAGGAAGATACATCTCCAGATGATTCAGTGAGTCGATGACCATACGCCGTGGCTGTATTTCCTTGATGGAAGAATCCAGCAACTGGCCTGTCCCGTCCGGTTCCAGCAGCAAGTCTGGGCTCGTGCAGACTAGCCTGAACTTGTCCTGCTGCTCAAGCTTCCTTAGGTCCCAGCCGAAATTCTCTGCATCACGATAGATCTGGTCTGGCAGCTGCTCAAACGTCAGGTATATTCCAGGCTCTCCGAACTTGGTGATCCCGTTAACCAGATGTTGGAGTGCAAGAGTGGTCTTGCCGGTTCCAGCACTACCAGCGACCATAACCGCGTCTCGTTCCAGGAAGCCTCCATGCAACATCGCGTCAAGTTCGACAATTCCAGTTTTTTGTCTAGCCATTTCTGACCTACTCTCTTTTTCCTTTGACATTTTTCAGATAATTAATGATAGTTTCTTGGGCGGCCTTGTCGCCAGAACGGTCGAGGAAAATTATCTCCCGACCTCCGATCTGTTTCGTGCCCAGGATACGAACGTTCACCATGTCTTGAACATCGGCTTGAATTGCAGTGCCGACTCGACCAATTCTTCGGGCTACTCCGTCGAGACTGTCGATCAGCCCTGGGTTCTTGTGAAAGAGAACGAGTAGGTCGCCCTTGATCTCGGACGATAACATCGATTGGAATAATTGGTTTGGAGCAATCAACTCAATTGTCTCCTCTCTCGCTGGCGATCATGTCGCGCCTCGCTAGGTTGACACTCGTCTCAAAGTCAAGCTGAGCTGAGTAATCCAGCCCTAGCCTTCGGAAGAGTTCCTTCGTAATCATCCTCTCCAGAGTTATAGCGCCGAACCCGAAAACCCGGGAGAGTTCGCGGTGAAGTTCCAGGGGCTTTTTAGCATATATTTCAAAGGAGTAACTAAATAGATTCCTCAGAGTCTGCATCACACTCACGCCCAGAGTATTACCGAGCCCTTCTTCGACCGATACCTGAAACATGTTCGCAAACTCCCGCGACTCTGGCATTTGTTTTCCACGTTTTTCCGGACCTTTATGACCCCACTTGTAGACCGACGTGCCCAACCCGCATAACCTTCTCGTTACCAGCCTTCCACTTGGATTGTGACACTTGATAACGAAAACGATTTCGTCATTGACGAGCTAATCGTCTTGTATGTGTCCCGTAATGTAGATGGAATCGTCGATGCTCGGTGAATGTCTTGGCTTCAGTATGTCTGAAAGCACTCTTTCTCTCAGAAAGAGAAGTTGCTCTCTGAGAGAATCATAAAATCCGAAGTTTGCTCTAACAGAATACTCTTCGTACAAGCCCACGACAGTCTTGTAAACCAGTAGTCGTGAACTACTTCCGAAAACGTCAGTAAGAACCTTGGCAACATCATCGAACCTGGCCCCGATTTCTGACCTTGGGATCTTGTGTTCGGCGAGAATTCGCATCAGTTGCTCTTTGACAGGTCTTCCGAACAGGATCTCAAGGGTCAGGCTGAAACACTGGACAAGTGTTCCTTGGAAAGTCTCTATTGTGTCCGAACGCAAGAGCCGGCCTCGGCACCTGTGCCAAACATCGATCCTAACTTGTTAGGCGTGTTGTAACAAGAATATGTGCAAGCCCGGTATCCGGCTGATTGATATCATTCTGTGTCTTCGTACTCTGTGAGCATTATTTGCTGTTCTGCTTCGACCAACTTGGTCGATTTGGCCTTCTCCCATTCCTCCGCTTTGATGAGGCCCCCTGCTTGCTCCTTGATTCTCTTTGCTAGCGAGGGTCCAATAGTTGGAATGGCTGTCAGTTCTGTCAGACTCCTCTCCTTAATGTCGTCAATGCTCTTCAGACCTGCGCTGTACATCATACGGGCGCGGACCCTACCGACACCTTCCAAGCCGACCAGCTTGACTAACTCCGGCTTGACACCTTTGGAAACGCGTACGCGGAGCATTTCCATATTGGCCAGAAGGTCTTTGTGGCCGAAGAGTCGAGCTAGCTCTTGAGCAGCGAAGACAAGCCATTCTGTTCCCTGGACGAGTCTTAGGAGATCACCGGGCTCAACTTTTCTTGTCTCCAGAATCTGGTCCTCTGTGAACTCGCTAATCCAGTCTGAGAGAACAAGGCTGGCCTTTAGTTCTGAGAGGAATTCGTCGTAGGCTATCGGATCTTCGAACTGGTTGGGCGCGTAGCCCATGATCTCGTCCCTCTGGCTCTCAGCCATTATTCCGAGCTTGTCCATTTCGCTCCCTCTCGGCCGAGGACGAGGCGCCAGGTCTGGCGTTCTTGAGATTAGATGTATTAGGCTGAAGTCGGTCATCTTCTTGGCTCGGTTGTAGAGCCCGTCACGGATGATGACTGCAGACATGGGATCAATGTAGAGTTCAGATACTCGTTTGCCGAATCTCGAGGCTTCAAGATCTCGGCCCTCCATTACGACCATCTCCTCTTTCGCGAGAAACTTGAGGACCTCTCCGATCTTTCCCTTGATCATTCTTGGTCCGTACTGGTGGGCGTAGAAGGTTCGTCCGAAGAACTCGTACAAGCCCTCCTCGGTCTTCGCGTAGCCCGCCGCGACGGTGGAGAGAACGTGAGGCCTTAGGATTTTCTCAACGGCTAGTTTTGACCATAGTTTCTCAGGCTGCGCGATAACGTAGTTCTCCATCAGCCAGTCAGCCTCGTCCTGATTTCTAGCAATCAAGACTGATTCTCCGTACTTGTCGTACTTCGGACGACCGGCGCGTCCGCAAAATTGTTTGTATTCTAGGACGCTGATGGGATATCGACCGTGTCCAGATTCGAAACGCTCGTAGCTGCTGATGATGACTGTTCTAGCAGGGAGGTTTACGCCGGCCGCCAGGGTCGGGGTCGCTGCGAGAACCTTGATCCTCCCATCACGAAAGGCTGTTTCTACTATGCCACGGTGGGGGCCTGTGAGTCCCGCGTGGTGAAATCCTGCACCGGAAGCTATCTGGCTTGCAAGGGCCTCACCAAGGCGTGTCTTCTCTCCTGATGAGAGGATTCGTTCCGCTATGGTGTTGAGTGAGCGTTCCTCGATCTTGGAGAGCCGGGGCTTGACGGCGAGGGCAGCTTTTCGTCCCATTTCCACCGCTGATCTACGGGTCTCGGTGAAGATGAGTGCTTGACCACCACTGCTCAATACTTCGAGCGCGATATCCAAGACTGGGGTCTTGGTTCCACTCTGAATGGCTCTGCTGGACCCGTCGTTGAACTGTAGTTGGCCGAGATTGTAGATGCCTTCTCGTAATGGGACCGGACGCCAGTCAGTGGTGACGGAGCCTGCGTGCAACCATTGCCCTACTTCGTCTGCGTTTCTGACAGTGGCGCTCAGGGCAAGCATCTGGATGTCCGGGTTGATCTCGGTTAGCCGGGTCAGAACCACTTCGAGGGTGGGTCCTCTCTCATGTTCGGTTAGGAGATGAATCTCATCAGCGACGACTAGCGAAAGCTCGTTCATCCATGGAGCTCTATGTCGCAAGAGAGAATCGGCTTTCTCGTTGGTCGAGATTATGATGTCGTATCTTCCAAGCCACGGGTCAGAACTATCATAGTCTCCAGTGGACATTCCGATGCGTAGATGTTCGCCGCTAGGCTTCTTTATCGAAGAGTATCTCTGAAACTCCTTGAACTTCTCGCTCGCAAGCGCACGCAACGGAGCCAGATAGATGGCCTTTCCATTCCTCTCAAGGATGTGTTTCAGAATACAGATCTCGGCGACCAGAGTCTTGCCGCTCGCGGTGGGGCTTGCGAGAACGAGGTTCTTCCCGTCTAGTACTCCAGCCTTTATCGCATCCTCTTGAGGCGGATAGAGCTGGTCGAGACCCTCGTTTTCTAGCAGAGTTACGACTTGAGGGTCTAACTGAAGTTCTCTAATTCTCACTCTTGCAGATACTCCCCAGTTCTAGAGAAAAGCTAGCCCGCAGTTCTCTTCAATCTTCCCGGTTTGGGAGAGTATAGTATTCCTTCCTTAATCAACTGTCCGATGAGACGTCGGGCTTCCCTCTCCTCCATCTTCTCCTTGTCAACAAGAGCCGCAATGAGAACAGTCTCCTCCACCGTTCCGGTCTCCCGTTCCATTTCTGCAACGGTCTCAATTACTCTCTGGAACGAGTCGCGGAGGCTGCGGGGCTTGCCGGTCATTATCACGTCAATGTCCATCGCACCAGTCTTGACGTCGACACCTACGTCTGAGAGTGATACGGTCATTATCCTGATGGCGCTCTTCGCGTCTTCAACGGTTACGGTATCGCGCAGAAACGCGCGAGCCCGGGCTTCGGAAATTCTCACAAGCGCTTCTAGTTGCCGCGGAGTAATGGCAACTGCCGCTTCTTCCCCTCCCTTTGATCTCATCTTCAGGTAAAAGTCGCGTAGCTCGATAACCGCCTCGGGGGTTAGAACAGGCGTGATTCTCTTTGCGAAGCTGATGTACTTCCGCAAGAAATCCGGAGCAAAAGGCGCAGTTTCGGGGCTAACTTTGCTCCTGTGAAGGGCAAGGATGTGCTCCGACATTCGCGAGTCGTAATCCGGTTCAGGCTGATCCTTGATGATGAAGATCAGATCGAACCTAGAGAGAATTGTTACTGGAAGGTTGATGTTCTCACTCACATTCCGATGAGGCTCATACCTGCCCAGCGAAGGATTAGCCGCAGCTAGCACTGCTGCGCGGGCGTTCAGAGTAGCGACGATCCCTCCCTTAGCGACGCTGACTGTCTGCTGTTCCAATGCCTCATGGATCGCCACTCTGTCGTCGGGGCGCATCTTGTCCAACTCGTCGATACAGGCAACGCCTTTGTCCGCGAGAACTAGAGCACCAGCTTCTAGAATCATGCCTCCAGTCTTTTCACGCAAGACTGCGGCTGTAAGACCTGCAGCGGTTGTTCCTCGCCCAGACGTGTATAGACCTCGCGGAGCAATCCTAGAAACGTACTGAAGCAGTTGGCTCTTCGCGGTGTTGTGGGATACGATGCCGTTCGCGATGAACCTATGGGTTCGCGGGACCTCTATGTCATACACATCCGCTGGTTCGCGATTGTAGACTGCTACGATACGCTCACTGCGCTGCCCCGTGAGACGTTTCAGCCTTCGCGCTCGTGCCTCCAGCTCGGCTAAGCGTGTTCGCTTCTTGTTGGAGGCAAAGCCGATTTTGCGGGCAAACTTGAGAATGCTCTCTCCTCGTCGGGTGAGAAGGGCGTTTCCTATTATTCGTGAGTGTACACCAAATCGCAAGAGTAAAACTTGTACGTCTCTAAGGAGCTCAATGTTTTTCGCTTTGAGGCCGATGGCACCGCAGCCTCGCTTACTGGAGAATACTGTTCCATCCGCCTCGTAGAGCCATTTGAGGAATTGAGCCACGACTTCGTCTCCGGATCTCAGTATGATGTTAGGCACTCGCTTCTGTCTTAGAAATGAGAGATTCGCTGCAATGTCTTGCCTGCCGATTATGGCGTTGTGTAGGAGGACCTTCCTGCCGGGAATAATTCTCTCTTTTACCCTTGGTTTGACGCCGAATAGTTTCTCTGCTTTGTCGCAGAGAGGTTTGAGAAGATCTTTCTCTCCGTCCGCGACCAGAAAACCGACTCGATACTTCTGGACCCAGCCGTCTCCGAGCACGTAGCCTAGAAATGCTCCGAGATCAGGAGTCACTTTGGTTGGGAGGCGTCCATGGAACCTTGGACCCAATCTGTAGGGAAGAGGCCGAAACCCAGTGTCGACATATCTGCGAACGTAGCAGGGGAAACCCGTGACAGTTGCTACCCGGTCTCCTACCTTGAACTCGTCGAGTCGCTTCCAACGGCGAACTAGCGAACGGTTGACTGTCTCGACGGCCATTAGAGGATGGTTGTAGGTTCCGCGGACACTCTTACCACTCTCAGTAACAATCTCCATAGTCGGCTGATCATGATATACGTGGAACCGCGTTGCAACGTCTCTCTCTGCTCCACCCCTACCAGTCAGCACTGGAACGTCCAATTCCTCGAGATGGTCCCGACCAAGATCCTCAAGCTTAGCAATCGTGCCATCTCCCAAGACAATACGTTCGTCTCCTATCAGACAGCCAGGGTCTCCAATCAGAAGCACATTTTCGTCGCCTCTGATGTTGACCCCATCAGGAAGTTGTTTTGCTGTCCCGCCGAAGAGCAGGTAGAGTATTCCTTCCTTCACGTCCTCATAGCCGTATATTGATGGGGCGAGGCTCATCACGAGCTTTCGCTGTACCCATGGATCTTGAGCCGCTTCTAGTATCTGTTTCTCATCTTCGGGAGTAATTTCAACGACTTCTGTTTCCTTCCCGACAACATCTACAAAATTCGCGTCAAGGTAGATGTTGAAGGTTCGAAGTCTTCCTCGTTCTCCGACTGTTTGTTTCTCCGCGCGAACGATCGACGTTACGGAAACTCTGTCACCTGGACGCGCAGAGTCAACTAGATCGTCCTCCAACCTTACCTCGAGATATCTTGGCAGCTGTCCTGGCGGAAGATCTTCGGGTCTCTCCTGTATTCGAGCCTCCTGTGTGTTCTTGAATTTTGACTGTTCCTGTAAGAGTTCGAATGAGGTGCTCTGTTTGCAGAACTGGCAGTGACTTCCAGGTCCATGAATCAGCTCTCCTTCTTGGTCTAGAACTGTTATTTCGAGACATTTTCGGCAGCGGAAGACCGCGCTGACGATTGTTGGTTTTACTTGGGTTGTTCTTACGACGATGCCGTCTACGAGAGCGATTTTCTTGATATGTTCAGCTCCGATTTTTCTTAGGGCGGTCTTCTCTGGTAGTCTACGGAAACGTGCAAAGATCTTGCCTACGTGTTCAGCGTACTCGGGGTCTTCGACCCGCATCTGGGCGGTGGCGGCTGAACTTGCGTAGGTGATGTAGTCATCAGGTTTCTCGACGAGGCTACGCGCCAGGGCGGGGTCGAATGAGATGAGGTCGTCGAAGTCGATGATGAGGGATTTGCCGTTAGTGATGGCGACTTGTGCGAGGCGTTTTCGGTATTTTGAGCCTATTTGGTCGGATTCGTGAGTTCGAAAAAGGTCCTGGAAGACATCCTCTGGTCGGGCGGTCTTGAGAAGGGCACTCAACTGGTCGCTTCACGTCCAAGGATGTCTTTCTTCCATTTGTCCACTGTTTCTCGGATGTTCTGGTAGAGACTGAGCTCTTCGGCTGTGAGGTTGGAGGTAAGCTCGGTGGTCTGTTCTCCCGAGGCGCGTAGGGATGTTATTTTCTTGACTCTGATGTTCACGATGTCTTGCGCCAGGGAGACTGCCTTGTCAAGATCTCTGCCCTTGGCCCGATCCTTGGCTTCCTGACCCTTGAGCTCCTTCAGGAGGCGCCGGAGCTGGAAGTAGAAGATCCGCGGGAGCTTTGGGACTTGACGGGACCCAGGCAGGGTCTCCTTGTAGTGAGTTGTCGAGAGAGTATTGAGCGTGAGTTGGTCTTCATCTCGGAACTTCGCATATCCCATTTGCACTAAGTGCGTAGTTATCCAGAGCGGGAGCTCTACCTCTTGACCCTGACGATACGGGCCCATGACTCTGTCTCCCATTCTCGTCTCTGGAAATTCTCTGAGAAAATTGACTCTGCTGGGCGAATTTTCAAATTCCGTGTCAACTATCGTAACTATTGATGGTTCTTCGTTCAGACTGCTCGCCCCAGGAGGGAGTGTGACGGTTCGGAGACCCCACTATATCTGTTCTTGACCAGAAAGAACGATGTGATCGTCAGGATATTTCGTGTAGAGGTGGGCGAAACAGTCTTTTGTATCAGACCCGAAATCTCACCGGCTGACTCTGTTGGAAGCTGCTCTCTGGACTGAGAAATATCGGCCGAAGACTCTTGACGACATTGTAGATCAGGAAGAGATCGTTTCTCGTCTCAAAGAGTTTGTCACGAGAGGAGCGATGCCTCACTGCCTCTTCGCCGGACCCCCGGGAACTGGGAAGACGACCGCCGCCCTGTGCCTCGCACACGATCTATTCGGAGAGAGATTTCAGGATGTATTCATGGAGCTTAACGCGAGTGATGAGAGAGGAATCGACGTTGTGCGAACAACGGTGAAAGAGTTTGCGCGGATGGCGTCGCTGAGCCAGGTGCCGTTCAAGATTCTCGTTCTGGATGAGGCTGACAACATGACGAATGACGCACAGGCAGCTTTGCGAAGGACGATGGAGAAGTACACTGAGACATGCCGATTCATTCTTTGCTGTAACTATTCGGGCAGAATAATCGAGCCCATCCAGTCTAGATGTGCCCTGTTCCGTTTCACTCCTCTACCTGAGTCGAAGATTGTCGAACACCTTCACGGCATCGCGAAGCGTGAGGGTCTGAAGGTCATCGACTCGGGTCTGAAGTCTGTTGTCGAGGTCGCGGAGGGGGATCTAAGGAAGGGGATCAATACACTTCAGGCAGCCGCGTCAATGTCTAAGGGGATTACTGAGGAAGCGGTCTATCAGGTGGTTGGTAGGGCGAAGCCTACTGACGTTCATGAGATGCTTACTCATGCGATGAAGGGCGATTTCATCAAGGCACGCGAGGAACTCCGACAACTGCTGGTCAAGTACGGATTATCGGGATCCGAGATAGTCCGACAGATTCACTCGGAGATCTTCCGACTCCCCGTCCCGGAAAAGAAGAGAATCAGCCTCATCGAGGCAGTTGGCGAGATCGACTATCGACTCGTTCAGGGTGGAGACGAAGAGATCCAGCTAAGCGCTTTGCTAGCGACGCTCGCGTCGGACGCATAGCTTTGAGACATTTGCCATGTCAGTAGAACCTTGGACGACAAAATACAGACCGAGGACGAGCAAGGACGTGGCCGGGAACAAGACAGCCATCGAGAAACTTCGAGACTGGGTCGAGTCATGGAGCAAGGGCAGACCCAGTAAAGCAGCAGTACTGCTCTACGGCCCAGCCGGTGTTGGTAAGACCTCGGTGACGGAGGCCCTGGCCCGAGAACGTGGCTGGGATCTCGTCGAGATCAACGCTTCAGACAAGAGAAGCGGAGACATACTCGCTAAGGTTGCGGGGCTGGCATCGACCCAGAGCACATTGTTCAGTAAAGGTAGGCTAATTCTTCTGGATGAGGTAGATGGAATCAACCTCAGAGCTGATCAAGGAGCAGTTGCGACTATCCTGCAAATAATCAAAATGACGCAGTATCCGTTGATCTTGACCGCCAACGATCCGTGGGACCCGAAGACCAGACCGCTAAGGGAAGCATGTCTCCAGATAGAACTCAAACGGTTAGGAGTACGAGACGGTCTCCCACTCTTGAGGAATATTCTGAATCAAGAAGGAGTGAAAGCTAACGATGACGCTCTGAGGCTCATACTCGATCGAGACCGTGGGGACATCAGATCTATCCTCAACGACATGCAGCTGCTTTCGAGCAGAAATCGGTCGTTAACCGTCGACGATATCGACCTTCTGTCGGGACGGGACCGGACAGAGTCCATCTTTGAGGTTCTGCGGATAATCTTCAACAGCCGGACTACGGCATCAGCAAGACGAGCCCTCTCAATCTCAGACGTTGACCAAGAAATGCTGTTTCAGTGGATCTTCGAGAATGCACCCTATCAGATTCCGAAGCCGAAAGAGCTGGAGGAAGCCATGTCTGCTCTCGCCGAATCTGATCTATACTTCGGCCGGATTAAGAAGACCCAGTCCTGGCATCTCCTGTCGTACGCCCTTGACCTAATGACAGCGGGTGTGGCTATTGCGAAACAAACATCCCTGAGCGGCTGGGTCCCGATGAGGTTTCCGCAGAAGATCAGTTCCATGTCCCGAACCCGATCGATTAGAGATACCCGCAAAAAGGCCGCCGCGTCTATTGGCGTCAGAAGCCACGTCTCCGTCCGTAGGGCCCAACAGCTCTACTTTCCCCTCCTTCGATTCATCTATGAGCACAACCCGGACGAATACGAGCGGATTGCCGTCTCGCTAGATGCGAAAGAGGAACTCGATGATCTCCTCTCCAACGAAATGAGACCACCCAACTAGGGCGGTCTTTTTCAGGGCCAAAGAGGGGAGCCTATCTCGCTTGAAAACCAAGAAGGAGCTATGATGTCACGGTGAAGCGATTTTTTTCATGTATTTCTTTACGAGTTCATCAAACATCTTTTCCACGCGCTCGGGATTTGGACCTTCAACTTCTACTTCGTAGCTTCCCTTTTTCACGTGGATTTTCCAGTTAGCCGCTTGATCCGTCATAAGCCGAGCAGGCAATCCGGCCGGGTATTAATCAGTAACTGTTTCCTTACGAACAACCGCGACCACCGCGCATGCCCTGAGATGTCCTACATCCGATCAAGATGTGAAATCAGCGATTTCGAATAATCAGAGCTGCGCCGATGAAGGCGATTACCGTGAAAATACTGATGGACCAGCCCATCTGTACAAGCGTTGCCTGAGTAATCAGCGCTCCTTCACCCATAGGGGTAGTTGCTGCTATCGCACCAAGTCCACCAAAGAACAGAAGGAGAGTTCCGATGGTAAGCATCGCTTCGCGCAAGAGACTCCTCTCGGATCTGCAGAGACGACAACGAACGGAAATAAGATTTACTCTTTAGAAAAAGATGACCCGTTCTGAGTACCCTTACTCGTTGAGAGCCATATTGATGAGTTGCGAAGTGACTCCAAGGTAATTTCGATAGTCAAGAGCTTCCTTGATTTCCTTGAGCGTGAGCCTCTTTGAAACGAAGCTATCCTCCTGAATCGCCTTGCTGAATGGGACCCCCGCGTCCAGTGATCTCACCGAGACTCTTCTAACCCGGTCGTAGGCGTCTTTTCTTGCGACTCCCTTCTCGACCAGCATGTTGACAAGTCTCTCGGCCAAGACGGCCCCTTGGGACGATTCGAGGTTGCGCTCCATATTTTTCGGAGACACTTCCAACCCTTTCAGAACCCTAAACGCGAGCAGCAGCATCTCATCGGTCAGAATGAAAGACATTGGAAAGAGGAACCGTTCGTTCGCAGAATTAGACAAGTCCCGTTCGTGCCAGAGTGGGACATTCTCTAAGGCTGGTATTGCAAGGGCCCTTAGCAGCTTGGCTAAGCTGGATGCTCGCTCGCTGAGTTGGGGGTTTCGTTTTGAAGGCAGCGCCGAACTTCCAACCTGTTTCTCCCTATCGAAAGGCTCCAAGGCTTCAGCGATCTCGCTTCTCTGAAGATTGCGAATCTCTGTCGCAAATTTGTCTAGACTGGACCCGAGTAAGGAAAAGAAAGTGACGACCTCGGCGTGAATGTCCCGCTGGATCACCTGGGTAACCAGCCCAGCTGGCTTCAGCCCAAGACCCCCCAGGGCTTTCTCCTGGACCTTTAGCGCGTTCTTCCCAAGTCCCGCTCCCGTTCCAACGATGCCTAGTATCTTTCCAACGAGGGCTCTCTCACGGACTTGTCTCAGACGCTGTTTGTGCCGCTTGACTTCAGAGAGCCAGACTGCGAGTTTCAGACCGAACGTGATGACTCCCGCATGCCTTCCATGGGTCCTGGCAACCTCGATCAACCCACGGTATTTCCGGACCATCGTGCTTAGCGTCGCTTCTAGTTGATGCAATCCCTTCTCGATCAGAGCGAAGGCGGCCTTGAACTGGAGAGCAGTGGCGGTGTCTTCGACATCCATGCTCGTGAGCCCGTAGTGAACATACTTTCTGCCCTCCCCAGAACAAGCCTCCGACAATGCTTGTACCATTGACGCTAGATCGTGTCGAGTCTCCTTCTCGATCTCCTTTGTCCGAGCCAACGTCACGATTTTCGTGTTGGCATTCTTCGCTATCTCTTGAGCGGCAATTTTTGGAATGTCTCCCACGGCGGCTTGAGCTTCAGCAACAGCCGCTTCGACATCAAGCCAGAGCTGAAGCTTGTTCTCTTCATCGAAGATACGCCTCATTTCAGGACTGCCATATCTGCCCGTATCGATTGGAAGGATCGGCAATCGAAATCGACGAGACTTCGGTGTGACATGATATTAAACAACTCCGAGCAACATCCTGCGACCGTTGTCAGGGATAGCCGGAATCATCGGACCAGAGACCGGGAAGGTATCTTCTAAGCTCGAAGCCACTTTGAGTGCCATGAAGAGCCGAGGCGCTCTCACTCAATCGATAACGGTCGACGGAAAATATGGATCAGTCGCATTAGGTTCATGCTCTCATCAGTTAGAACATTCCCCGAAAGTAAGCGTCGAGAGGACTAGTTTCGCGGTTGACGGATCTCTTCCAGCAAACTTAGAACTTGAAGAAATCGGTGGGGAGACGGGACAAAAAGCGTTTTCGGAATCTCTTCGAGAACCTGGAGGATTCTCAGTGCTCGGAATTTCAGAAGGAAGACTCCTGGCCGGCCGAGACATACTCGGACAGAAGCCCCTCTACTATGGTCGAGACCCTCAGGGGACTGTCGCCTTTGCGAGCCTCAAGGCAGCTCTATCGAAATTAGGAATCTCGAACCCTAGGACCGTCCCTCCAGGCCATCTGCTCGCAGCGTCAACCAAACGTGTGACAGTTCTAGCAAGAGAGACGCTATCTCGCTTCAAAGAACTGAAAATTGGAGAGGATCAAGCCGCGGCTCGGACAGGAGAACTTCTCCTAGAATCTCTGGCCGAAGCGGTTCCGGAAGGCTACGTCACAGCATTTTCTGGCGGTTTGGACAGCACCCTAGTGGGATATGCCGCGAGAGAGAACGAATTGGGACCCGAACTGATCACAGTGGGACTGAAGGGTCAGCCCGAGTTAGAACACGCCCGACGGGTAGCAAAGGAACTTGGGCTTGAAATTACTGTCAGAGAACTCTCACAATCAGAAATTATGGATCGTCTTAGAGAGGTCGTTGAGACTGTCGAGAGTACTGACTCGACATTGGTGGGCCATTCGGTCCCACTCTTCTTCGTCTGCGAGGTAGCGGAAGAGATGGGAATGGGGCATCTTCTTGTCGGTCAGCTAAGTGACGAACTATTCGCAGGATACGGCAGATTTGAGGAGTTAGCTCTCAAACACCACTTTCTAGAAGCTAAGAAGGAAGTTTTGAGGAGTGTTCGGGCCGCGGCGACTAACGACTTTGAGCCTGGAGACAAGCTAGCTGTCTCTCATCGACTCGAACTTCAATGTCCATTCGCCTATCTTCCACTCGTCGATTACGCACTGAGCATTCCCATTTCACTAAAGTTACGACTCACCGGCAACGGTGTAGTTCGAAAGTACGTTCTTAGGAGGCTTGCCGCTTCTTGGAAATTGCCTGAATCCGTGGTCAATAGGCCGAAGAAAGCCGTGCAATACTCAAGCGGGGTCCAGAAGGTCTTGCTAAAGGAAGCGAAAAAACGAAAGATGAAACTGTCGGATATGCTCGAATCGCTCCGTTCAAATTCGTAGATTTATAGAGAGAGCAAAGGTTGACGTCGCGTGTTAATGTCGACTGTCAAGATTCAAGGAGCATTACAGACGCCTAAGCACGTGAGGGCCCTTCTCTCTGGAGGTTTGGGAGTTTTCTCGAGCCTCCTCGCGATCGGATGGGCCTTGTGGGCATACAACCTTCCGAGCGCGGTAAATGTAACATCCTCACAGTCGCAGAACTTGATGCTGATTCAGTTGGGCCTGGCCTTCATCATGCTCTTGGGAAGCGGCCTAATGCTGGCGAGGTTTACCCTGCCCGGCGGAGTAATCAATATTCTCGGAGCCCTATCGACCTTCCTGATAGGAGTGTACTTCTCTAGTGGGGTTGCTGAGGCTGCCAGATCAAAGGATCTAACGGCTCTGCCGCTGCGGTTCTCAGGCGTCTACACTGGAACTGTGAGCCTAGCGACCGACAGGATAGTGAGTACCTTCCTAATTGTCCCGGTCTTCCCAATTGCTGTTCTTCTGCTGATTAGTGGACTGGGAGCTCTAGCAACCTACCGTAGTGGCAGAAGAACTGCCGTCCACGGTTGAAGACTCGTGTGAGTTGGGTGAACTCTCAGTCTAGACCTGGAACAACGCAGAGAAGAAGCCCACGACGATGTCTCGTATCGAGACCAGAAATGTGTGTTTTACGGGCTCTTGTTTTCCCGAGTACTTTGACAGCCTAGCTATTCGGAAATAGATAGGCGGATGTGGGTCAAACTGAAACCAGTCGAACAGCTTTGCGCCTGGATTGTATTTCTCACGATAGAGCTGCCTGAACCCAATCTTTGTTAAAGCAGAGGATAATGCCTCTGGGTTTCCAACGACTACCGCGGATTCGGTGTCAGCTCTAGTCTCGAGAAACTTCCCTATCAGATAGATCGCGCCAAATGCCAAAAGGAAGTAGAAAAAGCCCAGAGAGAGTAATACAGGAAGCCAGAGATAGAACCTTCCGAGAAACTCGAAAGATGTAGCCGCGAACAGAATGACGGGATCGTGGCCTGCCACGTGTCCCAGCTCGTGACCGATAACCGCTTCTAGTTCGTCATCGTTTAGGTCTTCCAATGAACCGGCCGTGATCATCACCGTGGAACGGCTCGACGAGATTCCAGTCGCGGAAGCATTGGAGACGATCGTGTTTGCGATGGTGATCTTTGGAGTCTGTCTGCCGAACTTTTCCGATACTTGGTGAACGATGCGGTAAACGTCTCTCGTCTTAATAGTGATCTCTTTGCCGGACGCGATAATGCCATGCCTGAGCAGCGAGCCTATGACTGTTGACTTGAGCTCCTCGTTGGCTGATGCAGAATATGTGGCCGTCGCGCTTCTCGCAATTTCCTCTCGAATTTGTGAGAGTATCTTCTTGCCATGCTGAGAGATAGACTTGAGAGTTTCAGCGTTGGATCGGACACTTACTATTGTTACAAGTGGTCTTTCAGCGTCAGGGCGGACACTGCCAATTCTGTAAACAATCTTGTCCGAGAAAATCAGAGCTACGAGCTGAAGACTGATCAATACGAAGACGGTGTAGACTCCGATAATGAAGAATAGGGCGAAGCTTAGGAGAATGAACGAGAGGAACAGGCTTGTTGTGTTACCCGTGAAAATTCTTTTCGCGACATTTCGCATTATGCCCCTCTGGTCAGGCGCCTCGGAGTGCTCCTCGGACGCGCCGATAACAAAGTAGAGACTGGTCGTCTTGATGTTCTGAAAATAAGAAAGGACAGCTGCTTCGATCTCATCAACGGTTCTTTCGACAGCATTCCGAAGGGGCTTGTTACTCGGGTCTAACCCCGGAAAATCAAGCTCGATGGCCGCCTTGCTTATCTTCAGAGTCACGGCGAGAGGAGCCGCTTGCTCTGATCCAAAGGGCTTGAGTATCCAGAACAGTTCGAAGCCGGTCCCGCTAGCGGTTTTGCGATAAGAAAGGTCTTGGATAAATCTCGTCTTCGATCGGATGTAGTATCGGTCAATGAATTCCACAAGCCCTGCTACGGCAGGCTCTGGAATATCCCGTTCGATAACAACACGCCTAGTTGTCTCTATTGCGGTGGCCGTTTCCATGAATCTGGGGCTCTCTGTCCGCCCTCATAGCCTTGTCTCTAAGGTCATTCGAGAACTCCTACCAACTATGGCCGCGATCTTCTCGCCGACGGAAAGGTAGAATACCTATGGATTCGATCGGAGAAACGGGGGCCGTCGTCTAGCTTGGTCCAGGGGATTTAGCCCCGCCCAGAGGATACCAGAGTCCAGTTATGGACGGTGACCCTGGGGCGCTGGTGACTCCGAGAAGATCGGGGCCAGAGGTCGTGGGTTCAAATCCCACCGGCCCCACCACAAGTCGGTCATAAATCCTGATTACAGAGACACCTAACAGACCGTTTCTCTTACACCCCCTGGCTCATTCTCTGCTTCGTTACGAGCAGATTATGAGGTGGTCTGTTTGGGCGGTCCAATTCTAACAGACGAGTGGCGTTATCTCCGCGAGTGTAAAACAATCGACCCAGTTCTCCAAGAGCGACATCAATTTCGTTGGCAAACTCGTCAAGTGTACAATATGTGGGGAGACGATTGATTCGCAAATGGCGCGAAGGGCATTCTTGGATGAGCTTCGAAACCTCAGTCCCCCACAACAGATGGTTGTCTAATCATCGGTGATGGTCTCTGATCAATTGACAGGCTAAGGTCACACCTGTCTCGTGTACATTAGCAGGGCCATTCCTACACCACCTTTGTGTGGTGCCGAGTTGGCACAGATGACTCGGACAGTAAAAGAGGTAAGTCCTTCGGAGCCTCTTCCCCACCCCTCTTGTTTTTCTCCGACAACCGCCTCGCCGTGTAATAGGGACCGGCTGGAAACGTTTCCCTAGTGAACACTTGTGATTCACTATAAGCTATTGTAATCGAACATGCAGTTTATCATCCGAACCGATTCTATGAATACGAGGCGATCATACCGTGGGAGGAATGGGGACTAGGATGCTCCCTTTCTGCAAGGAGATACCCAAGGAGATACCCCCGATAATCACTTACGACGGTAGACAGTGCTTGGGGTTGAAGCCACTCGTCCAAGCCGTTTATGAGCAGGCATAAGGAGCTTCTACGCTGTAGTCGGCCAGAAGGAAGCGGGCGATCGAGGACCATTTTACCCCCCGACCCTGTTTACTCCGCGCCATTGAAAAACCGCGAGAGGGACCATGGATAGAAAATCCGAGTTGGAGGTTATATCTGGAGATTGCCGGAATCAAAACTCATCCTTCAGATTGCGATATCTATAATCGAATCCAATGATCATAGTGATGCTGAAATACCGAATCAAGTTAGTGTCGTAGATAGGTCGAACCCAAAAGTTGGTCCCAGACGACTGACCTAGCACCGGATCGGCGCCTAGATAAGCGACTTGATGACCCCGACGGACCAGCTCACACGATTATGCTGTACGCCCAGGACGGAAAAGGGATGGGGCACATCACCCGGAGCCTGACCATCGCCCGCCACCTCCTTGGGGCTTATCCTAACTTAGCCGCCCGCCTGGTGACCGAATCTCCCCTCCTCGACGGATTACCGTTGCCCAATGGCTGCGCATATGTTAAACTGCCCACCCACTCGGCTTCCACCGGCCTTGCGAAGACGGAGGAGGACGATGAGGCATACAACCAGCATCTCAGCGATGAACGGGCCCGAATCCTGCGCGATCTGGCGCTAGAACTGGCCCCGGACCTTGTGCTGGTCGATCACGAGCCCTTCGGCCACAGAAGCGAGTTTCGGGATGGCCTCTACGCCCTGAAAGCGCGGTACCCGAATACAAAGTTCATTCTAGGGCTGCGCGACATAATGGACGACGCCGGTCGCATCCGTGCGAAGTGGGAGGCGCTCGGGGTGTACAGTGCCTTCGAAAAACTGTACGATGGCATAGCGGTGTACGGTTTGCCACACCTCTTCGATGTGGCGGAAGCCTATTCCATTCCTCCGTCCGTAAGATCCAAACTCTACTACTGTGGGTACGTCGTTCAAGAGCGGGAGGCAGTCAATACGAATGAGATACGTGGCCTATACGGGCTGCCTCGAAACGGACGCCTCATCGTGGCGACCGTAGGTGGCGGTAAGGATGGGTATCCTGTGCTCGAAGCCGCTGAGGCGGCCGTCGCCCGGTTGCAGTCGAGGCTTCCCGATCTATGCGCAGTTTTCGTGACGGGACCGTTCATGCCTGAGGAGCAACGGGCGAGACTGCACGCGCACTCCCCTCCCGCGAGTCGCGTACTGTCGACGGCCGACAATTTCCAACTCGTTGCTGCTGCGGACGCCGTAGTTGGTATGGGTGGCTACAACAGCGTTTGGGAGGCCCTCTCGCAAGGGCGACCCCTGGTGATTGTGCCGCGGGCCACTTACAAGCGCGAGCAAACGATTCGTGCGGAAGTGTTGGCGTCGCATGGTTTGGCGAAATGGGTCCACCCGCGAGACCTGACGGGCGAGGGCCTCACTGAGGCATTGGAATGGGCGCTGAGCCTTGATCCGCGGGCTCAGGCCCAAAGAGTGCGCGAGATCGTGCCCTCCTTCGATGGGGCCACCCGCCTGACCGCGTACCTCAGTCGATGGCTTGGCAGCGAGGGCTTTCCCCATCCATCTCCCCGTGAGGAAATGACTTTGACAGGACGGGCCGCATGAATCCCATAACCACCCTGGAGCCGGAGGATACGTGGGCCGTTCTGAGGGGTGTACTACGTGATGTGTGCGGTACGGACGCAAACCTTGAGCGATTGACTTCAGATGCCCAATTCACGGAGCATGGCAAGCAGCGGGTTGTGCGCTACGATCTCGAGGCTCGCGTCGCGGAGCTTCCCTACATCCAACGCTATCAGTGGGTGGGGAAGTACTACGAACGCGGAGATGACGCTCTTCGGGTCGCAGCGGTCCTGAGGGGCATCGGGGCCAGCGAAGGCTCCCGCGGCACTGGCCTGACCGTTCCAACCGTCCTTGCATATCACGCGCCGCTCCACCTTCTGCTTCTGACGTATGAATCGGGCGAGCCGGTGAGTTCCGCAATCGCCCGGGACACCGGGGCGATTCTCGCGGCGATGGGAGGCGCTCTGGCCACCTTGCACGCTATGCCAGTATACACTCCCACGATCACTTCGCCTGAGACCTTGCTCGCAGACCTCAGGCCGAGACTCGAGGACCTCAGTGCCTGGCGTCCTTGCGAGGCGCCAAGTTTGCGAAGAGCCTTCGCTCAAATCATGGATGAGGCGCCACGACTCCCCCCACATCTCTCGTTCGTGCACGGTGACTTCGGGCCCGCGAATCTTCTCTGGAGAGGAGGGGAAATCGTCGTGCTCGATTTTGATAAGTGTGCGCGAGGGGACCCAGCCTTGGACCTAGGTAACCTCCTCGTGCAGCTGCGCCGAATCACCATCCGCAAGCCGTGGAAACTGAGGGACTTTGGGTCCGTGCGGCCAGCCCTCCTCGACGCCTACAGACGACTATGCACCTCCGAGCATAGCTGGGAGAATCGGGTGGCCTGGTACGAACGCGCTATCCTCTTGAGGAAGGTTCACCGGCTGCTTAGAGAAGATAGGAACAAGGACCCTGATGGCAACGTTCAACGAAACGCCGAAGCGGACCAGCTCATGGGATTGTTCCTCAAGCCTTCAGTGCAGAGTGGGGTCGCCGCTGGCGGCCCGCCTCTATCACCCGTTGAGTCAATGGTTACAGAGCGAGGACTCGACCAGAACGGGGGAGTCGGGTTCCCCGTCGACCATGAAGTCCCACAGCTCTCGGTTGCGTCCAATCCGCAGTTCATGCTCGAGGTGTTCCGCCGCCATCTGAAGGCGGTCCCGGGGAAGGACTACAGGATCCACGACTGCGTGGCCTTTCGGTTTCGTTGCCGCCAGTCAGGTTCGCGGCACGTCCTGCAGTATACGCTACGTGTTGCAGAACCCAGTACGGGCCGTCGGTGGGACCAGTGGGTCACGGGCGTTCTTTATGCCGACGGTGAGGCCTCCAGGCGGTGGGAGGAGATGAAAGCCGAGGTCCCCGAAGGAAGGATTCCCAAAAGCTGCCTCACCTTTGAACCGGTGGGCTTCATCCCCAGCCTCCAGATGCTGGTGGAAGTCTATCCGTATGATCGAAAGCTTCGGACTCTCGGCTCTGTAGTAGGCGGAGCGGTTCAGGGTATCGAGCCCTCACTCCTGGGCCGACTCAGGCCGGGCGAATGGGGTGTCGAGCAGCGAACCATCGAGCCCACTCGATACCGGACCGAGTTTGGGGCGGCGCTCCGATACGTGATCCGCGCGCACGACGCAGTATCTGCGACAAGCGAAGAGGTGCGCTGCTACCTGAAGGTTTATCGAAACGATCGTGGCGCGGAGACTTTTCGGATTCTGCAATCGCTATCCGGGAGCGGGCCGGACGGAAAGCGCCCCTACTCGACGGTCAAGCCTATCGTCTATGTCGATGAGCTGCGCACCTTGGCGCTCGAGGAGGCCCCGGGCGTTTCGCTGACGCAGATCTTAGCAACGAATCCGGACCCATCAGACGAACTGAGGCTAGTTGCTCGCGCGGTTGCCGCGTTCAACCAGGACGAGTTTCCTATCAAGCGACGCTATTCGCTCGCGGACCAACTGGTGGAGGTGGAGAAAGCCTCGGCCCTCGTTCAGTGGGCATGCCCCCAAGTCCGAGAGGCGGTTCAGGTGATTTCCGATTCGGTCACAGGAGGCTTGGACGAGGGAGGACCCGCGCCAATCCATGGTGACCTCAAGCCTGATCACATCTTCCTATCGAACGGGCACGTGACGTTCATAGATCTCGACTGGGCGGCCTTGGCGGATCCGCTGCTCGACCCGGCGCAGCTCTTCGCCTACATCACGGGGCGCGTGGGACTCGATTCGACCCCCATGACGCACACGAAGATCGCAGGAGCGACCTTCGTAGAGGAGTACTTCCGCTTCGTCCCTAACTCCTGGAGGCGGCGATTCTCCTTGCATTGCGCTGGTGCGCTCCTCGAAGTGGCTGCGGGAATCTTCAGGCGGCAAGAATCGCGTTGGCCTGAGAAGATCACCAAGGTCATCGAGGCAGCCCAACACGAGATCTCCGAGGGATAGGAATGGCGGATGCGAAGGATGAAAGTCGGACTACGGCGAGTGAGCTACCTGATGATCCGGCCCTACCCGGCCTCAGAAAGATCATGACACGGGGCCTTGCGCAGGTGATGTCAGAGCCAGAACTGGAATTGGCGACGCTCTACATGCACAACTATGTCCCGGGTTCACGCGCAACTCTGGAGGCAAGGGTGGCAAATCGTCGATTCGTCATCAAGATCTACGCGGACGACCCCTCCGCTGAGGCCGAGGTTTATCGGCGGCTCGCAGTCTTGGGTCTCGCTGGCGACTTCGGGCCTCGAGTACCACGCCTCCTCAGCTGGGATCGCGACCAAAAGATCCTCGTACTGAGCTGGCTCGAAGGACCATCCGCTAGTCAATTAGTTAAGGATGGAAAAGGCAGGCGCGCGGGAGAACTTGCGGTAGCGTGGCTCCACGCGGCTTCAGGGGTAGATGCCAGGTTCGGCCCGCCGCGGGGATGCGGTCATCTTCTGTATCAGGTGGGGGTGTCCGTCGGGGCTCTTACCGCGGCCGATCCACTCCTCGGGGCCACCGCCAAGCGAACCGCAAAGGTACTGACGCGGACCCAGCCGAGGGAAGGAACGCCACACCTCGTGCACAGCACCCTCTATGCACGTCACATCCTCGATATGGGGGACGGCCCCGGCGTGATTGACTGGCAACAGTTTGGCCAAGGATCTTTCGAGGTCGACGCGGGCATGTTCCTCGCGACAATTTCCCGTGCCGCAGTACGGCACCAGGAAGTCGCAGACGAGGCGACCCGAGCTACGGAGGCATTCTTGGAAGGCACGCGAGGCTTGGTAGACCCGAACTCTCTGGAATGGTATTGGGCGGCCGCGCTCCTTCACCTTGCTGCGAGCGGTCTGAAGACCGGGCTGAGAACCCAGCCAATTCTTGGAGCTCATTCGCTCGTGCGCGAGGCGGCGTGGCGCGCGGATCACCCGCTAGCCTCTCCCCTTCTCGAAGGAGGTGCCCAAGGAGATGTTCCCCGTGATCACCCTTGATAGGAGCGACCACACTCAGGTCAGACGCGTCGTATACGCGGTCTTCGAACAGCTTCGCAAGGCGGGCGTTCGGAGATTCTACATAGGGGTCGGAAGGGGGAAGCGAGCGATCGAAGATCACTTCAACCCCGACTCGAGGTTTCTGGATTCCCTGGGAAAGAGGGGGAAGGCCCCGGAAGGCCTCTGCAGCTTTTACAATAAGATCAGGACCTCAAGTCTCACCTTTCTCAATCAGCCGAAGCAGCTAGGTTTCGGAGAAACAGTGCGTCTCAGGAGACCCCTCATCAAGGGGACGCTCCTAGTGCAAGCCGCCGACGAGTTCATCCTCTCGGCGGGTGATCGCTACCTCGACTGCCTCGCAGTGATGCACCGTAAGCATAGTATGGCCGCGACGTTCCTTCTAGAAGACGCGCCTTACCTGAGGCGACAAGGGGTTGTTGAAGGCAATTCCCTCAAGGAAGGGGTATTTCGGATCACCTCGGCGGTGGAGAAGCCTCAAGTCCCGGGACCAATCACGCGATGATACATGTGTTCATTTTCACAGACCAGATCTTCGACTCGTTATCAGGGATCCGGAATAGTTCGGGCGAGGAGGTTCAGCTGACCGAGGCGATCCACGGGCTTATGGCCTCAGAAAGCCCTGTCGTCGGCGTCATGTTCGCGGCTGATCAACGCCAGCTTGATTTAGGAACCTGGAGAGGATCACAGAAGCAATGAGGACGTCGCTCCGCTACATCGACCTCAGGGCGGTCATAGCGCTGACTTGGATTTGGGCTTCGATTAGCAGCTCGGGCCGCGGTTTGGGAGCGGCACGGTAGGCCCAACAATTCGGCGGTGGGAGAATGGGCAAACACGGCAGAATTAAGGACACCCGTCTGGATAGAGGGGGGCCCTCTGCCGACCTTTCCCAAGCGAAAACCGGAGGACACTCCCGAAGACGGACCGTTTTCCGACTTCTCTCCTACGTGAAGATACACTGGCCGTACGCGGTCGGGGTAACCGTCGCAATCATCTCGGGCGCCGCTCTCAATTTGGCGCAGCCATGGATCATAGGGTTCGTCTTCTTCAACAGCGTCCTCGGCGGGGGAAATCTCAGCCAAGCGAACCTAGGCCTTTTGCCTTTCGTCATATTCCTCCTCGGCCTGACGTTCGGCCTCAATCAGATCAGTTCGTTCTTTCAGGTGTACCTGAGCGAAGTACTGAGCCAGAGGACGATACACAAGCTACGGTCCGACGTCTATCAACACATCGAGCTCTTGCCCGTGGGCGTCTTCGACAAGTCTCATTCGGGGGACTTAGTATCCCGGTTGGTCAGTGACACCACCGAGGTGGAGAATTTCATGGAAGACGATGTCGCAGGCTTCGTTTCGAACGCAGTCACGGTGGCGGGTGCACTCGGCCTCCTCTTCCTGGTCGACCGGAGACTCACCCTCCTGGTCGCGCCGGCCTGCGTCGTCTTGGTGATTGTAGTGAACCTGTTCAAGCGGACGATCAAGCGCTTCACGGCGAGGATTCGCGAGGCATTTGCTGAGCTGACCAGCCAGGCGTTCGAGGTCTTCTCCGGGATTCGGATCGTGAAGAGTTTCCGGCTGGAGGACCGCAAGGCGACGGAATTCCGCGACCGATCCCTTTCGATGACGAAGGCGAAGGTGCGGCTTGCACGGTTGTCCGCCATCTATGGCTCCTCTGTCGATCTCCTCGTTTTGCTCGCCACCTTGGCGGTGATCTGGTTCGCCGCCC
The DNA here is from genome assembly GCA_005888635.1 of Candidatus Bathyarchaeota archaeon. Taxonomy (GTDB): domain Archaea; phylum Thermoproteota; class Bathyarchaeia; order 40CM-2-53-6; family 40CM-2-53-6; genus 40CM-2-53-6. Next base: position 33,337 of record VBAW01000023.1, on the reverse strand, counting down.
CGGCAGTGGTCTCAAACGCCCTGAAGCTTGGAGCACTCGTCGCTTTCCTGGGGGTAATGGACAAGATGTTCAAGCCTCTAGTCCAACTGAGCAAGGGGAACCTCAAGCTTCAGAAGGCACTTGCCGCGGCCGACCGGGTATTCGAACTCGTCGACCGAGACGCGGAAGTTTTGGAGACTCCAGGCAGCCTCACTCCGCAAATGATCGAAGGGCGAATCGAGTTCGAAAGGGTATCGTTCGGCTATCGGCCGGACAAAAACGTCCTCAGGGACTTATCCTTGTTGATCCGTCCGGGCGAGACAGTTGCCATCGTCGGATCGAGCGGGGCTGGGAAGTCCACCGTTGTGAACCTCCTCATGAGGTTCTATGAGCCAACTTCTGGGAGGATACTGGTCGACGGATATCCAATAACGAGCCTGAGCCTCGGGTACCTCCGTAGCAAGATAGGCCTCGTCCTCCAAGAGCCTGTCCTCTTCTCTGGGACGATTCGGGAGAACATCCTGTACGGGAAACTTCAAGCATCCGACGAGGAGGTCAGCCGGGCTTCAAAGGCGGCGAACGCTCACGAGTTCATCGTCTCCCTCCAGAAGGGATATGATACTGAGATTGGCGAACGCGGGGTCACTCTCTCCGTGGGTCAGAGGCAGCGAATCGCGATTGCTCGAGCTCTCCTCAAGGATCCGAGCATTCTCATCCTTGACGAGGCGACATCGAATATCGACTCTGAGTCCGAGTCTCTCATTCAAGATGCACTCCGACGGGTGGCAAAGGGGAGGACCTTGATCGTCATCGGACACAGGCTGTCCTCGATCATAGACGCCGAACGGATAGTCGTCATCGAAAACGGAGGGATTGCCGAGGAAGGGACGCACGAGGTCCTGATGAGCAAGGGAGGCGCTTACAATCGGCTCTACGAAGCTCAGGTGGATCGGCTCGTGACGGGCAACAAAAGCCCAACCTAGGCCTTCGCAAGTCCGTCCGGATCGGTAGAGGCTCAAGTACGCAAGTACTCAGAAAGGGAGATCCCGATACGGGAGCGGCTTGGCAGAATTGGTAGAGTCGTACAAGCCGGGAACGTCCCGCGACCCGCCTACGCCGTCACCGTACCTTATGTGTACATGAGCTTGTGACCGGTTCCATTTTGGACAGACAGCTCATAGCCCGTGTAGATGCCTTCACCGGCTCTGATGCGATAGAGAGAATATCCTGTCGCTTTCTACCCGTATCAAAGTTTGATATCTCGCCAGACGGGAAGACCAAGATTGGCGTGAAGCTCAGTAATAGCGGCTGAGGAAAATCAGACCAGAAACATTCTCGTGTACGAGGTATTTGGATAAAGCCTTCCTAAGTCCTCAGCCTCGGAGCAAGGTGCTGGATCCATACTTATTCTGGTTCAAATCCCACCCGCCCCACCAAACGATGTATGCGAAGTGTCGTATTCTGAATCAGGGTTAACGATTTGATATTTCCTTCAACTTGGACAAGCAGGTTTCGGCAGGCTTGCTAGAAACCCCGTCTCGAGATGTTTCGAGCGAGTCAAGAAAGCCACCTTTGGCTAAGGTAAGATTCTAGCCAGAAAACTATCCCCTGGCCAATACTCAACGCCGACGATTTCGTCTGAATGACCTTTCCCGACGATTAAATCGTCGCGGCCGCCTCCCTGAAGACAATCTTTGGGCGGCTTGTCCCTGCGAGGGGCGCGTGGGGAGCAAGAACTTCGAACCGACACGATTTTCAGGCAAAAGGCCATCTGCGACTTCGCGGAGGTCGGATGATGTCATCTTTCTTATCTGCTTGAAGCCGTCTTCGTCTTGACGGGTGATGAGGGAGAGCGCAATGCCGGGTTTTCCTGCTCGGGCCGTTCGGCCGATTCGGTGGAAGTACATTTTGGGCTCCAAGGGCATGTCGTAGTTTACGACGTGGCTTACCTTGGGTATGTCCAAGCCTCTTGCTGCGACCTCCGTGGCTACCAGCAGGTTTGTAAGGCCAATGCGGAACGAGTGAACAGCGCTGTCTCTCTGGTACTGTGAGAGATCACTGTGCAAAGCCAAGGCCTTGTAGTGCTGATCCTGTAAAGCCTGCGCCAGCTCTCCCGCCCTTGCCTTTGTCTCGCAGAAGATCAAACCCTTCGTGATGTGCTCGTTGTTTAGGAGCGCGCGGAGGGTGGGGAATTTTCCGCCCTCGTCTACTCTAACAAATTTCTGCTGGACAGAGTCCACCGTCGGCTCGTCTGTGTCAACGAATACCCTCAGCGGGTTTTTCATGTACCGATGAGCAAGTTTCACTACCTCATTGGACATGGTCGCGGAGAACAGGGCCGTCTGGTGGTTTCTCGAAACGTGACTAAGGATGATTCGTACATCGTCGATGAATCCCATGTCCAACATTCTATCGGCTTCATCTAGAACAACGAAACTCGTCTTGTCCAAACTCACAGTCCGCCGGTCAAGATGATCGATCAACCTGCCAGGAGTTGCGATGATGATACTGCAAGAGCGATTCCTTAGCCTCTCTATCTGAAGCCTCATGCTCGCGCCTCCGTAGATCGCCGCGACCCTGACGCGAAGGTGTTTAGCAAGCTTCTCGAACTCACGCGCCACTTGAAGAGCTAGCTCTCTTGTAGGAACTATTACCAGTCCTTGGATTCCCGGCAGTTGATGATCTATTTTCTGAAGCATGGGCAGTGCGAAGGCAAGAGTCTTGCCAGCCCCAGTATGAGCCTGGCCCATCAGGTCTCTGCCCTCGAGAAGGGGAGCGATAGCCATAGCCTGTATGGGGAACGGCTCACCAAAGCCCATTTCCCGCACAGCCTGGACCAATGGAAGTTCCAGGCCGAAACTTTCGAAACCAGCTCCCATGAATCCTCTAACTCCTCAGCTCAACGAGCGATAAAGACGTTACAAACGGTTGAATGCGCGAAATTGTCGCGCGTGGGGCATCTTTGGATTGAGATCGTCAGCGAATCTTGAAATACGCAGTAAGAAGCTTGTCGTTTAGGATGGGAAGTGCCAGGGAAAGTCCCCGGTGGGACTTGCCGATTCCTATTTCTGCCCGGTGAGAAGCGCAGGCTATTGAATGAGATACACATCGCTAATAATGACGATAAAACCTATTGTGGCCGAATAGAACGATGAAGGGACAGGTCAGGAGCAGTCCGGAGCATTAGACGACAGTCTTCTCCGGAACTCAGTCTGCCCATCACAACCATGGAGTTGAACCATTAATGATGGCCAAAGAAGTACAGGTCCGAGTAGCTGATGCTAAACAGCGAGATGTTGGGCATGGTAAAGTCCGCATCGATAATGCGACAATGGAGAAGCTCGGGATAACGGCCGGCGACTTCATAGAAGTACGCGGCAAGCGCACTACGGTCGCCATTGCCTGGCCGGCTTATGCCGAAGATCAGGCTCAGGAAATCGCACGGATCGACGGGCTTCTCAGGAGGAACGCAGGAGTAGCCCTCAACGAGTTCATCACTATCAAGAAGGCGGAAGTACACGACTCCCAGACAATCGTCTTTGCACCCACCGACGTCCGCTTGAGCGTAGACGACGAGTTCGTGAGCTTTGTCAAACGTCGATTCATGGACATGCCCTTCATCGAAGGAGACATGACCCTTCTGAGCATATTCGGCAGCTCCGTACCTCTACTCGCAACCAGGACCCGTCCCCACGGTCCCGTGAAGGTCACAGAGTCAACTGTTCTCCAAGTGATGAGCGAACCTTCACCGGAAAAGAAGGGCTTACCGATCGTCACCTACGAGGACGTTGGTGGCCTCCGGGGGGAGATTCAGAGAATACGGGAAATGGTGGAACTTCCACTCCGACACCCTGAGCTCTTCCAGCGGCTAGGCATCGAGCCCCCCAAAGGAATCTTCCTCTACGGCCCCCCAGGCTGCGGCAAAACACTCGTAGCCAAGGCTGTCGCCAACGAGTCAGATGCAAACTTCTACGTCATCTCCGGACCCGAGATCATGTCAAAGTTCTACGGCGAATCTGAAGCTAGACTCCGAGAGATCTTCCAGAAAGCCCAGGAGACTGCTCCGAGCATAATCTTCATCGACGAATTGGATGCCATCGCTCCCAAGAGAGAAGAAGTGACCGGTGAAGTGGAACATAGAGTCGTGGCGCAACTGCTCTCCCTGATGGACGGCATGGGCGCCAGGGGAAACATCATCGTGATAGGTGCTACCAACCGGCCTAACGCCATTGATCCGGCACTGCGACGCCCGGGACGCTTCGACAGGGAGATAGAGATCGGAGTCCCTGACAAAATAGGCAGACACGAAATTCTGCAGATTCACACGCGAGCCATGCCGTTAACTGCTGATGTGAACCTAGACCGGTTGTCTGAGATTTGTCACGGCTACACTGGCGCTGACATCTCAGCACTCTGCAGAGAGGCCGCAATGAAATCATTGAGACGCTATCTTCCTCAGGTTAACCTAGAGGACGAAAGAATCCCGAGCGCGATGCTTGAGAAGATGGAAGTGAACCTAGACGATTTCATGAACGCCTACCGAGAAATTACTCCCACCGCGATGCGGGAGGTCTACGTCGAAGTACCCTCCGTCCAATGGGCGGATGTAGGGGGGCTGACCGATGTCAAACAGGAACTTCAGGAGGCAGTCGAATGGCCCATCAAGAAGCCTGAAGTCTTCAAGAGAATTGGAATAAGGCCGCCAAAGGGCATTCTCCTCTTTGGCCCCCCGGGCTGCGGGAAGACAATGCTGGCTAGAGCTGTTGCAACTGAGAGCGAGGCTAACTTCATTTCGATCAAGGGTCCTGAGCTCTTCAGCAAGTGGGTTGGGGAATCAGAGAAGGGCATCCGCGAGGTCTTTAGGAAAGGTCGCAGCGCTGCCCCATCCATTATTTTCTTCGACGAGCTCGACTCGATTGCTCCTAGCAGAGGAATGGGCTCCGATGACGGCGGTGCCTCAGAGCACGTGATAAGCCAGTTGCTGACTGAGATGGACGGCATCGAAGCCCTGGTCAACGTGGTCGTCATAGGCGCGAGCAACCGGCCGGACATGATTGACCCAGCCATTTTACGACCGGGCCGGTTCGATAGGCTCATCTTCGTGCCAGCACCGGATCACGGCACCCGTCTCCAGATTTTGAAGATCCACACTCGAAACATGCCCTTAGCCAAAGATGTTGATGTGGACCAGATTACCAGTCAAGCCGCAGGCTACTCGGGGGCTGATCTAGAAGGTGTTTGCAGAGAGGCGGGGCTCATCTCTTTGAGGCGAGATATCGAGACGAATAGTGTTACGATGGAGGACTTTCGGGATGCCTTGGATCGAATCAAGCCTTCGATGACAAGTGACATGGAGAAGTGGTATCAGGGATTCACGAAGAGATTCAAGAAGCAGAGAGCGCCCGTCGCAGTAGCCTAGACCCCTTCTGGCATAATCTATCCTTGTGACCGAGCGTTGAGCAAGATATGGAGCCCTAGGCCTATGTCCTTAGCCATCGTGGAGATCTTGGAAAAGAAGGGCTCGATGAGCGACGTTGACCTGCAAAAAGAGGTGAAGTCAAACTTCGGGGAGGTCAGCTTTAGAGAACTCAATCGGGAACTGATGAAGCTGGAGCTCGGAGGGGTCCTCTGGGTTTCCCGGCTCATGAAAGGTAAGAGGCTGGTCGAGCTGACAGGGAAACCAATACTCGGCTAGAACAATGTAATTGGCAAAACTTGATGCGAAGTCAAGAGTCAAGTGGCTGGGAAACTAAGCCTACCTCAAGCAAAGGTTATACTTGCATTTGAGTAATAGCAATTCGTGCAGACGGAGCAACGGCCACCTTCCACGGAGCAGATCCGGGAATTCGTCATCGCCGGACACGGAAACCTAGAGAAGGTTAGACAGATGCTTGCAGAGAATCCTGAACTCCTCAATGTATCATATCGATGGAACCAGAACGATACCGAAACAGCCATCCAGGCCGCCGCCCAAGTCGGCAACGCTAATGTCGCCCAATTTCTTCTCAAGCAGGGTGCCCCTTTGGAGATCTGTACCGCAGCCATGCTCGGCATGCAAGACGAAGTCGTACGAAGACTGAATGAGGATCCTCGGAATGCCCATGCTACCGGGGCTCACGGAATACCACTGTTGCCTCACGCAGTGTGGAGCGAAAATCCGCGACTGGTTCAACTGGTCTTCGAACGAGGTGCGAAATCCGGCGCGACTCTCGCGCTACAGAACGCCGTATCGAGGGGCAACCACGAAATCGTCGAGTGGTTGCTTGATAATGCAGGACCCGATGCAAAGGCGAAGAATTTTCAAGGAAAGTCTCCACTAGCAGTCGCTTCAGAACGCAACAATGACAGAATCGTAGCGCTTCTCAAACAACACGGCGCAATTGACTAGCTTCTCAAGCGTTTCAAAACCTTTGAACTAGGGGGGAGGGTCTCGACGGCTCTAGTTTACGGTTTACGTGAAGGATTCTGAACTTAGAGGATGGTTACGATGTTCGACGCGCCGACGAGAGCCTGAGTGGCGAGCGTCTATGAGCCTCGCTACCTAGATCACTCTCTAGCCTTGAGGTGACCAGGTTTTTCTTCGGCTGGGACCTACTCCAGGACCCTTCACGCCAACACACCCTCGGAGAAGCGCGACTGGGCTACGGATCTATCTGAGGCATCGAGTACACTAATTTAAAAAACGAGCCTTTTGGAAATAGACGTCGAGACCAGATGACCACGCTGACCCAACCGAAACGGACCCGAAGCCTAGGGGAACGGTATGAGATGCTCAGGAAGACATTGGCTCACTATCTTCTTCTCCAGGTAGGCACGTTCGTCACCGCAGCGGGCTTCGACGCCATTGCACCCGCGATGAACATACTGACGGATATGAAGGCAAACCTGAAAGTTCAGGATATCAAAAGTAAGAGCCAAGGGAGCAGGGTCGAGGCTCTTTCCCAGAACTTGGCCGACAGCATGGGCGAGACCTTCAATAGCGACTATGAGATTGAAGCGGAAGATGAATCCCGGACGGTCAGGCTGAACCGGTGCGGATGCATAGAATCCGTTGTCGCACAAGCAGAAGCATACGGGCTGACAAAACCCCAAGCGAGATCGATCTTCTGCGCCACATGCATAGGGAGCTACAAGAAAGCTGCTGAAACTCTCGAATTAGGCTTCAAGGGAAGACTCCGTGGGGACCACGGCTGCTCCATGAGCTTCTCCGAGAAATAGTCGAGTGAAAATAGCCACAACTCTCTCCCTTTCTTGGATCCCGTAGGCAGCACAAACGCCTCAACTCCGTGATTCTCGTTACGCGCATGAGTGTCGCTCGTGCCGGGTCGGACCTAAATCCGGACTTCCAAGGAAGATGTCCGGACCTCCGCATCGCCATGCTCAGAACGAGGCTCTGCATCGAGCTACTTCCCGAAAAAGATACGGAAAGCAAAGGCGACACGAACCTTCCTCACCTCTCTCGATGAGTCGTCCAAAGCGAATGCAACGGTCAGAGATCTTGATATTATCCTGTCAAAGATATCAACATACAAACATGATCCGAACATGGAAGAGCGGATCTCAGGAATCAAGGAGACGCGTGAGTCTAACCTACAGGCGGCCCGACGACAAACGAACACGCTTCAGAAGGAACACATACCCAGGATAACAGAGAAGGATTTGTCAGTCCCGAAACTTCAGAAAAGGCTCAACAAGACCACGAACCAGCTCATCGCCGCTATCAACGGTCGACTCCCGATGGTCTTGAAGGACTCAAATAATTTCCGGGACCTACATCTCTTGAGAATCGATTGCAGACGACTCCGCTACTTAGCTGAACTATTCCGATCTAAGAAAACCGCCAGGTTGTTGTTACGACTTCGATCATGGCAATCCCAGCTCGGATTCATTCACGACAGCGATCTGACAATCGACTATTTGCGAAATCTAGGAGATGCACCTGAAATGCAGCCCATTCTGAACGACTTGGTGACCCAGAGAAGACAGCGCTATGAGAAATTTAGCTCCGTAAAGCAGATTTCTCCAGTTAGCTTTCTTCCCTAGAATTCTTTCTTCAAGTAGCGAAGTGAATGGGAGTCGGCTCGGATTGCCCTTTTATAACATGGAGCGACCGTCCGATTCAGAAACGATGGTGGATCAGGCCCCATGAGTCCACTAAGACACTCTTCTCCCAATATCCACGAGCCTAGATTCTGGGCCCGAGGCTCGAACCCTCGCATCATCAGAACCGTCGAAGGAGTGGTCATCGTCACCGCCATTTTTCTGCTCGTTGTCGAGGTAATCGTGAACGGCGGCCTGAATTCTATCATCAATAATGCGCTCACCCCGAAACTTCCTCTGTTTGCGGTTTTCACTCTGGGCCGAATGACAATCGCCTATGCATTAGCCCTCGCTTTCGCCCTATCATATGGAATCGCGACAGCGATGAGCCATCGAGCCTCCCATGTCCTTTTACCTTTGTTAGATATCTTCCAGTCGGTCCCCGTCCTTGGGTACCTCCCTATTGTTTTTGCGATATTCCTCGGAAGGGGTCCAGACCCCAATCCGTTCGGTCTTCAAGTCGCTGCCATCTTATTGATCTTCACAGCAATGGCTTGGTCCCCCACATTCGGGGTGATAGCAGGGATAAACGCCATCCCGGCGGACATCAAAGAGGCATCACGCGCCTACGGAATAAGAGGCGTAAGATATCTTCGGCAAATAGTGCTCCCGGCGGTTTACCCGGAACTCATCTGGACCAGCATACTGGCATGGGGATCAGGCTGGTACCTGATCCCGATTGAAGAATATGTTCCGTTCGGAGGAAAACAAGTATCAGCAATGGGCCTCGGTTCATACATAGCTCAAGCATCAGCCGGTTCAGACATAGCCTCTGCGCTCTTTGGACTAATCATTCTCGTCGCCATCATTTACGCAATCGACCAGCTCGTATGGAGACCTCTAGGTGCGAGAGCGGAGAAGTACAAGTATGAATCAGTGGCCGCACCGAGAACAACTGCAACTCCGAGGAGTGTCGTTTCCGAGGGAGTCAAAAGGTACGAAGATCGAATCGTATCTCCAGTCCGTACCTTCTACAAGTCACAAAGATCGATCGTGACAAGAGCCCTCGAAGTCGTAAGAGTTACGAAGCTCCTCCATTTCACTGAGAGATTAAGATTTCCTGAAAGGATCAGCAGAATACCTTTCTGGGGAAGACTATTGAGCTATGCGATCTTCCTAGGACTGGTCGCGTTCGGCCTCGAACTCCTCATCGCCCCTAGATCCGTGTCGATTCTAAACGCTCTGACTATACTCGCTGCTAATGTGACCGCCTTCCAGCTGATCGGGCTCACTCTCTTCTCACTCTCAAGGCTCGTCACAGCCTACCTTATCGCACTTGGCTGGACGCTTGCTGCAGGAATACTAATCGCCAGGAGCCAGAGGCTTTCGCGGTGGCTTGTTCCCATATTCGATATCGGCCAATCGATTCCCGCCACGGCATTGTTTCCCTTGGTGGTGATAATACTGGTCAATCCTTTTAGAAACACTCCTTATCTGGGTGTCACTCTCAACTTCGCTTCCATTATCCTCCTGCTGACGGGCATGCAATGGTATCTTCTGTTCAACATAGTCGGAGCGGTCAACAGTGTTCCAAACGACATCACCGAAGCGACTAAGGCTTACAGAGTAAGCGGACGGCGATATGTGAAGCAGATTCTGATTCCGGCCGCCTTTCCGGCGATCCTCATAGGTAGCATTCAAGCATGGGGAGGAGGATGGAATGCCCTCATAGTCTCGGAGTACATTGACCCGAACGCAAATGTGCCTGGGCTCGGCTCTTTTCTGGTGGAAGCCTCAAACCTATCGAATGTCCTCCTCTCCTCGGTAGAGATCTTCGCAGCCCTGCTCGCCATGACAGCGACGGTCCTCGCCATCAATAGGCTCGTCTGGAGACGTTTACTCAGAAAGGCTGATCGGTACAAGTTCGAGGCGTAGAACTCTTGACCCAACCTACGGAACCCCCGCCTGACATTAAGAACGTGTCCCAGGCGAGTCAGCCCCTGCTCGAAATCAAGGATGTTGCTAAGGTCTATCCTGGGGAAGGGAAGAGCACGACAGTGTTTGAGGATATCAGCTTCAACGTCTACAAGGAATTCCTCTGTATCGTGGGACCTTCAGGATGTGGGAAGAGCACTCTTCTTCGAATAATTGATGGACTTGACCAGCCAACGTCGGGCCGGGTCCTATTCCACGGCCAGCCGATTACCGCGCCTAGTGCCAAGATCGGCGTGATATTCCAAACATTCGCCTTGATTCCTTGGAAGACAGTTCTCGGCAATGTGGAGATGGCCCTCCAGTCCACTACAGTTCCTAAAGACGAGCAGGTGAAGATTGCGAAAAAGTACATTCAAGATGTCGGCTTGGAAGGCTTCGAAACCGCGTATCCCAAAGAACTCTCCGGTGGAATGAAGCAAAGGGTCGGTATCGCACGGGCGCTAGCGCTTCAGCCGGAGGTCTTGTTGATGGACGAGCCCTTCTCCAGCCTCGATGCTCTAACAGCGGAGAACCTTCGACAGGAAGTCTTGGAGATATGGAGAGACCCGGTCTATGCTACCAATTGCGTCGTGATGGTGACTCACAACGTTCAGGAGGCGGTCTATATGGCTGACCGGGTCATAGTGTTGAATCATCGTCCGGCGACAATTGTTGATAATGTGCAAATAACGCTAGAGAGGCCCAGGAATCAGAGGGATCCAGCGATGTTTGATTATTCCGACAGAATCATATCTAAGATATCCTAAGAGGATTCTCTAGGCAGCAGACTCTCGGACTGTCCATCATACCTGAATAGTCCGGCAAACACGCCCCAGCTTATGAGCACGTTGATAATGGTCGGAAGGTCGGTCGTGTAGCCGAACTTCGAGCTGAGAAACCTGGCCAGCTCAAACCTGCTCAACTGCTTCTTCTCATGAACCATCCGGACCACGTCGGCAAACGGCTCAAGACTCACGAGCCTATCGTGAACTATCTTCTTCCGCTCTGGAATCTTACCATTAAGCGCCTTTTTGCCAAGATCAGTGAGGGAGATGTCTCCTTGCTGCACTGCGACGAGCGCCAAGTACTCGGCGGTATCGATTATTGGGAGCAGCTCGTCAAGGGCAATCCTGAGGTCGATTGTGAGGTTCGCTACGTCCGTCTTGCCGTTATACGCCCTTAGCAGGTCCAGTAGGCCAAAGACTCTGTTGACTCCCGCGGTTGGAAGCATCTCTTGATACAGATCAGAGGCAACTCATTACAGGTTAAAGAACTTCCGAGGAAGCGTGTTCGGTTTCAGAAATGAAACTGGAGCTCCCAAGGCTGAGAGACATTGAAGCTGCCGCCGAGCGAATATCGGGCGTCGCTTTTAGAACTCCGCTGGTCGAATCGCCGGCACTCTCCCGAAGATTCGGACGTAAGGTCTACCTGAAGCTTGAATGCTTCCAGCCAATACGGGTCTTCAAGATCCGGGGAGCCTACAACAAAATCTCGCAATTATCCGCCAAGAAAATAGTTGCCGCGTCATCCGGTAATCATGGCATTGCGGTAGCCTATTGCTCACGACTGCTGGGAAAGCAATGTACTGTCGTAGTACCCGAGACTGCCGTCAAGGAAAAGGTCGATTTTATAGAAGAATACGGGGCGGGCGTTGTCAAATTCGGAAAATACCATTCTGATAGAGAGGCAAAAGCTCGTGAAATCGCCGGTGAGACCGGCGCAACCTTCGTTCCTCCATTCAACGATCCCGACATTATCGCAGGCCAGGGAACATGTGGGCTTGAGATAACACAACAACTCGACGACTTCGACTCGGTCATCGTTCCAGTTGGTGGAGGAGGACTCATCTCCGGAATCTCAATCGCCATAAAATCGCTCAAACCCTCTGCACGAGTCTTCGGAGTCGAACCAACCGGCGCTCCCAAAATGCAAGCCTCCCTTAGCGCCGGAAAAATCGTTATGATCAATGAGCCAAAGTCGATCGCCGACGGGCTAATCCCAGCTTCGGTCGGGGACCTAACCTTGGAGGCATGTCAGAAGAACGTCGACGGAATGTTCAGCGTCTCTGACGATGAGATTCTCTCAGCAATGAAACTGCTGATAGAAGAGGCTCACATCTTCCCAGAGCCGTCGGGATCTGCCCCGCTGGCAGTCCTCTCGAAACCGGAGAATTTGAACAAACTGGGCGACCGAGTTGTCCTGGTCGTATCTGGAGGAAACGTTTCCCTTAGCCTCCTAAACCGACTGCTCTCGTAACTGTTCGTCCCGATCAGTAACTAGTAGGGGTAGCTTGTCTTGTACTCTTCCGGGTCTACTATGTTGCGGGGGGGGAGCCCTTTCAAATATCGAATAGCGTTCTCCACAGCGAGCTGAACCGGCCGACCGGTGGCGAGGCCTGATGGCCCCGAGACATGTGGCGTGCCAATGAAATTGGGCAATGAGAGAAAGGGGTAGTCCGTCTTGAGAGATTCTCGATTTTCTCTGTACCACCATACGTCAGTAGCATACCGGAAATTTGGATTGGCCACGAGGTGTTCATACAATGCCTTTTCGTCAACGAGCTCTCCGCGAGCTACGTTGACAAGGATCCCGTCTTTCTTCATCTGAGACAACCGCTCAGCGTTGATGATCCTTGCGGTTTGACCTGTCAACGGAAGCGCCAGGACTACAGCATCGGAATTCTTCAGAAGAACCGACAATCCACTCGTACCTACGAAGAACTTGACGCCTTTTGCCGCTGACTTCTTTCTCGAATACGCATAGACTTGCATTCCAAATCCTCTGGCGCCCCTGCCCACGACACCGCCGATTCCACCGAATCCGAGTATTCCTAGGATCTTCTCTCTCAAAATGGTGATCTCGCTCCCTTCGTCAAGGGTACGTTTGAGGGTCCATTTCTGTTCTCGGAGCGACACATGGAGTTCTACCACTCTCTTGGCAGCCGAGAGGAGCAAGGCCCAAGCATACTCTGCAACCTCGTCTGAGTAAGCCCCGGCGTTACTACTGACGATAACATTCTTGTTCAAACTGGCGAAGGGGATATGGTTGACGCCTGCGAGAATGCTCTGAATGAAAAGCAGGCTAGTCATCTTTTGGAGCCTGTCGCTTGTCAGTTGGTTTGGCCAGGAGAATACTACGAGACAATGAATCGAGGGCAGAACTTGGTTCAGGCGATCCTCTGTCAGATCAGCGAGCTTGTAGACCCTAGAGTATCTTGAGAGTGCCCTGATGCTCTTCTCGTCAACGACATCTGTGCCTACCAGTACGTTTTGATTCATCCCCGTCACGACGAGGGACAATCTGGGAAACCGTCATCCTAATAACAAGTAAGTCTTGAGGGATATTCAAGTTGGACTTTACGGAAATAATTCCAGAGAGACTCTGGATCGGGGCAGCTCCCTCCAAAGATGACCTGGTTGAACTCAAGCGTAAGCTTGGGAGCGAGCTTGTGATAATGGATCTGACTGCAAGTCCCGAAGAGAAATCGGTGTGTCGTGAGCTAGGCATAACGTATGATGAGAGGACTCCACTGGTGCCTGAGTCAGGTCAGCCTATTCCAATAAGCCGTCTCAAGATAGTGTCCTCGGTCATCGGAGACAATGTCGACTCTGGCAAGAAAGTTGTTCTCCATTGCTTTAAGGGAAGAGGCAGAAGCCCCACCTGCGCCGCGGCATATCTGATGCTGTCAGGAATGTCAGCGGCCGACGCGAAGAATACGATCACGAGTAAACGCCAAGTCTGGGCTGGAGCTGACGAGAACTACGCCGAGTTACTGAATGACTTCGGAAAGATAATGGAAATGACACGCTCAATCTTCTAGGAAGACCTGTGAGTCTCGTCCGGAACGGGCTTCCTTTAGGGCTGTCTCGAAACCTATTGGGCTCTGCTCTTTGTTGCCCAGAGAAACTTTCTCTGCAGGGTCTTGGGATATACCGACGTCCAGTCGAACTCTGCCTTGTTGGCCCAACTCTTGTAGACCCTCGGGTCGATGTAGTTGCGGAGAGACGTATTCAGATTGTAATCTCTGGTCCGCCTTTGTAGCTCAATATCGAGCTTGAGCTTCTTCATCCTCTCTGCTAGCCGCAGCTTCTGCTTGTCGGTCTTCGAAGGCCGCTTCTTCAGCTCGGCCAGCCTCTGTTGCTTCTTGTCCAGACTGCCTTCCCAGGTCTTCGGAGGGGTCCGCTTATGGTTGCATCGGATCGCCGCCTCTAGGTTCGCAACCCGGGCATGGTACAGCTTGACGAATCCCGGGTCGTTAGCTTTGAATCCGTTGTGCCGACCTAGATACGCCTGCACTGTTTCAGTAGCATGATGGGTTCGGAAGACCTTGGCGGTTAGACCCCGGGCAGCCTTCCCGAGAAACCGGTTTACGTGGGCGGAAGTGATTCCGTCGAAGACGAGGTCTTCAGGCTTCTTGTTTGACACGAATTCTTGGAGGTTTCTGCGGATTGGACTGTCGGAGCCATCTAGTTTGAGGGTCTTCTGCCATCGCACGCTGTCCTTTCCGAGAAAGTCAAACTCGACGCCTTGTGGGAGGAACTTGACGTGCTCGACCCGAAGCGTCGATGCGCCAACAGTATCAGCCTCGTCCTCCTCCTTCTCGTCACCGACCCTCATGGCCAGGTTGTCGATCAAGTAAGAGACGGTCGCGAGCTTCCTGACCTTAGCATCCGGCGAGTGAAGGTTCTTCTCTATGAATTCGCGAACATCGGAAAGCTTTTTTCGAAGCTTCTTCGCATTATCATACTTCATCTTGTCCCGCTCTTGGCGCAGATCCGAGATGTCTGAGGGCCAGACGTACTTCCGGACCTGGCTTAGCTTGTCGACCCAGTAGGCCAGCCAAATAGACTCGTGATCATGAACAATTTCTTTCCAATTACCTGCAGGAACGGGGGCATCCTCAGATAGATTCAGAACCACATCTTCAGGGAAGATTCTCGGCTTCCACCGGCCCCGCATAGGGTGACTCCCACGTCCCATGAATATGCTAGGCGGTTCTACCATGTAGTTTGCAAACTCAGTCTTTGTCCCATCGATGACCGCGTAGCCGTACTTCTCTTTCAATTGAAGGCGAAGCTCCTTCCGCTGAGTGGTCACTCTCTTCTTGAGTTCCTTGTCGGCCTTGAGAAGCTCTTCTTTCGACAGATACTCGTAGAGTGGTGAGAAGTCGATCTCAGAATACTTCACATCGGCAAACTTGGCGGGGAGTACTTTCACGAAGTCGGAGAGGAAGTTAGTCTGGAACACTGGGTCCTGAACGTAAGGTGTTGTTCGCTTCTTTCCCCACGCATACGTCATCTCTTCAGCATCGGGCGAGAGTCGGACCGTCTCACCTCTGATGTTTATCTGGAGCCCTTTAGGCTCGTACGTGGGTGGAAACGCGACACCATTGTGCCTAAGTTCTTTCCACTTCATCGCAAGACCCCAATAGTCACAGGTGTTTCACTGAAGACGGTAGAGAAGTATAGCTGGTCTCGCCTTTTTTTAGAACTTTGTTTTTGCTTAGCCTCTAAATGAGGGTTTTCTTCTCGTATAGCAGAATCAATAGTGTGACCGGATAGGTTAAAGAGAATGAAAACGCCATGGCGATACTAGAATGAAAAGGGCCGGTTCCTTCCTTGGCCCAGTAGGGCTATTCTTCGTCTCACTCGGCTACACGGTAGCAATAGGAATCGCGCGGCTCTTCGTCACTCTAGAATCAGTCTGCACTCAACACTGTCCCGTCATCAGGGTCCAAGGATTCAGATTTCACCACATGTACTACGGCGTCCTCTTGTTACTGGTTTCATTGGGCGTAATGATCTACGCCTCAGACGCCAGGGCGAGATGGGACAGCGCTCTTGTTGCAGGTATAGGACTGGGACTTATCGCGGACGAAATCGGGTTGCTGATCCTGAAATTATCGTATTGGAATATCATATCTGTCAGTATTTTCGCGGGAGGAGGGCTCCTTCTCTATCTGGCCACTGCGCTGAAGTCTTGGAGAGCTGGGCTGTCCGATTTCCATTTCGTGGATAGATACCAATTCCTAGCCCTGATCGGACTCTTGCTCGGATTAACCGGATTCCTCTACTTCGATCGGCCAGCCAGAATGATCGTCGAGGTAACCGCCTTGGGAGCATGGCTCTTAAGCGCCGTCCTGGTCACCAAATTTGGGCGCAGACACTTCTTCCTTCTCCGGAACGCTCCTCTCAACTACCCATCCCCGAACCGTTAGAAACCAGTAACGAGTTCCGATATTGCAGACCTTGCAGCAAGGGGGTATTGAAGCCAGAGAGTATCAGAGAGCCATTGCGAAATCTGCTTTGACCGCTAACACTCTCGTAGTCTTGCCGACAGGGCTCGGGAAGACGATTGTCGCGCTGCTTGTAGCTGCTGATCGCCTGACCGGTTATCCGCAAAGCAAGATCTTGATCTTGGCACCCACGAGGCCGCTAGTGCTTCAGCACGCGCAATTCTTCAAGGAACATTTCCCAGATCAAAACGCGAAATCGACTGTCCTCACTGGCGAGACCCCGGCCCAGCTAAG
Source organism: Candidatus Bathyarchaeota archaeon (assembly GCA_005888635.1). GTDB lineage: Archaea > Thermoproteota > Bathyarchaeia > 40CM-2-53-6 > 40CM-2-53-6 > 40CM-2-53-6. Next base: position 16,815 of record VBAW01000023.1, on the reverse strand, counting down.
GGAGACGGCTTTTGACGAGTCAACAATGGTCTTTGCGACGCCTGAAGTCATCAGAAACGACATTTCGGCTGATCGGTACAATCTGCGAAATGTCTCCCTTATCGTGTTCGACGAGGCTCACAGATGTGTCAGAAGCTACGCTTATTCTGAGGTAGCCCAATCGTACAAGCTACAAGCCAGCAACCCCTTGATTCTAGGCTTGACCGCGTCTCCAAGCGCGAAGAAGAGCAGGGTCGAAGAAATCTGCGAAAAACTAGCCATCACCAATGTTGAGACCCGAACCGAAGCTGACGAGGACGTCACACCGTATGTCAAAGACGTTTCTCTGAACTATGAACGACTAGCGCTACCGGAGAAATACAAAGAGGTAAGCAAGATCCTTCGGACGGCATTTGACGAGAGGATAAACAAACTGAGGACCATGCATCAGCTCCCAGCCAACGTGAGAATAAGCAAACGGATCCTACTAGACCTAGGCGAAAAGCTTCACAACAGTCTGAGGAGAGGCGGGGGCGGCGCATTATTCGGCGCGGTACAACTCCAAGCGCAAGCCATGTCGCTGAACCATGCTATCGACCTGTTGGAGACACAGGGATCGCGGAGTGCCGACAAATTCCTCTCCAAGCTCGACAGAGCTAGCACGAGATCAGCTCGCGGACTAGCTCGCGATCCTCGAGTAGTTGAAGCTCAGAAATCATGTGCTTCCCTCTCAACGATCCCTCATCCAAAACAGAAACGACTTCGAGAGCTAATATCGGAGGACCTTCAATCAAATCCGGATTCGAAAGTTATTGTGTTCACTCAGTTCAGAGACAGCGTAGAGGCTATCGTCGAGGACCTTGGTATGATTGAGGCCGTACAGCCGATCCGGTTTGTAGGTCAGGCCAGTCGAAACAGTGAGGATTTGGGTCTCAGTCAAAATGAACAGATGCAGATTCTCGAAGACTTCCGAGAAGGCAAACACAACGTTTTGGTCACCACTAGCATAGGAGAGGAGGGTCTGCACGTGCCAGACGTCGACCACGTGATCTTCTACGAGGCTGTACCGTCTGAGATTCGGATGATACAACGGCGCGGAAGAACCGGGCGAACGAGACCAGGGAAAACAACGGTTTTGATGACTGAAGGAACTATCGACGAAGCATATTATTGGACAAGCAAACGAAAAGAAGAACGAATGCACCGTTACCTAGCGACAGTCAAGAGCAGGGGTCCGAGACAGAAGCGCAAGACTACTCTGCTAGACTACGCATGAAAAATCACCCAAAGGAGACTGTCTGGTTCGCGGGTTGAGCCACAACTCTCAAAACGCGCCGGTCCCCATTTCCAACCATGATAGAATTTGCCGTGGGCTTTATCGCGTGGTTGGCCTCGACCTGGATCCCGGCTTTCGTCGGATTGCTTGTAATAGTTTGGGCAAGTCAAATTGTAAAATCTAGGTATCTCACGGCTTTCGCCCTAGGCATTTTTCTCTGGTTCTTTGTGGACACAATTCAAGGCTCGGCGCTCCTAGACGTTAATGCGGGATTCACTGGAGGTGCTGCACAGGTCGCCGCAGTCGGGCTGTTCATAATCGGGGTGCTCTCGGTCTTTTGGATAGACCGGCGGCGTGGTCTCTTCTCCTCGGAATCAACAATGGTAACCGTCAGCGTGGCCATACCCCTCCTAGCTGCAGCTGCCATAGGAATACATGGTCTAGGGGAAGGTGCTGCTTTTGGTGCGACCGCCTACTCCACCTCGAGCACATCTCTACTCGACGCCTTTGGAGGAGCTTCGGCTGGTGTCGCGTATTTGTTGCACAAGGGCCTGGAGCCAATGATGGCGGCGGCATGTTATTGCGCCTATACCAATAGAACCGCGTCTGGTATCAAAGGTCAGCTGAAGGATGTGTTTCTGCTGAGCCTAGTTTTCGTCCTTCCGTCGCTCCTTGGTGCGGCCGTGGGCTACTTCATAATGGGTCCTGCTACAGGCTTTTTGGCAGGCTTCGACGCGACGTACTTTTTCGCGCTGGGCACTGGAACTTCGATCTACGCAGCTTTGAGGTTGTCCAGACCCTTGTTCCGGTCTGGAGAGACTGTGACCTCTGAGGATTCCATTAGGATCGTGGCCCCCATACTCCTCGGTTTCCTTGCCATCTACTTCGCGGCACTATTCCATTCGTGATGGCATGTCAAATCCAAAGAAGACGGTATGGGGTAGATTGCTGAGACTTTCAAGACGATGGCAAGCTACGTTGGCAGTAATCATAATTGTCGCAGGTTTTTTCTTCACTGCTTATGCGCTTCATCTGTTCGGGCCTAGCCCACCAAACTGTTGGGTCCGACCGATTGGCTCCGCTAATACTGCGGTGTTTACGGTCGTGATGGCAAATGAAGGACTGAACGTGGGATTCAATGGCAGTAGGTTTCATTCTTTTCCTTGGCCTGTAATGAATGTCTCATTGGGCCAAGACGTTGTGATCCATGTAGTGAATAACGATACGGCTCAGGCTCACGGTTTTACCGTAACACATTTTTTTGACAGCGGAATCACGGTGAACCCTGGAGGGTGTTATGACGTGAGGTTCTCTGCTAATACCCTAGGAAGCTTCAGAGTCTTCTGTCAAATTTTTTGCACTATCCACTTTCCATGGATGCAAAACGGCGAACTGAACGTCAATCCTTGAGCCAGAACCGGGTTCACGTGTTTCGCAGTGATCGCCATCACTGAGGGAATCGTTCACATCCTCTTGGTCGCATTCTCGATTGTCGTACTGCTCATCTCTCTGCTCGCCTACGCAGACCGAAAGCGCCCCCGGCCGACCTTTTACATGCCTGATCATGAGAGAACCCAAATCATCCACCCGCATTCTGTTACCATTCACGGTTACCAAAGTCCGTTAGCAACCAAGACGCTCAACTGCACTTGGTGCACGCGACACAAAACTCATCTCTGCGAGGGGAATTAACGAACAGTAGTCCTATTTTCCGCCCGGCTCTTCCAGAAGAGAAACCCCAAACCAGTTCCATTTGAAACAGGACAAGCGCAGAACAAGCCTTGATCCGGAATCGGAGCATGCGATTTGAGGTCACGCAGTTTGCACGTTGACCTGCACGCTGAGCTACGGCATACCGAAAACAGCCGACCGGCTGATTCTGCGACCTGTTTCGCAGGACTCGCCCGGTTCAGCTTCAACTGGCAGCACCCCCTGTCAAAAATCTCAAAAGTAGTTGCTTCTCGCGACGCAAAACGCGTCTTCGGAAGAGTTGACCTGCAAGAAGAAGTTCGAACATCAAGACGCATCATACAACGCCATACCACGAGGAATATTCCACTAGGTCATCCTTCTCGTCCGTTGATGTTACCCGTCCAGTTCCCACAAGGTGACGACACGTGCTTGAGAGACAGACCAGATAGACGAGAACGAACGAGGCCATCAAGCTATCTTGTTCCGCAGACACTACGACCGGAAGGGACTCGACACCATCATCGCCACCCTCCTACTCGTAGTCATAGTCGTAGTCATGACAGTCATCGTCTACTCATGGTCCCTCGGAGTCTTCGGAGCCATACTCCCCACACCACCCACCGGAAGAGAGATACTCACCATCGAAAACCAAGGCTTCGACAACACCAACATGAACATGACACTTTATCTGAGAAACACCGGCTCCACCCCAACCACTCTCGCTAGTTACTATGTGCAGGACCAGAACGGTAACCAATACGCCCGAACCACTTGGCCAAACCCCCCAGTCTCCCCAACAAACCTAGCGAAAGTCTTCATACTCATCAACACAGCATGCACCAGCTGCACGCACACCGGCAACTCGTTCCAATTCCAGGCTGGAAACAGCTACACAATAACACTCATCACCCAGAAAAACAACCAATTCTCCTTCACCATCATCCGATAGACCCGCACCTTTTATCAAACGAAATCTCCCATCCAGTTCTCGGCAATCGTTCTCAAACTAACCACATTCTCATCTCTCCGAAACCAATTTCGAGAAGCGCGGGGGACCGATTAGTTGTCGAACATCGAGAGAACATTGTGCACGATTAGAAATAAGTTGAATTAGCTAGCTGTCAGCCGATTTGTTCGCTTATCGTTTTGAAATCCCAAAAACTCCCTCTGACCATACGGCGCCGTAGATGACTAAGACGGTCGCTCTGGCCTAGCTTGTTGACAAGCCAAGCCGCGAAGGCTGGAGACCCGGTGGCTCCAGGAGAATTGTAGTTGGTGATATGATACGAGTGGGGTCCTTCAAGTTCGATCGCTTCCTTGATGAAATTCCCCCTCCGGTCTATCACCTGGGCCCTTACGCCCGCGATTCCGGGTCTTGCTAGATACTCTACTTTCAGCTCGGGGATGAATTCTTGAGCACGTCGCGCCATCTCACCCTTTGAAATGGAAGAGAGCCATTCTTGGCCTGCTAGTTCAAGGAAATCTCGGTTGTAAAGTAGAGCCAGTTTGTTGGAGATAGGCTGTTCGAATATCTTCTTTACCGCCTCGGCCGGGGTCCTGAAGAACCCATGATACGTGTAAGGGCCCGCAACGGGCACTGCGTTCGGTCCGATCTCTCTCCTCCCGTCGGCTCGCACAATCCAGTGCGGATCCAAGAACGGAAGCTCCGGATGCTGCGCCACAGTGTAGATATTTCTCGTTGCCAAGTAGGTCCACTCGTCCGCTATTTCCCAGTATTCGCCCCTGAAGTTCAGGTCGCAGTATTCGGTTCCCAGCCGTAGCATGTGAGCGATGCGCAGTGAGCTACCGCCGGCACAGTTTATGAGGAATCGAGCCGGAATCGGTTCGCCGCCACTTCTCGGGAGGATCTGCAAAGAATCTCGATCAACTTTGAAGGATCCTACGTCGACACCGGTTAGGAACTTGACGCCCTCGCTTTCTGCGTCTGCCCTGAGTGATTTCGTGAACGCGTGGTAATCTACCGATGTATCTGTCTTCGACCAGATAGCACCATAGCCTCGAACGTGAGGTTCGAGTTTTCGGACGTCTTCGGCTGAAAGAACTTCAAGCTCGTCTTCACCCATTCCATTCTCGATCCCCCAGTGATAGTACTTTTCGATTCTCTTCAAATCTTCAGGTCGAGTAGCCACTTCTAGGGTCGTGACGGGATCCCAAGCCAGATTGCGTTCCTTGGCGTAGGATTTCCACATCCCGTAGGCGGCCTGTGAGCATCTCGCGAAGATTCGTCGCTTGACTGGGTCAAGATAGAAGGGACGATGAACAACTCCGGTGTTCCGTCGAGAAGTGTGCATAGCGACATCCTGTTCCCTTTCTAAGACTGCGATTCGTCCCTTGTACTGGTTTCCTAGCCAGTAGGAGACTGACGTCCCTAGGATTCCGCCTCCAATAATCACGACATCCCAAGGTTCCATTCGTTCGACTTCCTTTCGCGATAACCGGTAGCTATATCGTCGACTCTTTTGGATTTTCTGACTTTCAGAGAATGCTAGAATGACAATGGAACGCCTAACTCGGTGCCTACCTGTCTCATCGATTCAACTACGGCCGTCCCCACTGGAATGCCTTCTCTGCGACACTTTTCCATTCTAGCATAGCTCTTCTCGCCGTGAACGTAGATCCGATTTTGTCCCTGGGCTTTCGGCGAGTTCTTCAGCTCTTGAGACAGCCGGTCCATATCTCGTTTGAAGTCTTCCAATGGACGAAAGGCAGCTGGATCCAAAGCCATGAAGAAGTGGCCAACGTTGGGCTTTGCCTTGTCGACATCCACTCCAAGCCCAGTGGCTGAGCCGCTCAGAACGCCGCAGAGCACGTCGACCATTAGGGCCAGCCCGTAGCCTTTGTGGCCAGAGTGTTCTTCTCCCTCTCCGCCCAGCGGAAGGATTCCTCCACCGAGTCTCTTTGAGAGTGCATCAAGAACAGTGTGAGGATCGGATGTTCCCTTCCCGGTTGCGTCTACTGCCCAGCCGAGAGGCATTTTCTTCTTCAGCCGATCATAGACCTCCAACTTTCCCCTGGGGACGACGGATGTCGCCATGTCTAATACGAACGGTTTCTCTTTGGACGCTGGGGCTGTGAGGCTTATCGGGTTTGTTCCTAGAACGGCTGTTCGGCCGAATGTGGGGACGACCAGTGGTGCGGCGTTGGTCATGCTTACGCCGATGAGATCGTGTTCTAGTGCCATGAGGCTGTAGTATCCGGCGATTCCGTAGTGGTGAGAGTTTCGTACGGAAACGATTCCGATGGCCGTCTCTTTCGCCTTCTTTATCGCCAGTTCCATTCCTCTGCGTCCGACGACTTGGCCGAGGCTCTGGCCGCCGTCGATGAGCGCGGTTGCTTTCGTCTCCTTGATGATTTTGCTCTGGTCTGTGGGTTTTGTCCAGCCATTCTTCAAATCAGTGTAGTATCTTGGCAGTCTTGCGACTCCGTGAGATTCGACTCCTCGCAGATCTGCGAGCACCAGAACGTCGGTTGTCACTTGGGCGTCCTTTTCTGGGACCCCGAGTCTGGTCCAGACGCTATTGCAAAACTCCTTGAGCTTAATCTCTTGAACAGTAACCTGGTTGACCGTTAGCTGATCCAAAGTCTTCACGTGTCCCTGATAGCAAATCCGTTCGAGTCAAGGGAATTCTTTAAGATTGGTACTGATTCCAACATAGATACGGAGAGAAGAAGATGGATACCTACAAGGTCATAATGAGCAAGCTGGATATTCGCCAGTTCGATTCGAAGAAGGTAGCGGCCGAGGTGAAGTCGAGGGTTCTTGAGGCTGCCCGCGCCTCCGGAACCGGCAACAACAAGCAAGAGTGGAGGTTCATTCTGGTCCAAGAGAAGGAGATGTTGAAGAGGTTAGCAGAGGATAGCACCTCTGGCGGCTGGGTTGCGGGGGCTAATTTTGCGGTGGTTGTTCTTTCCGATCCTACCCTTAGCTTTCACCTGATTGACGCTGGTCGGGCCGTCCAGAACATGGAGCTGGCTGCGTGGGACCACGGGGTTATCTCGGGAATCTACACGGGGATTAAGGATGAGAAGATGAGGAAGGATTTCGCCATTCCCAACACGCTGAAGCCTGTGGTGGTTGTTGGGTTCGGCTATCCGGTGAAGAGGATTATTGGGAAGAAGAATCGGATGCCCCTCCCTGAGCTAGCTTTCATCGACAAGTACGGCAACAAATTTGATCCAAAGAAGCTGAGCTAGGAAATCTCGACACCACAGCTAACGAGCGCCTCTACGCATCGTCGAGACATGCCAGCTAGACATCGTAGAACTGCGAGATCGAAACTGTCAGTGCACGCAGCAGGCTTGAAAGATCTTGATGCCCTAGTTCATCAACGTCAAGCCATGTGGAAGGCGCTCGGAGTCAGAAATAATGAGTTGCATGAAAAGGGAGACCGGGTCTACAAACGATGGGCGCGGGCACGTCTGAGAAATCATCAGTTCATGGCCTGGGTTGTGAAGAGCGATGATGGTAGGATGGCGGGAGGTGGCTGCGTGTGGCTTCAACCGGTCCAGCCGAGGCCGCATCGGACGTCGATGGTTCAGCCATATCTCTTGTCGATGTACACTGAGCCTGACTTTCGCAGACGCGGGGTCGCGTCGATGGTTGTGAAGGAGGCGATCAAATGGTGCCGGAAGAACAAGTACGAGCGGCTGATGCTGCACGCCAGCGAGATGGGTCGAAGAGTCTACAGCCAGCTAGGTTTCAAGCGTACCTGGGAAATGAGGCTTGACCTGAAGTGAAGAGTTGTCACGCCTCGGAGAGAATCCCTTTCAAAGAGCTGGTTTGTGTCGCGGGGAGCAACTACTTATGACATTTTTCTACTAGGGGTCTCGCCAGTTGAATCTGTTCTGGGTGAGCTTCACGCTTCAGCGCCCAGAATGCATAGATCCGACTTTTTCGAGATCGCGGATTAAGCGGAGAGGTCAACGCGAAAAAGTCGCAAGCTCAAATCGCCTGCCCCGATTCCGGATCAGGGCTTATTCCCGCCGATTTTTCAAAAGAGGGATGTCTCCCCGGAAACAAGAGTTTCGCGTCGCGAACATTACGTGCAATTGAGAATTCCTGTTTGGTAACGGTGTTGGTAACCGCAAATGGTAACCACAATGGAAACCTTGTTGGGTGCGCGACGCGAGGCCCATACCCCTAAGGTGCTGGTGAATGACCAGAAGGAACACCCTCGAGACCTCGGTAGCATTTCTAGGTCTCGGTATGGTGGTTTACGGGGGTAGAATCCAGGAAGGCACTCTTACCGGGTCCGTCGTCTTTGTTGTGGGATTCGTAGTCTGCTGGATTGGTATCGCGCCATGGAAGTTCTATGCTCGAAACTATGTTTGTCCAGTCTGCCGTGATTCCTTCGGGGGTGGAAAAGAGGGTTCCATCTCGGAATCCTCGCATCTCAAGGAGACTCATCCCGGCTTCTACGGATGGAGCCACACTTGGACGCGTCTTACAGCGGTTCTGATGGTACTTCTGTTCGGCTCGATCCCGACAATCGTATTGGCGAGCAGCATTCCCTCTCTAAGTGGAATTGCAAATTGGACCTTTCTAGTATTTGTCGGGTTAGGCGCGGTCTTGGCTCTCGACTTCATCGACTTTCACTTCGTTACCAAGAGATTTCGGAAGAAGTGGATTCTTCTCAATCCCGAACCGGAGGAGGAGAAGGACTCTAAGACTCTGCAAATCGGACAAGAGAAGCTTACTCAAGGGGTAGCTGCTTGGAACAAGTTTACCGGTGGCCACGAACAGCTCTTCGGTGGACTGATGGCCGCGGGGCTGAAGAAGAAAGGTAGCTTCGCCTCGGGCTACGGAATCTACTTCACTTCACAACGAATCATTGGAGTAAGGACGAGCAAATGGTTCGTGTTAATACTCATCATCGCCGCTCTGGGAGGAATCGGTGGCGGCGTGGCGGTAGGTCTAGCGATCGGATCAGCCCCCGCACTGGCCTACCTTATTGCCTTTCCAATAATCACAGTTGTTATCGGCTTGGGCCAACGCAGGTTACGATTTGACGATGCGATAACTTTGGAAGAACTTGACAAGAGGAAGGACTTCGACATACGGAGAGACAATATTTCCGAGATAGAACTAAAGAGACCAGGAGCGGTTAGGCGCGGGCATCTAACGATCGTTCCAAAGTCGGGGAAAGCTGTAGGTTTTCTAATTACGCAGGAGCCAGGCCTGTTCGATAGATTGCAGGGATTGGTTGCAGGATTTAGCTTCGTCCCACCGCCAACCTGGCACAAAGAAGGGCGACAGGCATCTGACTATTCGACTCAGTCGACTCAAGACACCCTCTCCCAGAGAGATAATTACTTGGCGGAGGAATCGCCGGAAGTTCTCGACGAGAAACATGTCAAAAGTCGAGATTTTCGATTGTGTCCTCACTGTGCGACCATGGTCCCTCGTGACACCACGATCTGCCCAAGTTGTGGCAAAGTGATTGCGCGCTGAGGAAGACTTGATGGCTTTTTTTCCCAGTTCTTGAATAGTAACGGCCAAGGAGAGAACGCCTTTTATGGCAGAAGTCACATTGTGACGTTGTCTACAATGGCTACAATACGAGTCAGCGAGGACATTTACAAAGAGTTGAACAAGGTCGCAGGCCGGCTTAGACAGGAGTCGGGACATCCAGTCTCCATGGACGATGTCCTTGAGCATCTCATCAAGACACGCGGGCTGAAGCTGAGCGACTTCCAGGGAGCGTGGAAGATGACTGACAGCGAGGCCGAGGATCTGTTCAAGAGCCTGAGAAAGCACTGGTCCCATTGGAAATACCCAAGCGAATAGTTCTAGACACCACCGCCCTCGTGAACCACCTCAGAGCCAAAGGTGGACCCTCGACAGTCACAAGACTTGAAGGGAGAGTGGAGCTTGCGACGACGATCGTCAACCTGTTCGAACTGTTTCTTGGAGCTTTCAAGTATGGGGAGGCTAAGACGAACCTCACCGCTGTCAAGGGTCTCAGCTCGACCCTCAGAATACTCTCCTTTACCGAAGAAGCATCTGAGCTTGCGGCAAAGATACTCTCCGGCCTAGAGAAGGCAGGGAGAGCGATCGAGATCAGAGACCTCTTCGTCGGAGCCACAGCGCTCCAAGAAGGCTACGCCGTGGCAACCGAGAACAAAGAACACTTCCAACGAATACCAGGCCTCACAATCCTATCCGAACAAGAACTACTACGGAGACTCTAACAGACCAGCCACGTTCTCTCTCTCCCCCAGCAATCTGGCTGGGATCGAACTGGCTACTCGGCTTGTTCCCAGTGATGGTTGTCCTGCAACTCTTCCGCCTGCTCGAGAAACTCTTCAGGCTGGGTCCTGTCGAGAAGATGACCCGCTCTCTTCTTCGTCTCAAGATAGAACTTATCATATTTGTTCGGAGGAACGACAACTGGAATGCGCCCGGTTATCCGGATCCCGTGCAGTTGAAGATCTTTGATCTTGGCGGGGTTGTTCGTCATGAGTTTGATCGACTTGACGTGTAGGGACCTCAGCATGTGAGCCGCTAAATCATAGTCGCGCTCATCACGCTTGAACCCGAGCACCTCGTTGGCTCGAAAAGTGTCGTAGCCCTCATCCTGTAACTGGTAGGCTTTGATCTTGTTGATGAAGCCGATTCCCCGCCCCTCCTGCCTCATGTAGAGTACGATGCCTCGATCCATCTTCGCAATCTGCCTCATTGACTCTTGGAGCTGTTCGCGACAATCGCACCTGAGAGAGCCAAGCGTATCTCCCGTCAGGCACTCAGAATGAAGTCTTACTGGGACCTCCTCCTTCTCGAAAATGTCCCCGTGTATCAGTGCAGCATGCTCTTTTCTGTCAAAATTATTCCAGAACGCCACCACCTCGAATTCGCCAAACATGTCAGGGAGATCAGCGATAGCCATCACCTTGACACATATCTCAGGAGCCTCTGCGCAGGCATGATCCTGATTCTCCTTAAGCAGCAGCTGCACTGTAGGCTTCGGTAGCCCCATTCTATTCGTTGCCAGTTGAACTAGGCTGATAGGTTAACCTTTTCCTGACTGAGCCTTCACCTATAGAGAGACGGCAGACTCCGACAATAAGGGTCCATTCTGAGCACTGCCTCGACTAGTATCAAAAGAGATAATCAACCGGACCCTGAGATTGCCGAGCTGCGAGAAGGAAGGATTGCCAAGACTCTCGGAGATCGTTCATCATCCTCTCTCTCCATTCACAAAGAGAGCATTCTACGCAATTGTAGTGCTGGCGATTGTGATGGCTGTTGGCACGGTGGGACTCATGGTAATCGAAGGATGGGGTCTAGTCGCATCTTTCTACTCCATGGCGCTGCTGGCTACCGCGGAGGGGCCAGCTGCCACTCCAGCGACTGATGTAGGGAAGGTATTTGCCGCTGTAATGGCCTTCTTCTCGATCGGAGCTGCCATCTCAGCCATAACTTTCACGTTCGGCCCATTGTTCGGATCGGTGCTCAAGGAAGGGGTGCGCTATTTTGAGAAGGAAGAAGAAAGAGTCAAGGACAAACTAGAGCATAGGAACTCGGACCCGAAGACTCATTCCTGCTGAGTGATTTTCGGAATTATTTTTTCATGAAGGGCATTCCCTTCATCATTGGTCCCCGCCGTTTCATCTGCTTCATCATTTTCCGCATAGAGAAATACTGATTCACAAGCTCGCGAACTTCTCTCTCGGATCTGCCTGAACCGTGCGCGATTCTCCTTGCCCGGGAACTGTCGACTAATCGAGGCTCAATCTTCCGCAGATTCTCCATCTGATCGAACATGTCCTTGAGACTGAACCGCCCCTCCATGAACTGGCGGACTTTGGCCTCGGGAACCTTGACCTCAGCCTCCTTCACCTTCTCTAGAAGGGCGTTCAGGTCCCCCATACCCAGCAATCGGCCCGCGAAGTCGGTGGGGACGAAGAGTTCTAGGTCCTCGACTCGCTCCCCTGTTCCGATGAATTTCACCTTTGAACCTGTTGCGACAACGGCTGATAGAGCGCCTCCTCCCTTGGCCGAGCCATCCATCTTCGTCAGCAGAACGGACCCTATCGGGGTGGCTTCGTGGAATGCCTTGGCTTGGTAAATGGCCTGCTGGCCGATAGTTGCATCAATGGCTAGAACGATCTCGTCCGGCTTGACAGCGGACGCGATGCGCTTCATCTCATCCATTAGGTCCTTCTCGTTTCGATGGCGCCCCGCTGTATCGATAATTACGAGATCGGAGTTTTCCTTTCTGAAATGCTCGAGGCCGTGTTTTGCGATGTCCTCTGGCTTCTTCTTGCCCGGCTCGCCATAGACGGGAATCTCTGCTTTTGTTGCCAGTTGTAACAGTTGATCGTATGCTCCGGGCCGATAGGTGTCGGCACAGACGAGCCCCACTCTGAGACCCCTTTTGGCAAAGAAACGTGCAAGCTTGACTGAGCTGGTCGTCTTTCCAGTTCCCTGGATCCCGACCAGCATGATCTTCCGGAATGTGCCTGGCTGGAGCTCGACTTTGGCGGGGTCCTGTCCCACAAACTTGGCCATCTCTTCGTAGAGCACTTTGACGACGTGCTCTCGGCGATTGATCCCTGGAGGAAGTTTCTCCTTGATCGACCGTTCTTCTACTGATTTTGAGAGTTGGAGTACCAGTTCGACGTTGACATCTGCCTGGAGGAGGGTCCTCTGGAGATCCTTCACCAGCTCCTTGATCGCCCGCTCGTCAACATTGGGCATCCGGAGCATTTTCCGGACTGCATCGGTTAGGGATCGCCCTACGGCTTCCATTCTATTCTACTAGTCGTCGATCGCGCTTCTTAACCCTGTCCAGAACAGCTCCAATGATCAATGGTAGACAGATGGTCGCGTCGCCGTAAACATCGACGAATTTTCCACCCTTCCTTATCTTCCGCCAGCTTATCGACTCCGCCAAGGGCGCTCCGCTCAGCCCTCCCTGTTCGGGACGATCTGCGGTTATTTGGACGGCCCTGTCCACTCCCTCACGAAGAACGCTGGCCAGCAATGTGTGATGCTTCGGAATGCCGCCGCCGAGAATTAGTACACCGATTTTCTCAGCGTCCATCGCCATGTTCACCATCTTTGTCACGTCGCTGAACGGGTTCAATTGTAACGTCTCAGTCTGCGCAAAGCTCCAGAGACTTAGTCCAAGTATCGAGTCCAACAGTCCAGGTGAGAATATTTTCACGTTCCTAATTGTTGCCTTGTGGAGGATTGAGTCTTGATCCTTGATCATCCTACCAAGTTTGGATAACAGTTCAGAGAAAGCGATGTTTCGACGGTCTGCTATCGGAATCCTAGACAAGAATTTTCTCACTGTCTTATCGAGTCTCTCGAAAGATGACTCCTTGACGAAAATGTCCGCGATCCGACTGTAACCGCGTTGGATCAGTTTTCTATCGTCAACTTGGAAGCTACCTTGGTAATGATGGAGTCCAAGACTCTCTATCACGTCGTGAGTCAAATTTGCGCCAGTTGTTACAATCGCATCTAGGAAGCCTCGATCAATCAGGTCCCCGAATAGCAGTCGGAAACCCGCGGGCACCATGGGACCTGCAATTGTCAGAAAATTCGTGAAAGAGCGATCATGGAACATCTCTGAAACGACATCAACGGCCTCGCCGATTCGCCCTGCTCCGAGCACATGAGTTGCTTTCATCTCGCGGGCTAGAGCATCCAGAGTCATCCCTGGACGCAGTTTGAGATGCTTAACGGTGGCCGGTTCTCGTGACGAGAAGGGGTGTCAGCCCTTTCTGCGAACGATCATCTTACGCCCGAGAACGTCCCAATATTCGACCTCGACGCCTGCGGCCAAGGAGGCCTTGAGCTCGGCGTCGTCAGGCAAGGGACTATCGAAAGTGGCGTAGTTCTCCATATCCATCATCTGGACATTATTCCCGGAGATGGAAATAATCTGAGCAGTCCTCTTATCGATCATCGGAACTTCTGTTCTGCCATCCACGGGACTCAGAAGCGTCTTCTTTTGACCAGTGAAGGCGCTGATCGCAGTAATCCGAGCCTTGGCCGATCCGTGCTTGCCTGGCTTCGACTTTTCGAAATCAACAATTCGGCAGGGCTCACCGTCAATGATCACATACTGCCCGATCTTTAGTTCGCCGACATAGACAGGCTTGCTCATGAAATTCTGACTCGAAAACTAATCGTCAAAGAGTCCATCTAAAAGACTTCCCGCGAAAAAGAGGCTAGGGGAATTCTTTTCAAGCAATCAGATCACCTGAGGCTGAGACAAACGGAACTCTCATGACTAAGCTAGTTGGAATCCTTGCCAAGACGCAGTCGAAGGAAGCGTTGGCTACGGCTCGGAGGGCTTACCGAGTCATAACGGATTCTGGAATGACGTCGGTCCCGGAAGCAGAACTTTCTCGGACTGCGAAGCTGCCGGGTGGCAGACCCCTCAACCGAATGAAAGTCGATCTTTTGATCACACTGGGAGGCGATGGCACAGTGTTGAAGGCCATTCAGGAGATGCCGAATCCTCAGACTCCGATACTGGCGGTGAACCTCGGCCGCAGAGGGTATCTTACTGAAATCGAACCGGAAGATCTGGAAAAGTCATTCACTAGGTGGCTCAAGCACGATTTTCAGATGGAGGCACAGTGGTGCGTTTCTGTCTCCCAGAATAATCGCCTCATCGGAAACTGCTTGAATGAGGCTCTCCTCTTGCCAACAGTTCCGGACAAGATGCTGAACTTTGACGTTTCTCAGAGCGGAAGACGGATCATCAAGGCGAGGGCGGACGGATTCATGGTCGCCACCCCGACAGGCTCAACTGCCCACTCGTTCTCGGCAGGGGGACCTGTTCTAGAAACATCCCTGGATGTCTTTGCTCTCACCCTCATCGCCCCTCTCCAACCTGTAAAGTCGATAGTAGTCCCAGCAGACAGGAGAATTACAGTCAGCCTAGAGGAACCCGGACCCACCGCGACCCTTGTTATGGATGGTAATCCTGTGAAAGAAATACGCCGGGGACAACCACTAGAGATGAAGAAGTCATCTGTTAGCGCGCGGTTTGTCCGCTTCGGAGATACTTTTCTCCAGCGTGGCCTCAGGAGGCTTGCCTCAGAGAGGGAGAATGTTTGACAGTGCTCGTTCTTGACACGTCCGCTTTCATAATGGGTTTCAATCCTTCGAAGTCAGGAGAAGCCTACTCCGTTAGAGCCGTGGAGGAAGAACTGTCCGCGGGGACAATGCCTCAACTTCGATTTCGAATGTTCAGCGAGAAAGGCGAACTGAAAGTTCAGGCTCCTTCACTGAGAGCCGAGGGAATGGTAGAAGAGGCAAGCAGGAAAGCGGGAGAATCAGGATATTTGTCCAAAGCCGACCGAGAAGTATTGGCACTAGCTCTGGACTTGAAACTTGACGGCCACGAGCCTGTCATCGTCAGTGACGACTATGCTATTCAGAATCTTGCCGAGCATCTCCAGATAGGCCACAGTTCTCTGGCAAACTTTGGAATCGTTCATCGGTTTGACTGGATAATGTACTGCCCGGCTTGCTATAGGCGGTATAGGCCGCCTGAGAAGAAGTGCAGGGTCTGTGGGACAGACTTAAGGAGAAAGGTCCTCTCTAAGAAGAAGGCAACTAGAAGCTAGTCAGATCGTCAATTTTCCCAATTGGTGGATCACGTGTTCGCGAATCTTGTCCGACGTGGGGAGAGGACCTGTTGGGCGTCCGCTTTCCAATAACCTGACTAGCAAAGGTCTCGTCTTGCCCCG
Source organism: Candidatus Bathyarchaeota archaeon (assembly GCA_005888635.1). Classification (GTDB taxonomy): domain Archaea; phylum Thermoproteota; class Bathyarchaeia; order 40CM-2-53-6; family 40CM-2-53-6; genus 40CM-2-53-6. Next base: position 1,130 of record VBAW01000023.1, on the reverse strand, counting down.
ACAATTTGAGCAAGATGGGGAAGAAACATCTTCAAGGAGAACATGATCTAGGAGACACTTATCGCATCTCCAGACCTCCTTCTTCCCGCCTAGCTTTCCTCTCTTTGCAACAAACTTTCCTCCCGCTTCTACAATATCCATCGCAAAGTCTATGCTGGGTGCGTTGCTGACGGACGTGCCCACTCCGAAACCGTCAGCTCCAGACGCAGAAAGTACCCCAACTGATTCATCGTCGAGTCCGCCCGATACGAAGATCTTCACGTCCTTGAAACCCCTTGAGTCCAATTCCCAACGCACTTCTCTGATTATCTCCGGAAAGTTGCCTCTCCGAGAACTGGGAGTGTCTAATCTTACTCCGTACAGTGACTTGCCCAATGCTTCAGCAGCCATTATCGCTTCCGTCTTCTCGTCACAATAAGTGTCCACCAACGCGATACGCGGCACCTCTTTTGGCATGTACTTGTCGAAGCTCTTCCACGCGCGGACTTGATCTCCGATAGCAATGATGAGAGAATGGGGCATCGTGCCAGTTGGACTCTTGCCCAACAGCTTTGCCCCTATCATGCTCGAGACGGCGTCGAATCCTCCGATGAAACATGCTCGATCGATCATTGGGGCTAACGCGGGATGAGCACGGCGTATTCCAAATGAGAAAACTGTCTTTGCGCCCGCGGCCTTCCGAACTCTGCTCGCCATTGTTGCTATTCCGGAGGACTGGCAGAGGAGGCCGAGGAGCGGGGTCTCGTAGAGACAAAAGTCCAGGTACCTGCCCTCTATGACCATGACTGGTTCGCGAACACCTGAAGAATCAACAGGGCGAAACAATGTCCCTTCCGGAAACGACCTTACACGAATGTTCAGTCCCTCTAGCAAGTGCGCAGCTTCTTCGACGCCTGCAAGAATTCCATATTCCCAATTCTTGGGAAGAGAGCCTGTTGTGATCTCGGCGGTTACGTGAATATTTGAGAGCCCTTCCTTTTCTAGGATCTCCTTGGTTCGCTCGAAGTATACGTCACTCGTTTCTGCTTTTTGGATCTCTTCTTCAGTGGCAGTGTGGAATTTTCGCGTGTCCATTCTGATCCGTCCCAAGAAGCTTCTAGCTTGTTCAGAAGATATGCTCTACTCTTTGT
>VBAW01000081.1 GCA_005888635.1 Candidatus Bathyarchaeota archaeon | reverse complement strand
GGAAGTATCGGTAATCGAGAACTTTCGGGTTGCTGTAATGCCTTACGAGGCCTACGTGAAAAGAGCAGTCGAATTAATGCTTGAATTCCGGAATTTGAAGGCAAGATATGAAATAGGATCCGCCGATTTCCATTACCTCGCAACCTCAGTTCAGGAGGGTTGCGAGTTCTTCGTCACCACCGACGAAAAGCACCTGCTCCGGCCAAGTTGCCGGGACGCGCTGTCAAGACACGTCGAGGTCCTAGCTCCCGACGAGGCTTTGTTGAAACTCTAGACAAGCGCGAGGCATACAGGTATACCGGCAAACCTGTCAGCCAAACAACAGGTTTGTAGTGTGACTTCTCCCGTCTCAGCCAGTCTCTTCAATAACTGGTTTACCATTGTAAATCAATCAGTAGGTGGCTCTGGTGACTGAGGTAACCGTGGCGACCAAGATAGGATCTGAGGAGTTGAAGCGGATAGATGCAATTGTTCGCCGTCGCGGTCTGCTGAATCGGAGCGACTTTGTGAAGGAGGCGATATGGTTGTATCTCAGCCTCTCAAGCCTTGAGACTGAGGCTCGGCTTAGGAATGCTCCGTCTCATCAACGAGAGCGTCGGGGTCTCAGGGAAGTCGGCTCGCCAACTTATCGAGGAGGCTAGGAAGCAGGAAGAAATCTAAGGTGGTGTTTTGAACGCGAAACATTCACCTGTTCGTGACGCTGAGCCTCGACGGCTATTTTGAAGGACTCAACCATGATCTGTCGTGGCACAATGTCGACGATGAATTCAACAAGTTCGCAATAGAACAGTTGAGAGAGACAGGTCTGATCCTGTTCGGGCGTAGAACCTACCAGCTGATGGAAGGTTTCTGGCCCAAGGCCGCTGTTGATCCGATAAGACATCTCAAAGAGATGCCTGGAAAGGACATCTGGGTAGGCACCTCAGACCTGGCATTGTCGTTCATCAAGGAAGACTTGATCGACGAGTTCAGATTCATGATAAACCCGGTAGTCGTGCGTGGAGGCAGACGAATATTCGAAGGCTTGAACCGTAAGCTGGATTTAGAGCTCACGGAGAGTCGCAAGTTCTACTCTGGCAACGTGTTGCTATACTACAGACCTCGAAGAAAAGGGGAGGTTTAACGATTCAACGCCCAAGGCCTATACTGAAGTCAGCGGTACAGTTGTGAGCCGTAGTCGTTGCGCCCGATGCAGCGGTCGTGCTCTGCTGAGATGCGCCTGTCGTTCCTGTGCTGTTGCTGGCTGCAAACGCGGATCCGACTACGTAAGCGGTTGCGCCGGCTCCAACTCCGACGAGAAGCACGAGCAGAAGCATTGATCATAGCGGGAATCCGCGCGATGCCGCGGGTTGCGTTTCATTCAGGGACCCTTTCATCTGTCACCTCCCATCCTTTACCATCAACGCCTTCCACGGGTGAGCTTGACCATTCTCCCATGAATCTGCTTAAATGAGCAGAAAGAACGAAAGAGCGCGAACCAACGTCGGGTGTCCCAATGAAATATTTCGATGAAGAGAAGATGGCCGATATTCGGGAGGCGTTCGACTCCGAAGTTCTCAAATGGAAAGATGTTGTCTCTAGACCGATGATGGGTTGCCTCTGCTACCTTCGCAAGAGAAAATTCGTCTCTTTTCTCGTGACCGACGGCATCGTTATCATGAAACTCTCAGACAAGGATCAGACTGTCCTGAAAGACAAGTTCGGTGGGAAACCGTTCGAAATGGCTGGACAGACAAGCCGACTCTGGGTCACCCCGTTGAAGTCGACCAAAGATCTGAAACTAGTCATGCCATTCGTCAGGAAGAGATACGAGGAAGCGTTGTAAGGCCACGCGGCCTCTCGTGCGAGACACGAGTTAGCACGCACGTCAAGATGAGCCGTGCGATTTCCAAGTCAAGGTCTTTTTGAGTCTTGCCAGCAGGCCATTAATGGTCCCGACGGGATCTTGAACCAGAAGAAACTGCCCATGCCTGGGATATCGGTTCGCGGGAGAATGATCTGGCCACCCTTCTTTCGAACGTTCCTCTCTGCCTCATCGAGATCGTCAACTCGAACGTAGTTTGTGCTTCCAGGAATCTCAGATTTCTGAGCTGATCTTATGCCAACGGTCGTCCCTGCGGGGTTCTGGAATGTAAGGTACTGGCCTGTAGGCATCTGGACATCGCTCTGTGACCCGGTTGTTTGTACCAACTTTTCCTCATCGAGGTAAAGTATCCAAAGGATACTAATATGCATGCTAGGGTCCAGAAGGATACTGAACCGTTTTGGCAAGGTCCAAGCCGAGAGAAGTTAAGTTTAGTCCCAAGCTCCTGTATCAACAGGATCCCGTGCGAGGAAGCGTCAAGGCGCTTGGTTCGAAGTGGACCCTGCTAATTCTGAGAGATATTGGATTTCTCAGACTGGAGAGGTTTGGTCAGATCTTGAGGAATAATCCCGGCCTTACACCTCGAGTGCTCTCGCGGCGTCTTCGAAATATGCAGAAAGAAGGCTTGATTGAACGGACAGTAAGGTCGGACCGAATCACATACTTGTTAACTCCTCGCGGAGAAGACGCGGCGTACGTACTGTTGGCATTCTTGCGCTACGGATTAAAGTATCATGCGCTGTCGCTAGAAGCCACGAGGCTGAAGCCGCTTCCGTCGTTTCAAGACCTAGTAAAAGAATACAATGGCAGGAGATCCCAGAACTAGGGGCTCAAAGAAGGAAACGCCTCCGCAACTTAGAAACGCCTAAAATCCTAATAGGATAAATCGACCCAATTCAGGCGGATCGATTTGTCGACATTCGTTCTCGTTCCAGGAGCTTGGCTTGGAGGTTGGGTCTGGAAGAAAGTCACACCCTTACTGCAGGAAAAAGGTCACCGAGTTTATCCCGTGACTCTAACGGGAACGGGAAACAGGGTCCATCTCGCTTCGAAGGACGTTGGTATGGAAACCGCGATTCAAGATGTGATGAGCATTATCGAGTACAACGACCTGGACGATATCGTACTGGTTGGGCATAGTTTTGCCGGGAAGGTTGTCGCACCTGTCGCAGATCGGGCGCACAAGAAAGTCAAGATGATTCTCTACCTGGACGCTGCTCGGCCCGAGAAGATCCGTGGCCCCCAGGCCGCCTTCAACCCAAGTGAATTTCCCAGACCGCCCGGAAGCTGGGAGGTACCGTTCTCCGAGAAGGTTATCGAGATGATTGGGAAGGATGTTCAAGGCGCGGACCGGGAATGGATGTTGGCTAAGGCGACCCCGTGGCCGGTCAGACACGCAGCCGATCCGATTAGTCTGTCAGAGAAGTTTGACGCTGTAAAGAGCGCGTACATTTTCTGTACTGGCAGCGGCGATCCAGTAGATGAGATTGTGGCAGGAAAGTGGGGGAAGCTTGAGGGTCCCTACAAGATCATGGACACGGGCCACTGGCCGATGATTACGAAGCCGAAAGAACTGGTCGAGGATATGCTGTCTTTGACCAGTTCGTAGGGCGGTGTCGCGTCATAGGCCTTTCGAAACTTTGTAAACCCACAAGTTGAAATAAGCTCAGCGCCTCAATCAGTTCTATGGAACCTGAAGAGCCCCCGGCTTATCCTCTAGCCTCTTCCACAACATTCGGCTCTACAAAGCGGGAGATCCTGCTCGTCCTCAAACGCGAAGGCCAGTCCGACCTACAGAGTCTAGCCGAACACCTTCACATTTCGAAAATGGCCGTGCACAAGCACATCCAAGAATTGGAGGATCAAGGAATGATACAACGTGTCACACTGAGAGGAGCAAAAGGCCGACCACGACACGGACTACAATTGGCTCCCAAAGCGTCAAGCCTCTTCCCGAAAGCCTACGTCGGCGTGACTTGTGCAGCTCTAGCCTACATCGAAGAAAAGCTTGGACGAAAAGCTGTCGAGGACGTTTTGCGTCGCCGGCAATCAGGAACACTCCCAGGCTACAAGGAACACGTCAATGCAGAAACGTTGGCTGGTCGTGTCCACCAACTTGCCCAACTCCGGGACCAGGAGGGCTACATAGCCGAAGACAAGAAGCACGGGTCTTCCAAGTTCGAGATTCTAGAACACAACTGTCCCATCATCGCCATCGCCGAAAACTATTGGGAAGCATGCACAGTCGAGAATGAGATGTTCCGAAAAGTCTTGGACGCAAACGTCGAGACGACTCACCGAGTCGTGGATGGCGCGAACGTATGCCGATTCCTGATTACACCAAAAGCGAGGAATAACAGCTGAGTAAGGTCGCGCTAATCACGGGCGGCGGAAGAGGACTCGGCAGAGTATTAGCAACCTTCCTATCAAGCCAAGGCTATGATATTGTGATCACTTCTCGAACAGAGGAAGAGCTCCATGATGCCGCCGCATCGCTCCGGGCAATGGGAGCTAAAGTCAGCGCCATCACCGGTGATATCAATGATCCAAATCATAGGACCCGTTTGATGCAGGAGACAAATCTGATGGGCGGTGTCTCCTTGTTGGTCAACAATGCTTCAGATCTTGGCGAGACCCCTCGTCCAGAACTCGCTAGAGCATCACTGGACCGTTTCCGTCAGACGCTTGAGACTAACCTCGTCAGTCCTCTGGCATTGATTCAACAGGCTCTTCCACAGCTTCAACAATCCCACGGGCTAGTGATCAACATTACCAGTGATGCTGGCGAAGCCGGCTATGAAAGGTGGGGAATCTACGGGTCCAGCAAAGCAGGACTGGACCTTGTCTCGAAAACGTTAGCGGCTGAACTCAAACCACTCGGAATCTCCGTCGTGACAGTCGATCCTGGCGACATGCGTACACAGATGCACAAAGAAGCATTTCCCGATGAAGACATCTCAGATCGCCCTCTCCCAGAGGTTACTCTACCCTTCTGGGCATGGTTGATCCACCAAGACCGACAGACAATATCCGGCTCGCGATATCAAGCGCAAGGCACACTATGGGAGATTCCCGCATCATGAAACGGGAAGAGTTGTCTTTCGAGCGTCCTACAGATCTCTTCGCAAGCCAGCCCCCCGAAATGCGTGGACAATCACGCGACGAGGTCCGCCTGATGGTCACCTGGCCAGAAGGTAACAATAGCCACCATGTCTTCACAGATCTACCCATTCTCTTGAAACAGGGAGACCTTCTCGTCGTGAACGAGAGCGCGACGCTACCCGCAAGTCTTCCAGCAACCAGTCAACTGGGCAACATCCGTCTCAACCTCTCAACGCGGTTCTCTGACAACCTCTGGATCGCCGAACCGAGATGGAGCGCCTCAAGACCGGGACCCCTTCCATTGGAAGAGGGAGAGACATTGCAGATTGGTGATGCGACCGCGAAACTCTTGAAATCCTATCCCGGAATCCCGAGGCTCTGGCTCACGCATTTCAGCATCTCAGCGGCCAGCCTCATGGCGAAGTATGGAGAGCCGATCCATTACAGTTATGCTCCGGTCTACCCTATGGAAGCCTACCAGACACTGTTCTCTATGTTTCCCGGAAGCGCTGAGATGCCCAGCGCCGCGAGGCCAATAACTCCACGAGTCCACAACACGCTGGTCGCGCATGGCATCGGAATTACGGGATTGACTCTACACACTGGAGTCTCAAGTCTTGAGATCGAAGATGAGATTGTTGAGCATCAAGCACTCTATCCAGAAACATTCCACG
>VBAW01000080.1 GCA_005888635.1 Candidatus Bathyarchaeota archaeon | reverse complement strand
GTGTCTTCACCAAGTCGCCCAAGCTAAGAAATTCAGATCCGATCCTCTTAGCCAGAAGTTTGCCGACGGCCGTCTTTCCAACTCCCGGCGTTCCAGTCACAATGATGATCTTGGGCAAGGTTTGTTCTGGTGCTCCGGCCGGGACTCTCCGCCCTATGGAAGCTTTTGAACCCGGGTCGCCGGATCGAGAGTCCGGCATACTCTCGGCCATGTGCAGACCGGTCTATACTACCGGAGCAGACGCTCCGGGAAAATATGTTTCAGTTAAGGGTTCGCCTTTTCCAGAAGACTTAGAATCGCTCATGCTGTTTCTCGCGCTAGGATCGGGGCCCGCAACCGCGAAGAACTAGAGTTGCGGTTCTGTTAAGGGGTTGCGAACTTCGCAAACTCTTGACGTTTGGAATGGTCTTCAAGTTTATCGTATCGTTCCGAACCCGTCAAGTTCTCTCATAGTGTTAGCGCATCCCAGAAGGTATTCTCCGACCCCTGCAAAGGAGTCTAAGTTGAAGGTTGCTGTTTTTCCGAACCTTATACCATACTGAAACTTTTTCATTCTCTCTAGATCCATTCCGCTGCTTATTTTGACCTTTCCTGATTTGTCCAGGACTAGCCTTCAGATGGGACCGGGCTAGAGCTTTCTTCTAGGCTTGCTGGACAGGTAGAAATCCCATTCCAATGCGGGGCGTCCGGATCACTTCGACCATGTCACCTTGAATGAAGCTAGCCCAGTGCTTGGAGCGTTAGCATAGCCCGCGCAGTAGTCGAAGCTTCCTGGCCCACCAAGGTCAAAGGGCTGGCCCGAAACTAGGACTGATCCATCGTCGCAGTCGGTACTTCCGATATCATGATTCACGATTTTCAGATCAGTATATCCTGCAGGCAACGTGAAGAAGGGTCGGAACCGGACAGACTCCCCGACTGTAAGCGCAGCACTGCCACCGCAAGAGAACAATATCCCTCCGGAACCGCCAGCAACAACGGTCGCCCGACTGGATCGAAGGGCCAAGCAGTTAGGTACTAGTTTAGAATGGTTCTCCCCATGGGACTTGGCCAGAACTGGCATGGCCTCGACCGGAATTGCGACCAGAAAGACCAGTAACACAGTTGTGAGGACCCGGGCCACCTTGTGCCTTCATTCGGAAACAGGCAAGGCTACAAAGGGTGGGTCTCGGGGCCATGTTAGACCGCAGCGTTACCATTTGTTTAGGATACGAGTAACGCGTTCCTACGTTAGAAATCATTCGTGGCCTCTTCTGCTTTCAGGTTCTTTGATGAGAGGTTCGTAAAGATTCGACTTGCATCCTTCTCAATCCATCGGTTGCGGTGCAATCTTCTGCTCCCCTTCTCGGCTTTGGACGGGTCGAAGGGATCTTCTAGCGCGGATCATTGTTGGTAAAGGCTCAATTGCTGATTCACCATTACTCCTCCTGGACCGCATATTACCGCCATTCGAGGGTAATCTACCAACTGGAGACTTTGAGATTGGAGAGTTCTCGCCGCTGCTTGAATGCCTTGGCGAGAGGCCTTGTCTTTGATTCTGTCTTATCCAGTCTGGTATGATGACGGCCCTGATAAGTTGTTGAACATTGATGCCCCTTGCTTCAGCCTCGGCTTTGACAGCTTCGAAGCAACTGTCTCCAAGGGAAAAGATGAACTTGGCCAATGTCTATTCCGCTCCTGGAATCTCTTCGGGCCCTTTGGGCCTCGAAATCGACCCTGGGAAAGTCAAGCGTCCTTTTGTTCTTTCCGAATTATTCTCTTTGATATGGTCAACTAGGACCACGGCCTTGAAGGCGTTCCTGATTCTTCGGAGAGTTTCAACCAAGTTGTCTAATCGTTGCATGATCTAGGGCTCCGAGTTAGGATGAGTCTTCTCTGTCAACCAGAGGAAGACCTTCCAGCGCAATTTTTTCCGTTGTCATCTTTCTTCGGCACTTATTCGGATGCGGTAGATAATCGTCCTGAGAAAGGGGGAGTTCGAGGTGCCTTGGGATATCGTCTAACCCCAAGTTACGGTGAAGCTAACGACTCCGGTTACCGGAGCGGTTGTTCCAGTGGCGCAATAGTTGTAGTCGCCTGTTGGAATGCTCACAGCAGTGCTTTGCGCAAGAGCTATTCCTGCTGAAGCTGTACAAGTTGCACCAGGAGCAATGAGACTAAGGGTTGTAGGCATGCCACCTGCGCCGATTGCTGGTGCCTCTGTTGGAATCTTGGTGATAGGACCGTTTGTTACTGATATTGCGGCTGTTCCTGATGAACAACTATAGACCAAGGCAAAGGGTGACCCTGCTGTTACGGTAGCTGGCGTAACGGTCAACGCAGTCGTGGTGGATACACCACAGTTCGCTACTAGGTTTGCGGCGACTGCTCCCGTCGGCACAGATGGGAAGTACTGCGTGAAGGTTACGAAGGCCGCGACGCCCGCAACTGCCGCAACGGCGATTACGCCCAACATGATTTTCCGCGTCCAACTGAATCTTAACTTCGACTCTTGTTTCTCTTCCAATTCTCACCCTCCTCTCCACCAAACACATTGGGTGAGTTTCACTACGACTGATACTCTAGTCGTAGACCACGAGAGTTGCAGTCCGCTATGGAGCATCAGATTGAGTCCGCTGTAAGATGAGGAAGATCTCCTTGGTCTCAATGCCCTCATCACGCGGAGTTGTCTTTTTTTAGGTTAAAACCAGTTACGCCCCTTGGGGAGTGTTTGCTAAAAGTGAAGAAGCCTTCGCGCAACAAAAAGGCAGGCCCATAGCCACGAGCAACTCAGCCCAGCTACCAAAACCTAAACGCAGTAGAATGGAAATTTACAATGATATTCTCAAAGGGATAGAGCAAGAATTGAGGAGTAGTGGTGAGGTAAAGCCTACGCGAGTACAACAACGGTGTAATCTCGCCTACGATAAATTTTCGCGTTATCTAGGGGAAATGGCAGCTAAGGAACTGATTCTTCGAGAACCAATTTCAATTACTGCAAAGGGTTTGGATTTTCTGCAAGACCACAGACGAATCAGCAGATTTGTGCACGAAATTGGCATGAAGTACTTGGATTACAAGGCATCAAGGCTTTCTGAAAGAGAAGATTATGGACCAATAAAGTTCCTTGATGACCTACCGCCCAAGAGTCATTCGGTGCTTCTCTGTGACGATAGGAAATATGCGGAATTGGTAACGTCTTACTACATATCGAAGGGACTCGAAAGAGGAGAATCGTGTGTCTATCTCACGTTCGAGGATCCAAAAAAAATCGAGCGAAGATTATCTAAAAGTGGAATAGATGTAGAATCTTTCAAGCAAAGAAACCTCCTACGTGTAGACACGATCAAACGTTCTGATGTCAGTGAAGGCAACCCGTACGATAATCTCAAGAAGGTGATCCGAGAGTCTACCATCGGTCTGAGACCTCCATACCGCTTTTATCGCAATTTTGTGCCAATCGAGAAGTCGGTTAAAGGCATGAAGCTAGAGTTGCTCTACGAACAGTTACTTCATGATAACTTCAAGAGCCTTGATCTTTCGCTTATGTGCAGACATGATCTCAGTGAGATAGAAAAATCAGAGCGTACGGATTTTGTTGAGACACTCTTGAAGAATCACCACCAGGTAATTTATGCCTCGGAACCTGAAAAAGCAATTGCGTTTGACCCCTCGTTACTTGCGAGTGAGGAGTGACTATCTAAGAGATAGAAGACCCTACTGCCTGCGCGGGGTGAGGGATAGTTAAGCCGAGGAGTGGACTTTCGCCCTAACTACGCAATGATGGCTCTTCACAATTGCGACGAGTTCCAGCCATCAGCAATCCATTTCTTAGGACCGGCTTTTCAGTTAAGCCTTTTCTGGAAGAGATCTAATCGGGCGGCGGACCCTGGCCCCTTGGCATCGGGGGAGGTTTCGCCGCCGCGATGACATCGTCGATCCGGAGAATCATCGAAGCAACCTCTACGGCCGATCCGATCGCATGCTCCTTCACTTTGACCGGTTCCAAGACTCCTTCTTTCATCATGTCAGTGATCTCCCCGGTGTAGACGTTGATACCACTCCAAAGTCCCTTCGCTTCGTGCGCAGCTCTGAGAGCCACGAGAATGTCAACTTGATCCAGGCCAGCGTTCTCTGAGAGGGTACGAGGGATAGCCTCCATCGCGTCAGCAAATGCTTCTACAGCGAGCTGTTCTCTGCCACCAATCTTGGTCGCATAGTCACGTATTCTCTTTGCCAGCTCGGTCTCTACAGCTCCGCCTCCAGCGACTATCTTGTTCTTCTTGACCACATCGATGACAACCGATAGAGCATCCTTGAGCGACCTCTCGGCCTCGTCCACCATTCGCTCCAGACCCGCACGAATGAGAATGCTTACCGACTTCGGGTCCTTCGCGTCTTCAATGAATATCATTTTGTCATCCCCAATCTTCCTTTCCTCGACAAGCCCTGCGTTCCCCAGATCGCTAGCGCGCAGATCCTCTAGGTTGGTGACAATTCTACCACCAGTC
>VBAW01000079.1 GCA_005888635.1 Candidatus Bathyarchaeota archaeon | reverse complement strand
TCCCGCGGTGAAGCGGGCGTTGGTGATTGAGGAGAAGGGCGAATGGATCGTCCGGACTGAAGGCTCAAGCCTTGCACTAGCCCTAGAAGTTCCCGGAGTAGATACTTCACGGACGGTCAGTAACAACATCAACGAGACAGCCCTGGTGCTCGGAATAGAAGCAGCCCGAAACGTCATCGTCAAGGAAGCGCTGGGTGTTCTAGAAGAGCAAGGGCTAGACGTTGATGTTCGGCATGTGATGCTGGTGGCAGATATGATGACGTCTTCCGGTGACGTGTTGCAGGTGGGACGTCACGGGGTCAGTGGTGAGAAGGCGAGCACTCTTGCGAAGGCGGCGTTCGAGATCACTATCCCGACGATTGTGGATGCTGCCGTCAAGGGTATTACTGATACTCTGCGGGGTGTTGCGGAGAATGTCATTGTTGGTCAGCAGATACCGATGGGCACTGGTCTGATAGAGGTGTCGATGATGATGCCGCGTAAGGGAGGAAAATAGGCGTTTGGTCGACATCAACAAGCAGATACGCATGGCCGTGAAGACGGGTAAGGTCGGGTTTGGGAGCAAGGACGCGGTAGTGAGCACTGGCTTTGCTCGGGCGAAGATGATTATTCTGGCCAAGAACTGTCGTGAAGCTGAGCGGGACGATATTCTGCACAACGCTGAACAGTCAGAGATTCCAGTCTATGTATTTCCTGGATCTAGTCTAGACTTGGGCGCGGTCTGCGAGAAGCCCTTCCCGGTCTCCGCAATTGTCGTTAGAGAACCCGGTGATTCTGAGGTCTTGAAATTGGTCGCTGAGAAAAAGTGATGCTCCAGCCCAAAATCAAGCTGACAAGCGAGGAGATGAAGTACATGGCCCTGTTCGAAAGTATCACAGGCGCCACAACCCAGGATTGTATTATTGACGAGAAGTTGGAGAGGATCATTTTCGTCGCGAAACCCGGCGATATGGGCCTGGCGATTGGTAAGGCGGGGAAGAACATCAACATGCTGCGACGGATGACGAGCCGCCAGATAGAAGTGGTCGAGTACGCTGAAACTCCAGAGGCGCTAATAAGGAACAGTCTCGCGCCCGCTCGACTGAAGGAGATCCGGGTGACTGAGAGGCCGGACAAGAAGATTGTAGTGGTCGAGGTTGACCCGCGCGACAAGGCCATCGCTATAGGCAAGAACGGGCGAACCATCGACAAGACCCGAATGCTCGTGAAGCGATACTTCGACATAGACCACGTAGTAGTATCCTAACTCTTCCGGACTCGCACTCTGTGCCGCGAGAAGCAACTACTTTTGAGATTTTTCAGAGGGGGGTCCCGCCAGTTGGAACCGAACCGGGCGAGTCTAGTGATTCTAGGCGCAAAACGGAACCGTCGATCGTTTTTCTGATCGCAGATTAAGCGCAGAGGTCAGCGTGAAAAAGTCGCGATCTCAAATCGCCTGCCCCGATTCCGGATCAGGGCATGTTCTGCGCTTGTCAAGTTTGAAATAGAAAGGTCTGGAATTTCCTTTCTTCTCCCGCTTCTCTTCGAAGAAGGATTACCTTTTCTTAATTCCTTCAAGATCGCGAGTTCTGTGTCGCGGGAAAGAATTTTTTCCTAAATTCCAGGAGGGGTCCATTCTCCAGCTGAAACGTTTCCTGGCGAGATTACCGGTTTCTCGCGCAGAACAGCCGAATCAGCATTTTTCAACTAGCGCACCAGCGGGACCGTGGAAGCGTGAACTGGGCATCATACGGAATCCTCCTCCTAGAATCCGGATCAGGGTTGATTCTAGCCGATTCCTATGGGCTGTCCTCTCGATGTAGCGTCATGCTAAAAAGCAAGTCCGAGGCTCCGCTCTCTCCCAAGTTCAAAGGATTCGAGCATGGTCAAGACCTCAAGCGGAATGTTCGCCGGCCGCAAACTGTGTAAGCGGCGTCAGAGCTTCAGGTGGGCCTATGCTCCCTACAAGCGACGCATGCTCGGACTAGACTACAAAGCAGACCCACTGGAAGGATCACCCCAGGCTCGAGCGATCGTCTTGGAGAAGGTAGGTGTTGAATGCCGCCAGCCCAACAGCGCAGTCAGAAAATGCGTACGCGCACAGATCATCAAAAATGGAAAGGTCATAACTGCATTCCTGCCCGGCGACGGCGCATTGAATTTTATCGACGAGCACGACGAGGTCCAGATTGAAGGAATCGGAGGAGCAGAGGGGAAAGCGTATGGTGATCTTCCTGGAACAAGATACCGAGTTTTCACCGTTAACGGTGTAAGCTTGGATGCGTTGCTAAAGGGTAAGAAAGAGAAGCCACGCCGATAAGCAATCATTACGAAAAATTGGGGCGTTTGCCTGTTACATGTCTTGTCAAGTCGAGGTTCGAGTATCCTTTTGAGTAAAAATAGTCCATACCTCTTTTCTAATCAGGGCTAATGGACCCAGTAAAATTACAGGAAGCGAAAAGAGAAAATTGGCGTTAGTATGGGGAGTCGTCTGCTCAGAGTGTCAGCTGCTGGCCGTCGAGAACTGCCCCCACTGCACAAGAGACCTCTGCGAGAAACACAGCAGCCGCCACGACTGCGAAAGACTCCGATCAAGAGAATTTGCAGTCGCCGGCTAAGAAAAAGAGACTAGAAAATCGACCAATACTCAGATACTGATTCTACACTTAGACCTCGCTCAACCATGAACCGAGGCCGTCTCTGCAACACCGTGTTTCATCCGGAAATCGCGGAGCCCCATCTCCTGACCCAGAACCACAACAGTGTCCTCCGATCGTCGTTGATAGAAAGGCAGCTTCACTACCTCGGCCGAAACATTTCGATCTCTAATCTTGATCTCGAACACGGTCCCAGCTTTCGAGATATTTGGCGGAACATAGCCCATGCCTATGCTTATTCCGAGAGTTGGAGAGAACGTCCCACTCGAAACCTTTCCGATACTCTGATCTTCGAGAACGATTTCTTGACCTTGGCGAGGAATTCCCTTGCCTGTAATCCTGAAGCCGACTCGGACCCGAGCGGGTCCTTGCTCCTTCTCCTTTTGAATAGGTCCTCGTCCGACAAAATCACTCTTCTTGTCTAGTCGAACGGCGAAATTGAGTCTTGCTTCTACGGGTGTTATTTTCTCGTCAATATCGTTTCCGTACAGGCACATCCCTGCTTCTAGCCGCAAAACATCTCTAGCTCCGAGCCCCGAGGGTTTCAGGCCCTCATGCTTGCCTGCTGAAAGGAGCTTGTCCCATATCCTCAACGCGGGCTCAGGATTTTGGCTGGTCGTATTCCAGACATAGATTTCGAAACCATCCTCACCAGTATAGCCACTCCGCGTCACCAGACACGAAAGGTCTCCAACTCTGACCTCTTTGCCTGAGTACTTGTCGATCTCTTCCAGCCTAGCACCGGAGATGCTCCGTAGTAATTGCCCAGCTTTCGGTCCTTGCACGGCAAACATGGCTGATTGGTCCGAGACGTCTCTCAACCCTGCTCCGGGATCTCGATGTTTTTCAAACCAGGCCCAGTTTTTTTCTCGATTAGCAGCATTGTAGACAACCAGATACTTCGTCTGACTCGTTCTGAAGATCGTAAGATCGTCAATTATCCCTGCATTTGGATTGCAGAGGAGGGAGTAGTGTCCCTGGCCGATCGAAAGTGTGGAAACATCATTTGTTACTAGGCTGTTGAGAAATGTCTCCGCGTTCTTGCCCTCAACCGTAATTCTACCCATATGCGAGACATCGAATAACCCCGCGTGTGTCCGGACAGCCTTGCACTCGGGAATTATTCCCTCGAACCAGACGGGAAGCTCATAACCAGCATAGTCGACAATGTTGCCGTGTTTTTTGTGATAATCGTACACCTGCGTTCTTTTCGGCATTGTCAGCCCTGCTTTCGGAGGCTCGGAGCTGGGTAGAAAAGGGAGATTATTGCGGGGGCGGAGCTGTCTGCGGGCCTATCTTCAAAGTCTCAATCGTGAATCCGAGTTTCTTTCCACACTTGGGACAGTATCCACCGTTGCGCTGGATGATCTCACTCGGCGTTTCTAGTTCTAGCCCAGTGTAGAGGAGATCGCCGCACTTGGAACATATTATTCTCTGAGGAGACAAATAGTTACAAGACCTCGACGATGAGCGTGAATTCTCCGATCCGGTATTAAAACAGTTCCAGAAGACGAGCGAAGACAAACCGCTGGAAAGCAGGGCTTATTATTGGGGCATCTCAACAGTCACACAAGTAGAACCTAGACTATCGAGGACTGTTCATTCTTGGGCATGAAAACGAGTCTCTGGAAGCTGAAGAGGTCATTGAACAATCTGGCTTTCAGAATGAGCTTCATCAGACTCGCACCGGGGTCCAGCAGACCCCTGTTACCAATCGCGGAATTCCTGATCGTCGGATTCACCGTATTCGTGTTGTCCGGCGGGCTATTCGTCCTCACTCAGGGAGGACAGGGTCTGTTGAACGTTGCGAGCGGATACTCATTCGTCTATCCAGGAGACATCAACAACCAGACGACCCAGGAGGCCGTGTTTACAACGCTGATCTACGCGATGGGAATCCTAGGTCTCTACATGATGTTCATGAGCACACGCTACGCGTATCGCCCGAAACGGGCGTACGGATACCTAGCGTTCGGGATGATCATGGCAGTAATCTTCATCGTATCGTTGTACGTCCTTATCTACGACAAGATCGGCCAACTCTAGCCTAACAGCGAAGAGCAGTCATCTGAATAGTGGGTTTACTAGGCCCATCTTCCAAGGATTCTTCTACACTCCGGACAAAA
The DNA here is from genome assembly GCA_005888635.1 of Candidatus Bathyarchaeota archaeon. Classification (GTDB taxonomy): domain Archaea; phylum Thermoproteota; class Bathyarchaeia; order 40CM-2-53-6; family 40CM-2-53-6; genus 40CM-2-53-6. The sequence goes on along the minus strand of VBAW01000079.1, from coordinate 2,982 downwards.
ACCGTGTTTGGCATTATCTGTCTTCTTTCCACAACGCGCACAGATTCTCGGGGTGTCTCGGCCATGAACAGTCAGGGTTCTGCGAAACCCGGGCCCACTATGGAATCCACCGGGTTTGAGCATACGGCGCTTCTTCATCGGTCATTACTCAGCCATAAGAAGCGCTCTGGTCGCAAAAAGGGAAGCTTTACCCCGCAGGTTTAGGATTCGGATACAGTCGTCTTCAACAAAGTCCCAATCGCGTAGTTCCGATCTAGCCGCCGCCGGTTTGAGCACAATACCCGGTTATGAACGGTGCAGCGTTTTGTTTCACGCTGATGTTAGGATACATGATTCCTGTCGATGAGGCTACGTAGATGGCAACATAGTCTCCGCATCCTTCAGCGAGTTTGAACGCAGCCGTCGACTGAGATGTCGTAGCAGGGAGAGAACTATAGTATCCCGATACACAGTTCACATCCCCGCTGCAGACTGTGTATTGAACGAACTGTCCGAGGGTAAAAAAGTAAACCCGGACGGGAACTGTACTTGTGAACGAGACGAAGTAGTCGTATGTGTCAGGGACCGATCCCTCTCTCCACCCGTTCGATGACATGTTACAGCCAGAGCCAGGAGATCCCCCACAAGAATTCCATATTACGGTGTAAGGCGGTTGAGCCGTTGAAGTATTAGGTGGTTGGACACTCTGAGCGTTCGGCGGGTTAGCCAGAGAGTAGCGATAACCAGTGAGCGAGAAGAGGTGTCCCGAGGATGTCGCGTAGAGTCCGACGCCTAGGAGTACTATGATCAACAGCAAGACAGCGATCACGGCTTTGTAAGCTCCCGTGGCTACGGACGCCTGTGTTGGTGTCATGGGATAGTAGACAGGAGGCACCTGTTGAAGCTGGGAATGCGGCGAGGTAATCTTGGTCCCGCAATTTGCGCAAAAGGCCACGTTCTGCTGAAGGGATGTTCCACAATTCGGACAATAAGACTGTCCTGTCGCCAGTTTCAATCACCTGGAATGTTAGAACTCCGAAAGGTATTGCCAGGTTTCTAAAGGCCACGGTGATGCCTAAGGTCCCATATTTGGCGGTGTCGATTTCTTGCTTTCCCATATCTATATGAGAGAACATCCCACTGAGATGTCGGCTCGGGTTTCTAGCTCATCTTTCTTGAAATGTCTGCGAACCAGAAATAGGCTGCGGCGACCGCGATAGCAGGGATTGTGTAGACGAGAAGAATCGCCACGGACAGGTCCAGTGTTGGGACTATGGCGTTGCCCGAGCCGACGAACTGGAGAACTATCCCTACCGTTTGGGGCAGAAGAGGACTCGCGTACTGGATTGGAAGAGAGTTCGCCGGTGAGGTTGGCAGGTAGATCCGGATTGTCTTGTAGATCGTTTTTCCTGTTAGCGTGTAGATGAGGTCCATGTAGGCGCTGATTATGAAACTAGAGAAGAATACAGCTGAGGAGAAGATGTAGGCGAGTGAGGACCGTCGGACGAGCTCCCCAAGCATGAACGCGAGTGAGTAGAAGATGAGCGCGGCGAAGGCTTGGACCAGAAACAGACCTGGAAGAATTTCAAGGCCGAATTGGGTCCCAAAGAACGTGAAGGCTGAAGCAACGCTCAAGACGATGTTGAATGCAAGAATGGTGAGGAAGAGAGTGTATCCTCCCAGAAATTTTCCGGCGAAATAGTCGTTTTTCTCAACGGGCTTCGATAGGAGAAGTTCGGCGGTTCCTTGTTCATACTCCTCGGACATCGCGCCTGCGGCGATGAGGATCGCGGTGAAGTTCAGGAATAGTGGTTGGACGGCGAAGACTCCTGCGACCCAGATGTATGGATAGGCTGAGCCTGGGATGAGAGTAGTCCCGGCGGTTGAGAGAGCGTAGTAGGGCAGTGTGTCCAGTAGTACTGTGAAGGCGATGAGTGCTAGAACCTTCCTTCTCGCGATCGCCCGTTTGATCTCATATCTCACGAAGGATAGGATGACATCTGGACGGCTCATATCGTCGGCTGTCCTGGGTTGGTTTTGGAGAGGGCTTCGATGTACGCTCGCTCGAGCATGTTCTCTGCCTGCCTGATGGAGTATAGCTTTGCTCCCGACTTCACCACGAGGTCAGATATGTCCGGTCTAACGTCCGTATGGCCCTTGACTATGATTTCGAGAGAATCTCCATTCGGGACTATTTTCGACACGCTAGGTATTTCGCCGATCTTACCGATTGTTTGCTCTGTGAGGCCTTGAGCTTCCAAATAGATGACGGAATAGTCAAGCACCTTCTGTATCACGTCCTCGACTTTCCCCTGGTAGAGGACTCTTCCGCTGTGGATGATTACGACAGAAGTGCAGAGCGATTCCACTTCGCTCATGATGTGGGAGGACATGAAGACCGTTCCGCCTTTCTGGCTTGCAAATTCTCTGAATACTTCTCTGAAGTGTGCTGAGCCTGCTGGGTCCAGGCCTATCATCGGCTCATCAAGAATCAAGACTTCAGGTGAGCCCATCATTGCTTGAGCGACGCTCAGCCTCTGAACCATTCCCTTGCTGAGCTTAGCGATCTTCGTGTATCCATATTCCACGATTCCAACTAGTTCCAGGACCCTACGAATCTCGTCCTGTCTTCCATTCGACCGGGATGGAAGGCCCAGCTCGTGGGAGACTAGCGAAAGTAGTTCAGTTGGAGTGAGGAAGGTTTGGAGGTTGGGAAGTTCAGGCGAATATGCGACGTGTCTCAGAGCGCGGACGTGTTTTGAGACCGGATCGTAACCGTTGACTCGCACTGTGCCAGAGGATGCCCGAATCAGTCCAAGTATCAGTCTGATGCAAGTTGTCTTTCCGGACCCATTGGGTCCCAGGAAGCCAACAACCTGTCCTTTCTGGACTTCAAGATCCACGGGACCTATCGTTTTGCTTCCATAGTTTTTGATCGTGTCGCGAAACTCGATTACGGATGGGCTTGTCTTGTCTGGGTGTGATGCTTTGGAGAAAGCTGTG
>VBAW01000078.1 GCA_005888635.1 Candidatus Bathyarchaeota archaeon | reverse complement strand
CCCGGGCTACCAGTTGTTCGCTCATACCTCACCCGACAAGGCACTGGAGGGAGAGAAGGTCTTCGACGAGGAACGGATAACGGGGCTATTGAGAAGATCCCTGGAACTGGGACACTACGATATTCTGGAACATAACAGCATCACGTGGCTCGTGGATGCTAGCGAGAAAGACATTCTCTCCCTCCTTGACTCGTCAAAGTTCTTCGAGACAAGCCAGGTCGACGAGGAGAAATGGATCGTGACGACCAACCTCAGGGTCTTGGTGGAGCTCGCGCGTGCGAAAAACCCGCCACCCCTCAGCAGGGAACTCGTAGCGACGCTAATCACAGCCGCACCAAACATAGCCTCTACGTTGGCTGCGACGGTTAAGAGTTGAACGCTATGACAAGCAAGGTCATCCTGTTCAGCTACACCAACTATCCAAGCCTCATCTCCAATCTCGAGAGGGAAGGTGTCAAAATGGGGCAGAACGGTCTATTACGGCATGGAAGCTTCACTTTCGACCTACAAGGTGTCAGCCGAGCCGCAAGCCACCAGATTGTACGTCATAGAATTGCTAGTTTCTCTCAACAATCACAACGTTATGTGAAGATAACCCGGAGCTATGGATACCTGAAACCGTCAGGAATCCCCGAAGATCTGAAAGTCCCAGTCGAAATACATGGACAGAAACTCGATCTGACCTTTTCCGACGTAATGGACCTGACCCGCCAGGCTGAGGAAGGACTAGTCGCCAAGGGAATCAAAGCCGAAGACGGCAGATACCTTCGTCCCAACGCAGCCACGACGAACATCGTGATGAGCATGAGTCCCCGACAGCTAATCCATTTTTTCAATCTGAGATGCGCCCCTGACGCTCAATGGGAGATTCGAGACCTTGCATGGTCAATGTATGCCGCCGTCAGCCTCGTCGCTCCCCAAGTATTCGGTCCGCTCCCGGCCGCTGATGAAAGCGACTACATCAAGAAACGAGTACTACTGGTAAGTGACCTCGTCCAGAAGCAGACTGAAATGTTCGAGAAGACCCCTCCGGGAGAATTGTTCCATTTGGAACTTCAGCCATACCTGGACTTTGCGCATCCAGTTGACGGTTTCGTCAGAAAATACTGAACCTGGCACAACTTCTTGATAACAGAAATCCGTCTGATGGTTCTAGCCGACTACGCCTTGTCGCTGTAACTCGTCCTGAATACCAGCGCGTATCTGTTTCAGCCGGACGCGGTGTTCCGCATATTCGTCCCCGTTGATTCGTCCTGCTTTGAAATCCTCGTCGAGCTGCTTCATCTGAGCCTCAAGTTCAACGACGCGCTTCCTCAACTGGTCTAGGTACGATGTCGATACTTCGGGACCTGCTATCTGGCTAGGTGTCAGGGAGGCTTTGATGGTTCCATCCTCTATTCGCATTATGTTGTCTGCCACGCGAGCAACGTTCTGATCATGTGTCACCATGATCACGGTCTTCCCTAGTCCCCGGTTTACTTTGACAAGGAAGTCAGTAACCATTCTTGCGTTGACGCTGTCCAACTCGCCTGTGGGCTCGTCGGCGAGCAGCAGGGGCGGGTCGTTTGCGAGGGCTGCTGCAATGGCTACTCTCTGCTGCTCTCCACCACTCAGCTCATCAGGTTTGTGATCCTGCCGGTCGGAGAGTCCAACAATGCTGAGAAGCTCCTTTGTCCTTGACAAGCGTGACGATCTCGGGACTCCTGCAGCCATCATGGGCAGCTCAACATTCTCTTCCGTTGTCAGTGTTGGGATCAGGTTTAGGGCCTGGAAGATGTGACCAACGACATCTCGGCGATAGCCTACTAGCTCTGATGGGGCGAGTTCGGTGAGTGTTGTGTCGCCGACCGTTACGGTGCCGGCGGTCGCTCGGTCGAGTCCACCGAGTATGTTGAGAAGCGTGGTTTTTCCACTGCCACTAGGACCTATGATTGAAACCATTCTCCCTGCTTCGACCTTGAGACTGAGCCCCCGCAACGCTTGGACTTCAATTCGACCAAGCTTGTAGGCCTTGACTAGTGAGTTGATCGTCACTTCGACAGATGTCAAGCGAATCTCACCGTTCTGCTTATCTTTGAAAGGTCTTTGCGCGCCGCCGTCAGTGCAGGTAAGAAGACTCCGATCAGCACGAGTGCGACGATGACGAGAATATTTGCAGAGGCCCAGAGTGGAAAGACTACTCGTCGGGCCGCGAGGATTTGAAGGTAGTTCTGGTTTAGGGAGTTCTGTCCGAGGGCGTCTCCCCAGACTACGATGAGCCCAACAATTGTAGCTAGGACTAGAGCGAAGATTACTAGTGGTAGGAATTCGGTGATGAGAAGGCCGGCCAGCTGTCTATATGACAACCCCCGGACTGATACCATGGTGATCTCCTTCTCCCTTTCTCGATAGCCGGTATAAGCAATGGTACCGACGCCTATGCTTGCCGCGAGGGCTGCGAAGGCCGTTCCGAGCCGGAGCACATTCTGCGTGCCGACATTTATGACTCCAGGGACTCCTTGCGTGGCAACTTGGGCTGTTGTTATTTTGAGACTGGGATAAGCGGCCTGTAAGGAGAAAGCGAGTTGTGTGAGGGAGACGTTTGGAGACGCTTTGGCTAGTACAATGTTGGTTGGATTGAATAGAGTGGCGTTTGGTCTTATGAGCCCGACCGGTACGAATGACCAGCCCTCAGGTGAGAAGGAACGACCAAAGGGTCCTCCCGATGATTGGGAGTAGTCTGGGCCGAAGTAGCTGATCACAGACGCGTTTATTGATCTATAGTAGAGCACGATCGTGGTCCCGATGGGGAAGGAATAGTATGAGGCGACTCCATGATCCAGGACCATTGTGTGATTGTTGGCTGTCATCGCGTTGAATACTGCATTTATGTCGCCTGTGAACCAGTTAGTTTCGTAGTATGCGCCCTGTCTCCATGTCAGGGGATCTATGGCCTTGATCTGGATCCCGCCCGCGGTGGCTGTCCCAGAGAAGTCAGATTCGGCTGTCGCTCCTGTAATGTTACCCCAGCCTCGAAGTTGGTCTGCTATCATTGTCGCGTTTGCTATCGAGCTTATTCCTGAGAGGCGGATGTCTGATCCTACCGCTACTTCTGCCTGTCGATAGTTGTAGTCTTGCTGGCTAGCAAGGTCGCCGATCACCCAGATGGAGTATCCGACGATGAGGGCGACTATGAATACGAGGGCCGCGACCCTTCGAGGGTTTCTGAAGACACTCTTTGATGCGAGGGCTGCAACATCCCCGATAATCCATCTAGAGATGCGGGAGAATTTCTTGTGAAATCGTTCTGCCAGACCTGTGGATAGCTGTGCTGCTCCGTAGAGGAAGAGGAACGGCCCGATGAAGGATAGTGCGAAGCTGAGGACGGCGGCGATTATTAGGAATAGGACTAGGAGAAAGTTTGCATTGTAAACGTACCTGCCAATATTCATGTAGTTTATTCCGATTGCAAGCGTGATTAGCTGGTACGCACCTAGGGTAAGGGCTAGTATTGCGCCCCGCTTTCTGATGGGCCGTGTCTCCTCAAGGTAGACATAGCCCTTCAGTGCTTGGGCTGGATCCATTGCCGCCGCCTGGCGAGCAGGAGCGAGAATTGCGAAGAGTGTGAGGACTAGCGTGAAGATTATTGTGATTATGGCTGTATCGCTGGTTAGGATCGTGGTTGCTCCAGAGCTACTCCCTAGGACCTGGGGGAAGAGGGGGTTCAGAACGTAAGCGAGAGCGATCCCCGCCAGTCCTGCGACTAGGCCTACCATGAGCCCTTCAGTGATAAAGTGGCGCACCAGTTGGCCTCTTGTGAATCCTCTCGTCAATAGCAGCCCGATCTCTTTGCGTCGCAAGTTGAAGGATGACTGGGAGACAGTGCGTCCGACGTACCAGGCCATAAAGAATACTGGGATAGAGACCGCGGTGAAAGTTAGTCTCAGTGAGAACATGGTAGAGGAGAATGCTTGGAGTTGGCCGAGAAGATTATCGTTTGGTGAGAATCCATACTGCAATGCGAGGTTTGAGATTCGAGCATCAATCTGCTGGATTGTCGATATGCTACTCTCTATCGCGAAGGGGCTTATGAGCCGGGCCCTGTCTAAGTACACATTCACCTGTGCCGAGATGCTGTAGAATCTTGAAAAATTACCAGTCGAAAAAGAGTTGTAATTCTTGGCCAGCACCGGAAGAAATGTCTGTTCCCAACTGACGATAAGGATACTTGCTTGCTGGTTAGCAGTTGTTAGACCTGGATTTCCTGGAAATGGCTGGTAGTAATAACCGATGCCGAGAGTGTTAACGGCTACCGTGTCGAGGCTGACCGACCCTACGACCGTTAGAGTTACGTTGTATTTCTTCGAAGAGTTGGTGTAAAGCGTGTACGTGATCTTTCGATTAACAGGGAAGTTCTGCGATTGCTGAGAGTCAGAATTTATCAGCGTCTCATTTGAGTGAAGCGTTTTTCTTCCAGAGACTAGCGTCATATGCTGATACAATACGGAGGCATCTTGGATTCCAGTAACGGTAGTGGAAGAGATAACCATAATGGAAGAAGAAGCATTGAAAGGAATGAACAGGTTGGACGTTCCGACAGGTTCAGCGGCTACTACGCCATCTATCTTCTGAAGATTCGAAACGAGGCCCTGGACAGAGGAGTTTAGACTCTTCCCTCCATCGACTGAGAAGTCGCGTAGCTGCATGTCGACTGGAGTATTGGCGAGCTGAGCGTCTAGGGCTTGTTTTCCGACCGTATCTGCTGCGACGTTGATGCCTCCGAAGAAGGTAGCTGCTAGTGTCATGCCGAGTGCTAGAGCTGCGAAAAGCTTCCAGGACCGGGTGATTCTCTTGAGAGCGTAAGACAGCAACGACGAAGAATGATTGAAGTCCTATACGTATCAGTTTTGCTAATTATCTACGAGTGGGCAGTAGACGGTTTCTATAATCTGGAGGGATTCAGTCAATTGCGTGAAGCGTCTTGAGGCGGAGAAGGATAGCAGCATGGGGCGTTGCGTTAGCTGTGTTGTTTCGGCCAGATCTTCTTCGTGCTGATCAGGAACCTCCCCGCAAATGTTACTAGGATACTGTCAAAATTCGACAGCAGTGGTGTGATAGAGAGAAACGTCGTAAATCCCCATAATATGGGCAGTCGCAGGAGAAGGTCCGCAGAGGCGATAGAGTTGAAGAAAGTGAATCTTCGGATAAGTCCAGTCGCCCTCACTCTTCCCCTGAAGACCAGAGCGTCGTTCATGAGGAAGTTGACCAAGACCGCCGCTTGACTGCTCATGATCGCGTACACAAGGTAGGAAGAGCCTCCCAGAAAGCCTGCGAGTAGGCCTGTCAGGGCTGTGATCTGGGTCAGAACATACATGATGTATACGTTGAGGAATAGCCCCAATCCCCCCACGAATCCGAACTTGAAGACGAGCCACGCGGCAGGTCTCCACCTCCTCGGTTTGACTACATGAGGAGGATACATCCCGAAACCGGATGAGAATCGCGTGTCGCGGATTGCCGCGCGGTATAGGGCAGCCTGCGAGTACCGTCTCTGGCCCAGAACTTCGGTTAGCGGATTACGAAGGCGGTCCTCTAATGTCAACGGCTACCCCGGGCAGTTAGAGATATTGGGTTTGACCATGATATAACCGATACCCCGACGGTCGACCGTCATTAGCAAACTCGCGTGGAACGAAGAACCATCTAGGGTCTGAAAATTCCGAGAAGTTCTGGCTATGTTCCTGCTAGGAAACGAGCACCGGGATCTCCGGTAGCGGCGGACTTGATCCTATCAGTTGTTCGAAGTCTTTTCTTGCCTTATCCATCTTGGGATAGATGACTTCTCTGAAGCCTGTGACTGCGAACTCGTTGGGTCGGTAGGGGTCGTTGATGACGCGTAAGGCTCGTAGGGCGAGCTCATAGTTTGTGGGCGCGGTTTGTAGGAAGAATCCGATGACTTGGTCGCTGTACCAGTCGCGGAATCCGAGTTCTTTCTTGTGCCAACCCCAGCGAGTGAGAATGCCACGCGTGAACTTTGCGTGTTTGAAGATGTTCATGAGCCAATTGTGGGCGAGCCACTGGGGCAGGTTGAACCTCAATTGTCTTCCGAATACTTCGAACTCCGGACGGTTGATATGCTCGTAGGTAATTCTGTCCCCGTTCTCCTCGTCGATATTGTAACGGACCTTGTCCCTCTCCAGCTTCTCATCATCGGTCAGAAGAAGCGGTGTGTAGATCTCGTCTTTGATGAGGCTGACCTTGGCAAGGTTCAATATCGCAGCTTTAGTGGCCGCGTAGTTCTTCTCTGGTTGGTCAACCGCAAATACCTCCAAGACTCGGTCCACGTATTTTCTTGCGTAGTCCAGGCCTCCCCACATGATCATGTCATAGACCCGTCGCGCGAGGTTTCGGTTCGTCTCCTCGTCCAGATTCATCTTTGCGACAGTGTATTCCACCATGGTCCGGTATTCTTCGGCGGTATGCTCGCCCTTCCACCACATCCAGTAGGAGTGAGCTATGGTGTCGGATTTCCGGGCCAGGAGTTCTATGTATGATTCTTTGGCACCGAAGAGTCTGAGTATCTTGTTGTCGGCTACTATGTTCTTGAATTCCAAGTATTCGGGTTCCGCTGCGAATTTACGTCCGAGCTCGAAGGCCTCTGCGTTTCTTGCGCGCTGGCTGGGGCTGACCGTTTCCATTATTGCTTCGAGGAGGTTTTTCTCGCTGACGGGTATGAGGCCTCTCTGGAACGCCATTCCGAGGAGGATGATGTTCGTGAAGAGCTTGTTTCCGTAGAAGAGTTCCGAGATCTCCCCGATTCTTCCGCTCAGGTACTCGTCGGAGTTGGTGTGCTTCCGAATATTGTCCTCTACATCAGCGGGGTAGTTCATCATTCCCGCGAGCATTGGTATGGTCGGGATGACGCTACTGTTCACGACAGCGGTTGTCCGTGCGCGGCTGGCGTAGACTAGGCTTCGCTCTGCTTCGAGCATATCAAGGCCAAGCAGCAGGTCTGCTTTACCGTTGGGGACGATGGTGCTGATCTTCGCGCTACCCTTGGCGTAGTTGATGTGCGCCGAGACCGCCCCGTTTCTGATGGCAAGACCCTTCTTGTCGTTGAACTTGACAGTGTAGCCCTCCTTCGTCCCGGCTCTTGCTAGGGTCGAGGAGAGGACCCCGACTCCCATGCCTCCGACTCCACTGATGAACGCACTCCACGTATCCGAGAATTCGTGTCGAGTGGGTGCTGGAATATTGTCTAAGGAGATCTTCTTCACGCGGGGAATTGGCGGCTTACTTCTTGTTACTATTACTTTCTCGAAGGACGGGCAAGCCATGATCTTTGTACAGTACGTGTCTGAGACGCATGTCGACTGATCAATTCCGATCTTCTCTCCATAGTCAGTGTCGATTATTGTTAGTCCGGGACAGCCCGTATTCTTGGTGCATTCGCGACAGTTTTCGCATACTTCCTGGGATATGTTGATGAAAGTCTCTCGTGGGATGTATCCTTGTTTGTCGATGATCTTGTTTCTCTCGGCGCGTTTTCTCTTGTGGAAGGTTATGCCGCATTCCTTGTCGGCGATAACCACTTTGGTGCCGGGCATGCTAAAGGCCTTGTCGAGTTCTTTCATGTACTTCTCCCGGTTGGACGGGGGCATCTTCCGGACGTAGATCTGGTCTTGGCCCATTGCCCGGACGATGCTCTCGATGTCTTGGGCGGTGGTCTTGTCGCCCATGATGTTGTGTCCTGACTCGGGAGTTGGTTGGTGTCCGGTCATGGCCGTGTTCTTGTTTTCGAGGATGATGTACAGAATGTCCTGGCCTTCTTTGATACTGTTAGATATGGCAGTCATGCCTCTCCAGAAGAAAGTTGAATCACCCATCAACGCGTACTGCTTGTTGGTGACGAACGGGTCCATCCCGCTGCCCGCCGCACCGCCGAGCGACATCGCGGTCAGGTTGTGCATCTCGCCGAAGGGTGGGAGGAAGCTCATGGAGTAGCACCCAATGTCTCCGTGGGCGAAAATGTCCTTGTGCTCAGGCTGGTCCCTCATCGAGTGCACCGTACTGAGCGTCTCTCTATGCGGGCAGCCGGCGCAGAAACCGGGGGACCGCGGTGGAACTAGTACCCCGTAGGCTTTGATCTCGGTGAGAAGGTCCAATTCGCTGTGAATCTTCTTCTCATCGTATTTTGCACAGGGGTCTCCTATTTCAAGAATCAGGCCTCCGAGTCTTTCGATGACCATTGAGGGTGTTAGTCCACTCTCTTCAGGGAAGCCGTCCGCGTCTTTGGGGAATATCTTGCCCCAGACACTGGGTTCCTTCTTGATCTTCCCGTCTTGGACGAGGTCTGTGAGAATTGTTTTGATCTGGTCCTCAATGATGGGACCTTTCTCTTCGACGACAACTATGTTCTCGACCAGTTTCGAGAACTCGTCGACTACCTCCGGGTCCAGCGGGAATGTGATGGA
>VBAW01000077.1 GCA_005888635.1 Candidatus Bathyarchaeota archaeon | reverse complement strand
GGCATGTCATTTTTCAGGCTGTCTATCCCGACAGGGTTTCGTCGGGCTCTGTCAATGCCGAGCTCTCCTCAGCCTTGTTCCAGTCCTTGGCGATCTTGACTAGCTGCAACAGATGTTCGTGGTCTTCAACGCTTAGAGACTTGCCAGAGTCTATCTGTGCCTTGATTTTTGCGAATATTGGGGCTGACTCTCCGAAGGGCACTTGAGACTTTTCCACTATTGCGAGGAGTCTTCGAGCCTCGGCCAACCCGGATGAGATGGGCTTGCTAGAAGGCTGAGACGGCCCTGGCTTGTTCCCTTTTCTCTCCATATTTTTGGTCCACCCTATTGTTTTGTGCAGAGTTTTGGGAGGGCGGTAGATAAAGAAATCACCTAAAGGTCAAAACGACGACCGTAAGCCTTTATTCTAGAAGCTAGACGCGAAGATTGACTCGGATTGGAAAAAGTCGATAAGATGGCTGGGGGGCTTATGTGGAGAATTATCGGAACTATCGTCGCGTTTTCAGCATTCTTGATCGGGTCGCTCATCTATGTAGGGTTCTATACGAGCGGGTTTGACCTAACTCAGAAGGTCATAGTCGTGCTTGTCGCCCTAATCGTTGCTTTTGCCGCAATAGCGATAATGTGGGTGACCTTTGCTGGACGCAGGGGATGGATGCGAGACCGATGGGGATCTTGACCGCTTGCTCCCTTGATTGATTATTCGGCGAACCTGGAGGATTCCATTTCCATTCTTGATGGATGTCTTCGATGGGAAGCTTTGTCTCGGGGTTTGGTCATGAGTCTCTTTATCTTCTCGCCTATCTTTTCGAAGACCTCCTCGATAGACCAGCCTTCTTCTTCGAAGTCGAAGTGTTCTTTGGGAAGTTTGATGAATACTTGAACCTCATACCGCCTTCTCTCTTTCTCGAGCAGCGACGTCTTCACGACCGCTCTTGCCTCAATAATGTCGGGATGAATGCGGCCAAAAGCTTGTAATGATCTTTGAAATTTCAGCTCTGCCTTTCGAGATTCGATGTCATCCTTCTGAAGACCCAGTACCTGTACAGGTACGTCTGCGAATTCTTGTCCCGCCATTTGATACTCCCCTAATCACCTATCTCACTACGAGCACTGGACAATGGGCGTGGGAGACTATTCCGCTGGAGACGCTTCCTAGCAGCATCTTCTTGAATCCCCCGAGCCCCCGAGTCCCAACAACGATCAGGTCAACGCTCTCTTTGGTAGCGTGATTGATTATCGTCTCAACGACTGAGGAGACAGCTTCCGGGATCTCCGTCTTGACGTGGATGCCCTGTTTCTTAGCTTTCGACTCTGTCTCGCCCACAATTCCCATTGCAGCTTTCCTCGCATAAGCGTAGTAGGCGTCGATCTCGTGCTGTGAGGGAGCTGGAAGGCTCATTCCGGTGGGCGATGCGATCGTGGAGTGGTAGTAGGATGTAGGAGGGGTGATCGCGTGAAGAACGATAAGGTCAGTTTTGAGCTTCTCAGCCAGTTCGAGTGCAGCCTGGGCTGCTCTCTGAGAACTCTCTGAACCGTCCAGAGCCACTAGAAGCTTCTTGAACACGGGTTTCGACACAGTGGAGGAGGATTCCGGAATTCTCTTTACGATCTTTGTTTCCATGAGTCTCACCAATACTCTGCTGTAGGCCTGTCGTAAGGTTTTCGCATGGCCGATAAGAGGTGTTGACGGAATCTCAAGTAACGCGTTTTGTGATTAGTCGGGCTGAATCTTCTCAAGAAAAGTGGCGGATGGTACAAAGAAGAGGTTCCCGGTAACTGCGCGGCTGAAATCTAGTAGTCGGTCATAGTTGCCTGCGGGCCTGCCTACGAACATGTTCTGAAGCATCTGTTCGATGGTGCGAGGAGAGCGGCTGTAGCCGATGAAGTAGGTTCCGAACTCTCCCTGACCAGCGTGACCGAAGGGCATATTGTCCCGGAGTATCTTGATCTCCTTCCCGTCCTCAACGATCTTGGTTAGCGCGTTATGTGCATAGGTGGGTTTGACGGAATCATCCAGCTCTACGTCGGTCAGCTTCGTACGACCGACGATTTGTTCCTGCTTTTCCGTCGGTAGTCTGTTCCAGTCGGTTAGATTGTGGAGGTACTTTTGTACGATCACGTAGCTACCCGCGGTGAATGCGGGGTCCTCGTTGGCGATGAGGGTGACATCCATGGCCTCTTGCGCTTTAGGATTCTCTGTCCCGTCGACGAAACCGATGAGGTCGCGGCTGTCGAAGAAACGGAATCCATGCACCTCGTCTACTGGAGAGATTGCGGTCCCAAGCCGGGCCATGATTCGCGTCCCCAGCTCGAAGCACAGATCCATCCTTTGCGCGCGGATATGGAAGAGCATGTCGCCCGGTGTTGAGACGGCGTGACGCTCCCCCGCGCGGATCTCATGGAACTTGTGCAGTTCTGCTGGCCGCGGATGGCCGAAGAGCCGGTCCCATACTTCGGACCCAAAGCCCAATACGCACGAAAGGCTTCCCTCAAGTTCGCGAAAACCCACCGAGCGAACGAGGGCAGCAAGGTCTGCACAGAAGGATCGTATTGTACCTCGATTCCCAGCGCCAGGCTTGGCCGTCACTACGAGAAAGATCGCGGCACGGGTGAGGGGTATAGCTACCGATTGAGGCAATGCATGTGAACCTTCTGGCGCAATCGGCTTCGACATAGGCAGGGTTCCCCGTCCTTGAGGGCTGAAAACCCTTACGGTCTTTTCTCCAGTCTGGTCATATTTGCTAGGTTGAGAATTTATTGATCCGCGCACATGCCCGCCTACCATCTTCTTTCTTTCGTTAATTCTCGTATGGCAGCGGAAAGGAGTGATGATGAAGAAGGTTCTTATCCCTCTCACAGCGCGGCGAGCTCCATGAGTAACCTGAAAACTGAACTCGAACACATCAAGCACCACATCAAGTATCCCGCGAACAAGACGCAGGTCCTTGCAGCATGCAACAACATGACAGATGTTCCATCGATCGACAAGGAATTCGTGACGAAGTCTCTCACCGACAACAACTACAAGGGCCCAGAAGACGTCGTAAGGGCTCTCCTCAACAAAGTCTAAGCTACTCAAACTTCCCTTTTTTTCTTTTTAGCGTCCCACGTAATGCCATGCTCATTATTCTGGAAGCAAGCCTGTTCCAGAAGTTGAATATCACGGCTCGGTCTGAAGTCTTTGTTTTAGGCTGCAACCCAGCCGCGGCGAAGGTCAAACGCTGCCATGTTTCCGAGAACATACCATCTTGATGATACCTAAGACGCAGAAAAGTTCCAGTGAGGAAGCAGGCTAATCCCATGCGCACTCAAGATCCGTTATTCCGGCGATGTCAAGCAGAATGGAAATTACTGCTGGAAAACTTGACCCGATTTTCTCTCAACGCGATAGATTCTCAGCAATGCCTTGTCACTGGAGTCTGCGTTTCCTAGTTATGACAAGAATAATTCAAGCTGGATGAAGGGTCTGTTGCCGAAAAATGAGGACTATTTTGGCTGCTGTTGACCAGTCTCATCATGCTCATGATGTGATGAGCCGGGCTGCTGAACTGGCGGTCGTGCTACGGAACGACCTAGTTGTTCTTAGCGTAATCAGCTCGGACCCGATGAAGCAGTTCAACATCGTCGAGGAGCAGAATCGATTTGCAAGCCTTCACCGGGAATTGATCTTCAAGCATTTTCCCGAGAATAGCCTCGCGGTCGAACCACACAGTGGAACAGGCGGAGTCTACAAGTACGGTACTGCTGGAGTAAGGATCCAGTCACGGATTCTCTCGGGCAATGTTGTCGACAAGATTTGCGAGTGCGCGGATGAGGTTAATGCTGACATCGTTCTAGTTGGCAGTAGGGGGCTAGGCAATATCGGTAGCCTCGTACTCGGCAGCGTCTCAGAGAGAGTAGTGCACAAGTGTACTCGGTCCGTACTGGTCGTCAAGGGTCAAAGACTTGAGGGCCCTGATTGGACGGGGCTCTCTAATCCTCAGAAGACAGGCACCGTAAAAATCTAAAGTCCCTAATCACGGTAATTACGGAAGAAAACGGGATTGGACGGGTGTTAGCCGTCCCGAGCGTTCATTCGTGAAAGGGACCTTATGGTTGGACTGGGCAGAGGAAGTCTGCGGAGGCGTTTCTTGTCACTGTTACTGTGCCAGCGTTCTGGGCGGCTAGGACGGCGGCTTGGGACGTCAGAAGTACTGGAGTTGCCTCTGGGTTGAATGTTACAGTGAAGACTTTCCAGTGGCCGCCGTGATATCCGTCGGCTCCGGGAGCAACTGAAGCTATGCCCAACTGGCCTGTGACGCCGTTGGTAACCTCGTAGAAGTTATCGATGCCGGTGTTCGGGAAGGCCGCTGGAGGAATGACGGTGCCGACTATCATGCCGTTGTAGTATAGGTTGCCGAATCCAGGAGTGGCCGCGAAGACTGAGCCTATGGGTAGAGCCAAAGCAAACGCCGCAAGAATAAAGACTGGGACCAGTGAGAACTTTTTCATCTAAAAGATTCACCTCCA
>VBAW01000055.1 GCA_005888635.1 Candidatus Bathyarchaeota archaeon | reverse complement strand
AATGTCGATGGCGGGATTTATACTTGAGACTTGGAATTCCGAGGCAACTTCGTCCCGCAGTTCTTGCAGAACAGCGCATCCGGCGGATTTACAGTCTTACAGTTCGCGCAAGTCCTCATAGCTACTTGCAGAGTCTCCTCCTGAGTAGTCGTCAGAGTTCTGTGTGCAAACCTCGAACCAGTTCCACCCAGGAATCCCCAGACCGGGACAGCCAGAGCTAGAAAGAGGACGGTATCCCCTCCAACATTCACCGGCAGTTTTAGAGCGCTGATTACGACATAGACCAGACCAGCGACGACTCCCACCATTATCCCGTTTCCGATGGCATGATCAGGATCGGCGAAGCCCGCAAGTGCACCGGACAAGGCAGGAATTGTAACGAAGATGACTAGGTCGGGCAAAGTGAAACTTGTCACACTGTCGGTTGTGGTTGCTAATACATCGAGTAGGATTCCGACTAAGACTCCTACTAGTATGGATAGCTCGCGGTGTTGAAGCCTAGTGTATGCCATTCCGGCCAGTTTTCCAGATGGGTCCCTCTGACTCTGTGGGTTCTTATCGGTTGTTCTATCAATTCTCGGAAAACCGGGTAAACAGTGTGCGACTCAGTTCTATCTAATTCTCGAAAAATCAGGTAAGAGATAGAACGTCTAGTTTGGTTTCTTGAGCTCTCTTAGGCTGTCCTCAGCCGCGCTCAAGATCGATTCAACATCCCGGTTCTCGTGGGCAGCAGTGATCATCATTCTCTCTGTCCCGTCAGGGTGGAAGTACACTCCTCGGCGCAGCATTAGATTCCTGAATCTTCGGAACTTTTCGAAATCACTCTGCAACGTGTGGCGGTAGTTCTGGATTTTCCGTGCAGTGGTGAAGTAAAGCTGGAACATTGGACCCATGCCTTGGACTATACCATCGTGATCGTAACGCGACATGAGTTCTCGCAGGCCTTCCATGACTTCTGCGCCAGTGAGGTGCATGTGACGGATCGCGGATGCGTCATCTCTCAAGAGTTCGTCGAGTGTCGCGTTGGCGGCGGCGAGACACATCGAGTTCCCATTGTAAGTGCCACCGTAGCCGATCTTACCAGGTCCGATCATCCCCATCACGTCACCTCGACCTGCAACTGCTGCAATGGGCGTACCTCCGCCGAGAGCTTTGGCGTAGCACGCGATATCTGGCTTGACTCCGTAGAATTCCTGGGCACCACCTGGGGCGATTCGGAAACCGGTCAGGACCTCGTCGAAGATTAGTAGGGCGTCATACTTGTCTGCAAGTTCTCGCATCGATTTGAGATAGTCGTCTTTCGGTGGGATGACTCCTGCACTGCCCATTACTGGCTCGGTGATTATTGCTGCTAGGTCGCTTGCGTTCCGTTTCAGGACCCGTTCTAGGGACACGGGGTCGTTCCAGGGGGCCACGACAACGGATTTCGCTATTCCATCGGGTATGCCTGGGTAGTAGGGCAGCTTCGAAGGTGCCTGCTCGAGTCCTGCCACGACGGAGGGCGATTCTACGCTGAAGAGCACGTAATCGTGGTGTCCGTGGTAATGTCCTTCGAACTTGACTATTTTGTCTCGGCCTGTGAAGGCGCGTGCGATGCGGATCGCCTCCATTGTCGCTTCTGTTCCGGTGTTTGCGAAGCTGACCATCTCGGCGCAGGGGACCGCTGACTGAATCTTCTTCGCTACCTCAACCTCGAGCTCGGTGGTCGTCCCGAGCATTGTTCCATTTCGTATCTGGGCGTTAATTGCGTTGAGGATTGCAGGGTGAGAGTGTCCTAGAACGACTGCTCCATAGCTTGACAGTAGGTCCACGTACTGGTTGTTGTCTACGTCCCAGACCCTCGAGCCTTGGCCTTTCTGGAAGCTGATTGGGAAGGGTTCGTGGGCGTAGACCCTGACGTTGGAGGAGGCTCCTGACGGGAGGTGTTTCTTCGCCTCTTCGTAGAGTGCGTGTGATTGGGAGAAGTTGGTTAGTAGGGTTGGGAGTTGTCGGGCTGTTCGTTTCTCGATGTCAATCTTGGCCTGGTTGACGGCGGATTCGGCTTCGACTTGTGTGAACAACCATCATCCCAGCCTTGATAGTCATTTAGGCTATGGAGCTATATAAATCTGTATTTTTCCGGTGATTTTGTTAGGGTTTCGAACTTTTTATTCGTTCGCCGCCGTTTCGAGGAAATCTGAACAGGCAACCGCAAGACCCCATCATTCCAACCCCTCGATTTGACCTCCACCAAACGAGAATCACCCTGAAATCGGCCTATTTGCCTCGTTTGACTGCAGATCTATCGCATCCATTTTTCTCTTATCTTTTCTTTTTCTGTTAACTATTCTTTTCTGTTATCTTATTCTCGACCCCCCCGGGGGTATGTCAGAACAAAAAAAGTCCTTCACACTTTCGGAATGGAACCTTCTACCTACCTATGGTAATCACCAGAGGTCCGTCAAGTTAGGCAATCATGCTGTCTTGCCTGAAAGTCATTTTTACAAGAGCCCTCCCTTGACTATCAGGTATCATTGCGCGGGAAGCCTCTAGCCACCATAATATCAGCCGGCGTATCCAAGTTCGGCCGGCGAGAAGGAGTCTATGCCCGCGAACTCTTCGCCGAAGCCGCCCTATCAGCGTTTCACAGAGTCGAGAAACTAGACCCGAGCAAGGACATCAAAGCAGCCTTCATCGGACAGATGAGCGAGGCATACGAACACCAGGCCCACACCGCTCCGATCGCAGCCAGCTGGGCTGGACTCTTCCCAGCCCCTGCAATGAGGATCGAAAACGCCTGTGCCTCCTCCGGCTCCGCACTGCGCTGTGGCATAATGGCCATAATGTCCGGCCTCTATGACATCGTGCTTGTGGGTGGAGTTGAGAAGATGACCAACCAGCCGACTCCTGAAGTTACAGGCATTCTTGCAACAGCCTCTGACTATCCTTTCGAACAGTGGAATGGCATGACCTTCCCGGGACTTTTTGCGCTAATGGCCACGGTGCACATGCACGAGTATGGCACAACAGAAGAACAGATGGCAGCGGTCGCGGTCAAGAATCACAAGAATGGGGCGCTCAACCCGAACGCTCACATGCAGAAGGAAGTGAGTATGGACGAGGTCCTAAAGTCACGCTTGGTATCGTGGCCTCTGAAGCTGTACGATTGCTCGCTCATAACGGACGGAGCGAGCGTTGTGATACTTACGAAGCCGAAACTTGCCAAAAAGCTAAGCGACAATTATGTGCACATTATTGGGACGGGTCAAGCCCAAGACACGTTCTGTCTACACGAACGGGAAAGCTTGACGACCGTCAAGGCTGCCAAGACAGCGGCGCAAGAAGCTTACAAGATGGCCGATGTTCGACCAAAGGACATCAACGTCGCAGAGCTCCACGACTGCTTCACCATCGCAGAAATCATCGGTTACGAGGATCTCGGATTCTGCCGACCGGGACAAGGAGGCAAATACGTTGAGAGCGGTGCTCCGGATCTCAACGGGTCCATGCCGGTCAACACGAGCGGCGGCCTAAAGTCGAAAGGCCACCCTGTCGGAGCAACTGGCACAGCCCAGATTCACGAATTATATTTGCAGTTGACCGATCAGGCCGACAGACGCCAAGTCAAGGATGCAAAAATCGGTCTAGCCCATAACTTGGGAGGATCAGGCGCGACAGCCGTGGTCCATGTTTTGAAGGGAAGCTAGCCCATGAGTGAGCTACGAGATCCCACGATCGAGGAATTCTACAAGTACTGTAGCGAGCGGAAGCTCATGGCCGTTCGGTGCATACGATGCCGACAAGTAATGGTCCCTCCCAGAGCCATCTGTTCCAACTGTAGACATAGTCGAGTCGAATGGGTCGAGTTGGGCCAGCGAGGAAAACTCGTCACCTATACAATCGTCCACGTCTCACCACCACAGTTCAAACACATGACCCCATACGCTGTCGGAATTGTCGAAATGCCAGAGGGAGTCAAGATTCCTAGCATCATCCGGACGTCTAGGCCGGAAGATCTGAAGATTGGTATGCAGCTCGAAGCGGATTTCAGCCCGAGACCACAGGAAGGTGGATGGCCCAACTGGCCCCGCTACTTCTTCAAAGAAACCGAATGAGAATTCGGCATTCGCGATGTAGGCCAGTTCTTAAATAACGGCTTCGGGTCAAGGTTCCCTGACGGGGAGCTGGGATAGGACCCGGCTGAGAGGATGGCGACGAAGCCATCGACCCTTTGAACCTGATCCGGGTAATGCCGGCGGAGGGACGAGACGAGCCAATTCTCAGCCATGTTCTGCTACATCCCTGAGTAGGAAAGAAAAATCGTAAACAGGAAATTAGCATCAGCGGATCTAAGCTCAGCCCCAAAAGTGAATTCACCCTCAATTATTGCGCGTAGAACCTCTAGTCTGCCACTACTAGTGGCCCAAATCGCTTCCTTCTCTGCCCTCATCGCGGCCGGAACGACGATTCTTAGAATCCCCGCTCCCCCGCCACTTTTTGAGATAACACTTGCACCAGTCTTCTATCTTGCTATTAGCGTGCTATTCCCTCGCAGGGTAAGCTTCTGGTCTACGGCACTTGGTTCCGCAATCGGAGAGGCCATCAATGTCGTCGTGTATGGTGGATTTCCGATCTACGTGGCGGGAATCGTGTGGGCGAGAGCCCCAGAAGCGTTGATCATCTACAGGTTCAGGAATGGGTCAATGAGAATGTTGATAATTTCAATGGTTCTTGCCACGATCTATGAGACATTTGCGTTCTTCTTTCCAGACTGGTTGTTCTACTCGCTGGCGCTCTTCTCCTATAGCGATGTTCCGCAAGGATTTGCAGGAGGTTTCGCCCTTGCGTTCTCCGACCTGTTCACGATGGTGGACTTGGTATGGATACCTCTAGCGATCGGCGCGGTGGTCGCGGTGAGGAAGGCTTTCCGCACTCGATTTTTGGACTAAGCTTTCAGAAGAGGAGGCATACGACGTTTGGCTCAAGGCAGGAAACTCGGAAAGCTTAGCCAACATACAATGGCGAGCACTATCTGGCGGCTCAAGGGCGTCAAATCTCGGAAAGTCATCGTGGGACCCAGCCCAGGAGTAGATGTTTCAGTCCTCGATATCGGCCGGGGAGAGGTTATGGTTGCAAACTGCGACCCCATCTCACTGATACCTTCCATAGGACCTGAAGATTCGGCGACTATGAGTCTCTATGAAGTGGCGTCTGACCTAGCGACTAGCGGCCAGCCACCGAGGTACGTTATGCTAGATTTCAATCTGCCACCTGAACTGTCTGAACAAGTCTTTGGTCGCTATTGGAACTCCATCAACAAGACATGCCATCAACTCGGGGTTTCGATTCTCGGCGGTCACACCGGTCGGTTCGAAGGATGCGACTACTCCATAATCGGAGGCGCTACAATGTGGACAACATGTCTGAGGAATGAGTTCCTAACGTCAAGCATGGCTGGTGCTGGTGACGATCTGATCTTTACGAGGAGCGCCGCCTATGGAGCTACGTCAGTGCTTACCAGAGCCTTCCCTCGAAGAGTCCGCAAACATCTCGGACCATCCCTTTTTGACAGGGCTTGGAAATATTTGCAAGGAGCGAATACGGTTAATGATTCTCTGTCAGCAGTCAAGGCAGGGATACACCAACATGGTGTTACAGCTATCCATGATGTAACGGAAGGTGGAAGTCTAGCAGCGATCGACGAAATGGCTCGAGCGTCAAAGGTGGGAGGCACAGTGGATCTAGAAAGCATACCCATCTCCGAAGAGACGGAACTAATCTGCAAGCTATTCCGTCTGGATCCTTTGACCTCCCTCGGCGAGGGCAGCCTGCTCATCGCGTGTAGACCAAATCGAACAAGACGGGTTATTGAGATCCTTCAGTCGATCGGTACAAAGGCTACGGTAATCGGACATTTGTCTTCCGGGACTCGAGGCATTTTCGGACTCTCAAGTCGGGGCCGGTTCAGGATTCGTTACCCTGATCGAGACCCGTACTGGAACGCGTACTGGCGTGCCTTGAGAAAAGGCTGGTCCTGATTGGTGAGTCTGTGTAAAGGTCAGAATTCTACTTTGAGTTGTTCGTTATCATGAGAGTAGATGTAGACAGGATTCTCGATTCTTCTCAGCGTGTCAATGGATTCTAGACCTTGTGAACCGCTGTATATCATCCCCGTTATGTTTCGCTTCTCGATGTTCTCAGGAAGAGGTGCGGCATCACCAGCGTAGACGATGTTTCTCCCCTTCCACTTCACGACCAGCGATTGGTGTCCGATAGTGTGCCCGGGCGTAGGCAGAACTTCGACTCCATCTTCAATCTCGTATTTTCCGTGCACAGGCAAATAGTCGCCTTCAACGTCGAAGAAGGGTCGTAGATAGCTGACTCTCATGAACCGGTCCGGGAAGTAGGCATATCTGATTTCGTCTATCTGAACCAGGAACTTGCTATTCGGGAATAGTCGGTTGTTTCCGCAATGGTCAAAATGTAGATGGGTGTTTACCACCATGGTAATGTCTTCTGGACGCAAACCGTTCTTCTTGAGTGAATTGCCGAGTTCCTCCTCATGGGTTCTGATCACGTCGTGGAACTTTTGATAGTTGGGTGGGAGGTTTCCGACGCCCGTGTCGACGATTATGTTCTCTTTCTCAGTCCGGACGAGCAGAGGCTTCAATGCTGCTTTGTACTTTGTGCCCTGATATTTTCCGAATACGAGAAAGCTCTTGTCCAGTGTGAAGTAGCCGTCGGTTAGCAGTTTTACGTCGATGACAGCCAACTAGATTTCGTCTGAACGGCATTCTTGGGGGCTATAAGTTATCCCGGGACGGATCGCGGATTGAGTCCAGCGCTGAGAAGTTATCAAGGTCTATTTGGCCGGGTTGAAGGAATATCAGCGTGGGAAAGTGGCGCAACTGAGACCACTCTGGACACCCTCTGAGGATAGAATCCGCGAGGCGAATCTCACCAATTTCCTTGCGTTTGTCAATCAAAAGTACCGGCTAAAGATCAAATCCTATCCCGAGCTGCATAGATGGTCGGTTGACAAGGTCTCCGACTTCTGGTCGGCAATCTGGGACTACACCGGAATCGTCTGCTCCCGTAGGTTTGAAACGGTCGTAGATGACCTTGCCAAGTTTCCCGGAGCTAGGTGGTTTTCGGGAGCTCGGCTGAATTTTGCCCAGAACCTTCTCAGACAGAGAGATGAGACAATTGCCCTGGTCTCAAGAACGGAAGAGGGTCGCTTGTCACAGACAAGCTATTCTGACCTTTTTCGAAGAGTGGGAAGTCTAGGAAATGCTCTCCGGAAGATGGGGATCGTTCCAGGAGACCGGGTGGCAGGGTACATGCCAAACATTGAGGAAACGGTCATCGCGATGCTTGCAGCCACGAGCATCGGTGCCGTCTGGGCCTGTTGCGGCGCGGAGCTGGGTTCCGCCGCTGTCTTGGATCGTCTCGGCCAGGTCGAACCGAAGGTACTGTTCGTCGCCGACGGGTACATCTACAAAGGTAAGAAGTTCAATATTCTTCCTAACGTCGAAAAGGTTGTCGGCGGAGTTCCTTCACTCAAGAAGGTCGTGCTGGCATCACATATTGGAGCCGACGCGAAGGCAGGAGATCTATCTAGCTCAGTTGCGTTCGACGACCTCACCAAGTCGGAATTAGGCGAGGCTCGATTCGAGCAGTTGCCACCCGATCACCCGGTCTACATCATGTTCACCTCGGGCACGACTGGGAAGCCGAAATGCATGGTGCAGGGGGCGGCCGGCGTCTTGGTAAATCAGCTGAAGGAGACTATGTTGCATGCGGATCTGAAGAAGACCGACTGCGTAACCTACATTGCCTCGCCAAGCTGGATGATGTGGAACTGGTTGATGAGCTGCCTGGCGGCAGGAGCCAGAATTGTTCTGCACGATGGAAACCCCCTCTACCCAGACTGGGGAGCCATGTGGAATATTATCCAAGAGGATAAAATATCGATCTTCGGTTGTAGCGCCAGCTACATCAATTATCTAAGAAGCATCGGCGTGAAACCGGCACGCACGTACGATCTCTCATCCCTCCGAGAGATTTCTCAGACCGGCTCACCACTCTCTGCAGATGGGTTTGAGTGGGTTTACCGAGATGTCAAACCGAATTTGCATCTGAATTCTATTTCAGGAGGGACTGACATCAACGGTTGTTTTGCCGGAGGAGTGCCGATCCTTCCAGTTTACGCCGGCGAGCTACAGGGTCCGGGACTTGGAATGAAGATCAACGTCTACAATGAAAATGCGAAACCAGTTGTTGACGTAATGGGCGAGCTGGTCTGTGAGGCCCCAGCTCCGTCCATGCCCCTCCGCTTTTGGAACGATCCCGGAGACCTAGGATACCGAGAAGCTTACTTCGAATACTACAGGCCGAAAGGGAAGAACGTCTGGAGACATGGAGACTATGTGATGATTCACAGCAAAACGGGTGGACTAACCTTCTATGGTAGATCCGACGCGGTGATAAAGGTCTCAGGGGTTCGCGTTGGCACTTCCGAGATCTATAATGTGGTCGAGAAGATGCCTGAGATCGCGGACAGTCTTGCAGTTGGCCAGAACTCGGGAGAAGACCAGAGAATCATTCTATTCGTCAAAATGGCTCCTAGACAGCAGTTGTCAGACGATCTGAAGGAGAAGATCAGGAAGGCCCTGCGGGCGGAGGCTTCGCCTAAACATGTTCCCGCGGTGATTCTTGAGGTTCCTGATATTCCCTATACTCTCAATATGAAGAAAGTGGAGACAGCGGTCGCGAATATTGTGAATAACAGGCCCGTGACGAACCGGGATGCGCTTGCAAACCCCGAATCTCTCCATTTCTATACAGAAATCCTTCCACTAATCCATAGCCAATGACAGTCCTCTGGAAGATCTTCGTCGATTCCATCGTCAGTTTACTAGGCATAGCCTGTCGCCAGCCTTGACCAGGTCTCCATGTTTAACATAGACTTCCTTCACAGTTCCTTTCCTAGGTGAAGCGATCTCGTTCTGCATCTTCATCGCTTCCAATACCATTAGAGATTCTCCCTCTTCGACCTTCGTATTCACGGATGTTTTCATTGATGCGATCTTTCCTGCCATTGGCGAGTTCACGAGAGCGGGTCCATCGATCCTTGTTGACTCGCTAGCGCGATCGGATGGTGAATCTTCTTCAAGATCGACAATAAGCGGCCTCCCATTCACCTCTACGAAATAGACGCGTTGACCTTCGTTTCCTCGCAAGGATACGCTGATTACTCTACTTCCGGCTCGCAGGAAGAGAGTCGGTAATTCATCTGAAGGTTGGCGTAACACCTCGAGAGCTATCGTCCTTTCATCGACGGGAATAGTCCACGCGAGATCCTCGCCAGTTATGACCCCTAGTCGATACTTCCTTCCCTCGACGGTGAGTAGGGGCATTAGAGTCCCTCCACGTACAGCGCCTGCTTGCCCACTTTCGTCTCTTCAAGAATAGATCGCCAACGGCTTCGTCGATCCGTCGTCTGAAGGTTCAAGGTCGGGGCTGTGACCATCTTTCGTCTGATGGCAAAGAAGACTGCTGCAATCTCGTCAGGTGCTATTTTCCCCTGCGGCTTCCAGCCAGAGAGTAAGGTATCCAAAAACTGGGCATGATAATTGCCCTGCAAAAATTTCCTATCCTCCAATATAGTTTGGTGAACCGGGATAGTGGTCTTTATTCCGTCTACAATCATTTCGGTCAGAGCGACCTTCATCCTTCCGATGACCTCTGTTCGGTCGAGACCTTGAACTGCTACCTTGGCTACCAATGAGTCATAGTATTCAGGTACGAAAGCTCCGTCGTAAAGTGCGCTGTCAACTCTGACTCCTGGACCTCCCGGCGGAACAAACCTGTCTACTCTGCCGGGAGACGGTATGAATCCGCGGGCTGGGTCTTCAGCGTTTATTCTACAGTTCAATGCAGCGCCATTGAACCTAATCTCATTTTGCGATAGATCAAGTCGATGCTCGCTTGCCATGATGAGTTGTTGTTCGACGATGTCTATTCCGGTTACCATTTCGCTTATGAGATGCTCAACTTGAATGCGTTTGTTGGTTTCAAGATAGCGGAATTTGCCATCCCTTGACATGACGAATTCAACCGTGCCCGCGTTCTGATAACCAGTGGCACGGACCAATTTGAGCGCTAGGGAGACGAGTCGTTTTCGTTTTTCGGTGTCTAGAGCCGGGGACGGAGTCTCTTCTAGAATCTTTTGGTATCTGCGCTGTAGAGAGCATTCGCGCTCGCCGAGGTGAACAACTCTACCTCGGGGTCCCGCTAGAATCTGGACCTCGATATGCCGTGGCTCCTGGAGGAATTTCTCCACGTAGAGTTCCGGGTGTCCAAATCCCGTGTTCGCTTCCGAACGAGCCGTCTCGAAACCTTTCTCGAGTTCAGTTGCGGTTCGAGCGATCCTCATTCCACGGCCGCCTCCGCCAAAGGCGGCCTTCAGGAGAACGGGGAATCCAATCTTTCGAGCCTCGGTCACAGCTTCCTCGGCGGATTGAACTTCGCTGTTAGCCCCGGGGACAACCGGGACTCCTGCAGCCTTCGCGAACCTCTTGGATTCGAACTTGTTGGCCGCGTTGCCAAGGACCTTGCTGCTTGGACCTATGAACACAAAGCCAGACTCTTCGCAGGCCCTAGCGAAGTCGGCGTTCTCTGCGAGAAATCCGTATCCAGGATGAACGGCTTCGACTCTGGATTTTTTGGCTGCTCTTACGATCTTCTCTATGTTCAGATAGCTTTCAGCAGGGGGACCAGAGCCTATCCGATAAGCTTCGTCCGAGCTCGTGACGTGTTTGGATTCTAAATCCGGGTCTGAGTAGATGGCGACGGTCTTTATTCCGAGTCGCTTACATGTCCGGATTATTCTGAGGGCGATCTCGCCGCGGTTCGCGATCAGGATTTTCCTGAACATTTACGGGCCGTCTAAAGGGGAATGTTTCCGTGTTTCCGAGGGGGGCGTGCTTCCCTTTTGGTCTTTAGAGCTTCTAGGTAGTTGATTAGAACCTCTCTAGTCTTGCTGGGTTCTATTACGTCATCAATGTAGCCTCGTTCTGCTGCTATGTAGGGGTTTGCGAATTTTTCTCTGTACGAGTTTACGAGTTCCTTTGTTTTAGCCTCGGCGTTACGCGCTTTTTCTAGTTCCTCACGGAAGATGATGTTGATTGCTCCTTCAGGTCCCATCACAGCGATCTCCGCTGAAGGCCAGGCTAGGTTTAGGTCCGCCCGGATATGCTTGCTGCCTAAGACATCATATGCTCCACCGTACGCCTTTCGAATGATAATCGTCAGTTTAGCCACGGTGGCCTCGCAGTAGGCATATAGGAGTTTGGAACCATGCCGAATTATCCCCTCGTGTTCTTGGTCGATGCCTGGGAGGAATCCTGGGACATCGACGAGGGTCAGAATCGGGATGTTGAAGGCATCGCAAAATCGGACGAAGCGGGCACCTTTCACTGAGGAGTTGATGTCGATGACTCCAGCGTTGAATTTCGGCTGGTTGGCTACTATTCCGATTGAGTGGCCGTTTATTCTCGCGAATGTTGTGATCATGTTGGCTGCCCAGAGGGGCTGAACTTCCAAGACCTCTCCTCCGTCGACTATTCTCGTGATAATGTCCCTCATGTCGTAGGGCTTGTTGTAGTCCTCAGGTAGGATCGTGTTAAGATCCTCTTTCTTCCCAGTTGGCGGTCGAGCTGGAACTTCTGGAGGGTCTTCCGTGTTGTTTGATGGAATGTAGCTCAGAAGTTTCCGGATCTGTTGAAGACACTCTTTCTCGTCTCGTGCGAAGAAATGGGCGACGCCGCTGGTCGTGTTGTGGACTTTGGCTCCTCCGAGCTCTTCGAAGCTGACGTTCTGGTTGAGGACTGCTTTGATCACATCGGGACCAGTGATGAACATGTAGCTGGTCTTGTCGACCATGAAAGTGAAGTCTGTCATTGCGGGCGAGTAGACGGCTCCCCCTGCGCAGGGACCCATTATCGCTGAGATCTGTGGAATCACGCCGGAAGCGAGAACGTTTCGAAAGAATATTTCCGCATATCCTCCGAGGCTGACAACTCCCTCCTGTATCCTGGCGCCTCCCGAGTCGTTCAGTCCGATGACTGGGACTCCGGTCTTGAGTGCCATGTCCATTATCTTGGTGACTTTTCGCGCGAACATCTCGCCCAATGAGCCGCCGAATGTTGTGAAGTCGTGAGAGAAGAGGTAGACGAGTCGTCCATCTATTCTACCATGTCCGGTGACTACGCCATCGCCCAGAATCCTCTTCTCGGCCATTCCAAAGTCTGTGGTCTGATGGACTACAAAGCGGTCGATTTCGACGAATGTGCCTGGGTCGACAAGGGCTCCGATTCGTTCTCGCGCGGTCATCTTACCCCGAGAGTGTTGCGACTCAATCTTCTCGGGTCCGCCGCCGAGCTTAGCCTGTTCGCCTTTCTTCTTCAGCTCATCGAGCCGTTGAGTCATGCTCATTGGTTCGAAGAGTGCGAGGTCGATTCCTTGTATAAAAGCAGGGCCAGATTCTAGTCGTTGAGAATCCTCAGCGATCCTTCGTTCACTCTACGAATTCTGTGATCGTCGGTCTCGATCAGGAGACTACCATCTTCGTCTATTGCCCTACTGATGCCCGTTACCGTGTCCTTTGGGAGGGTGACTTGGACCCTGAGGGATCGGTGAATGGAGCTACGCCACCATTCATCCATTATTTTCGAAGGGTGGCTCAGGTTATCGAAGGACGACCGTATTTGGTCGAGAATTGCCCTGAGAAGGACCCGAAGATCATGTTGTTTTTTTCCGGATACGAGCCGCATGGATATTGCTCCAGGGGGAAGCTGAGCTTTGCCTTGATTGACGTTTAGTCCGATTCCTAGAATCGCGAATGAGACCCTTTCACCCTGGGTTTTGGATTCTATGAGGATTCCGCCAAGTTTCGCGTTCCCAAGTACGAGGTCGTTGGGCCACTTCAACATGACATCAAGGCCTGTCTTGTTTCCGATGGCGTCTCTCATCGCAGTCGCAGCTAGAAACTGCAGCAAGAGGAGTCTCCGGCTGGGCAAATTGGGTCTTAGGAGTATTGAGAACCAGAGACCTCCACTTGGAGACTCCCACCTGTTTCCTCCCCTCCCTCTCCCCTTCGTCTGAACATCGGCCACCACTACCGTCCATTCTGGGGCCGATTGTTGTGCTAGTCGATAGGCAGTCGCGTTAGTTGATTGTAATCTCTTGTAGCGGAGTATTTTCAGGGTAGCAGCCGTGCTTAGGTTTCGAGGAATTGCAGTTTAAGCGTTAGCCGGTCATTGATAGCGGCTGCAACCAGTCGGAGAACGGCCTCCAAGCCGTGTATATGTTGTCGGCAAAATTCAGAGTCCTCATTTCAACCTTGAGGGCACCATTGTTGTCCTGGTCGCGGAACTCGAGGACTAGGTCTGCAAATCTCTTGACTGTTTCGACGACTGATCGGTCGTGAATGTCCTCTTTTATGACAAGTATCGCAGTTCTCTTCTTCAGCTTGACTCTTGAGGCTAGCTGGCAGAAGAAAGAGTAGAAGCTCTCTGGAGAGTTGATGCTCCGTATGACATTGTCCAAGAAATCGCCGACGATGACCTTGCTCTCGTTTTCCTGAACACACTTCTCAATGAAGAGATTTACTTCCAAAAGATTGTCTGGAGAGATGATCTCGACATGGGAGGATGGGTGGGCCATTGAGCTTCCACCGACAAATGTTACCCATCCTATTCGGTTGGATTGCCCATTGCAGATTTCTTCTGGAGCGGTTGGTCCCAGAACCAACAAGGGGGGTGGGCTGTCGGAAGGCAGGGCGTCCTGGAGAATTGTCCGAAGGGTTTCCCTAACGCTGACGTTTCCGCGGACACAGGCTATGACAAGCCTGTGCCTCTCGAGTTGGCTGTCGTGCCAGTCTGACTCGTTCTCCCTCCTCGGCGCTTTCTCTTCTTGAGGATGATTCTCTCTTCGTGTAGCCATGCGAGTCTTCCCGTAGGAAGCTACCTTTTTTAGGTAAATGGATATAAGCTTTCCCGTTTTTCTACGGAAAAAGGTAGATTATGCCAAGAAGGCTAATCCGGGGAAGAGGGCCTGCCCATCATGCTGGGACCCTGAGGTCCCTGAGTTGTAGGTCGGGCGTCCAGCTGGCTCATTATCAAGAGCAAGCTCCTGACTTCGTCTATGCTTCGCAGGTTCTTGGTCAGCTGGTTTCGATACTCTTCGCGGGTAGCCTTGTACTCCTGTTCAGGCATGTCCCCAGACATGAAGCGACTCTCGAGAGCTAGAAGATTCTGAGGTGCTGTGGTGACCTGATCCCTAAGGTCTCGGACTCTCTGAGTGAGCGTTTCTCCTAGTTGCGACATCTTATCGGCCATGGACCGGTTTGCTCTGCCTAGCTCTTCTCTCAACATTGCCAGTCTCTGACGGAAGCTGCTGATGTCCGCCATCACTTTGTCTATGCTTACCTCGCTCATCTCATCTGCCCCTAAAGTTGAGCCTTAGGGGTCCCGAGGCCCCATTATGGGTGATGTAACTCTACGGAATAGAAGACAGTTACCGTACTAAAACAGAGACTTGCTAATGCTTCTCGTCTGTCTTCGAGGAGGACGAGCTGCTGGTTGAGCTTGTGCCCGATGACCCGCTTGGCTGTGAGCCCATCTCTGCTTCGAGAGGCGCCGGTGGCGGCGTCGTAAGCATTGTATAACCTATCCAAGCAGTTATGCCTAGTACTCCCAGTACTGCCAAAACGACTGGGACACCTAAAACCCACGGCCTCCAATAGGCACTCGTCAAAGCTAGGATGTAAAGCACGAAAACAATAGCGGATACCGCGAAGATGAGTCCGCCGTAGGACTGGTCCTTGTTCACTTTCAGATCATCCTTTGCGTTTGAGCGCTATGATGTCTCTATATAAATCCAATACTTGGGGGCTTCTTTCTAGTTCTTCTTGTAGCCTGGCCGCTGAGACAACAGCTTGGGATAGGTAAGCGCCCTGGACGGATATCTTTCAGTCTCCAACCTTATTCTTGAAACGAGCTCCGACACAGATGTCTTGATCTCCTTTCCTTCCTCCCTGACCCGGACTGACAATTTTTCCGATTTGAGTTCTCTCTCGCCAAAGACAATGATGTAGGGGACCCAGCTCAATTCTGCATCTCTGATTCTGCTCTGAAGAGTGTCGTCTCGATCATCCAGGTCGGCCCTGATCCCGGCCTCCTCAAGCTTCTCGAGTATAGTCATTCCGTCCTTCACCAATTGTTTCGAGAGAGGGATTACTCTAGCATGAACTGGCGATACCCAGACGGGGAGCATCGGTTTCTTCCCTGTCTCTCCATCCGAACGGCGGAATCCAGAAGTGCGAACAGGTATCTCTCCAATCCACCGATGACGGCGGTGTGTATGATCACAGGGTACACTCTTTCGCCTTTTTCGTTGGCGTAGTGTATGTCGAATCGTTGCGCGTTTCCTACGTCAATCTGGAATGTGCCGATTTCCCTTGGCCTATCGAGATCGTCGATGATGTTGTACTCAACGTTCAGGACCCAGTAATAGTGACCTTCAGGGACGAAGTTCAGGAGGAGCGGCTTCTTCTCTACCCGCGCCATTTCGATGAACAGGTCCTTGTTCTTCTCGAAGAAGGACCGTGTAGTATTGTAGATCGAGACGTACTCTCGGTGAATCTTACGAATCTCTTCGTAGATTCTGTCGTGCACCTTTCTACCTACATCGATTGCTTCGTTCAAGTTCTTGAGGTAGATGTGGAGGTCGGGCATCAGGAATTTCCGGAGTCGGAAGGAGAGGAGTAGCTCTCCACTCTGTTCCATGCGGTAGCTGTCTGCGACTTCGAACGTGCCAAAGGGTAGGGTCCGGTAGCTGAGGGTCCAGTCTTTCACCATGGAGAATTGCTGGAAGCAGGCCGCGTACCTGAGTACGAAGGTTCGTTCGTCAACGTCGAGCTCGTAGGCTCGTGAGCCGAATAGCTGGAGATGTTCCCTGATTGGCTTGACATCGACGTCGAACATGTTGGTCCCTCGAACGTTGAGGATTGGGATGCCGATTCGTCTGATGACCTGGTTCGCGTAGTCGGAGAGTAGCTGGATTATCATGTCGGATTCGGGTCCAAAACGCATTTGGCCAAGATCAGCGTACGACTCCCATTCCAGTCCGAACCGTCTAGCATATTCGAGATAGCGTGGTTCTCCGCCAGTCAGTCCCTTCTTGAGTGCCTCCTTCTCTACAAGCGACTCGAATTCCTTCATTCCCGGTCCATAACGGAATGTCTCGGGGGAGTGAACTTCTCCCTTCTCATCCATGACCATGTACTCGCTCTTGATCGGTGCCGAAACTTGGCGAGTCTGCTGCTGTGAAGTGACAGTTCGCGACAGTTCAGATAGTGGGTGGCCCTTGGCCGATATCGTGAAACTCTTGTACCAACCGAAAGGTGCCCTACTGACTTCGTAGCCTTTCTCAAGCATCTTGCTTTGGAGAATCTTCAGTGTCGCGATTGCTGGTTCCCGACCAGCCAAGTCGTTGGACAAATGGGCGTACGGATAGATCATGACGCGGTTTGTCTTGAGCCAGCCGAGAACTTCTTCGATTGACGCGGCCGCGTTGGATGCGGTGTTCTCTGGAGATGCCTCGTCTCCTTTCTCTACGGTGGTGAATACGACAAGGCCGTCTTGAAGGACGCCTTTCTTGGAATGATCAGCTACGGTCTCGGGCTCTTTGACAGCCTTCTCCTTTGACTCATACTCGAACTTGTCAGCGTGAATCAGTAAGAGTCTCAGGGTTTCATCCTCCATCTCTCAACCTGTTTGTCTTTCTTCGTCTTCTTCTTCATCTCCTTGTAGTGATTCTTGCAAAGGTAACCTCTACCCGATGTAGAGACTCGAAGGCCAGCCCTCGAAATGTCATCGGGAGAGACTGATCTAATGGCATCTCCGGTGCAGCCGACTACTGAGCATTTGATTCCTTTGCCGACCTTCCCCAAGACGAAACCCAGTCTCGGGTCATTTCAGCCCTAATAGAAAGTTTCGTGGAAGAGGACAATCCTCTAAAGAGGCAGATAGGAGACGTCGGACAGTAATGCTGTCCCGGATCCAATACTTGGTTGAAGGGATCTTCCAGTCTTCTTCCAGACTTTTTCACAGACTTGGGCTTTCGCCAAATTCTCTAACTGCCTTAGGCTTCCTCCTGTGGATCGCGGCTTCGCTTCTGTACTGGGGAGGTTTGTCCGGGTGGGAATGGGGAGCCGTCGTTTGGGTTCTAGCCGTCGCGGGATATTTCGATGTTGTTGACGGAGCAATGGCGCGGAAATATGCAAATGTCTCGAAGTTTGGTGGAGTCCTCGACAGTGTGCTTGACAGGCTTGGAGAAATCGCAGTCTATGCAGGGCTCGCGGCCGGGGCTTTAATATCGTTCTGGCTTGCGGTCTGGGCTATGTCTGCTTCATTGATGGTCAGCTATGTCAGAGCACGCGTCGCAGCTGAAGGTGTGACCCTGAAAGGGATAGGAATTGCTGAGAGACCAGAAAGACTGCTGATCTTGGGCTTCGCGACCTTACTTTGGCCACTTTATCATGGCTTTCTGTTCTGGGGAGTCCTGTTGGTCGCAGTGTTGTCTTCAGTTACCGTGCTCGATAGGGTCTACAGAGCCTCCGGGGCTCTATCTAGATAGTGACTAAGGATCTAAAATCCGCGTCTTTCGTCCGCAGATCGAACTTTGGAGACTCCAAAGTGAACCGCACAGGATACGCACAGGTTCTTCATGACTCGCTGACGTGCAATATACGCGCCCTTCGCTCGTAATTCCTTGGCTAACGTAGGTTCGACAAGAGATACCCAAGACGTCACCCGCTTCATCTTGTCCCGCGGGGTCAACATCCCACAGTTCGAGCACTGAACTAGTTCGCTTCGGCCTTTTCCGCCCTTGCTTCGTCCACGAGATCGTCTTTTCTTCGGCATCTCTCTATGTTTCCAAGTGTACAGGGGGGGTCTTTACTATTAACCTCTTGCTGCGGGGTCAGGCTCTGGCGCCGTAGCACCTTGGACATCGCAGTATGCGGTAACCCGACTATCGATGAACTGGTCCATAACGGTAGGGTCCGCCTATCGCCGGGAGGAACCGCACTTTTCGCGTCATGCGCAGCAGGCTACCTGGGGGCAGGAGTTGGTATTCTCGGGAATATTGGCGAAGATTATCCTCCAACTATCCTGCGACACCTCAGGACCCTGCATATCGATGTCCGATTTCTGAGAAAAACTGCAGGACTTTCCACAAGATTCCACATAACTGCAACTAATGGATCTCGAACGCTCCGCCTGCTTGAGCCGGGTGACAAGATAGTGGCACCGGGGAGTACCGGCCATTTTCGGGCTGTCCACTTGGGACCCGTCTTCAACGAAGTAACGAGTTCTCTCATGACCGCGCTTCGAAAAAAGTGCGAGTTTCTATCCGCAGACCTTCAAGGATTCATACGTACCGTAACTGCTAACGGATCAGTTCAGACCGTTCCGCGGAGCTTAAGTCGATTAATTGGCCAGTGCAATATGGTCCAAGCCTCAATCGAGGAAGCACGCTCGCAGACACAATCCCGTGACCCGAGAGTCATCTTGAACCGATTCCTCACAATGCAAGCCGAGTATGCAATTGTCACTATGGGTGAAAAGGGATCCTGGCTAGGCTCGCAAAGTGACGGCATTTATTTCGTCCCTCCTTTTTCGGACCGCAGCATTCGAGATTCAACCGGTGCTGGAGATGTTTTTGCCGGGTCCTGGCTGAGTACCTATCTGAAGACGAAGGACCCAGTCTGGGCGTCCGCTGTGGGCTCAGCATTCGCTTCGCTGGCCTCTCGAAAAACCGGACTCGCTAAGTTCCGCATATCACGAGCTGAGCTATTCCGGCGTGCTGTTTGGGTCTACAATCATATCGAGGCGTCGCCTGTCTAGTAGTATCTGCGGGCGTTTTCAGCAAATTACCGACCTAGAGGTGAGCGATCGAGTAGATTCAACCAAGGACACTTGATCTATCGCAGCTGGTTCTATTTTCGAGTAGGCTACGGTGCATATGTTTCGCCCCGCGATTTGTACTAACCATTTAAGTCACTAATGACCTGCCTAGAATCCAACTACTGAAATCGACTACTCCTGAGGGAAAGAAGACGAATCAACGATGTCCTCAATGTGGAGACGAACTCATTATTGACGTGCGCAACTTCTGGCTCTTGCCGAAGGTTTGGACGGACTATGTATGTCCAAGGTGTGGCAAACGATACAGCGTATCGGAGCTAGTGAAAGCCATTCGCGCAAAACAACCCACCTAAGCGACAAGTTCACGATAGGCGATGAAGATGCGCCAAGAAGAGAGCAATCTGTAATCGGTAGCGAGATGAACTGAGGCGCGACCTCATCTGGTAATAGACCCAAACGCGTGGGCTCGCGCTTCTTAGTCCTTCTAATATGATCTTGCGAAGACTACTTCTCTAGAATTTGGATGGCCACAGCAAACACACTGTCCTCTTGCCGATTCCTCGAAGGGGACGATTCTGACGGTTGCTCCTGTCTCCAGTTTGACTCTTTCTTCGCAGTCGTTGTCTTCGGATAAGAAGGCTTTGACGAACCCGCCAGTGGTTTCTATGATGTGCGCGAATTCTTTCATGTTATTGGCAGTGGCTGTAAGCTTAGCCTGGGTTTCCTTGGCCTTGTGGAGTAGCGATTGTTGAATCTCGTCCAGCATACTGACAATGTGAGTGACGGAATCCGCTTGAGGCACTGCTGTCTTCTTTCCTGTATCTCGTCTTACAAGGGTGATCTGTTTCGATTCCATGTCTCGCGGTCCAATCTCAACCCTCAAGGGTACTCCTTTCATCTCCCACTCGTGGTATTTCCAGCCGGGAGTATACTGTTCTCGATCGTCAATGTAAGTTCGGATAGAATGCTTCCCGAGGCCGTCGGCGATGTGATGAGCGGTTTGTAGAATGATTTCCTTGTCTGATTCCTTGTAGTGTATCGGGACGAACACGACCTGCGTAGGTGCAACTCGAGGGGGGAGGACTAGTCCTTTGTCGTCTCCATGTGCCATGATCATTGCTCCGATTAGTCTCCATGAGATTCCCCAAGATGTGGTCCATGCGAAGTGTTCCTTCTCGTCCTTGCCTAGGTATTTGATCTCGAAGGGCTTGGAGAAATTCTGTCCTAGGTGGTGGCTGGTCCCCATTTGGATCGCCTTCCCATCAGGCATCATAGCCTCCACAGTCGTCGTGTAGACTGCGCCCTTGAACTTCTCCCGCTCAGTCTTCTTCCCAACCAAGACCGGTATCGCGATCTGGTCCTCGACGAGTTGT
>VBAW01000076.1 GCA_005888635.1 Candidatus Bathyarchaeota archaeon | reverse complement strand
ATCTTGCAGAGGCTCACGCATCCCTCGGCCTAGTCAAGTTCTACTATGAGTGGGACTGGAACGGCGCTGAAGCAGAATTCAAGAAAGCTCTCGAACTGAATCCCGGATACGCTCAAGCCCACCAGTATTACGCGGACTTTGTCAAATCATTCGGAAGATTCGACGAAGCCCTGGAAGAGATGAGGAAAGCGCTGGTTCTAGACCCGTTATCATACTCGATCAATACGGGGATCGGTCACGTACTATACCTCTCTAGACAGTACGACCTGGCCATAGACCAGTACCGAAAAGTTGTCGAGTCGGACCCCT
This sequence comes from Candidatus Bathyarchaeota archaeon, assembly GCA_005888635.1. Taxonomy (GTDB): domain Archaea; phylum Thermoproteota; class Bathyarchaeia; order 40CM-2-53-6; family 40CM-2-53-6; genus 40CM-2-53-6. Next base: position 4,701 of record VBAW01000076.1, on the reverse strand, counting down.
CCTTCATCCCAGCACGGCTCTGGTTCGGAAGACCTTACTTGCAGAAAGGCATGTTCGAGGAAGCCATCGAACAGGTGGAAGAGGCAGTCAAACTGTCACACGAGACTACCGTCTCGCTTGCCACGCTCGCGCAGGCATTTGCCGCGGCCGGTCGAATAGCTGACGCGAAGAAGATGCTCGACAAGCTCTTGACGAGAGGTACTGAGCAGTATGTGCCATCTTACTGGATCGCGCTTGTATACACAAGCATGGGAAACAAAGACGATGCAATGAAGTATCTGGAGAGAGCGTTCCTTGAGAGATCAAGCTGGCTCGTCTGGGCAAACGTCGAGCCGAGATTCGACTCATTACGATCCGATGCACGATTTGCCTCTCTTCTAGCCCGCATCGGGTTCAAACCTGCTGAGAACGTAAACTAGCATGAAGTCAAGGACAAGTCCTCCCCCGAAAGGCAAGTCTCCTTCTCAGGAGATAGACGCTATTATCAAGAGTCATGATGATTGGCGGGGCGAGAAATTATCACTCCTGCGTGCTTTGATCAAAAAAGCCGACCCTGGCTTGGTCGAAGAAGTGAAGTGGAAGAAACCAAGCAACCCGATGGGAGTCCCGGTCTGGTCCCACGATGGAATAATCTGCATAGGGGAAGCGCTCAAGAATGCTGTTAGGCTGACGTTTCCCAAAGGCGCTCAGATGAAAGATCCAAAAAAGCTCTTCAACACGCGCTTAGATAGCAACACAGTTCGCGCCATCAACATCCACGAGAATGACAGCATAAACGATGTCGCACTGAAGAATCTCATCCGAGAAGCCGTGACGCTGAACCAGACCAAGGGAAAAACCGTCTAGGAACCGGCCGGGCAGATTCAAACCCGCCAAGCCTGTGCGCGAGACCAGGGAAACCCTCTCTATCTAGCCGGAACGAGAGTACTGAAACTCTCTTTAGTCAATTCATAAGTCGAGCAATAACGAGCTATCATGATGGCAGGAGCAAGATGCCCGCGATGCGGCGCCGGAATCGGAACCGGATCATCTTTCTGCCCCTATTGCGGCGCACAAATAGGCCAAGCCATGGGCCAACCCGCGGGACCGATGGGACAACCGATGGCACAGACTACGGGACCCGCCTATGGCACATCCTATGCTCAAGGAAGACTTGTCCCGCAGTTTAGTGGAAACTCGTACATCATCGACCAGAAGATTCTGGCAATAAGAGATACATTCGGAATCAAGGACCGTAACGGAAACCTGCTCGCGTATGTGAAACAGCAACTAGTTAGTTTAGGTCCAAAATTCTGGTACGAGGACACAAATGGTCAGAAACTCGGCGAGATTCACGGGAAAGTTCTCACCATTCGCCCGACCTACGAGATATACAACGCGCAGGGACAGATGGTCGCCCAAGTGAAGAAGAAGCTGGTCTCCATACTGGGCGAGAAATGGTGGATGGAAAACGCGTCCGGGCAGGAGATTGCGAAGATGAAAGGAAACATCTGGGAACACGACTACAACATCCAAGACATGTCCGGCGAGCCAATTGCGCAGATCCACAAGAAGTGGGTCTCAGTCAGAGACTCTTACTGCATCGAAATACTCAACACATCCATAGACCCATACATGATAATTTCCTACGCGATTAGCCTAGACCACACCGAGAAGAAAGAGAAGCACTAGACAGCACGAGGAACCTTCACTCATTTTTTTCAGCTTGGAATCATGGTTCTCCGCCGTGGAATTGCTCAGGTCCTTTTATTGCAAGTGTTCGTCCGCTGACGCGATCCAATGAGTCGCACTCAAATCTCTGATTCATTGGAGTCTTTGCACAGGGAATCTGACCCAGTAGTCACGGTTCAGCATCTCGTCAAAAGATACGGACAATTCGTTGCTGTTAACGATGTTTCCTTCTCAATAAAGGAAGGAGAGATTTTTGGAATCATTGGACCCAACGGTGCTGGCAAGACCACCGCCGTGGAGTGCATCTCCGGGCTTCGAGTGCCGGATTCCGGTTCAATCAATATCCACGGGCTCTCGCCGCTGAAGGACAGAAACGTGATACGAGGGTTTCTCGGCGTTCAGCTCCAAGAAAGCACGATGCCTCCGCGCCTCAAAGTGGGGGAAGCATTGAGGCTCTTCGCCTCTTTCCATCCGAACCCAGCGGATCCGAATGGCCTGCTCGAGACCCTTGGGATCAGCCACGTCAAGAATTCCACATACAAGAAATTGTCTGGTGGTCAGAAGCAGAGGCTGTCGATAGCGCTCGCCTTGGTGGGAAACCCCAAGATTGCCATTCTGGATGAACTGACCACTGGGCTCGACCCGGAGGCGAGACGCGAGACGTGGGCACTCATAGAGAGCATTAGGGACCACGGGGCAACCGTGATACTCGTGACGCACTTCATGGACGAAGCTGAGCGATTATGCGACCGCCTCGCCCTCATCAACCACGGCAAGCTCATAGCGCTGGACACGCCCGAAGCCATCGCGGCACAAGCGGGAGGAAAGAGGGTGCGCTTTGTTCCCTCCAAGCCTGTCGACGACAAGACAATGTATGCAATACCTGGCGTGAAAGAGATAGAGAGGAAAGAAGCCTACGTTACCGTCATCGGTGCTGGCGACCTCGTAGCGTCCGTCATCGACTCTCTCACGAGGATCGGAGTGCACGTCTCTGACATTGAGGCGAGAGGAGGAAATCTTGACGACGCGTTCGTGAAGCTGACCAGGGACGACACTTCTAAGGTTCAGGAAAGACCTCAATCATGACTTCGACGCTAAGCGACTCGAAGGACGGCCGATTCCAAGGTCACTTTGCGGAACTCCTCAAGGTCGAGGGAAAGCTCGCCCTGCGAGAACCCGCAGGGTTGGTGATGGGAATCGGTTTTCCAATCATCCTGCTCGTGATATTCGGCATCATTGGAATAGCAGTCCCAGGGAACGTCGCTGGCACGGGCCACACAGTCTTGGACATTTACGTTCCAGTAATCATGGTTGTTGGACTTATTTCCCTTGGAATCAGTTCTCTGCCTGTCACCTTGGTGAGGTATCGGGAGATGGGTTGGCTGCGAAGAGTTTCAACGACTCCAACGCCTCCTTCAAGACTGCTCGCAGCTCAATTGACTCTCAACCTTTTGCTTGCCTTGGCGACAATCTTGATTGTCATCTTTGGAAGCGAATTAGTCTTCGGGGCGACGCTTAACGTAGGTATTCCGTATTTTGTTCTCTCAATCGTTCTCTCGATTTCGGTGATGTTTTCTCTTGGCTTGGTTGTTGCGGCCCTAGCTCCGTCACAGACCATTGCAAGCGCCTTGTCTGGCGGGTTGTTCTTTCTCTCGCTTTTCCTTTCGGGTCTCTGGATTCAACCCTCCACGGTGGGTGGGCCATTGGCGACGATCATGTACTATTCTCCGTCTGGCGCGGCCGCTCAGGCCTTACTCTATTCGGTCTTCAATGCCGCTCCGCCGGTTACCGCTGTAGCTACGATGGTCGTTTACACAGGTTTCTTCGCCTTCATAGCTACGCGTTACTTTCGCTGGGAGTAACGCGTTTCCGTGCACGCGCCCCACCCTTCGCGTATTGCACATGGGCAGGTTGGTTTCCCGATAGGGGTTGGCCCTCGACTCAGGTTCGACCCCTCTAACGGAATGAGCATCGTCACGGACACCCCTTGACTCCAACGATTCTACCCGAAGAGGAATTTTTTGCTGCTGCGCTCTTGGTTTCGCTTTTCTGAGATCAGCGCCCATCGGCCTGATCCCCACCAACGAGATTAATTTTCTGAGGCTCGACCCAGTTTCACCGCCGGCGGTTGGGTCCGATAATCGCGATAAGCGGGGACAAGCCGCACGGCTTTTCGGTTAAGAGCAAAGCCGAGCAGACAATCTGCAGTGGGCAGCTATCAGGCCTCAGTCAGCAAGGTGCTAACTGAAACAGTTCTCCAACCTGGGCACACTTCCATCATGGACTCACTTGTTCCACGGTCACATTGGGTTTTTATTGACGGAAACTCGATTACTTAGTCCGAGGGCATTCCCTGTGAATGTTCGGCTATTCGGCGTTGTCTTCATCGGAATTTTTTGCGTCTGGACACTTTTCGACATTCAGTTTGCTGCGTCGTATAGAAACTGCAGCCCCGCTCCTGGATATGGGTGCCCAGGGGCACCAATAGAGGCGACTGTTGCAAGCGTACTTATTCCCGGAATAATCCTGCTGGTCCTCTTTATTGCGATCTTGCTAAGGAACAGGGAAGGTTCGTCGTCTTTGAACAAAGATACGAAGTAACATAGGATCGCTCGCACCTCTCAATCGGCCAAGTCCTGCCAGTTTGCCAGCTAGTCTGCGCCCGATCCTGAACACAGCGCTTTGAGCATCAAAACCCATGGAAACCTAGAGGGCGCATGCATTCCAAATCTCAATTGGGAAGAACGCAAATGAAGATTCGCAAAGGTATAGTTTTTTCTGACAAACTCCACTATGAACCCCGTGGGTTCTCAAGACCGAATTCTTGGGGGCGACTGAAGCTGACTGAATAGAGCACCAACGCGTTTCTCATAGCAGTGATCAAAATCAGACCATTGCTAGCCTACCAGAAGAATGAAGGACGGGGAGTAAGGAGAACTCGTTCTACTCCGCGGGGACCAGATCGAAATTGCGGTTACTTACGATCCTATCAAGCTACTCTATCGTGAGCAAGCTTTGATTCCTCGGTTT
>VBAW01000066.1 GCA_005888635.1 Candidatus Bathyarchaeota archaeon | reverse complement strand
CGAAACAGCGTCAGCGTCCCAGAAGCCGTACGCGAGATTCTGACCAGAAACTACCCCATCTACCAATGCCTGAAGATGAAACTCATGAACTTCCACTCCCTCGCAGAATTCATCCAGCCCCAAATCCAACAACTATCCGGAAAAGAGGCAAGCATCAACACCCTGGTAGTAGCCATCAAGAGATTCTCCGACACACTATCCAACAGCAAAAGCCCAGACGCGTCAAGAGTCCTCAAAGACGCAAGAATCTCTCTATCAAGCGGCATAGTAGACGTGACGATAAGAGCCCCAAAGACCCAGTTCTCAGCCATAGTCAAAGAATTGTCAGAAGCAGCAGGCGAACTCTCAGAGTTCCCCCACATCTTCCCCCTCTCAAACTCGATCAAGCTGATTCTGCCCGAGGAGGATTACACCCTCGTTCAAGGGAAGCTGGAGCATCTTAGAGAGGCTGCGACCCAGACGAACGTTGCTAAGCTGATACTCAACCTGTCGCCTCGTGCCGAGATGACACCAGGAATAGCATCCTACGTCACTGAACTACTATTCAGAAACGGCGTCAACATCCTTGACGCATTTCTAGGGTACGGCGACATCATAATGGTAGTTGACTACAAAGACGGACCCCTCGCCTATGACGTTCTACAGAGAGAAATCCAAGGCTCCAACACAGCCTGAGAGATTGCATCTAGAAGTTGTCTCCTGTTCTGTGACAATGTCTAAACCCAAAACTACTCTGAATAACCAGAAAGATCAAAGCTCCGACATAACTGCAAAACTGACCAAAGGGCAACTGGTGAATCCAGCGTTCGTATTCGCCTGCACTAGGCCTCGCCCTGACGCTTGGCTCCCCAGTTGTTAGGCAAGTGAGATGTGGGACCGGTCTCGGTTCCCGCTGGCGCGATCTGGGCCAGCGTCCGAGACGAGCCGGACAGACAATCACAATCTTCGCCCCCGCGGTTGGCTAGGGCGATAGACTGGAAGGGAGTTGAGTCCGTGGATTCCAGCGTTCTTGCTCCTCTCCCGGCGGAAGGCCCATATCCCGACGATGGCCGTCGCAAGGGTGGCTGATGCCAGGGATGCAAGGATTATGGCGACCTCCCTGAAGAGAGGTTGGCTCAAGACTCTCTTGGGGGCAATCGTTATCGTCGTTGATGCGGTCGTAGTCTCCCCGGTACTGTCAGTAACTGTCACTGTCACCTCGTAGGTGCCACTCGAACTCGGCGTGCACGTTATTGAAGCGATGTCTTCGCCCCTGCACCCTTGAGGAAGGTTCGCCCAGGAGTAGGTGTAGCCTCCGGATCCATTAGCGGCCACGGCTGTGATCGTTAGGGATTGGCCCGCGTCGATAGTGCTGGGGTAGGCGTTGGCTGACGCGGCCAGTAGAGGCGGGGTGTTGACGTTTACAATATTCGAGATTGTGCTTGACAGGGAAGGAGGCGAGCAACCCTCACACTGATCTGTCGTGTTGAGATAGAAAGAATACTCGCTCGTCGGAGCCAAGCCAATCACCTTGTAACTGAGAGTGTTAACATCTCGGATCACCGCCACGGAAGAATTTGCTCTGCCGGAGACTGATCCCATCAACTGATACGAGCTAAAGGAGATCAGTCCTCCGTACGTAGCCTTGTTATTCCATGCCAGCTCGATGCTAGTCGATCCTAGCATTGAATATGAGAGAGAGGCTACCGGTGGCTGGGTCACTTCAAGTGGATTTGAGGATTGGGACTTTGACTGGTTACGGTAAATGATTTGCCACCACTCGTTTCCTTCAGGGACTTGACCGGACGCATAGTAACTCGTGGTTGAACGGTTTTGGATGTTAGCGACCGTTTCGAACCCGTTCGAGATGTTGAAAGACTCGCGAATAGTGTACTCGAAGAAAGTCGAGTCGGTGCTTCTGGTCCAGTTAAGGCTAACAGCTGTCGGATCAATTCCTGCATAGCCGAGCTTGGCAGTCGGGGCCTCGATCGTGGTTCTCGGAGTCTCGACCCGGTTGTTGCCGGCTGACGTTAGGATTGGGACTAGCGCGGCCAGCGCGATGAGTAAGATCAGAGCCGTAGACGCGTGCCTTTGGGCTTGTGACCTCAAACGAAGAACACCTGCATGTCTTCCGTGCTCGGAGATCCATCGGTAGAGGCTATGAGATACGGGAGGTGCCAGTTGTCCTCGACTGTCTTTAGTTGAGAAAAGTGAGTGAATGGGAAGGTTGATTTGAAGCTCGTCAAGGTTGTGGGCTTGGATGAGGTCGGGTTGGACGCCCAAACCGCGTAGATCTGGGGAGCGGCGGGAGGACAGTCGATAGATGTCGGAGAGCCAATGTATGTACAGTCAGGTTCGTCGTACGTGATGAAGAGCGCGGCCCTCTGCGTCCTAAACAAGTAGCTGTTCAGGATTTGTGGGACCATCTGTTGCAGCCATGCGTTCCCTACAGAGACATCGTTGCAATCATGGTTGTCATCGACTGTGTTGGGGACGAGAAACATGTAGTTGGATGCGTCAGCTACAGAGCCCAGGTCGTTGAGAAAGAGATCATCATTGTCCACTGGTATTGGCCCGCATCGGGGCGGGGAGATATTCGGCTGGGTGTCTATCGAGTTCGCGCGTACAATCCTTGAGCATCGGACGGCGTTGTTTTGGATGTCGGAATAGTAGATGAACGGGTTATGGTTTGGAGCGTAGTAGTCTGGATAGCTGCTGAAATCGTTGTAGCAACCTGACGCTATGGGATAGCCTTCCATGTACGCTCTCCAGGTTAGATGGGCGTTTTCGAGACTGTCGACTATGTTGGGCCGCTGAAGGAGGGGACAACTAGTCGTGGCAGGTCCACCTTGACAACTGGAGCTTGTGTTTCCGAACCCGGATGTGATTGCTATATAATCGCCTATGCTGCCACCGGTTACCCCCGTGTTAGTGTACCCCTCCGCTAGAGCGTTCTGGTTGGCTATGGACGTGAGAAACGTGCAGTTTCCGAGACACGTTGAGCTCGAATTGGTCCAAGACGGGTTTGAAATCCCGTAGGTGTAATTGATACTATGATTCTCAAGCATTATTACCACTACGTAGTCGAACCATCGAGCTGAGGAGGCGGATATTGATCCGCCGTTCGGGACATTGAGGCTTGTTGCTCCGAGAGCTGCCGAAACGAGCAGAATCAGAGATAGGCCGCCTAGCAGGCGGTACAGTCTCATTCCGTGGCTCCACTCCCCGACCCACACAAGAAACGATGTGGGTTTCGCTCGGATTCTTCGCGGCCGAAGCTCATCAGGGGGCTACTGTATGGTAGTCGTATAGGAAAAGCTGGAGCCGGAAGGGACAGTCAGGGCGGCTGATACTGACACTACGATGAGAGAGGTCTGGGATGATTGAAGCGCGGTACTCGTCAAGGTTGAAGTTCCATTGTAGGTAACCGTGATCCCAGTCGAGGGCGTGAGGGTGCTTGTTGTTACCGTGTACGTTGCCCCAGTTCCTCCAGCGTTCTTGACGCAGATGTATCCGGTTTCCGAAGTTCCCTGGGTCATGCTGCCCCATAGCATGGGTGGCGGCGTGTCGCTGTAAGGCGATTGACTAGAACACGTTGGCAACGAACCTGGAGGACTGACGGTGATTCCCTGCCAATCCTTGAGGAGATTTACGCTTCCCGTGTTTTGGATCGTCAGAGTTGTGAGGGCGTAACCGACAGAGGTTAATGTGACAATGAAGAGCAGGATCAGACCGATGTATGTCTTAGTTAGTCTCCGCGGGGACGATGGTCCAAGATTTGATTCTCCGCTATTTTCATCATTCAACAAACTTCACCTCCCTTCAATCCTCTATCTCCGGCGAGCATACGCCGTTCCCACGGTGTCTCGACCCGCCAGCAACTGGCAAACGCTTTGGAATCCGCCCGCAGCCAACTATAACCAGATGCGGACGGGCGTAGACCCACTTAGCTGGCCGAACTCTCTGAGAGATTGCGCACGAAGAGAACGGCCCGGACAATCGAGGTCTGAGAGAAGCATGATGGGTCATCCGATATAAGTTGACTGCAAAAACTGATATCAGAGGATTCTCCAGTATTGCGTGGGATACCTCCTTGTTCTCACCGTCGCTAGACATCTCTGGACGTGCAAGAATCATTTGTCTTTAACCCAACTAATTTTCGCAAGCCCAAGCGATTCGCAATAACCCTGAGGAAACAAACCAGTTTCGGATTGTTCTCAGCATAGCTTCCTAGTCAAATAGAGGGTTTCATCGAACTCCCGGTAACCGTGGAATGCTATAGACGAGATAGTCTTCGTGATTTTTTTGACGCCAGTTTTTATTTGGACGATATGTCTGTCGCGGTTCGTTTCGTCAGACGCTAGAAATTCACTCCCCATAGGGTGGTGGTCCAGCCCGGGTTCACAAGGTTACCCATTGAAAGTAAGAGGACCAAGAAAACTAGTCTGCCTAACTCTTTTCCAATAAATGTTTCAAAAACCAATGGAATTTGGCCCGGGGGTAACTCCAACGTTTCCCCTTCTTCTCTGGCTCGCCCTGGCGCGTTGAACAAGTTGATGCAATCATAGCCTGAAGACTTCATCTCTCTTTCTGAAACAGTTGAAAGTAATGAACTTTCCAATTCAAGTCTCGCCTAGGCTTCTCAGGAGCGGGTGCTTAGCTTGTTTTGTGGAGGGTCGCATGGGCATTGGGCACTTGTACCGAAAGTTCTCACGAAAAGTTCGGACTCGCATAAACCACAGACAAGCACTATACTAGTTCTTGCCGAAGAACTCGCTCAAGTCAAAGAGTCTAGTTCTCTATCGGCAGTGCGAGCAGGCTGTTCGGCTCGGGCCATGATGATCTCGCCCGGGGTCGTGAAGGAAAATTGAGTGCAAAAACAAGACTAGTATCGGAAGATCTGAACCGGAAGCATCTGGCTACCGGTTTCAGGCTGGAAGGAGGCTGCTAGGATACTTTGTCAGACAGATCATGGTTCAGTAGAACAAGTAACGTCTTGCTGTTCACTAGCTTCATCCTGCTGGGGATTCTACTGGCAGGTCCACTGGCCGCCAGTGATCAGTCTCATCCTCAGGGCATCAGTATGGCT
>VBAW01000065.1 GCA_005888635.1 Candidatus Bathyarchaeota archaeon | reverse complement strand
GGGTCTCATGTTGTCAAGCTTAGGGGGAAATTGTCAAAGCTTCTCTTGGCTTGGAACCAGGACAGGGCTTTTGGTTCCATCAAAGCTTGAGTGGCTATACAAGGGTCCCACCGATAAACCCAGAATTGATAAAGCTAGTTTGCGTGGTGCAATGATCTCCCAGGAAGAACTAGTTGTCCTTTCAAGGTCCAATCATCTTTGTTGACGAATCTGGGGACCCTGGTCTAAATCTACAGAGATCACGCTGTAGGTATTTCACGATCGGTTTTGTGTACACTCCGTCGCCAGGAATCCTCAGGAAAAAACTGAGGAGAGTTCTGAAGCGAGCGCACCTAAGAGGTAGGTATCCACCCCAAACCGGGGAATTGAAATTCTATCTGCCCGAGACTGATCTCATCCAAAAGGGTCTCAGTAAGAAAGACATTGCTCGCTTTAGGGCCCAAATGCCGGATCTGAGGAAGAAATCCATAGACGCAATGATTAGCTCGCAAGCCCAGACATTCGTCGCGGTGGTTGACAAGTCGAAAGCGCAAGGCTGGAAATCGCAAGAGGAGCTATACAATTTCACATTTGCTCAGACTCTCCTTGTGAACGTGATGAATGTAATCTCCCCTCCAGTTATCCCACTAATCGTATACGACAAAGGAAGGCTTTCTCAGTTTGGAACCCACAAGTTTGCTCAATACTTGGTGAACAAGGATTCATATTTCGAATACCAAGGTCTCAAGCAATACAGAGGTTCGCTGGGAATACCTAATCACGTCCCATCGTACTCCGAAGCCGGCATCTGGGCTGCAGACATACTTGCAGGAGCATTCTACCACGAGTATGAGAACAAAGATCCAACATACTCACGACTATTCTCAAGCACGAAGGTTGGCGGCGGACTCCGTTCGTATTGGTAGGGTAAAGAAAAGGACGAACCCTTAGTAGTCCCGTTCGGGCAGGAACCCCTCTCGCCCAATCTGGGCATGGTTTCCTAAGGACTTACTCGTCCAGTCTAGATTAGGGGGAAGCTCTGTATTTAGGATTATAGCCGAGTGCAACTGGGGAACAAACCTGTGCCCCCTTAAATAGGGACCCCGAAAACCGCCAAGCAAACTACACGGAAAGTAATGATATCAACCGCCCCCGTCACCTTTCTAATAGTTCAAACCAGAATTTGTCCTACTCTCCCACTCATCTACTTCGAACACCATATCGGATCCCATGCAGAGCCTCGATTGCCAGGTCTTCTGTAGAATCTGTCAGGGACCAGCATACCGTGACATCCGATACCGATCCGACTACCAGTTCATCGGCAGACTACTAGTCTGCCAGAATTGTGGCGAGGCAATCTTCGAACCGGTCGGGTCCGGGACAGCGTGCCAAGACTGTTGATAAGCCTACAAGCAATGTGGCTACTAGATATACGAGAACGTTCTGATGAGCGCTAACGAAAGCACAAGCGAATCGTTCCGTTAGAATTGGCCTTGGAGCATAAGATTGCGGCTCAGAGACTCAGCGGCCGATGGTATTTTGCTGGACTACCCGACGCCTAGCGTCTATTGTCCGTGGAATCAGAATGTCTGGTCTGTCTTGGGTCTCTCTCCCGAGAGGATTCGATTCAATTCCCTTTTACAACATTCTCCTATCGGTAAGGGCTTGGAGGAGAAACGTCCCCATTTGAAATACAACTCGTTCTGACACTCTGCGCAGACCCCGATCGTTTTCTTGATTCCAGCCGGAAGTTTCATCGGTGATCAGTGCCGCCTGCCTATAGAAATCCTATAGGTTTACTTCTCGAAACCACGTTACATGTAATAGTGTTCTAGTCAGACTGGTGGAAGGGTTAGAACGACGTTTATTCATCGAACCCCCCCCCAGTTGGAACCATATTCGCCGTAATGCGGGTATCAGTCATGGAAAGGCTCAAACTAGGATGTCGGTAAGATGGTCTTGACGAAACGGGGAACGGTAGTATTGGCTTTTCTGTTCCTTGGCGTAGCAATTATTGGCTTTACGCTGGAGGTCTCAGTTCTGGTTGCTTTGGCTGGGGAAAATAGCGCCTCGTGTAGCGGGCCTTGCCAGGTAGGATGTTACAAGTACACCCCCTCGACGGGACAGCAGCGGGTAGATTGTATAGATCCATATCGACCATTCGTAATACTTCCACCGTTGCTTACTGCAACCACCGCCGTAGCTATTGCCGCGAATCGCACCGCGAACAGACGACTAGCCTTTCGGTTCCCCGGCATCGTACTGGCAACGGTGGGAATATTATTCCTCACTCTCGGAATAACTGGCCTTCAGAGTGATGCCATCCCCTGCGCACTCAACGGATGCCCCTCAATATTTTCATCCTACTATGCCCCGTACTGGGATGAGTTTTACGCCGGATTGGCAATGACGGCTTCGGGAATCGGCTTGCTACTTGTCTCGAGAACATCCCGATAGACGGGAAGGTGGCGTGACTGCATGCGCGTCTGGCCCGGCTTTCCTCCACGCACACACGAACATACGGTAGCGCAGCTATGTTGCTTTTTCCAGGATGAGTCTCTGGTCTTTCTGTTTGTCTTAGAATCTGGTGCTAGCTAGCCAACCGGGCGAGGCCGCTCCGGATTTCTTCGTGCAGCTCGTCCCTTTTCTTGTCGGAATAACTGTTGTAGCTTAGTTCGAGGACCCTGTATCCTCTCTTTCGTAAGAGTGATCGCAGCTCTTCGTCTTTCAACATCTGGGATTTTTCAAGATGGACCCGGCCGTCGACAAACACGAGCAAAGGCCTTGTGTCCAGCGGGAAGTAGAAGTCGGCTGTGGTTACTGGTATCTCGACCTGTGTTTGATAATGTATTCCGTCTTCTTGTAGTTTGAATGCTAATTCTTGTTCCATTCGTGAAGGGCTGGCGTGTAAGCGTTCGTGCCAGCCGCTCCGCTGATCCGACATTTTTGACATTGAGCCATCGCTCGGTTATCGCTCACACACGAGAACGAAACTGCTGAGGTGTGATACGAAGGTACACCAGCGACACCAGAATGTTTAGAATCTTCCCAAGCTCCATCGGTGGACGTGGCCAATCCTCTCAACGAACAGATCGCAGAGCTACTGGCTGAAATCAGCAAGCTCGAAGCTGAGAGAGACAGGCAAAAACAGTTCTTCGTGGAACGGGGATTATTCCCGTTTTCAACGGTTCGTTCTGATGTGCTCGAACGGCTAAAAGGCAACATCGAAACCTTCGAGGACCTCAATCGGACAATCGACTCCAAGCGACAGAAGCTTGTCTCCTTGGAGCTTCTAATGCTTGACAACTCGATCAAATCGTTGCAATCGACGACGGGTCAGGTAGATGGCTCGGTGAAATCTCTCCAGACAACAGCCGACCAAACGCTTAGGTCCTCGATGGGATTAGAACGATCGACGAAAATCCTAATCTTCGCGACATTATTGCTTGCTGTAATTGCCGTCTTTACCATGTTCCTCGACCTCTACCGCGCTAATCCCCTGTTGGGAGGATTGGGTATACTCGGCTCATTCGTTGTGATAATCCTTGGTTTCCGGAAGACATTACCAATACTACGGAAAAAACCATGACAAGGGGCTTGGTCGCACAACTACTTCCAGAATCGTACGGAGAACGGAGCGAGAGACACGTGTCATTTGATAGAATCCATGCTAATTGTAGCCCATGAACCCCTTCTTATCTTGTAGCGATACGGCTTCTTGTTTAGGGGACCTGCGTCGGAGAGAAAGGTAACCCCGAAAATCAGAGGTTCTCCGCCCAGATTCTTCGTCCTATCGAATATGTCCTTGCCAGCGTTCAATTGCAAAGACTCGCCATCCGGTCTCTTGTAAGCGTCCCAGATGGTCAACCGTATCTGCTCCTCTGGGATGAGGTCTCTACTCAGAGTTGGAGGTTGAGTTTCTTCGACCTCTTCGCGAGAATACCACGACATGTATTGAGGCGACAGGAATTCAGGATGCTGATCGAGGACAAACTTGACTTTGCAGTTGTGAATTGGTCCACGCTTTGCCGTTAGAAGGAAAGCTTGTGATTTCACGTGTTGCGTCGGAGGGTTTCCGCCAGCCAGACCCATCTCTATCTCTAACAGAGGCGCAAGCAAGACCTGGAGCTTTGCGCGAAGAAAGAATCGCCTGTAAAGCCAAGCCGCAAAAGGCGTTATGGCTATGACCAAGAGTAGAAAATTCCCTATCGCTGTGTCTCGAAGAAATCCAACGATGTCCGTGTAACTAACCTACACTACGTATTGACATCGGGCTGCTTTCTATTTTATTCCTCCGCGTACCCTACCCTTCAAGAAAAAGGGGGAGCCTCTCTAGGACCCGAATCCACGATTTTCAACGTTAACGTAGCGAATCCGGGCGGGCCCACCCTGCCAGCATTGAACTAGCCTAGATTCAAGAGATTGGTCGTCCCGTTCAGACCCTCATTCGTTGTTCCGCAGATTGCTTGTTCGTCATGAGTCGCTTCTTCGAGACTTTCTTCAACCTAATATTCAAGAGAAAGACCTTGAAGAGTGAAAGCGATTGAGAGTATTCCGGCCACGATGAGGGAGGCTGGAGGCAGAGATTGTTAGACTCTGGCTCAGAAGATTATGAGAGACAAATACTGGAAGTCGCTAGTAGTCTCGGTCGCGACCTGGGCATCGAGTTGCACCCGAAACGGGTCGTTTGGTACGGCAGGTCAGTCGCGGCTCCCAACTTCATGAAGGGTTTAGGCTCTGACCAATGCGACTTCGATGGCGGCGACGTGAAACTTCCGAAAGCTTTGAAGGACAAGCTGACGTCATTAGAATGGAGACCTATTCTCGCGTCTCAGATGATCTATGAGCGTCGTTCGAAGCTATCGATACTAGCCAGGTGGCTCATTTCGGTCCCATTACTGATATTCCTCTGGGTCCCTACTGTAGCCATACTGGGTGCAAGTTATGGCGACAATGGAATGGCTCTCGCCGTATTCCTACTAATTCCGATAACGATTCTTGCGACTTGGTTCTTCTCCCACGAGCTGAGAAGTGTCCGACTGAAAGCCGATGAGAAGGCCGCATCCATTGTAGGTCCCCGAGAATTTCTGAACGTCCTAGAAAAAGTGGACTCGTACCATATCAAAGATGTTGAAATGCGGAAGAGAGGCGGTTTTCGCAT
>VBAW01000064.1 GCA_005888635.1 Candidatus Bathyarchaeota archaeon | reverse complement strand
AGCTTTTGAACATGGGTCGAGGCGCAATAGTCTAGCACCGCCTTCATTCCCCCTACAGTATCTTTCAACGCATCACGATTCTTGTCGAAAAGAATAATTGAACTCGGAGCTCCCAGGTGAAAGATGATATCGGGATCTGTTATCTTCGAAAGGCTCTCGAGTGTCACTTTGTCTTGTACAAACTCGTCCGCCAATCCTTTCACTAATCCCCTATCGCCCGTCGAGAGGTCGTCAAGAACGATGATTTCAGCGCTCATTTCTTTGAGCCTTCGGACAAGAGCCGATCCTAGGAACCCGGCCCCACCGGTTACCAACACTCGCTTTCGTGACCACTTCAATTGTCGGCCCTTATCCATACATGTCCTATTCAGATATTTGTTCATGACATGTTTCTGTTCAACGATCAGAAATGACTTTGACCGTTTCCTGTCCAACTCCGGATGACTCATGCGGGGGGGCTATCAAAGGATGGGGGACCTTGCCGCGCCATCTTATTGTGGGAGCCATGACGTGCCTCTTTGCCCTGATGCGGTCCTTGAAGTGAATGAGATCTCTCAGCATGATTTCAAGTTCTTCGTCGATGCTACGTGTAGGTTTGAATCCCAACGCCTTGAGGCGCACACTATCTACTTTGTAGAAGTGTTCTTCCATCTCGACCCTTGGGTTCTCGATTGACCCTAGTTCTGCGTTGATGCCCAATCGACGGGCGGCAGTGACCACCATATCGCCCAATTCATTGATGCCATAGATTTCGTCTAGCTGATTGAAGACGCGATACTCCCCCCGGCCGGGAGGATTCTCGACCGCGATTGTTAAGCATTGTATTGAATCTGCTAGCGCAATGAATCCCCTGCGTTGTCTTCCCTTACCATATGGAGTGAGTGGATATCCTGTGACGGCTTGAGTACAAAACCGATTGACCACCGTCCCAAATGCTTCGTCGAAATCGAACCTAGTGTGGAGCCTGTGATCCACGATACCGTCACTTCTCGTTCCGTAGACGACTCCTTGCATTATGTCGGTTGACATTAATCCCCAAATCTTACAGGCCAGCATGATGTTGGCTGAATCGTGTACCTTGCTCAGATGATAGAACGATCCAGCTTGCCGAGGGAATGGGAGTCTATCTTTCCGTCCACGATATTCTATCTCAAAAAATCCTTCGGGTATCTCCATGTTAGGAGTCCCATACTCCCCCATGGTCCCAAGTTTAACGAGATGCGCATGTGGGCATGTTTCTTTCATCGCCCATATCAGATTGAGAGTTCCGATGACGTTATTCTCCTGCGTGAAAGAGGCATGCTTCCAGTCGATCATGCTATAGGGGGCCGATGGCTGTTCGCCCAAGTGGACAATCGCGTCCGGCTTAGATTCTCGCAAGACGGACAACGCATCTTGATACCTCCGTAGGTCACCGTGGAAGAACTTGATGCGAAGACCAAGCAGGTTTCTCGCAACTTCGAGTCGCCTGTGCATATTTGGTATTGGAATTGCGCTCCATGAACCCACTTCAGCAACGTTTTTTCTCCTAGAGAAATTGTCAATGCCGTAGACCTCGTGGCCTCTGGCAGCCAGATGCAGGGCCAATGGCCAGCCCAAGTACCCGTCTATGCCCGCAATCAAAACTCTCATGGTTTGCCTCATCGAGCCTCTGCTGCGAGGGCGCACCTGTTTGGCCCTTCTTCCAAGAGGTCGCAGACTGAGGGGTCGAAACTGGCTTGTCCGCTGTTGATCTTTAGAATCGCTTCGTAATTCGCAGGTTTCGGTAGATTACAAACGCGTCCTGCGATGGATGCAGGGTCAGACAAGTCTGCCTTCCTTATTCTTGCCTCTACTATGGAGACAGGTGCGGTGATCGGCGCGGCCGTCATCAGGTCCTCGTTAGAGCCAAAGTGGGCTGGCAATACCATCGCTTCAGAATCTAATTCGTCAAACAGTTTCTCGCATGTGCGGAACAATTGCCTTGCGGATTCTTCCACTGAGCCCTGTAGGTCTGGCCTTCCTACGCCATCGAGGAATAGCGTGTCTCCAGACAACAACATTCTGTCATTCACGAGGAGGCTCATACTCCCCTGTGTGTGGCCAGGAGTGTGAATCGCCATGATTTTCACCCGATCGTTTTCGAGTCCGATGCTCGTCGCGTCGGCGAGAGGGCGATACCCCTCAAAGCAATAGCTGTCCATCGGACTAAGGTGCAGCTGGGCCCCGGTGGTAGATGCGAGTCGTCTCGCACCGGAGATGTGATCTGCGTGTTTGTGGGTGTCGACGACGTGGGTTATCCGGAAGCCTTCGATTCTCGCCGTTCTAACATATTCTTCGATTTTTGAAGAAGGATCTACGACGACACATTCTTTCCTGTCCCCAATTAAGTAGCTCGTACATCCCTTGGACAGTCTTCTCATCTGAATCATTCTGCCGGATAGAGCGTCGGGGACATGCACCTCGGAGGTTACGTAGGTATTACTCCAAGCGACAATTCCTCCCCTCAGACTCTTGACGAACAGACCGGCCTCTTGCAGTTCATTCACGGCGTGAAGGCTCCTCACGCCAGTTCTGCAGACAGTTATTACATGATTGTCGTTGGCAATCGCCTTCACTCTCGAAGCAAACCCGGAGCCTAGTGGGACGTTCATGCTCCCCTGAATCTTCCAATCCCGAAACTCTTCGGGCTCACGGACATCGACAACGACAAAATCGCACTCTTCACTATCGTATAGGGACCTTAGTTCATTGGGTGATATTTCGTCCGATCCGTCATCATCAGAGTTAATGAAACAGCCCCTCCCTTCGGTTCACTTTGGAGCCAATCGGCCAAATGAATTCACTCAATACATCTCCGTAACCGTCGGGCAAAGCCTCAGGGAACCCGCACGAAATGAGCTTATAATTTCTACCGAAACCAGCGTTCTATGGGCGGTAATGTTTAGAATCCCACTGACAGACCCTACGATCGATTTTACCATTTACATTGAATAACAACCATCCTCCGAATAGCAGAGCCAGTTTTCAAAGGCCCACGGTTTTCTCGCCTCGTAACATCTCGGACGTCAGAGCTAGTATCGGTCACATTATCTTGATGAGAAGCACTGTTTCTCCAATGACCCTTGCAGGGCTGAACCTATGAACCGGATAGCGTGGATCATCGTTTTCGGAGCAGCGTGCTACGGCTTCGGTGCGCTCTCAGTTACAGCGGACGAGCTCTTCGGTATCGCCCAGTTCTACGGACCCAGCGGCCTCTACTTCTTCCCCATCATAGGCCCGAGAGGACTCTGGGACTCATGGGTCTACGTATTCACAGGTCTAGCAGTCTGCCTCTTCCTCTCACTCGTCTCAATCCTGAAGCTCCAGCGACAGGGGCCACTCTAGCTAGGACGATCTTTTGGTAAGAGCCGCTGGCTCATCGGCTCAACTGAGTAAAGAATTGGACCATGACGAGAATCCGGAACACTGGCCCAGGTTCCAGCCGAAAACATTTCATGGGGAGCCTGTTTGCATTTCTCACGGCTGCATGATGAAGCCGTACTGTCTGAAGTGTCCGTCGTAGGCAAAGGCGTTCTTGATAGCGTGGAGATCCATAAGGGCGAAGCTAGTGCAGTCGGTGAAACTGTACCCCTTGTCCCGGTGAGTCTTGAATATCCTCCAAGCCTCCCGCTCAACTGCGGGTTCTACCCACAGAACCCTTATCACGCTGGAAGCCTCCAGATCTTCTCGAAATGAGACTGAGACGGTTAGGCCGCACCTCTCTTTCAAAAGCGTGAGAGTCTCGTCAGTCACATAGTTGGACGTGAAGAGGGTTCTGAACGGCGTAAGGCTCTTCCTGATCCGCTCCCTGAATGCCGAGGCACTCTTATGATTCTCGTCATCGGAGTCCTCGAGCGCAACCAGCGCGCCGGTGTCTATGAAGAGGCGCGACTCTTCTTCTTCCCGTACAGGTACTCGTCATGCTTCCTAGACAAGTCTCCAAGCCCGCTCCTCCCACGGGGCCGACGGACCAAGAACGGATCCTTAGGATCCACTCTCACCTCTTCCTCCAACATCCTGGTCACAGCCTTGCGGAGGCCCTCTCGAATGCTCAGCTTCCGCTTCTCCAACAGGTCCCTGAAGACCCTATACTCCTCCTCTTCCAGAGAAGTCTGCACTACCTTGGCCATTGCTCTCTGCAGATGAACCGTCAAAAGTCATTCAAAAGGGTTTTGCATGAAACCCGGGGAGAGATGAGGAATTCCAAGACGGCTCCTACGATGAATTCTTGGACCTCTCACCGTTGCATTACGGAGAAATAAGTGGAAGTCTCCGGCGTAGCCAGAAGAGTTCTTTTGATCACCAAGTGGCTCAATCAGAGCGAAGCCCGCAAAAATCCATGAAATCATAAAACCGGTCCGGGTCAACCTTGAAGGACCATATCCCAGTCAAATCTTGAGGCCCGAAACGGATTGAAGGGAGTCAGGTATACTCCGCGCAAAGTATCACGAAAAGATACCGTGGGGAGACTGTTTCATCGCCGGAACTCACATTGTCGAGAAGGCTGATCTGGTTCTCAGCGAGGATCCCCACTTCAGAGACATCAAGGAGATCAAGACTAGGAAGCTTGGAGAATTCAAACCCTAGGCTGGACTATCGGATGGGGAAAATGTTCCTGTGATGATCCTCGACCGGGAGCGACACTTCAAGGAAATTACTGAGGTGGAGTCTCTGCCGAGTCCTCGGATAGCGGAACAACTTCCAATCCAGAACTCACAAGTTCTCGCAGGCGTAGCTCAGCCATATCTCACCCTGCATCCCTTCGGGCGATCGCGTAGAACTCTGCCAAGACCACGGTAGGGAGAATTCCCCCGTTCCCGGCCAGTCTACAAAAGTGCAAGACACTCCCAGACTTCCTCAAAACCTCTGGCTCCTTGCAGAAATAGTGCAATATCAGGAGAGAGACGTATCCAGCGTTACTCGCAAGAAATGATGCCGCTGCCGCTACTGGAAGCTCTTCCTTCTCTCCCTGAGAAGCCGCTCCAAGACCTGCCCCCCATCCCCGAAACGAGACAACGCCCCGGCAGAATCCTCAACATCGGCCGCGGGCTTGAGAATCAGGCTTCCCTCTGCTTCTTCGAAAACTATCCTATCACCCTCCTCGATTCCAAGCTT
>VBAW01000022.1 GCA_005888635.1 Candidatus Bathyarchaeota archaeon | reverse complement strand
CCGAGTTCTCTCATTGAAGGATTGAAGGCGAGGGCAATGTGGTTGAGGACCTTATTCTTCACGTCGTGTAGGCCGCCAAGATCCTCCCGACTGACTTTTGGCTTCATCACGTAAACTGCATCAACAACTTCCTGCGACTTCTCCTGTTCAGAGTAGAGTTTCACGTTACGAGCCGCCCCGGCAAAATCCTCTATTCCCGCCGAAATTTTGGGAAGTTCGACAGTTCGGAGATCAGTCCTCGATTCCCTGATCCTCTCCCTCAACGGAGCCTCTTTCGACTTTCTTACTTCTCGAAAGATCTCTTGGATGTCGCTGGGGGTGAGAGAGGCTCGCCGTCTGATAGTGACTTCTCGCTCCATCAGATCGAGAAGGTCCTCAGCCTTGAGATTGACCCATCCCTCTCTTTTCAACGAGTCGTTCACAACCGCAAGAAGCATCTCGCGGGTCACGCCATCGTTCAAGCTGACTTTCGATAGTCTTCGGCGGATGTCTTCCCGGATTTTCTCGTACGCGTTGGTCGCCACGATTACCATTGTCCGAGATTTTCCGCTAACGATCTTGTCCAGCCAACGATTCAATTCATCCTGGATTCTAGTATCCTCTATCTCAGCTCCTGTCTCCCCTCGAACCTTTCTGCCGAAGCTCTGGAACTCGTCGATATAGACTACCGAAGGAACGGAGCTTGCATAGTCGAGGAAGCGGCCCAATTGTCGAGTGCTCTTCCCGTAGAATTCAGAGTAGACATCTGATCCTTTCAGGATGACGGGCGTGACTAGGACCCCGCTCCTGTAGCCTTCCAGCAGCATCTCTCGGAGTGAGACCATTGTCAGGAAGGTCTTGCCTGTTCCGCTGTCTCCTGCGAGACAGATAGCTTTGGGGAGTTCCTCTTTGCCGAAGTACTTGGTCAGTGAGGGATGTCGGAGTACGTGTAGTCTGAAGGAGTCGAGTAGGAGGTTGAATTCTCTGTCTCGACCGATGACGTTTGAGGGGGAGAACTTGTCAGGTGGATATTCCCGGTCCAGGCGTTCCTGAATCTTTCGGAAACGCCTGGGTGATACTCTCGCCTTGCTCCATCTGCCGTACGACTTGTCGATTGATCGGAGTGGTATTAGGAAGACTCGTCTGAGCCATGGTCTGCGGTCCCACCAGGGCCGTACTGAGCCGAAGAGGAATTCGGAGAGTTGATCGTCGTTTGAGGCTACCCGTCGCTGGTTCTTCAAGACCCTAGTCCTCCATCATCGGTTTTAGGTCGAGGAACTTGTCTAGTCCCTCGCGGGCGAGGTAGATGATCAGTCCGAGTACGGCGACGAAGAAGAGTGAGAACACGTCGACTAGGGGGAAGAGGTTGAGGGTGACGAAGAACAGATACTGTGCTACTGTGATGATTACGGTCTCGCCTAGCATCAGGGCGAGGCTTATGATGAAACCAGCGAGTAGTGTTCTGAACACGACATCGATCCACATGTAGATTCTGTTTCCACGGTCTAGAAGTGGCAAGTGGCCTTCGACTCTTCTCTTCTCATCTTCGAACTTTATCCAGCGGTAGCCTACGAAGGCGAACTGTGCGCCTAGTATCGTGTAGAGCACCTTGATCCAGAGAGGGAAGGCGCTGCCGAACTGGCTGAACCAGCCGAAGAATGAGGACCAGCTGAGAGGCACGCCTTCGCCGTTGTTTGGCGCCGGCTGGAATGCTGCGAATATGGTAAGATTGAGGTCTCCTGCGGAGATGTAGTACGACGTGTATTGGCTATTCGCGCCGGCAGAGGGATCATTGATGATGATCGCGGTAGTGTATGTGCTTGGGTATGAGAGCCAGAGGTTGAGGGTGTAGAGTTGTGTCGAGTTTGTTGTGAGGGTGAAGTTCTTTGCTGGATAGGTCCCGTTCGAGACTGTTGCGGCTGTGAGATTGCCTCTCACGATTACTGATTTGATCGCTTGCTGAGTAGAGCTGATGATGAGCTTGTTTCCTGTGTAGAGATTCACGTTTTCTTGAGGGCTGGGAGCAGCTGAGTGTCCGGAACTCGTGATTGAGCATAGGATTACCAGCGCAAGGGCTACCAGTATCCATCTTCGTTTGTTCAACCATCCGATCACGCGTTTCTCTTGACCGTGAAATCTAGGCGAAACGTGCAGTCAGAGCACGTTGTTGATAATTTGAAGTTCGGGTGTAGACTAAGCTCCCGTAACTCTAGCGGAAATGATATGGTTACGCGAGCCAGCGGGTTTTTAACCAGTCAACATTCGTCGTAATCAACGTGTTGGCCGTGGCCTCAGGAACTACCTCATACAAGCGCATGTTTCTCCGCTGGGAGATCCTGAGAGGCTGGATGCCTGCAATCCTCTTCGCGGCGATTGCCGTCGCTATCGAGCTGCTCTACTTCAACTACATGGTGAGCCGAGGTATGATGGATGAAGCATTCAACATTCCAATCGGAGCGGCAAAGATCCCCCTCTCCATCGCGCTGTTCTTCTCCTTGGCGAACGCCATCGTCCTCCTCACGCTCTGGATGACCGTCTTCGAGAACACTGCATTCGTAATGGCGGGTCCTGATCGACGAGTGCGCCGAATACTCTACCCTCTAAGAATGGTAAAAGCGGCAGCCATTGTCCTTACGCCGTTCAGCATTGTCCTCTTCACGCCGTACATCGTTGAGTCGAGCTGGTTCATCAGCGCGGTAGGTTCAGCATCAAACTCAGTTCCCTCGTTGAGGCAGACGGCCATCAACTTCTACACATGGTCATTTGGAGTAGCCAGAATGGATTACTCAGTCAAGTTCGTCGTGTCCCAGCTTTCAGCTGCCCTTTCTTCAACCGTGGTCTCAGGGTTGCTTCTCTGGAGAGTAAAAGGAACGAGGAATCTTATGCTGGCTCTCAGAAGGAAGAAGTAGATTAGCGAGACATCAGAATCTCGGCTATTCTGCTCAGGATGCTGAGCGAGTCCTCTTCCATGGCGCTGAGCTGGGAATCGCTCGGCAGCTTGGCCACTCCCCTCCCGTATGTGACGAGCTTAGTCTTAACGCCGGAATTCGCCAGAAGGGATCTCGTGCGCAACAGATCGTTCACGGCCGATGTGGTGACTAGTGGGATTGCGAGCACGTCTGGTTTGAGGCTCTTGACGTTTCGTACAACCTCTTCTGGAGAGAGCTCTTCGCCCCCGTCGAGCGCGGAGAATCCTCCCATCTCTAGCATGGTAAGGAGAAGGGTCTTGTCGAATCTGTGAGGGTCTCCGTGCAGAGACGTTACCATCACCTTGCCGGAGATTCTTCGCTGTTCTACTTTGATTCCTGGTCTTATCGCGTTGAGGGCGCTCTCTGCGGCCCTTTCGCAACTTTCAACTTGCTGGACTGTATATCTCTCGACTTCATGTAGATCTGCCACGATGTTCATTGTCTCGGAGATAGCGTCCACGATATCGTTTGTCTCTGATCTACCACCGACGATCTCTGCTGCGATACGCGCTGATTCTTGGTCTTCGCCCTTGAGGATCATCTCTGTCAGCCGCTTTGACGGTTCGTCGATCCTCGAGGTCTCGTCAGTAGTCATAGAAGCCCTTCCCAGTCTTCCGGCCTAGCCTTCCCTCTTTAACCATCTTCTCGAGCAGAGGGGTCGGTTTGAAGCATGCTCCGTACTCGTTCTCCAAGACCTTGAGGGTCTGATAGACAACGTCAACGCCAATGAAATCTGATAGTTGTAGAGGACCCATGGGGTGGTTTGTTCCAAGCATGAATGCCTTGTCAATGTCCTCCTTCGACGCGACACCTCCTTCGAGGAGTTTGATACTCTCGTTGAGAAACGGCATCAGTGCCTTATTGACGATGAATCCAGTCTTGTCAATGGATTGCACAACCGTCTTGCCGAGTGATTCGACAAAGCCCCTGGCACTCTTGACTGTCGACTCGGAAGTCTGATTGCCCTTGATCAGCTCGACCAGCTTCATCGTTGGTACTGGGTTGAAAAAGTGCAATCCCAACACCCGGTCCGGTCTATGAGTAGCACGCGCGAGGCGCGTGATACTTATCGAAGAAGTGTTGGAAGCTAGGATTGCTTCTTTGGGAGAGGACTTGTCGATTGTCGAAAATACTTTCTCCTTGACTATCGGATCTTCGAAGACAGCTTCGACCACAAGATTCGCGTCCCTGCATGCGGAGTTGAAGTCTATAGTGCCTCGTAGCTTCGTGTTTACTGTTGAGGCCTGGTCTTTGGTTATGCGACCGCGAGAGATAGCTCGCTGGACGTATTCCGCGACTCTCTTCATTCCAGAGTCGAGAAGCTTCTGGTCCTGTTCTACGACGACAACGTTGTGACCGGATGCGGCCGATACATATGCGATGCCGGACCCCATTGTTCCGGCCCCGACCACTACGACGTTCATCTCAACCGACTCCGACTCTCGCGTCTATCAATTGATAGAGCTTTTTGCGACGCCTTGCGCATGTATGAACGGCAGTTCCGATGAGAAGGGAGATACTCCCTCCAGAAAATCTGCAAACTGCTCAACCGAGACCACAACGGCTCCGTCTACTAGGCGCGACCGAGGTTCGAAGAGGGTGAGAATGATCGGCAGGGCAAAGACTCCCTCTCTCTCAACATCTCCTCTCCCTGTCATTTGTTGGATGAGAGCATGGAGCGCTAGCTTTTGATGGTCAGCTGCCTTGGTAAGCTTTGAGTCATAGCCTGGAGATTCCCAGTGTTTGCAGTCTATCGCGAGAATCATTCGACTCTTCTTTGCGATCACATCAATCTGCCATCGTCTAGATTCGTCCTTGATGATGGTTCCCTTCTGGGTATCAAATCCGACGGTTTGTAGGCACTCTTCGATGAAGGCTTCGAACTCCTGCCAACTCAAGGCTCTGGCTGCTTGTTGAAGCGCTCCGTGCCTGACCGCCTCGAAGGCCAGCTTGAACCGGGCTGAATTGGTGAGGTGTGCACCCGATGGAACCTCTAACTGGAGCATTGGGCCGAGAATCAGTTCGACTTGTTCAGTTGTGGTTTTCGCTCGGTCTGCGATCTGACTGATGTTGAGTAGTTTGTCGCTTCTTGTGTATTTCAGAGTCTCTACTATCACGCGGCTTACGAAGTACGATGGCGTATGGTGCCGTTCCTTAAAGTGGAGAGTTTGCAAAGGTCAGCACGAGCATCGCGATTCCGAGAATGTAGAGAATTTTTCTTGAGTTGCTGACCGGGCTCACGTCATCAAGCGGTTCCACTCCAGCGAATCCTCGGCGGGAGAACGCCATCATTACGAGTACCAGGAGGGCGAATGCCCAGAAGCCTGACAGGAGGAGCAAGATTAGGCCGGCGAAGGTTGCGATTTTGTGTCCGCTGGGGCCGAAGACTGCTCTTGAGATGTGACCGCCATCGAGCTGCCATGCAGGCACGATATTGAGGAATGTCAAAAGCGCGCCGATCTGGGCGGCGAAGAATAGTTGTTGGTCGAATATTACGTTCGGATTGATGTATCCGGTCAGGTTAGAGAGCAGCACTAAGATCAAGGGCTGAGCTGGAAAGCTCACGTTTGATAGGCAGCTCCCGACTCCAAGCCGTGCGCTACATGTAGAATTCCAGGTGTTTAGAGAGGCCAATTTTGCAGGTGTGAGTGCAGGTCCGAAGAGCATGCTTACCGCGCCTATGATCATGGTGACCACGAAGCCTACGACCGGGCCGCTGAGCCCCAAGTCGAACAGCTGATCCCTGTTGGCTGGGGGACCCTTTAGAGATATGAGGGCTCCGAATGTGCCGATGGGAGGCGGACCCGGGATGAAATATGGGAACGTGGCGTCCAGTTTGTGGTATGTTGTGGCGGCTTTGTGTCCGAATTCGTGAAGACCGATTATAGCGAGCAGCCCAACCGCGAAAGTCGCGGCTTCGACGTAGGAACTGGCTCCAGGTGAGACTATCTGATCGAATTGTGCCTGGAGGGTCTGCGATCCCCCAAGTCCCCCCGTCCAGAGGAAGTATCCTGCAACGGTTACGCTCACAACGGTAGCCAGGAAGAGTCCCAGATTGATAGTTCGGCGGGAGGGTTTTATCTGGGGTTTCTGGAAGACTTTGATTGTCAGCGTGTCTCCGGTCGCACGTATTGCTCCAAGCAGATTTTGGGTTCTGAGTTGTTCAGCTACGTTCCTGAACTTTTCTCTCGTCGGTTCCGTTGATACTAGAATTGTTGGAATCCCGTAAGGATCGAGAAACGCGTCCTTGACTTGGAATTGTGACGCGACTATCGATTTGACCGTCTCTAGTGATGGGCCCGTGTATGGGGCGAAGTTCGGCTCAGTTGCTGGTTGGGGTGATGGTTGCGGGACGTCACTCATTCCTAGAAATCGCCGTTTTCTTCGCACCCGAGTTCTTAGCGATTTAAACGTGTTGTCAACTGCAAGCTCTAGTGATGAATTCGACGACAAGATATTATAGGGTCAGAGGTTTTGTTTTAGGGTAGAGGCTTGTTGCTGGAGGCGCCCTATCTTCTTCGGCCTTTTAGGCCGGATGATCTTTCGGCGGTCGTCGAGATTAACAGGGTCTGTCTTCCGGAAAACTATAGTGCATACTTCTTCATGGAGGTCTACAAGAGCTGTCCTGAGGCCTTCATCGTCGCAGAGCGCGACAACAGGGTTGTCGGATACATAATGTGCCGCCTCGAGTTTGGGTTCTCCGATCTCAGACGCTTCCGTATGGTCCGAAAAGGACACGTCGTATCTGTAGCCGTACTTCCCGACTTTCGTAGAAGAGGGATCGGAAGAGAACTCGTAGTTTCTGCGATGAAAGCGCTAGAATTGCACGGGGGCGAGGAGTGCTTCTTGGAGGTCCGAACCGCGAATGAGGAAGCCGTTAAACTGTACAAAGATATGGGGTTCGATACGGTTCGAACAGTTTCGCACTATTATCATGATGGGGCTGACGCTTTTCTGATGAGTGTCAGGCTTCCATATACGACCGCTTCGGGCGTCGCTTCTTAGAACCTTCGTTCTACGAAGATTGCTTGGTTCTTTTGAATAGGGTAGAGCCGAGCAGTATTACTGTCGGCAAGTAGACTAGTGCCACGTTGAACAGTAGCGTGAAGGGATTCATTCCCAACAGCGTCATTGTCAGGGCGAACAGCGAGAGTAGCAACATGATTACTGTAGCTGCTTTCCAGGAGAACCTCTCCTCCTTATCGACAGGTTCCAAGTTGTAATCTGACACTAAGTCGCAGACTTAGGAGTCTTCTTTCTTTCCCCTAAGCTTTCTCTCTTCCTCAGGGTGGAGCAACCATTTCAGCGGAATGTTCTGGCTAGTCCCGTCTGGGAGTGCTCGTCGGATGCTGATGGGGAGGACTCCTTCATCCAGCTCCATTAGTGCAATGTCGATGGGTGAAAGTGTAGGGTCTTTGAGATCCAATAGTACCGGTGCGCCCATTGAGACTTGAAGCGCGCGCGCGCCTACGACCCTTGCTCGTTCGAAGCGTGTGAGCTTAGGGGGCCCGATCTCAATACTGTCGGGCTCTCTAGTACTCACTTGCTCCCTCTTCGCCACCTTCTCCGTCGTGTTTCGGAGGTCCCGGAGAGTCTTTCGATTTTGCTGACGCTATCACGTCATCTATCTTTAGGATCATTCCGGCCGCTTCGGATGCAGATTTTATGACCTGCATCTTTACCCCGTGAGGCTCAAGCACGCCCTTCTCCTTCAGATCTGCGGCCTTGCCTTCGAACACATCAACGCCATACCATGTCTGTCCTTTTTCGTGGGCCGCACGGAGCTGCACCATAATGTCGATCGGGTCAAGCCCGGCGTTCTCCGCTAGAGCGACCGGCACTGATTCTAATCCGTTGGCGAATGCTAGGACTGCAAGCTGTTCCTTTCCTTCCTGTTTCTGCGCGAATCCTCTGAGCTGCTTGGCTATCTCTGCCTCCGGTGCACCCCCGCCTCCCACGATCCGAGGATCTCGAACCACGTCTCTAACGACGCACAACGCGTCATGAATTGACCTCTCAGCCTCGTCGACCAGTCTCTCGCTTCCCCCTCGGACGAGAATTGTTACCGCCTTCGGGTTCTTCGCGCCTTCGACGAAAGTCATCTTGTCATCTCCGATCTTTCTCTCCTCCACTAGAGCTGCCTTGCCCAAGTCGCCGGCCTTTAGGTCGTCGAGGTTACTGACAATCTTCGCACCCGTAGCTTTCACAAGTTTTTCAATGTCAGACTGTTTTACTCTTCGAACCGCGAGGATTCCCTTCTTTGCCAGGTAGTGCTGAGCTACATCATCGATCCCTTTCTCGCATAGCAATACGTTAGCGCCTGCACCCGCGACCTTTTCGACCATGTCTTTTAGCATCTTCTCCTCTTCGTCGAGGAATGATTTCATCTGCTCTGGATTCTCGATGTTTATCTTTGCATCAAACTCCGTCTTCTCAACCTCAAGGGGAGAGTCAACAAGAGCGATCTTCGCATCCTCAATTCTCTTGGGCATTCCAGGGTGGACAACCTCTTTGTCCAACACGATGCCTTTGATCAGTACTGTATCAAGAAGTGATTCTCCAGGCTTCTTCTCCACCTTAATGTCGTCAATATCGACCCTGTACCCTCCTTCCTCAGTCTTCTCTGCCACCTGAAGAACCGCGTTAACTGTCAGTTCCGCTATTTGCTCGTATTCGGCGAGTAGCTTGCTAGCGAGTGAGACTGTGGCTATTTTCTTCAACATTGTCTTATCGGTTGGATCTACTTTGATGGCAATCTGGTCAAGAATCTCTAGGGCTTTTTCGGAGGCGATACGATAACCATCAACGATAACGGTTGGGTGTAAGTCTTGGTCGAGGAGGTCCTCGGCTCGTTTCAATAATTCTCCCGCAACGACGACGGACGTTGTTGTGCCGTCTCCTACTTCATCGTCTTGGGTTTTTGCTACTTCGACCATCATTTTGGCGGCTGGGTGTTGGACTTCCATCTCGTCGAGTATTGTCGCGCCGTCGTTTGTGATGGTCACGTCGCCGAACCCGTCTACGAGCATTTTGTCCATGCCCTTGGGTCCGAGAGATGTTTTGATTGATTCTGCGATTATCTTCGCAGCGACGATGTTTGCCTTCTGGGCGTCTCTTCCTCTAGATCTGGATGTTCCTTCTTTTAGAATAATTACTTGCTGGCCTGTCAGTTCTGCAGACAATCTTCCCCTTGCTCCTCTATTACAATTCCAGCGACACAAAACGCGCGCGATATAAATTTTAGCAACCCGAGGAACCTTGAAACCGGAAGCAATCGGTACTTCGAGGAATCCAAGAACCAATCAGTAGAATTCAGCTTCATTTCAGCCCTTTTGATCCTCGATCTTGAGGCTGTTGATATTCTTCAGTCCACGTTCTGTGTAGTGCCAAAGAAGAGAAAGCCAGACGATGAGAGACAAGGAGTCGATCCTTTTCGAAATTCTTCTGTCCAATCTCTCTGAGGCACTCAGTAGCTAGCGGAGATTCCATAGGGTTTGGAATCGCTTCACAATCGCTGACAGAGATGAGGGATAAAGACCCATGCACCAAACTCGGCGCGGAAGGTTTTCGTAGATCGTTGCCCACTTAGATTTGGATTTCTCGACGTTTGAAAAATGCGTCGACGATTTGATTCGTGCGTCCTAATGGAACAAGACCACTCGCCATCGAATGGTTTTGTCTTCGATAGAGAACTCTTTTAGAGTGATCATTCGAGTCGTGGAGAGAATCGGAGATTCTACTAATTGCGTGAGCTTATCAGAATCAATCAGCCTTTTCTTGGGAAGGAAGAAATTGACTCTGCCGTGGAGGTTCTTCGAAGCGGAGTACTCACTGATAAAAGTGGTATGGGTCCTCGGGTTCTCGAATTTGAGAGAAGTTTTGCTAAGTGGGTTGGTGCAAAACACGCGATCGCTGTTGTGAATGGCACGGCGGCTCTTCACGCCGCTTTACTGGCTGCTGAGGTTGGGCCGGGGGACGAGGTCATTGTTCCTTCTTTCACCTTCGTGGGTGCAGTCAACGCCGTAGTTCTAGCAGGGGCTACGCCCGTCTTTGCGGATATAGACAAGGATACCTTTTGTCTCAGAACTGATAGCATTGAGGAGGTTGTGACTCGAAAAACAAAGGCGATTATTCCGACGGATCTGTTCGGATTGCCTTCGGACTTGAAAGCTGCGACGGAACTAGCGAGGGGTAAGGGTATGACGGTGATTGAGGACGCCGCTCAGGCTCACGGTGCGCAGTATGATGGGAAACGGGTCGGGTGCGTTTCCGACATGACTGTCTTCAGCTTCTACGCTGCGAAGAACCTGACGACGGGAGAGGGAGGTATGATTACAACCGATGATGATGAGCATGCTCAGGCACTTCGAATGATCCGGTCTCACGGTGAGCAGCGACCCTACTGGACGGTGAGGCTCGGCCATAATTATCACATGACAGAGCTCGCTGCCGCGATCGGGCAAGCTCAGCTGAAGAAGCTCCAGGGGTTCTTGGAGCGGAGGCGGAAGAACGCTGAGCTGGCTACTCAGAAGCTGGAAATGTCCGGAAAGCTAATTCTGCCAAAGGAACCAGACGGACGTAAACACGCTTGGTACGTATATACTGTGAGGCTGCGAGGTGTTAACGCAGCGAAGCGGAACAAGATAGTTGACAAGTTATGGAACAAGAATATTGAGGCAGCGGTGTACTACTCGACTCCCGTGCATTCGACTCCTTTCTATCGCGAATCCAATCTAGCCAGGAGGGGACGACTTCCTGAGACAGAGAAGGCTTCGCGCCAAGTCTTCTCCCTGCCAGTGCATCCGCGTCTTGGCGAGGAGGAGATGGATTACGTTGCCGAGACTCTTCGTAAGATCATTGTTTGATTGATCTTGTCTCGTATTCCGGCGTCTGAGGTCTCGCGTCCAAAGGTCATCTTCTCCATTGAGGGCGTTGGAGATGCCATTGGAGAGTTTCATAGGTTCGCCAGCCCCCGCACAGCTGACGCCCTTCTGCGGAATCTTCCCGTTGGAGGCCGGGTTGTTCGCTATGGGGAAGAAGTATACTTCCAAGTCTCGGTGAAAGCACCGAGTGAGAATCCCAAGAGTACTCTGGATATTGGGAGTATCGCGTACTGGCCGATGGGTGTTGCTGTCTGCGTGTTTTACGGGCCGACGAGGCCGTATAGTCCCGTAAACAAACTAGGCAGGATTACCGAAGGGTTGGATCTTTTCAGAAATGTGAAAGAAGGAACTATTGTAACGATCAGGAAGGGTTAGGCTGCGGCGGGCTGGTAGATTCTGATCCTCGCGTTGCCGCCGACGAGAGTTACTAGTTTTCTTCTCTCGAGCTCTTCGAGTAGATCTTTGGCGACGCTGAGTTTTACGTTGAACTGGCTTGCTAGGCTGTAGGGTGTGATGGCGCTCATCTTCCCAACTTCCCCGAGGAACTTTGGATCATTCATGTCAGGTGCTTGGAGTCCTCTCGACCTTTTCTCTGCAACAGTCTTAGCCTTGCCTCCCTTCTTTGGCTGTCCACCAGACTCTTCCTTTCCCTTGTCTGGCTGGTCCTGTGTCTTCTCCATCTGAGCCATGCTTCTCTTCTTGGCGCCACCCATAATGGTCGAGGGACGCTCTCCCATCTCGGGATAAATACGTTTTCGAGGAAGAGAGGCCGAAACGCTTATTCGCTATCCCGAGGAGCCCAGTCGCATCTGACCTTTGTTGTCGAGTTGATTCTTTGAAGCTTGTCACGGTGAAACTTCCGGAGAAGCTGATCACGGATGTTGATCAGCTCGTCAAGGCCGGTATCTATCACAGCAGGAGTGATGCGATACGTGCCGCAGTAAGGGATCTTCTTCGTCGAGAGCTATGGCATACTAGCCAAGGCTGAGAACTCCTAGCTTACTGATTGTCGTGCAAAATTCTGCACGGCGCGCTCAGGATCCCTAGATCTTGTTATTGATCTGCCGATTATGAAAAAGTCCGAGCCTGCGTCTGATGCCCGAAGCACTTTACCTCCTTGGGTGCCGATTCCAGGGGAGTAGATGTCGATTCCGTTATGGAGCTTTTCTCTCACTTTCTTAACTATTTCCGGCCTGTTCCCGCCGACTACAACCCCGTCCGCTCCCCAGAGATCTGCTCTCTCAGCGAAAATCTCGTATTGGCGCCGCGGCTTCCTGTGAGAGTTTTGAAGCACGAGTTGCCCGTACGCTTCTGTTGCACCGGGGTTGCTCATGTATACGAGCACTATCACTCCTCTTCCAGCGTTGTGGGCGAGTTTGAAGACTGGTTCCAGTCCTCCCTTCCAGCCTGCAATCGGGTTCACGATTATGCCATCGAAGCCGAGCTCGAAGTAGGCTTGGCTTATGGCCACGTTTGTCTCGTCAATATCTCCGAGCTTATCATCGATTATGCATGGTAACTCGTTGGCGTGTGAAGTCGCGATTAGGGTTCGCGTCTTCTCCATTCCCAAGTTCAGAACAGTCTGGCGGCCGAGCTTGATCGCGCAGATGTATGAAGCGGTGTTTTCGATTAGGCTCTTGCCTGTCCGCAGGAGTTGGGTCTGGGATGAACCCTGCAGATCGAGGGCGAGGATGATTCTGCTGAAATTGTTCTTTGAGGCCGTAAGTATATTTTTGCGAAATCTACTGTCGCTGCCGGCGTGCTTCCTCAAGTGTGCTTTGTGCCTTTCGCAAGAGAAGCCATCTCTTGCTTAAGGATTTGGTCTGGTAATCGTTTTGGCGGAGCTTTGAATCCGTATGCAGAGACCGTGATGAGCGGACCAGTTTGTCCCTGATCCCAAGCTAGCTTTGTCATTCTGATGACGTCTGTCACTATCGCTGCGCATGCCGGTCCATCTTCTAGTGACATGCGCATGTCAAGAGAGAATTCTGTTCCGCCAAAGTATTCGCCTTTGATGTTGAAGTAGCTTGTTCGGCGGTTCTCCATGAAATCTACAAAGTCAGAAGAACCTGCGACTATGGGGAACTGGTAGGGCACGGCGGCTGCGACGGCCGAGGTCTTGATGTTTCTCTTGATTTCGTACCGCTTCTTGTCTAGGGAAAGTTCCGATTCGGTCCCTCCTCCAATGTCGAGCTGGTAGGTCTCGCCGATTCGTATGCCGCGGTCCACCAGTAGTTCGAGGACGTTTCTGTGTAGGACTGTTGATCCGATCTGGTCCATTACGTCATCCCCCGCGAGCGGAATTTTCCTTTTCCGATACTTAGACTGCCATGCGCTGTTCGAGGCTATTCGTGCCGGGGTGGCGTTGATGAAAGCGCTCTTGGATTGTAGGGCGGCTTGGGCATACATTTGGCTCGCTTTTGACGCGCCGGTGGGCGTCAAATTCACCAACACTTCTGCTTTTGACTCTGTAAGTGTCTTGGCCGTGTTGCTTGGTTTGGAGTCGCTGACGAGTATTTTCTCTCCTGCGATCGGGGATACGCCGTCGAGGGGCTGAGCCATCTGAACCTCAACTCCAAGGTTTCGGGGCTGGACGAACTTGCGTGTATTGTTTGGTTCCTGGAAGATTGCTTCCGATAGATCCCTTCCTACTTTGCGTTTGTCTATGTCGAAAGCTGCGACGATATGGATGTCGGGAACGGTGTAGGGTCCGATCTTGGGCTGGGCTAGGCCGATCGTTTTCTTCTGTTGTCGGTAGTATTCTATTCCTTGGACGAGGCTTGAGGCGCTATTGCCCACGCCGGCGATTGCTACTCGGATCTCTCGAGCCATTGATTTAGACTCGATCGTGGGAAGGATGTAACGGAAGAAAAGGGTTTGGTCTCCAGATTTTGTTCTAGTTCTTCGGGTTCGTGAACTCGATTGCTAATTGCGCGAGCGACGCGGTTCCGAACTTGAGAACATCCTCGTCCACTTTGAATCTCGGGCTGTGGTTTGGATAAATGCAGCCCTTGGCCGGGTTTTTGGTTCCAAGGAAGTAGAATGTTCCCCGGGCTTCGTGAAGGAATCTGGAGAAATCCTCTCCTCCAAGCTGGAGTGCCTTGATCTTGACCCTCGTGCCCGGCATCTTGCTTAAGATCTTCTTGGCTTCCTCAGTCACCTTCTCGTCGTTTACTGTTACCGGATAGGCATCCTTTTCGAACTCTACCTCAGCTCTCGCGCCGAAAGCCCGAGAAACACCTCTAGCCACTTCCGCAACTTTGGCCTTGGCTCTCTTCCTCGTTGCCTCGTCCAGCGTCCTTATGGTTCCCTGGAGCACCGCCTGGTCAGGTATGATGTTCTCTTTAGTGCCCGAGTGGATGCTTCCCACGGTGATGACGAAGGGTTGGACTGGATCGATCATTCTGCCTGAGATGCCTTGGATCGCGATTATCAGCTGCGCGGCCACATAGATTGGGTCTACCGTCTGATGGGGGTAAGCCCCGTGACCTCCTCGTCCGATGATTTTGATCTCGAATGTGTCTGGCGCTGCCATAACGGGTCCGCCTCTGAATGCCAAGACCCCGGAGTTTTCATCGCCGTCTATGTGGAGCCCGAAGACAAAGTCGACTTTGGGATTCTCCATTACTCCGTCCTGAATCATCGGCTCCGCTCCTCCCCTTCCGCCGTGCTCTTCCGCGGGCTGAAAGAGAAACTTCACAGTCCCGACGAGTTTGTCCTTGTGATTCGCGAGTAGTTTGGCTGTTCCGAGGAGCATTGCCACGTGAGTATCGTGACCACAAGCATGCATCACTCCATTCTCCTTCGATCTGAAGTCAATGTCAGCCATCTCCTCTATTGGAAGAGCATCCATGTCAGCCCTTAGTGCGACGACTCTTCCCGTCACCGGTCCTCTGAGAATTCCCAGTACTCCCGTCCCGCCGACTCCGGTTCTGACCTCTATGCCCAAGCCTCTGAGCCTCTCAGCGACTAGCTTGGCTGTGGCTTTTTCCTTATAGGCGAGCTCGGGTCTCTGGTGGATCTCTCTCCTTGTCTTGATAATGTCCGGCTCTATCTTTCGAGCCTCTTTAAGAAAGTCTACCATTTATCGGCCACTTTCATGATGCTGAGACAGGTCTCCCAACATTAAACCTGACGGGCCGAGCTGAACTATCTGAAGAGGTCGAATTCTTCGGGCCTTATGAGTTCCTTGATTCGGCCTTGGCCCTTTGGTGCCTTGTAGCCTCTGATGATTGCGACCGGCACTCTGTCGGCTTTGTTCATTACTAGCTCGGCTGCTGATGCCAGCTCGTCTGCGACAGCTATCTCCGTGACTTGCAAGGTTCGTCGGTACATGTCTTTGGTTCCCCTATAGTCGTGGATTGGTTTCATGCCTGAGATCCCAATCGCGAAGTTGACCTGGCCCATTCGCCACGCGCGGCCGAACGTGTCTGTGATGATTACTGGGACTTTTCTTCCTGTGATTTGATGGATCGTCTTTCGGATTCGGTCTGCGGATGCATCTGAATCGTGAGGGAGCAGCGTTACTGAGTCTCGTGTTGTTCCGACGTTTGACTGGTCGACTCCAGCGTTGGCGCAGATGAAACCGTGGGAAGTCTCGGTGATGAGGTGGCCGCTTTTCATTCGGATGATTTTCCTACTCTCTCTCAGAACGGCTTCGACCTGTCGGGGGTCCTTTCCAGTCTCGTTCGCTATTGTCTCGGCAAATTCTGAAGGAGTGATCTTTGAGAGGGGAAGTATTCTTCCCTCGGCTTTGGATACGATCTTCTGGGAGATTACCGCGATGTCTCCTTCCTCAAACTCGTCTCCTTGGTCTTCGATCCTGTTCACGATCATTTTACCTAGGTCGTCTCCTTTCTTGACATCCGGAATTCTGGTTACAGGAAAAATGGTTAGCATAATTCTAGCTGGCTCCGGGAAAGAATGACTCTAGCTTCCTTGCGCCGGTGAGCTCTTCGTAATCGAGTCCTACTGCGTCGAGAACTTGTTCAAATGTGGAGCGAATGTATTCCGTGTATTTTTCCACGTCTATCTCGTGGATGCTGGCAAGCTGCACGGGTTTGACTCCGGAGCTACCTGTCACCTTTACGAAACTAACTAGGTCTCCAGCCTTAATCTCATTGCCCTTGTCGGTAAGCTGTTGTGCGGCCTTTACATGTTGGGGCGTCGTCTTCGTGTAGCCAGCGACCGCTTTGCCAATCATCATGTTGAACGCCAGGTCCTCCATTGAGTATTTCCTGTTTCGAAGCTTGCTGTATGAGTCTTGAACGAGGTCCTTGATCTTGATCCGGGCTTGGTCAAAGTCCGGGTATGTCTGGACCTGGCCCAGAATCTCGATAAGCTGATTGAAAGTTGCTTTGATGAATTCTGGAGTGTGTCTCTTCTTGCCCGTCAGTCCTTTGATATCAACGCGATTGTCGGGAAGTACGCCGAGATAGTTCTTCTTACGCTCGCTCAGAGCAACATACCGATAGTTCTTGTCGACCTCCAACTCCATACCTAGCTCCTTCTTGGACCAGCGTATCAGATCGTCCAGTTTTGACCTGTCCGGGGTCCCGAGAAATAGGGAATCAGTGTCGCCATAGAACACTTCGATTCCAAGACGTTTAGCCTCCTGTATTGTGCTTGTGATGTCGAATCGTCCAACAGCGGCAGTCGACTCAGCCAACGGTGGGCAATACAGAGAGAACCTATCGCTTCCGAATACGCCGTAGCTGGCGTTCAGAACGACCTTGAGCGCGTTCTGGACGACTCGGTACCAGCTAAGGGTGGATGCGTCGAGCGATTTCTCTTTGGATCGCGGCTTGTACCATCTGATCCTGACATCTCGTAGTGATCCGACTAGCTGGCTCTCCATAGCACGGTTTTTCCGGCAGACCCAATGGTCTGTGCCAGGAATCTTGTTTGTTCTGTCTTCAGAGTGGTTGCAGAGGATTGTCTCATAGCCAAGATTCCAAGTCTTAATGATTGAAGGATACAGAGACGCGAAGTCTAGGACTGCGACTTGGAAGTGTACTCCAGGGGTCGGATCGACTACCATTCCTCCTTTGTACTTTTTGCCTTTGATCACGGCTGTCGTGCTGGTGGAGCCCTTCGATTCCGTAATCTCTTCATATCTCGGAATGATGTAGCCTCGAAGCCGATGTTCTCGGAAGAGCATGCTCCTGATCCATCCCGAGACTCCCTGACGGGACATGTCTTCGATTGGCAGGAAGCTGATCCTAGAAAGAGCGGTGGCAAGCTTCATCACGACTTCTCCGTCGAACTGGGTTAGGTTCAGAACTAGCTCCGCATCTTGGTAGCAGTAGGCCGCGAGTTCGGAGTATGAGAGCCGGGAGATGGGCGTGGAGATCTCTAGCTTTCCGGTTTCAAGAAGTGCCTCGGATATAGCGTCGAGCGTGGATTCTCTATATTTGCCGCTGAATGCATAGACTTGGATTGATCTGTTGAAGAAGAACTTGTAGAGGTCGAAATGAATGCCGTATTTGAGCCCTGCTGATTCTCGTCCGAGCTCGATGGGAATCTTATCTCGGGTAAAACCTAGCTTCTCCGCTCGATGGAAGAGATATCGGAGGTCGAAATCGTCGCCGTTAAACGTCAGGACAAAGGGGTAGTCGTTGAGTTCCCTGAATATCGCGGATAAGAGCTCCTCTTCGGTTTCATAGAAGTCTAAGAGCAGCCCCGAGGGAGCCTCAGCATCTTCAACGTCAAGCCCTGGCCGTTTCAGGATCAGAGCTTTCTTCACACTGTCGTTGGAAGCGAAACTCGCGCAGATTACTTTGTACTCTGCTTCTTGGGGGTCCGGGACTCTGGTGTCGATTGGCGAGTGGACCTCAATGTCAAACGCTACTCTCCTGTACGTTGGTACCGGGAAGTCTAACAAGCGAAGCCACCGGTCGAGTAGGCTCTGATAGACTGGATCGGTCTCCTCGAAGACAGTCTGGATGTTTATCGAACTACTCCCTGATTGTAGCGGAACGAGGTTTCCGCGTTTAATGGAATAAGACATTCCGGGCTCAAGTCTGCGATCATAGATGTAGTTCTCAGTGTATCGAATATCGGCTTCCCAGGCTTTGATAATGTCACGGATGCATCCACTGGGACGTCCACCAATCGAGAGAGGGTCTCTCGCATAGATCACGGTAACAGGAATCTCTTGGCCCTTCAGCGCGTCGAATCTCTTGGATCTCTCGAACTTGACAAAGCCAGGGTGTCTCACTAGGCTCGGGTTCTTCCCCAGCACTTCAGGCGACTCCTTGGAGAGACAGTACGGGGTATGCCCTGTGTTGTCGTACCAGAAGTGTATCTTCTGGGATTTCGGCTCGTAGAGTTTGAGATATACGGAGCGTCGCTCTCCATCGTAGCCAGCCCCCACGAAGTATGATTCAACTAATTCCTGCGGGATGCTTTGTCTGAAGTTAAGCTGCGCTTTTGGGTCCTGCCTCGGCCGGGGGGGAGGCACCGGTTCAGGCTTTGCCATGTACTGGTCGAGGCTGGACATTAACGCGGGCCCTGATCTCAGAAGCATGAAAGTTAAACCTTAGTTGCTCGGAATCGGGGCCTTGAAATGCTGTGCCCGCTAGAGTCAGGCTGAAGGTGTCGAGCCGAAACTGACTCCAGGCAACACTTCGTTGAGAGGCCTTCATGAAATTGAGACCACTCGTCCGGTTGGTGTAGGGATGCATCATGTTGGCCCGGCAGACAATCTGCAAGAATCCAAACGCGCGGGGAAGCTACGCAGACCCGACTCCTACTTCTCAGATCAATTCAGGCTTGCTCATCAGGCGTTGGTACTGGTTAGTAGAGGAGCCAGCGAGCGAGACGCCGTGCAGCGAGCTGCAGCCTCAGACCCTCGTCTGACAAACGTCAAGCGGGAAGCCTTAGCTTTGGTATTGGGAACAACGAGCGAACAGGACGTTATCGACATTCTCGTGCGAAATGCACATCCCGAGGAAAAGATGGGGATGAGCGCTCGCTGCTTGTTTCGGCTGACAACTTACGCAATGCTACGACCAGGTGCGAGAGGACAGATGAGGCGAATAGAGCACAGCGTCAGAGCGATCGCTCCGAGTGATCTAATTCCTAGGCTCGAATTCTTCTTCGGAACTTTGTCGGCCTTGAACACGACTGGGCTTCTCTCCGGTTTGAGAGACTCTGAGAGGGTCGCTCTTGAAACACATCATCCGGTCTGGTGGGTGAACTATTGCTTTCGCATTCTTGGTCGCGGGGACGCTGTTACGTTTTTGTCCACGAGGTCGCGGCCAAGATATTTTCGGGTCAATCCTCTGAAGAACCGAGGAAGAACAACTCTCCCAAAGGAGCTTGGGGGTTTGGCCGAGAGACTAACGAAGGTTCCCTCTGCCCAAGGTGTGTACATTGTCTCCGGCTCTCCTTCCGCCTTCGCAGGATTCTTCTCGTCGGGTTCTTTCCAAATGCAAGATTTAGCCTCCTATCTGGCGATCGAGGCGGGGAGTCCTAGGCCTGGGGAGAGTGTTCTGGACTTGTGCGCAGCTCCAGGAGCGAAAACCGCTGCAATCGCGCAGTTGATGAAGAACCGGGGTACGATTGTTTCGGTTGATTATTCTCCCGCAAGAATGAAGAGTTGGAGAAGAGAAGTTCAGAGACTTGGAGTAAAGATAGCGGACCCAGTGATTAGTGATGCTTCACGGCTTGGGCTTCATGACACCTTCGACCTAGCAGTTATTGACCCGCCATGTACTGGTACAGGGGTTTTTGATCGGAATCCGCGAATGAAATGGCACCTCTCTCCCGAGTCGGTAGGTCGCTATTCAGTTCTGCAACGTCGTTTCCTCGAGTCAGCGGTCTCACTAGTTGGTGAGGAGGGCCGAATCCTGTACTGTACCTGCAGCTTGACGGTTGAGGAGAACGAACATGTTGTCGCATCATTTTTGAAGTCTCATCCAGAGTTTGAGACTCGACCGATCCTTGAACAGTATGGGTCATCGGGCCTGATGGGACTTGGTGATTGCCGTAGGTTTTACCCGCACCGCGATTGGACCGCTGGCTACTTCATCGCGCGCTTGCAACGGACAAATTGAGACGTAACTAGTCTGCGGGTTTGGTGGGGATAGGCGGAAGTCGGGGCTTCTCGGGGCCTTCGTACATAATCAGATTCTTCGCTTCGAGAGTCTCTTGCAACTTGTTGACTGCGATGTGAACTTGGATCTCTTTCTTTGCGCCTGTACAGACTAGTTTGCCGCTGGCGAAGATCAGAATTACGACTTTTGGTTCGTCCATGCGGTAGATGAGTCCTGGAAACTGCTCAGGCTCGTACATTGTTTTCTTCAAGCTGTAAACGACCTTCTCCAAGTCGATGGTGCCTCCAAGCCCTGCGGAAGCTACGATGTTCTGGACGACGATTACTGGTCTGCCAACGATCACGATTCCGCCTTTTTTCAGTTCGTCAACCACTTTCAACACGGCCTTGTGGGCTTGGCGTTCTGATTTTGATCCGGTGCAGACCATTTTGCCGGAACTGAATATGAGCGTGGCAGTCTTTGGCTTTTTCAGACGATAGACCAGACCAGGAAATTGCTCGGGTCGATATTCTACTCCAGGGAAAATTCTGACTATTGCATTGAGGTCTATTCGTTGCTTCAGGGTAACTGATGCAACAACATTCTCAATATTGATGAAAGCTCTACCCTTGTCAGACAACGCAAATCACGTTTCTATTTTGAAATCGAAAGAGAATGAGTTTCGATTGAGCTGACCTTGCAGGGAAGCCAAGTTCGACGATTAGACCCATGATTTTGACCGCTTATAAAGCAATTTAAGTAACGACGAGTCGACATTAGAAGCTAAAGATTCGCTCGGCTCAGGTTCGCCCTTTATGAAATGAGTCTTGGCGCTAGATTCTCGATCCGGTCTGTCATCCTCAGCAAGTCTTTGGCCGATGCATTTTCTGAAATCCATGGTTTGCATCGGATGTTGATGGTGATTACGTCTCCAGCCATTCGCTCTAGGCATAAGAATAGTGGGGGAATTGGAGAATACACCAGATCGTTTCCGCAATTTGGACACCGAATCACAGAGAGTACCGGGTGGTGGGAAGAGTTGTTATTTGGGTCGAATTAGAATACTTGTGCCTTCGATTTTGACTTCGAAAACTGGTTCTGGAGTTTGCGCGGGCCCCTTCTTTACTTCGCCAGTTGTAAGGTCGAATCGAGACCCGTGCCAGGGACATTCAACCACATGGCCTTCCAGTTTTCCTTGAGCTAGTGGTCCTCCCATATGCGTGCAAGTGTTTCGGATAGCGTAGTATTTGCCCATGATGTTTGCCAAACAGATGACTTGGCCTTTGTAATGCACCATCTTCATCTTGTCTGCCTGAATCTCTGAGGTCGCGGCTACTCGCATGAATTCTTCTGTCATTCCTGGATTGGCCTCAGGTATTCTTGGTAGCCTTGAAGTTCTATTAGTTTCTTGCTGCCATCCTGTATCGTTGTTTATAATTCTCAAACGGACGCCTGAATGTGGATACCAACCACCTCTTCATGTTGCAAAGATGGGACAATGGCGATCGTGTGTGCAGAGTTTACCTTGGAAATGTCATGGAGCATTGATCGCGGACGGGCCCTTTCCGGAAAGCCCGCCCCAGCCTTCAGCCTACCAAAAAATGCGGATAAGTACAGATGCCTAGTCAGGCAAGAACGGTAGCCACGTTGCTTGTTGTTACATGCGAGATGAGTTGAGGGTAGCCCCTGGCGGCCCGGATAGTCCTCGAGCGACGATATGATCTTCGATTGGCCGCTAGGACCCGGGCGAACTCCTCGGCGTACTTCGAAGTAGAACTGGTAGTTACGGGGTGCTTTAGTCGGTCGACCGATTCCATCGTTCAAGGTCCAGTTGAAAGAGAGACATTACTGGCAACGGTCTAGAATTGTCGTTTATGCGCTTCTCATCACTGTTGTAACCGTCTCTGCTGTAACATCCATCGAGTTGGTTCCCCGCGCACACGCGGACAGCCCGTACACATTGAATTCAGTCCCCGCATTTGCTCAAGAAGGAAACGCAATCTCCCTCGTCCTCACCGTCAAGTTCAATCCTATCACGACTAGTACAACCTTCGAGTTCAGGTTCAATGTGAAAGATCCCGCAGGTAGGACATTCCAGTCACACCTAATCAACTACACGACTGCTCCAGGGCAGGACCAGTTTAGCGTGATTGTTGCCTACCCGGGCGTGTTGTTCCCAGGATCTAACTCACTGGCCGGTCAGTACGCCGCTTCAGTCGACCAAGTGGCGCCTTCTGCGATGCTAAATGTGGCTAGCAGTTCGTTCGTTCTCGCCATCACAGATAATCCTACGTACGAGAGAACCCAGACTGTGAATCTGCAAGGCAGCGGATACAATCCATCAGAAAGCGTAGCCGTGACCATTAGAACGCAGACGACTTCAAGCCTGGTCTTTTCCCAGACAATTCTCGCAACATCTGGAGGAATTGTCACTGGTAGTTGGAAGATTCCTGTCAACGGCACCATAGACAACTATATCGTGACGCTTACAGGAACGAGCACCGTCAAGAGCGCACCTGATGTTCAGAACTTCTCGGTGAGGGCGGCGATCATGTCTGTTGCCGGGATCACAACTCTCAAATCGATTTATCAGAGGACTGAAACAATGAGGTTTTCCTTCCAACCAATCTACCCAGACGGATCGATTCCCATAACAGGTGTCGCGCTTCTAACCCTTGCGAGACCGATTGGTGGCAACGTTACTCTTACAGCCACCTATGATGGCAACGCTCAGACTTTCAATGCCAGCTACACGACTTTTGCCAATAACCAGACAGGGATCTGGACAGTATCTCTAGAGGCGCACGCCTACGGTGATGCCTATGGGAATATAGGGCCGGGAGCGCGAGTAACAAACAACCCACAGTTAGTGCCTGCCAGTCTAACCATCACTGTCACCACCAACACTAACATCGGTGTTGGCCAACAACTTAGGTTCAATGCGACCATCGCATATCCTGATGGAACGACTCTCCAAGCAGGTGCGGTTGGAGCGTACCTTCTCTACAGCGGTACACCCTCAGTCAACGGCAGCGTCCCGGTGGTCTTTGACACTGGCCTTGGAGTATGGGTAGGGACCTACACGGCGCGATCCTCGGATCCGGGTGGACTATGGTCCCTCGTCATCAAAGCATCGGACTCTCCATCTCCTGCCAACAGTGGGACCGCCACCAGAGCGATTATCATCCAGAACAATGCGTCAGCGAGCTTTCCACTTTACTACTTCGGTATCATTGCGACGATAATTGCGGCACTGCTTATTATAGCGTTCCTGCTGTTCAAGAGGCGAAGGGTCACGAGCACCAGGCTCAAGATTGACTTGGATGCGGTACACTCAGAAGCGGGGCGAATTGAGAGCTCTGAGTT
The DNA here is from genome assembly GCA_005888635.1 of Candidatus Bathyarchaeota archaeon. Lineage (GTDB taxonomy): Archaea > Thermoproteota > Bathyarchaeia > 40CM-2-53-6 > 40CM-2-53-6 > 40CM-2-53-6. The sequence continues at coordinate 29,497 of VBAW01000022.1, read as the reverse complement.
CTTCAAATCAGTAAGGGATCAAATAACGAAGGAGAAAGACGAGTAGGATATTACCCTAGAGACTCTTCATGGAGCATCCGGGCGAGGTCAATCGGCTTTTTTTGTTGCCGATGTCAGATAGGCTCTCCCACCGTTGTCGTGGATTCGCGTCGCAAAGTAGGCATCTCTGATGTAGTTGATATTGAAATGTGGCGAGAAAGTTATTTCGATTTCTTCCTTGGTAATTCTGCGCGGTCCGCCCCAGTCTGTGGGCTCTTTGTCGTTGAAGCAGAGCATGAAGTATTTTCCATTTGGCGTTAAGACCCTAGCGATCTCGCGCGCGAAGGAGATTCTGTCATTGTCCGTAAACGTGTGGAACAGTCCGGAATCAATAGCGTTGTCGAAACGGCCACTCTCGAATTCTAGCGAGAGCGCGTTCGCGAGTCGAAAATCGATTTTTAACTTCCTCTCTTCAGCTTTCGCCTTCGCTGCCACAATCGCGCGAGTTGACAGGTCGACCCCCACGACTGAGAATCCGTTCTGAGCAAGGTAGAAGGCGTTCTCGCCGGTTCCGCAACCGACATCGAGCACCGTGTTCCCAGTGAGCTCGCCAGCCTGGACGAGGCCTACGAATGCCGGTTGTGGGCGGCCGATATCCCAAGGAGGTGTGGTCCTGTACGCGTCCTCCCAAGAAATCAAAGTTTACGCCTCCAGATTATTAGAGCTAGTCGAGCTGAACGTCTCTTTCATAAGACTCTTCCATCCGGGACCATAAGCTGATGATTACTGAATCAGCAGCTTAGTGATGCTTTGTGACCGATACTCAGTACCCGGAAGGCTTCACCGATTTCCTAGATTTCCTTTGTGAGAAGCATGGTGTGCATAGGAATCGAGTATTCATCGAATATAGTTCAAAGCCTTCTCCTCCCATAAGGGGAGGTCGACCTGGTTATTACGACGGGTTGCTCTCGTCCCGGCAGAAAGAGGGTCATGTTGAGTTTCTCATAACAGTCTTCAAAATAGCTCGGGACCCACTTCTTACTCTGGGACATGAGTTTGCTCACCTAGTAGACGACTTGAAGTCCGGGAAGGTTGGCAAGCCTCTCGGCCCCCCTGATGATGCACGTGAGAGGAAGTTTGACAACCAGGCTCTTCGAGATCTCAACGCATTCTGGATGCAAAGGAAGATAGGTGCCTCGAAACGTGACGAGCAGCCTGTGGGAATTCAAGACGCGATCCCAGAAGGATAAGGCCCAAGATTTTCGCGGACTTCATCATGGAAAACGGATCCTGATTCTTCCGAACGCATGGGATGTCCCAAGTGCACGCGTCTTTGAGGATGAAGGGTTCCCAGCGGTTGCAACATCTAGCGCCGGACTGATGGTATCTCTCGGCTACCCTGATGGCGAGGTTATGGGTCGTCCTGAATTCATGTCGGCTGTCGAAAGAATAGCTAGGGTCCTGTCGGTCCCACTCTCGGTGGACATCGTCGCTGGATTTGGGAAGACCACTAAAGAAGTGGTGGCCACAGTCAAGGCAATTTTGAAAGCGGGAGGAATCGGAATAAACATCGAAGACTTCGCTCATGCAACAAAGAAGCTCTTTCCTGTTGAGAGAAACGTCGAGAATGTCAAAGCGATCCGAAGACTTGGTGATGCTGTCGGGGTTCCTCTCGTAATCAATGCTCGAACCGACGCGCTAAGATTTGGAACCGGCGATGATGAGGCTAAGTTCGAAGAGGCTGTTCGCCGTGCCACTGCCTACAGAGACGCGGGGGCTGATTGCGTCTATCCTATGGGTCTGACTGAGGCTGGTTCGATAAGTCGCTTTGTGAAGGAGCTTGATTTTCCCATCAATGTCATGGTTAGGAAGGGGTTGCCTCCCGTCAGCCATCTGGAGAGGCTAGGCGTTGCTCGCGTAAGCTTTGGCCCAAGTGCTTCGTATGCGACGATGGGTCTTTTGAAGCGTGCCTCCAAGGAGGTATTGGAGAAGGGAACCTATCAGAACCTTGTCGACGCTGTGATCAGCTTTGACGAGCTAAACAGCCTAGCTCTGCCGAGAATGGATTCCAGGAGTCAGCAGTCCTAGAGAGGTTAATAATATGGCTCACGATTGTGCCAGAGAATTATTAACATTTCAGGTAATATTGATAAGTGCCCGTGACACTCGACCGTCATGAAGCGCGAGTTCAAGATCATCCTCGCAGTTGCAATAGTTGGCATCGCTATAGGTAGCGCCTACGCAACAAGTCGGATCCTAACTAGCCAGTCAAACTGTCAGCCTAGCGCTCCAGTTCTCGCAACGTTCTTTCCAGTCTATGATTTTGCACGACACATAGTCGCCGACACGACTGGCATATCCTTGCTGGTCCCTATGACAGTTGACGTCCACGACTTCACACCCGACGCCTGTTCCATCCAGCAGGTAGCCTCCGCAAGAGTACTGATTTACAGCGGCGCAGGGCTAGAACCATGGATCAGTCAGATAGCTACAGCGGCGCACAACTCGAACCTGATTCTGGTAGACTCAAGCCAAGGAATAACGACGATCAACGTTCCTCCAGAATGGCAAGCCGACGGGAGAGTCGTCGATCCCCACATCTGGTTGGACCCAGTAATCGCGAAACAACAAGTAAACAATATTCTTCAGGGCCTGATTAGGGCCTACCCGTCTAACAATGACGCCTTCACTGCAAACACCAAGTCCTACGACCAACAACTAGATTATCTCAACTCGGCAATCATGAACGCCACAAACTTCCACGTCATCAAGACTCGGTACTTTGTCACATTCCACACAGCATTCGCGTACTTCGCGCAACGGTACAACCTCACACAGATTCCAGTCTTTGGACCATTCGAAGACTCTCCAACCGCTCAGGACATACAGAATGTCACCAGCGCGATTCAGTCCTACAAGTTATGCTACGTGGGTTACGAATCGCTAGAGAACCCAGCTATTCCACAAGCGATCGCAGCGAACACTCACGCTACTTTAGTCCACATGGACCCTATTGAGGGATTGACAATAGCAGAACAGGCCGCTGGAAAGACCTACATTGACCTGATGTACGAGGACCTCAACAATATTACGTTGGCGTTAGACACTGTCGGATGCTAGTCTCCAGAGGAACGCGACAGTCGCGCTGTCCGATGTCGCCGTCCAGTATCCCAACGGAGTCGTTGCCCTAGATAAGATCAATCTAGAGATTTTCGATAAAGACCTTATCGGCCTAATAGGACCTAATGGGGCTGGAAAGTCCACACTTCTGAGCGTCGTCCTCGGACTGATCAAGCCAACCCGTGGGACGGTGAGGCTATTTGGCGATCCGGTCTCGCCTGAAAACCTTAGGCGTGTGGGGTATGTTCCACAGAAAGCCCAAGCCATGGATGTCAATTTCCCGGCAACTGTTTTTGAAATTGTTCTAATGGGGCGGATCCCTCAGGTCGGCATGGTTCACCGACTCCACCGGAAGGATCGTGAAAAGGTCGGACAAGTCCTACAAACATTCGCAATCAGTGACCTGAAAGATCGAAAGATAGGCCAGCTTTCTGGAGGCCAGCAACAGCGGGTTTTCGTCGCCAAGGCCGTAGTGGGGGATCCGAAGCTACTGATACTAGACGAACCAACTAGCGGCGTGGACGCTCAATCCAAAAACGAGTTCTACACGATGCTCGAAAAGCTCAACCGTGACATGGGAATTACCATCATTCTGTCGTCCCACGATATCGCGACAGTGACGAAGCTAGCAAACAGAGTCGCCTGCATCAACACCTCACTATTTTTCTGCGGATCGACTTCTGAATTTGCCTCTAGTCCTGTAATCTCAAACGTCTATGGTTATCCCGTGGAGTTGATGCATCATACCCACCACCCTTGATCTATTCCTTTCACTTCTCGCTGCACGCTTTGTCCAGTATGCGTTTGTAATGGGAGTCATTATCGGGATCCTCAGCTCGATACTCAGCATTTTCATCGTGCTCAAGAGACTGTCACTGATTGGCGATGGTCTCTCTCACACCGCGTTTGGCGGATTGTCTCTTGGCTATTTCCTTAACATCGCATACTTCGTCGACATCGCGCCTATATGGGCCGGAACCATCGTGGTCGTTCTTGGTTCTGTCGGAATAACTAAGGCGATCCGATCAACAAAGATTTCGGGGGACGCAGCCGTCGCTCTGTTCCTCCAGCTCGGCCTCGCGTCGGGTATCATGCTGCTTAGCATTTCACGGGGGTTCGGGTTCAACATAGAAACACTGCTCTTCGGTGACATACTGCTTGTCAACCTAGACCAAATTTACGTGGCGCTCGGAGTCCTAGCAGCTACCCTAGCTTTAGTCTTCGTATTCTACAAGGAACTCGTCTACACAACTTTTGACGAGATCCAAGCGAGAGCATCGGGGATAAGGACCTGGATTTTCGATTACATGATAAGCATAGCTGCAGGCATCGCTGTGATAGCCTCGATTCCAATAGTCGGAGTCCTAGTCATCTCAGCCTTGCTAGTTCTACCTGCCCTAACCAGTATTCAGATAGCCAGATCGTTCAAGCAGACGCTAATACTGTCCCCTATATTCGGACTCACAAGCGTCGTTCTCGGGCTTTTGTTGTCTCTAGTAATATACTCTGCGGCGGGGGCTACTATCGTTGTCGTTGGACTCTTGATATTCGCAGTTGTCGTCGGACTGAACAAATTCAAAGTCGCTACGATTTCCCGGGCTAGCAAGAGGTTGCCAGAATAGTTTGGGCGGAAGCCCTTGTTCGCAGTCATTGCACGACAACTAATAAGAGCGCTGTCAGCTGTGGTCCGCTCGGGATGACTGCATGGCAATAGTGAGCCTGTCATTTCCTGACCAGATAATCAAGGAACTCGACAGAATCCAAGACACGGGTGGTTTCACAGGGAGGTCAGAGCTGGTTAGAGCAGCAATCCGCCTTTTGATCGAGGATCGAAAGGAGAAGGATTCTCTGTTTGGCCATGTAAACGCAGTCGTTGTAGTTACTCATGATGAGTCGAACGAAGCACCGATTACGAAATTGAAGCATGAGTTTGAAGATATTGTGAAGACGCACATCCATAACAAGATCAGCCATGGAAACTGCGTAGAATTATTCCTGGTCGAGGGTGAGGGGAAGAAGGTTGCGAGCATGACGAAGGCTTTTCAGAGGGAAGAGAAGATGAAAAGCGTGAAACTGATCGTGATATAGGACACCGGCATGACTAGGCTTAAACACCTAGGAGAATAGTTCCTGATTCTAAAGAGAGAGTCAAATGATCAAGGGAATGCATGGCTTGTTCTACACACCGAATCCGGAGGAAGTACGGGCGTTCATTCGTGAAAAACTGGGTCTTGTGCATAATGACATAGGCGAGGGCTGGCTTATCTTCGACTTGCCAGAGGCCGATCTGGCGGTTCATCCTTCTAACAAGTCGTTCCACTCGATCTCTTTCTACTGCGACGACATTCGCCAGACTGTTGAGGCTTTGAAATCACGTGGGGTCGAATTTTCTTCAGGCATCACTGATGAAGGATGGGGACTGCTAACCCACCTCCGCATGCCGGGAAACCTAGAGGTCGAACTTTACCAGCCAAAATATGAGAAGCACTCAACTCGAAAAACGCCGAAAGCGCAAGGCCCTCCCAGAGATCGGCCAAAGAAAAGAAAGACGAGCAGGTCATTGCTCTAACCTCTGGGCGCAGGCATCTGAATCCGCCGTCTAGGCCGCCATGAATCGAAGGCTAAGAGGATCCGATTGGCCATTTAACGCGCCTGACCTGAATGTTAGACGAGACGAGGCCATTCACTAGTTCGGGTGAGGAGTCTAGGACCCGTACAGTCTGCTTCGTCCCATCAGGTCGGTGAGGATGGGCATCAGGTCTAATCCCCGTATTCGTCCGAGGTTTCCGCGGCTGGCGCTGGCCTCGCTGAGTTTGAGAACCCTGCTCGCTGGAACGTCTGGTCCTGCGATTACTACTGGGACGGGGTCGCCGGTGTGGAATCCGTATCCAACAGGCGTCGCGTGGTCGGATGCGAGTGCAACATAGTTGGCTCCAATATCTACCTCGTCGATAACGTGTCCCACTAGCGTATCGACCTCCTCGAGCGCTCTGACCTTACCCTTGAAGTCGGCGTCGTGGCCGGCGATGTCTGGGGCTTTGACGTGTACGACGACGAAGTTCTTGTCCTTGGCTCCCTCGATGACGGCTTTCGCCTTTGCCTCGTAGTCTGTCTTAATGCTCCCTGTCGCTCCTCTAACGTCGACCACATCGATGCCAGCGGCGTTTGCGATACCCTTGATCAGGGCTGTTCCGGAGATGCAGGCACCTCGAAGATCAAACATTGATTTGAAGCTAGGTAAGGAAGGACGCGTCCCCGCGCCTCTTGTCAATACAATGTTAGCAGGTTTCTCGCCATCGTTTGCGCGTTCCTGATTGAGAGGATGATCTCGTAGAGCCTCATGTGATCTCTTTACAAACTCGTTGACGGCGGCCGAAGTCCTCTTCGCTTCCTCCGAGCCGTCGGTAGCTCTGGATATCACGAGTTTCAACCCTTCTTCTTGAGGGTCGGTATCCGTCACGTTCTTCGACAGTTTCTCTCCCCTTAGAACTAGCACAGCTCTGTGCTCGACGGTCGGCTTGAAGATCGTCTTGATTCCAGGAACGCTCTCGACTTTGATCTCGCTCACAGATTTCGCGAGTTTCGACGCGCCCTTGCGGATTCTTCCCGCGCGCCTATCGTCGACGCGGAAGTCATCGTCTACGGTTGCGAAGTTGGCTCTGAACGCAATGTCGTTGGGTCCCAAATCTATGCCTGCGCCCAGTGCCTCTAGAGGTCCTCGTCCGGTGTAGTATTTGGCGGGGTCGTAGCCAAAGAGCGCTAGGTTTGCGACGTCACTACCGGGTCTTACACCTGGAGAAATAGGATCTAGTAGTCCGACTAGTCCGCCTTTGGCGAGTCGGTCCATGTTAGGTGTGTTTGCATATTCCAAGGGTGTCTTGTAGTCGTGGTCGATGAGTGGTCGATCGCCCATTCCATCGACGACGATCAATACTGCTCTCTTGTCTACCATTTCTGAAACCGTGTAGCTGACATTTTTACGGTAATAGGGTTAAAACGCTTTCCCATGAATCCTACAAGCGTGAAGAAATTGATCTCTGCGACGCTGCGCAATTGAGCTAGAATTTCTGGAATGGCCCTGCGTGTCAATCTGTTTTTTCGGGGAAGAAAGAAGATGTCAATACAAGTGCTCGATCACAACTAAGAATGCTGGGAATTGATCAAAAGGAGCAACAAAGTCAGCCTCTCGCGGAAATTCGTTCATCTGTGTTTGTGAGCTTCCTTGATAGAAATCTCTACAAAAAGATAGTTGATGGATCGACTCCGGGTCGCGGCGACCAAACTACAAAAGTGGTCCCAGAGTCACATTGAAGTCCTCAAGACTCCCGGCTTCTGCTAAGATTCTCACTCTGACATAGCTAGGTCTGAAGTATGAAACGTCCAAGTCCACTATCCAGCGCGAATTCTCCTTTCTAGCGGCGATAGGATAGACGAACGAGTAGTACTTTCTGATGAAATCGACGGCTGCTTGGGTGGCTTGCTCAACAGTTTGGACCGGAGTCATTCACAAGACCACGTCTGTTTGAGCGCTTGTGACTGATAAGAGTAGTGTCAATCAAAATTATAGACTCTTCGGTTGCGAAGAGCGGGGGCCAATTCCTATGAGTTAAGGGCTGTTCGAAATTGTGACGCTCGTGAGCATTGCGTCTGAGGGATTAATTGGCTGGCCGTCTGGAGAATTATAAATGGGAAGGTTTCCGATGGCATACGCAACATCCATCCCGGCGATTACCTTTCCGAAAACGGCATACTTTCCGTCTAGAGTCGCAGAGTTATTGTTGATATTGATGTAGAATTGAGTAGTGCCACCGACTTGAGTCCCAGTACTAGCCATGCCGACGTAGCCCACTGCATTGTGCAGAGAGTTGTCATACTCAAACGGAATCGCCTGACCCGTTCCGGCTTGCGACCATGTGGAATTGTTCAGCCCATTTCTAGAGTTCGAATTCCCCGTCTGGATTACGAAATTCTTCGCAATTCTGTGCCAGACGAGGTTGTTGTAGAATCCAGAGTTGGCGAGATTCACGAAGTTAGTCACTGTCTTAGGAGTTGCGTTCTGATAGAGCTCAATTTCTATTACTCCCTGCGAAGTGTTGAGCTTGGCATAGACAATCGCCTGTAATCCGGGGTTCGTACCTCCTGGTTGGATGTAAGCATAAACGACTACGGAGACCGCTATGATTGCTACTAGGAGAACGGTTCCAAGCAAATACATTCTTCGTCGTCTTGCCTTCTTACGAGCCCTTTGAAGAGCTCGGATCTCCTGTACTGATGGCATGCGCGGGCTTCAACCGATTACAGTGATTTCTGCTCATTGAAATATGATTCGGTTTTTTTTGGCGGAAATATACTGCCATTCCAGGGAACGTTTGGGGTTTTCGTTGCAGTGCGCCTGCGGATGTTGTGCAACCTCATGAAGGCCCATTTCCTTTCCATTCCTCCCGGTGGCGACTAATCGTTTTACCGTGCTCCGAGCAGGTTCCCATATGTGGCATTTCCCTCTGAGGGAAGGACTAGCCACCCTGTCGGACCCTAAAAGAGCCCAGAGTAGGCAGAGAGCGCATGGCTGGGTGAGGGTCCAGACGGATTATGTTTGCCAGAGGCTGCGCGGAAGTTGGGGGCAAAGGTTTTCTGGCCTCGGGTACCTGTTGACGGCGGCGACGGGATGGTATTCGGTCGGTTGAAGTCTCGCGTAGTATACTGCCAGTGCGAATGCCCATAGACGATCATCATGAGTCCCTGACGGATGTGAGAACTTGAGCTTGCCTGTCGCCTCTAGTCCGAACCGTTCGATGTTCAGCTCGTTCGTGAATTCCCTGTCGTAGGGTATGTGGACGAGTCCGTCTTCCATGCAGTGCTTCAGGAAGGTCATGACGTCCTGCTTCTTCGGCTGAGACAGGACGATGCCTCGTGCGTTCTTCAATCCCGAGCTGATCGCCATCGACATAAACGTCTCTCCCACGCCAGTCTGGTCGATCATTGTCCGACGCAGGTCGTGGAGATTCTCGCTGAGGAGCTTTAGATATCCGAGCACGGACCCGTACTCTGTACCCAGCTCGAACTGCTTCAGTAGAATAAGATCGAATTCCTTGTCGCGCTTGTCCACAACGGCTACGGCCGAATGGTCCAGTTTCTGTCCCAGGTCCACGCCTGCGGCAAAGAACTTAGGAGCCTTAATTCGGAACCCGGGGTCTAGTTATTGGGCAAGAGAGGTCGTCGAACTAGGCAGGCGCAAACCTGCCGATTCAAAACCGTCCTTGGGTTAGCGATGAGTGACCGCTAATTTGCTCGTTATCCTTGCGGCTCCTGCTCGTTCCCGGACTCTGAAAGACGCCCTTTTGGATTCAAAAATAGCCCCAAAAGCGCAGACCAAGCCTGAATCCGAAGAATCAACGCCAAGACCCCCCCTCCAAGGGGGGACCCCTCGAAACCATCAGGGACAATTCTCCCCTCGATTATCTTTCTCGGCTGACTGAGGCCCAGTCATCCACGACCTTGGCAAAAATCGCCAAAGTTTCTCCTTACACTAAGCTTCCTGTAATTTGGAATAAAGCTCCAAGAAATTATCGGTCACCGGACCTCGAACGATTGTTTCGCCGAGCGATTCCCGCTACCTAGTAGCCCGGGTTTTGGTGACGGTATGCTTTGGTACGCGCTTCCAGCCGAGTCTGTGAGAGCCGAAACTTTCAGGGATGCGAGGAAGCTCGGGATCAAAAGCAGCACTGATCACACTCATAGCACTCGCCATAGTCCTGGTCCCGAACCACCTGCCCAACGCGGTAGCTTCCGGCAGCTTACAGCCGTCCAGTTTCTACTTTCACAACCAGGCTACTAAGACTCTGAACACGATTTCGACATATCTCTGGGCGAATACAAGTCAAACTTGGTCGAGCGGGGCACAGTTTGAATCACGAAATGTGGTCAGTGGTACCCCTGGAGTCTGGAACTACTACTCTCAGCCCGCGATGGCTGGCAATGTAACTTTCACGGGACCTGTAACCTTTGTTCTGTACCTAATCTCCTCTTCGGGCACGGGAGGAGGCACCGTGATAACTGGAAACGTCAACAAGATCACCTCTGCTGGTACAGTCGTCGCTCTGGCTGTCGGCAGCCTGTCAGGGACATCAATTTCGACGACTCTCACAGCATACACGATTAGCCTAACGAGCAGCAGCTACCAGATCGAACAGGGTGCAATCCTCAACTTTCAGATCACCATCACCATCACCGGAACAACAACCCGAACCATCAGTCTTCTATATGACGGAGCGGGGTGGCCCAGCCAAGTTGTTGCTACATTCCAGCAGAGAATTGGAATCAACTTCTACTCAAGCTTCAACCAGACCGGACTTCAGACGAACTTCTTCAGCAGAAACTGGACCGGCCCGGGACGGCAGGTCACCCTCAGAGCCTCAGTATTCGACGCTCTGGGCCTCTACGACATAGCCTCCGCACGGTCAAACCTCACCTCGCCGAGCGGGTCTCCGGTTCTATCCAACTCTCCCCTTACGCGTGTCCAAGGTACCGGGCAGAACTATACCGGGACATGGGCGATCAACTGGACATATACAACAAACACTCTCAGTGGAAGCTACAGCTCGAAATTAGCGGTTACAGACAATAACGGAATCTCATTGACCCCGACCCTAACCTTCAAAGTCATCGCATCGTGGCTTCTCAACCTTCATGCCGTCAGTCTCGATCCAACACCCGTCTCGGTCCCCGGAGCCTCAATCACATTATTCAACGGAGCCGTCGCGATCTACAACGGGGTCTCCAACAGTTCAGGCTGGGTCGCACCCCAGAACATTATGCTACTTGACAACGCAACATACAACATCAAAGCATACCTGCAAGGAGCCATCGTGAACCAGACAAACTCTTACAACCCGACATCCTCACTAACCACCCCTCTCTACCTCTCCGTCTATGAACTAGACTTTAGCACCAGATTCCTAGACGGGAACGCCAACCCGCTACCCCAGCCACCCTCCAGCATCCAACTCTCCTACCCGAACGGCACCTCCTCAAGCCTCAACCCAGCGGGATCCTATCTCCTGGCGGGAGGAACATACTCTATCTCCAGCGTCACCTGGAAAGGAATCAACGTTGCAACCTCATCCATCGCGTTCAACCCGAAGAACGGACTCGCACCCGTCAAGCTTCAGATATATGACCTCACAGTTACGGTCGAGGACCAGAACGGCCAACCGGTCTCCGGAGCAGCAGTCACCCTAACGCTAGCAGGCCAAACATTCACTCAGAACACAACCGGAAATAGCGGAATCCTAGTCTTCCGCTCGCTCCCCAAGGGTCAGTATATCGTGATTGTCAATAGCCAATCACAGACGATCAGGAGCACTCTCGACCTGTCCCAGAACTCCAGCAACAACATCCAGCTCAACCCTGCACCCACGTCATGGGTCACTCAGTCTCTCGGCTGGATCCTCCTCGGTGTAGCCGTTGGAGGAGCATTGGGGTACGGAGGGTTCTACAGGATCAAGCATCCATTCCGCGAGGAACACTTCGAGTACTTCGACAAACTAGCTTCAGGAGGCTTCAGGGACGGCGACAGCGTTCTCATCGAAGGCGATACTGGATCGGGCAAGTCGACATTCTGCGAAGAGGTAGCCTACAAGTCCCTCCAGTCAGCCCGTCCGGTTGTATTCTTGACCTATGACAACCCAGACTCCGTCAAGCAAGCAATGAAGAGCATGCACTTTGACACCTCAAAGGACGAAGCGCAGGGATTCTTCCAGCTCATCGGTTGCGAGATAACGAAGACACCAAGAATGGACAACAACCACGGGGTCCTAGAAAACTTCTACGACACGACCATACTGGATATGGCAATATCCTCCGGGCTTACAGAGGTAACCGTTGGTAAACCCACGCTCATTGTCGATTCCTCCCACCAACTTGTCGAGAGAGCAAGCACACGCGGCCTAACGAATCTGATTCAAGAAACCGCCGCGAACCTGAGAGAGGAGAAAGGCAGATTCTTCCTTGCGGTTAACAGAGGCGCACCGAAACAAGTATTGGCCGAACTTGAGGGAGCAGTAGACTGTGTCCTGGAGCTTTCTACAGCACTCCAATCTGGACGACCGTTCACCCAGCTCACAATCAAGAAGATGCGCGGACGCAAGTTTGATAATCGGCCGGTAAAAACCCGAATCCATCCAAGCAAAGGCATAGTGTTCGAAGTCCCGAAGACCCATGAGGGAAAACAGAATAGCGCCAATTGAGACCGTGAACATAGAGCGAAAGCGTGAAACATAGCGGATTGTCATCAAGAAACACGCATCACCTTTGGGTTGTTCCGTATGCGGTCAGGCGACTGAACAGGCCAGTGCCGATCTTTGTTTGACCCATGCTCGGGCGCTCGACAGCGTAAGGCAGGCCTACGAAGCTTGGGCCAACGCGTTCGGCAGTATCGGCCGAGCTGACTTTCTCAAGCGCGTTGCTAAACAGCAAGGAACGGGCAAGAATGCTAGGGAGATCGTTGAGTTCCTTCAGCAACGTCCCGAGATGTGGAAGTGATGCAGACACTCATCGTATGCGAGAAACCGGATGCGGCCGCGCGTGTTGCACGAGCGCTCGACGAGGACGGAGACCCGCGGAGAACAGAGACTCAAGGCGTGCCCATCTATGAGTCTAGGAACCGAAAGGAAACGATCCTCGTCTGTTCCGCCCTAGGCCACCTCTACGCGGTCGACTCGAAGACCCACACCAGCCGGCGCTGCTATCCAGTCTGGGATTTCGACTGGAAGCCCAAGCACCTCATCGACAAGAAATCCGCTCGACTAGCCCGATGGATCCAGGTCATCAGCTCACTCGCCAGCAACGCTGACCGTTACATCAACGCCTGCGACTACGACGTCGAAGGCTCGCTCATAGGATACACAATCCTACGATACGCATGTCATGGCGCCGACTCGAAGGCTCAGCGGATGAAGTTCAGCACTTTGACCGAGAAAGAACTCAAATCCGCCTACAGGAACCTCGCACCACAACTCGACATGCCACTCGTAGAGGCCGGCCGCACTCGACACGAACTCGACTGGCTCTACGGAATCAATCTCTCCCGGCTCCTAACAGAATCAGCCCTCAAACAGAACCGCGGCTACTCAACCCTCTCCACGGGCAGAGTCCAAGGTCCGACACTGAAGTTCGTCGTTAACAGAGAAGAAGAGATCCAATCTTTTACCCCGACACCGTTCTGGACAATTGACGCAACGGTTGCGAGAGACGGACAAACTTATACACTCGAATACGAGAAGGAAAAAATCCTTACCATAGCCGAAGCGGAACAAGTCGTTAAAGACTGCAAGAATGCATTTCTCGAGGTCGAGAGTGCGGACTCTCGAAACGTACAACAGAGCCCGCCCTATCCGTTCGACCTCTCCAATCTACAGTCGGAAGCATTCAAGCACTTTGGATACACCCCATCCAGAACTCTCGCAATAGCGGAGAAGCTGTACCTTGAGGCGTTGATCTCCTATCCACGTACTTCGAGCCAGAAGCTGCCTCCCGACATCGGATACTCGGAAATTCTTCACGGCATCGCAACTATGGCTCAATATCGGACCCTCGCTTCAAAGCTGACTATCAAGGATTCGCTTCGCCCCACTAAAGGTCCCAAGGATGATCCCGCCCATCCAGCAGTCTATCCCACTGGAGCGCCGCCTAGGCGGCATCTCATCCAGCCTGAAGCAAACCTCCTCGACATAATCATCAAACGTTTCATGTCCGCCTTCGCCGAGGCAAGCCTTCGAGAGAGCTCACAGCTCACCCTCAAGAAAGAGCCGCACAGATTCTTCCTCCGCGGAACCCGTCTCCTCAAAGAAGGCTGGACCCAATTCTACAGACCCTATACGTCAGACGAGTTTCAGAAACTCCCGGACCTAAAAGTCGGCGACAAGATACCGATCACAAGGATCAAAGACTCACAGAAGTTCACCGAACCCCCGCCCCGCTACAATCCTAGCAGCCTGCTCCGAAAGATGGAGGAGGAGAACATCGGGACCAAGGCTACGAGAGCTGAGATCATCGAGATTCTATATCGACGAGGCTACATCAAGAATATCCGGATAGAAGCAACTCCCCTCGCGCTAAAGATCATCAACCTCCTCAACAAGTACTGTCCGCTCATAATAGACCCAAAATTCACAGCAAGACTTGAAACCTCGATGGACAACATACAGACACTCCAGACCAGTAGAAGCCACGTCATAGCCGAGACTCTGGACCATCTCCGACCAATAATGCTCGATCTGATCGCGAGAGAGGACGAGATAGGGTCCCAGCTGGCAGAAGTCGTGGTATCCCAGAGAATCGCCAGCCTCACCTTCGACTATCCATGTTCCCAATGCGGATCACAACTGAAGATTATTCGAAGCCGAACCTCCGGCAAGAGATTCATCGGCTGCACGGGATATGAGAAAGGATGCAGATTCACCTTGCCTCTTCCCCAATTCGGAAATCTCTCCATAACCCGCACCAGTTGTAAGATCTGCGGATTCCAACTCGTCCAAGCAAGAACGAAGGGTCGGAGACCCATGACCTCTTGCGCCCGATGCTACTCTAACAAGACAAGAGCGAATGCGACAGAATCCTCTACCCCAGCCGCACCGTCGACTTCTCGGAAGGCTACGGATGACTTAGTTGAAGCTGCGTCGCTTGTCAAGGACCAGTAGAAAGGTCAGAGAAGCGAAGAACATCAGCACGAACAAGGATGCTACGAAGGCAATGTAGATCGGTTGCTGCCAGAGTCCGGGGTATGATACCACTGTCAACAGCGTAGACGCTGGAGCGACGATCTGTAGAGGAAACAGAAGGAGCCCCAACCAGAGACCCCATCGTGTCATCATGAACACCCCAAGACTTCCCAGAAGCGATGCGGCCCCGATTGCATATAAGTGATACGCGAGAGTATCCTGTGCAACAATCGGAAAAGCCAGATAGTAGATTCCCGATAATGCGTAGAAGAAGGATGAGATAGAGAGTCCAACCGGCCTGAAACTCGCCGTGTCAGCAGTCTCCTCCTTTGCCTGTTGCTTAGGCGTCTGCCTAGACATCTCTTGAATCTGGCGCAAGCCTCGTAACCTCCCAAAATAAGGCTTACATTCGGTATCAATATCGAGTCGGAGAGCCATGAGTCAGTCCCAACTCTATCTGTCCAGTCGACTGGCTTTCACAGGAATATCATCCCCTCTGGAAAAGTCCCGTTTTGTCTTCTTCGGCGTCCCATTCGACCGGACAAGCACCTACAAACCAGGATCCCGATTTGCTCCATCTGCCCTCCGCGACATATCAGCCAACCTAGAACTCTACAGCATCCGATCCAACGTGGACCTCGAAAAAATCCTCGTCCACGACGCGGGAGACATCGACACAGTAGAAGATCTCAATGAAACCCTTCGGAGAATTACTGCTGTCTGGAAAGAACTAAGCGCCACGGGCAAGATTCCTATCATGGCAGGCGGCGAGCACACGGTAACAAAAGCCGCCATCGACGCCCTCCCAACCGACATTGGACTTGTAAATCTGGACGCCCATCTTGATTTGAGGGACGAGTTTCTGGGGGAGAAGCTATCCCACGCTACCTTCATGCGAAGAGTCGCAGAACGGATAGGTCCGAGCCATGTAATGGAAGTAGGGATCCGAGCATTCTCGAAACCCGAGCTCGACTATTGCCACGATTCCGGCCTCCAAATCATCACTCCACAAGACATCAGGAAAAATCCACTTGACAAGACCGGGCAGAGAATCCGGACCTTCCTCTCAGGATTCACCCACAGCTACCTCACCGTTGACATTGACGTCCTCGACCCAGCGTACGCCCCCGGAGTCGGGAACCCAGAACCTGACGGCATTACGACCGATGAGCTACTGACCCTCGTTCAAGCCGCGATGAACCGTAACACCAGGGGTTTCGATCTCGTCGAAGTCTCTCCCCAGCTGGATTCTGGACAGACAGCGGCCGTGGGTGCAAAGGTCATATTCGAGGCGATAGCAGCACTATCTTCTCGGAGCCCTACGAAGTGACCCTAGACAACTACATCACCGCTTCAACGACGCGAGTCAAGGGCGACAAGAATGTCCCCAAGGACAAGTTCGACCGTCTAAGAGAAGCCGCAGAGAAGAAACTCAGCTTGCATTCTTTCCGGTCAACGGCGAACCTGAACGGAGTCAACATTGAATTCCAGGGCAACAGCAAGCATCAGTACGATTTCTGGACCCTCAACTGGCATCAAGCATCACAATCTTCGCCTATTCATTCAAGGGTCATTTCTGCAATCGGCGTCGAAGGTCAGGAGCCTTCAGCGTTTTACTGCCCCGAGACCCACGAGTCCCTCTTCTTCAACACTGAATACTATGGCCAATGCAAGAGCTGGGCGCTCGGAATGGCGGCCGCAATCCTCGAAGAGACGAAGAACACCCACTCGATACACGGCGCGTGTGTGGATGTTGGGGGCAAGGGAGTCATCATAGTAGCCCCGACCGGCACAGGCAAAACAACTCAGGCATTCAAACTCATGGAACTGCCGGAAGGCAGGATAGTCGGAGACGACTGGGTCAACATCGACCACACTGAAGGCGAACACCTTGGCTACATAGTGGGCAAACAGCCTGAGAAGAGTCTCTACATGCGGACCGAGACACAGCTCAACAAGCCCTGGCTGAGAGAAATCTTCGACGAGAGCAAATGCGAGAACGTCGTAATGAGCAAGAAGAACTGCGAGTTCACACAGGGTCCGACAGGATGCAAACTCACCAATCAGCGCTGCGTCTTCGACGATGGATATCAGTGGTGCTACTATGCGTTCGGTAACAGCAGAGCTCTCGTTCCAAGAGAACAATTGTTCGGCAAAGACAAAGTGGCCGATGAGGCCAAAATTCGGCTCTTGGTCTTGCTACGACGTGACGAGAAGAGCCCGGAGGAGGTCAAGCTGAACTCGGACGAGGCGATCCAAGTCCTGCGTAAGGGCGAGTACATGATTCGTCCCGGAGCCGGACCCAAGGAGTTATGGGGAAAAATAAGCAACGAACCTTGGTTCAACCCGTACCTTCTCCACCTCGACCACGCGCGTCAGGAGGAATTCTTCCGTAGAATGATCTCTTCGTTCAAGGTCAATTGCATACTCTTGAACACAGGCATTGAAACGGTGGAAGGAACCCACAGCCGGATTCTATCTGCACTCGAAACCTGTTAGTCTCATCTAACTTCGGCTATTGCTAAGAAAGATCCGGCAATCGGAAGCGTTAAGACCGGATAGATTGCAAGATAGAATCCAAAATGGCAACTACGAAAATTTCAACCAAAGCCAAGAAGCGGAAGGCCTATTATTACTACGCTGGGAAAGAATCGAAGGCAAAGAAGGTCGCGAAAAAGTCCTCCGAGACCAAGAAGACTAAGCCGAAGGCTAAGAAGAAGCGCAAGAAATAGCAGTCTAGCCTACAAGAATCTCGGTATTGTGCGTTCGTCGGTTATTGGATCGAAGACTCCAAGTTCATTCTTAGCCAATGGGATCACAGCTCTGCTTACCAGGCCGTTTAGCGAATAGGGTAGGCGAATCAGTCTCATTCCGCCAGAAGGGACCCATTCATCCATCACCAACCCTCGCTTTGTGAGCGACCGAACGAGGGCTAAACGTTTCTTTCTGTTCCAGAAAGCGGTCTCTTCATCTCTGATGTGGATGTGAAATCCTCGACCCGAATAAACGAGACTGATCTCGGAGAAATTTCTAGACAGAATCTCTATGAGCTGAGCAGCCTCTTTTTGGGCCAATTGAAATTCCAGCCGACAGAACGACAATCCTTGATGCCTGCGCATCTTCTCTTCAAGAGTTCCGTGAATCGGGCAGGTGAAATTCTCAGGATCAATGTCGAATACTAGCTCTTGGCCAAATGAGCTGCCCAGTTGTGTGGGATCGTTCTCGAGGTGTCTTGCCTGATCCCAATCCTTGTAGACATTGCGATCATAATACGCTGATTCTGGCATGAAATCAATGAAATAATTTCTCATTTCGGATAGGCTCTCGTACTCGTCGATGACTATAGTCCGGCCACGTTCGCGACGATACTTCATAGGAGAAATACCAGTATGCCTTCCAATCACGACCGCGAAAACAATAGGTGATCGCCATACGCGGAACCAGTCTCGTATCCTGGTGAGGCTAAACTCGTGTGAGTAGAATTCTCTCCTCTCACCAAGCGAAGAAATCCGCATTCCATCTGGAAACCGGTACTTCGCAATTCTCAGTGTCTAGGCCGCTTCCACGGGCTGTGTCTGGCTCAGTTGTTTGAGCTGGCTTCTGTACATTTCTACGATTTCCCTAGTTGTCGTCGCATCCTCTGGTGACTTTTCAGTCCTATAATGTCCCGTAAATCGCGGAAACCTGATCGCCAACCCGGCTCCAGGCCTAATCGAGTTTAGCCCGCATGTGTGTATCGGACTCAGAGTTATTTCGGCTCCGATAACCTCCAACACCAGGCCAGGCACGAACCAAGTGTCAGCCATGATTTTGGAATCTACCCGTGCGTGCCGATGGTCGATCTTGTACTTCTCCAACATTTCCGGAAGCTTTGCGAGATCTTCATCCTTGAAGCCGGACCCGCACTTGCACGCGGTTCTGAACACATCGTCTTTCTCATCGTAAGCCGCCAAGAGAAGCGCGCCATAGGTTCCTCCCCTTCTTCCTCTCCCAGCGAACGCTCCTACGACGACGAGATCGACTGTGTCCTGCATCTCAGACTTGTATTCCCGTTTGTATTTGATCCAACCCCATCCCCTCGCCCCTGCCTTGTAGATCGAATGGGGTCCGATCGACTTTATCATCAATCCCTCGCATCCATCTGCCACTGCCTGTTGCATGAAATCGTCCAGCTGCTCGGGCTTGGTGACGGTGATCTGACGTGAAAGATCGAGCCTTTCGTTGCGCCGAATCAGCTTTGCTAAGGCTTCTCGCCTGCGCGGAAACTCTAGTTGAGTGTAATCGATACCGCTATCGTATAACAGGTCGAAGGCGAAGAGCGCGACAGGTATTTCCTGGATAGTCTTCTCCAACTCGTATTTGCGTCCACGTCGTTGCGAGACCAGTTGAAATGGTAGGAGCTCTCCTGTTGAAGGGTCCACGGGAACGGCCTCTCCTTCAAGGATAAGTTCGTCATCAGAAATTCCCTGTTTCAGAAGAGTGTGGAGGTCGGGAAATTGGTCAGTGATATTCTCGAGACGCCTTGAGAAGAGCGTAACTTTTCGATTTGAGAGGTGTGCTTGGATTCTTAACCCATCATACTTGTACTCTGCGGCTGCACTACCATTCATTTTTTCTAGAATTTCTTGAGGATCGGAGAGTCTTTCGGCAAGCATCGGTCTGATGGGTCTGCCAACTGTCACTTTGAACGACTTAATCGCGTCAATTCCGTCGCTTGCGAGGGCTTTCGCGACGAATCCTAGGTCGGAAGAGCGGTTGTAGGCTTGTTCCAACAGAGGCTTCGACTCATTTCCCTCGGCTAGTGCCTGTGCCAGAGCGTCGAGTAGTGTCATGTCAGCCACGCCTAGTCTGAGTCGGCCTAGCGCTGTTCTGACGACGTATTTCGTCTCCATCGGCGAGGCTTTGCTTACCAGTGATGTTAGTTGTCGAATCTTGGACTCGACTGATCCGGGTCCACTTGATTTTGCGATCCGGTCTAGGATTCCGTAGACCTCTTCCACTGTGAGTCGTTCATTTCTCAAGCCGACTTGGGTTTTGCCCGCGAGTAGGGCCTCGGCGGCATCCCCGAGATCGCCTCTTCGTTTGTACTCGTCGGCTATTCTCGCCTCTTTGGCCGCAGTAACGATTGCGAGGGTTTTGATGGCTAGTTTCTCAGCGATGCCGATCTCAATTCCGAGGTAGTCAGGGTAGAGTTTGCCTTGGGTGAGGTAAACGACTTTGTCGATAATCTCGGAAGGTGTCTCTTTGAGAAGATCAACAAGCAGTTTTGTGATCTCGAGGCGCTTGGTCGTCGCCTCGATCTTCTGATAGGTTTCAACCATGCGCGAGTAGAGCATCGTCATCCCTCGACAAGGTGCGTCAAGGGTGTCCCCTCGGTCTTGTTGTTAAATAGATGCGATCAGTGCACACGGTCAAACGATGAATTACCCATATGCCGCTTGGAGGAGGATCCTGTTCGTCGCTGTGCTGGTCGTCATAATCGTAATTGCCTTCGCGCCAGCTACAACCCAGGGAACAATATTCCTACGATTCTCCAGCCTGTCTTCTTCCAGCGCTGTCAACCATATCTACGTAGGGTTTACCCAAATCGCACTCCACCAAGCCGGATTCGTCAATTCTACTGGCTGGATCATAATCTCCCAGAGTTTTCCCAAAATCGATCTATTATCAGATCAGACGATTCCTCCAACCGTCGCTTCGGCGCCAATTCATTCCGGACGTTACGACGAGATTCGTCTCACTTTCTCAAACTGCACGGTGGTTATTGCGGGGAGCCCTTTTCCAATTTCGGCGCCCTCTATGATCAGCAGCAACGTGACCTTGCCAGTTCCTCCGAGCGGGATAGGAGACGTTCTGCTAGTCGTTGCTTTCGATTATTCGACACTTTTCTCAAGCACGCGATCGCTCTCTTTCGTTCTAATCCGCACGTCAACTGCATAGATTGGATCCGACCTCCTTGACCGAAACCATCAAATTTAGCCTATTAGCGGGTCGAGAGTATGTGCGTAATCGGTAAGAACGAGCTCACTGAGCTCATACGGAGCTACAAGTGCATTCACCCGTTTGACTACAGTCTCTTGGATGGGGATGGGTACATTCTGACCGTCAAGGAGGAACGAACACTCCACTACTTGGAGCACCAGAACCTAGTGTCGAACGAGGTAGTCTTCACTCCCCCACAATTTGTCGCGCATCTCACTGCCAAGAGCAAGTACGGAAGGATGGGGCTCTCGTTTCTGAACGCCGCGAAGGTACACAGCGGCTACGTTGGCAGACTCGCCTTAGAGCTCGTCAACCTGAGTAACGAACGGCAGCCGATTACAATCAAGCGTGGAGACCCGTTGATGCACATCGAATTCCTGAAGAGGGAGGGGGAGCCTTCCCCCTACAACGGTGGGTACATGTTCCAGTTTATGAGCGAGGAGGAGATCGCTGACTATGTCACCATCCTCACTCGTGATTTCAAGAATGTGTTTCATAAGGATGAGCTGGCGAAATCTGCTAAAGAACGGGTCGCCTTGGCTCCTCTGGTCTAGTTCTTGACAATTGTCGCTAGTGCGCGCTTCAATATCGGATCGTTTGTCTCCCGAGTCGCGGACTCGTAAAAGTCTAACATTTTTCTCTGCCCTGTTCTCTTTCCATATTTGTGGGCTTGAAACGCCATCTCGACTTTGTCCAGCTGGTGGACCAGGCGAGCTTCCTTACTCCGCTTTTCTTTCAGATCTGTCCATAGTTTGAGATATGATGCACGACTCTTGCTTGGTAGTTTCGACAACAATTCTCGGATCGCTGTTTCTCGATCCTTCTCCACCCTAGTCGGCCCGAGACGCGCCTTGTCTTGAGGCGTGAGATCCCCCATGATCGCCTCTTCAAGATCGTGAATTAGCGCAAGTTTCAGAATTCTCTCCAGATCATAGCCCCGACGCTCTCCCTCGTACAAGGCCAGCAAAGCCACAGCATAGGAATGATCTGCTACGGAATCCACTCTCTCATCAACTTTCTTCTGCCATCCCTTCCTTTGCTCGCTCTTGAGTTCTGATGCGTACTGCCAAAATCTGACGAGAGAATCCAACCCGCTCGATGGAGTTCGACGCAAGTAAATTCTAAAAGCTTTACTTAAGTAAACGCAGATATACTTCCTCGCAAAGATGCCACAGAGAGCGGTCGGGATTGGTCAAGAAGATTCTAACTAGGTTCGCCGTAGCCAAGAAGGCGGCCAGCAACGGAGATACCGTGTACAGATCGCCCAGAATCTATCTCCCCACGAAGTTGACTGATGATTCCAGTTTCCCGTTCAAAGAGGGAGACATTCTCTCGGTGAGGGTTGATGGTCGTAAAGTCATGATACAAAGGGTGCGGAGATCAATCGGCCAACCAGATGGCGCTGGCGAACCTGGCAAGAAGTAATGATATTAGAAGGGGAACAACCTTCTCCTCGGCTGATTGTATGGTGCTAAGAGTTGCGATTCAAGTCACAAATCTGACCGGGGAGCGCTACTGGGACTATGATACACCCCTACCGTCCCAAGTGCAGATCGCCGTGAACATCAATATAGTTGGCCTCGACCAGAAAACTGAGTCTACGGTCGAAGCTCCCTTCGTTTTCACTGTAAGCTACACCCCCTCGATTGCGCAGCTCAGCGTCAAGGGCAAAGCTCAGGTAACTGGTGACCGATCCGAAGTTGTCCAGATGACTGAGGAACACAAGAAGAACAGACCACCTCCACAGACAGTAATCCAGGCAGTCTCAAACATCGCCATGGCAGAGGTTATCATCATGTCCAAGAGCCTCGGAATCCCACCTCCACTGCCCCCAATCGGCCTCCCCTCAGAAACACCTCCAACCCAGCCCATCCAAAGGAAAGAACCAAGGTATACGACCTGAGATCTCGAATAACATACGGTCTCCAATAAATTGGAGAGACTGAATCCCTCCAATAAATTGGAGCGCTTGACTCAGCCGGTTCAACCTAATCTTGGGCCGAAAAACCAGCCTTTTCCCCCACCATTCTGTTACCATCAACGGTTACCGAATACGTTACCAGCCCAAGAATGTCGATAACAAATTGTTCTCCCGACACAAAAGTGATCTTTGGGAGAGGATTCAAGGCACCGATTATTCTCAAAGCATGTTAGTATGGTTGGACTTCTGCAGGAGCTCTAGACGTTCATCTGCAGCGGCATTTCAGGATCAGCGCTAATACGCACGTGTATTTGCTAAAACTGCACTTTTAGTAAGAGCGACAAATGGACTAAATTGCGGGAACGTACTAAGTATCTTCGCCGATATTCCAATGTTGGTCAATCAACAGGCATACTGTTCAATTAGAAATCAACATCTGGTCCCGAGGCTATGCCAGTTCGGCATCTTCGTGCTAACACGCTCTGCCCCTCCATCGGGCGTGGACAACACTGCCAACGTAGCCATATTACACAAATTCCTTCCAAGCTTATGCAACAGTTACCAGTCATCTTGGGTTGACTTCACAATTGCGCATCAGAGATGGACGGGGAGAAACCCGGCTAAGCGACTTGCACAAGAATCGGATACTGGAGTTGGCAGAGCCTGTGCCACGAGATCACCTACTCTTAGGACTACAGCTTGAGCGAGGATGGCGAATTGGAAGCATAGTTGGCTGCCACAATAAAGTCTCGTACACGAGGAAGAGGACAGGAGAGAAAGCCATCTGCATAGTGAACCTGCCCGGAATAAGGAAAGAGGATGTCGGCCACGAAACGATCATGATTCATTTCAAGGGAGGAAAAACAGAGCCCGACTATCCTGGAGAGAAATGGCTTCGACTTGCACAGGATCTAGCATCGAAGGTTCGCAAAGGCGAGAGGGTCATTCCTCTCACAGAACAACATGCCACAAACATTCTACGAAAATACGCCAAACTCGCGGGCGTTCCTAACTGGGATCGTCTGCATAATCACCGGCAACGGGCCTATTTCGGGACTTATTGGGCTAGGAAAACCGGCCGGGACTATTGGAAGGTTCAGAGCCTCATGGGACACAAAGACCTAAGGGCCACGGCAGTCTACGTTGAGGAACTCTCTCTTGAAGAGAAGAAACAGCTCCTCGATGGCACCTAGACAGTCCCGAACGAGGTCCCATGCAATGGGCAGTACTGAAAAGCAGGTTCTTGTGCCCCGAGACGCCATAAGCGAATGTCGCCGTAGTCATCATCGCGATCTGATCGCCATTCAACTACGATTTTACTTACGTAATATCCTTGGCGGCGTCACCGTGAAAAACCCGTAGTTAGACAGCGCACTGGCCCACCATAAGGATTAAAGGCAGAACCAAAGTTCTCGCGAATTCAAGTGAATCTTCGATGCCACGCAGAGCTGCTCGTGGGCCGCCGAAACAGAAGACAACCATTCTGTTCAAGGCGGGCAATCTTCCAGCTAACCCGGACGAGCTCTTTCGTCGAGTCTTCTGGAAGAGTGACTTTCTAGCTGGGGAGGCCCACAACTTCTGGCGAGAGGTCAAGAAGGCTGAACCGGCAGGCTTGCCAATCCAGGCGTGGAAAGACTGGATCGGCAAGCGTGGGATGAGCGTGGGTCAGTTCTACAACATGATCCACGGACTAGTCGGGGCCGGGTTCATCGAGAAGAAGGATTCGAGGTGGCATCTAAGCGGAGGCTTCCTCCGAGAACTCGAACAGATGCTCACCGTATACTCGACGGAAAGCGGACTAAGATATCAATTAGCTTAACTTGCAACTTGACCAGCCAAAACGGATTACCGAATCCTCGTACGGACTCTCTTCTTTAGTCTGCCTCGCGGATTAACCTCGCCGCGTCGAATTCTGCTGTCAGAGACTACCTTACCATCATCAGCCCTAACCATCCGGACCACATAGAGACGAAGAGGCTTCAGTCCACGGTTCCGCCTTAACTGGTTTAGCCGTAACCCGTTCTCTCGAGTTTCTTCGCTGACCACAACAGCCTCGAGTCGTCTCCTTCGGATCGCGGGTCCGAACGAATCCTTCAGCTCTGTGATCCTAGCTCGCTCAAGCCAGCCGTACGCTTTCAATAACTGCCGGAGATTTCGTCTTCTAACAGCGAATGTCCTCACGGGATGATCTTTGCTAAGCTTGGAAACCAGGCGATCTCCCGTCACGCCGACGAAAACGAGTTCCCCAAGCTCGAAGGCCTTAGCCAGCAATTTCTCGTGACCAATATGCAGAATGTCGAATGTGCCTCCCACCGCGACTGCTCGATATCGAAACCTCGTTTTTGACAGAGCGACACCCGTCCAAGCATCACTATCAAAGAAATTTTTAGAATAAAACATAGCTGCCCATGGTTAATCCCTCCAGTTTTCCGGACTCCCCGGTAGGACGTCAACTAAAGATTCGCGTTAAACGTCGGGTGCAGGTCCTTTACTTTGTCTTGGTCGTAGGGCAGATAGTACTCCAATACGATATGAAACCCAGGGACGAGAAAATGCGAAGAGTGATGAGCTTATCTCGTTGGCCTCCTCGCTCAAGAAATCGTTTTCGATTCAAAGGCAAGCGACCAGCCGAAACCCAAAGGCCTCAACAACTTGAGGCAGCCCGAATGTTCAAAACCCGCTGAAAACGGGAAACCTGGGAAAGTACGCCTTCGGTGCGATGCCTATCGGAGGACTGACCTTTCTTCGGATCTATTCCAGACCGTCGGAGTCGCTCAATCTGCGGACTTCAACACTACAGCAAACCATATCGAGCGTGGAATCCACAGACTGGCAGATAATCACACCCATCGCGTTTTCGGCACTCATCATTGCACTTCTTGCCTCTCGCCCAGGACGAAGGGTACGCTCACGTTCATTCTCACATGTTTAAGTTTCGTGTATGCAAAATCCACTCGAGCCACAAAGATCAACCCTCTTTCGCATCGCAGGTAGCCCGGGGGAGATTCGAACTCCCGTCAGCAGGTGACTCCTACCCCATCCATGAGGGGATCCAGAGCCCACTAGGGACGCTTGCATGTCTGGCCCGTAACGTCCATGCTATGCTAGACCACTACACCACCGGGCTACGAAGGCTCGGCTCTAGCCCGGTACTCATAAGGGGTTTCTCCTGGTAGAACCCCTTCGAGAATTCACGTCTGCCCAGAATGCGGTAGTGTAAATCTCATCGAAGATTTCGACCAAGGGGAGACGATCTGTCAAGACTGCGGGCTCGTGCTGTCTCAGAATCTGATGAGTCGCGGGCCAGAGTGGCGTGCATTCACAAAAGAGGAGAAGGACGAGAGAGGCCGGGTAGGTATACCAACTTCATTTTCTATTCACGACAAAGGTCTCTCCACAGTCATAGACCGTGTCAATAGGGACGCGTTTGGCCGGCAGCTTCCCATGGAGACTAGGATGGAGATGCTCCGGCTTCGCAAATGGCAGATCCGTACTCGAGTACATTCGTCGTCTGACAGAAATCTAGCGCAAGCGATGGCAGAGCTGGATCGCCTTACCGACAAGCTACACGTGCCCGCCAACGTGAAAGAGAGCTCAGCTGTTGTGTACCGGAAGGCCTTGGATAACGGACTAGTGCGAGGCAGATCTATTGCGGCCATTGCTGCGGCTTCTCTCTACGCCGCCTGTAGATCGTCCGAAACCCCTCGGACATTAAAGGAGGTAGCTGCCGCCAGCAGAATCAAGAAGAAGGATGTGGCCAGATGCTACAGGCTGCTTTTGCGAGAACTCGAAATGTCCATGCCTGTGGAAGATCCGATTCGATGCATTTCGAAGATCGCGAGTAGAGCCGAAATTTCAATGCAGACTCAGCAATCAGCGATCAGAGTCTTGAAAGATGCGAGAAGGAAGGGCGTCGTGGCGGGCAAGGACCCGATGGGTCTGGCCGCGGCGGCGTTGTACGTCGCTTGCGTTCTAGAGAATGAGAAGAAGACTCAGAAGGAAATCGCGGAGATAGCAAATGTGACTGAGGTCACAGTGCGAAATCGGTACAAGGGCCTAAAGGACTCCCTTGGACTGGCCGCCTGATGGAAAGTAGGCTTAGCGAAGATACTGGCGCATGTTCTGAACGTTGTTGAAGACAGTGCTCCACTGCGGATGCGCAGCAACCCCTCCGCTGCTAAACCCGTTGAGAGCTATAGAGAACTTAACTCGAGGATCGCGCGAGTAGTAGTAGATAATGTCCAACTTCCTCTTAGGCGTTGCATTTGAAAGGCTCCTTTTCAGTGCGTTGAACAGATACTTGTTGAAGAACTCCAGCTCAATCGAAACGGAGATGCGTTCGCTCATTCTCCCACTTTAAAGCATCTCTGAGTACGCTAGTCTTGAATATTTATGACTATACCTTGGAACCGACACTCCTCCTTGTTTCAGCAAACTCTGGAAGCCTGCGGCAATCTCCGGAACTCCCTGGATTCCGTATTCCCGTTCACGTAGAATACCCAAACTTACGCTCCGGCTCGTGCTTTGCGCCCACCCGTCGCTAGTAACAAGCTCGATTTTAGCCCTGACAATAGGAACATCCATCAGAAGTCAGGATGCAAGAAAGGCAAACTATTTTCCTTATGCTCGTCGGAACTTGGTTATTCTGGTTCGTGCTCTTCCTTTCGATAGGAATCTGATCCGAGAGGCTTGAAGGCACTCTTAAATACGCAAGAACATCATGTTTACCCGTGGACGACCACAAAGGAGTCTCAGGCTTCTAGAATGGCCGATGTTTGTTCGACCTGCGGCCTGCCTAAAGACCTATGCGTTTGCAGCACCATCAGCATGGAGCAGCAGACCGTAAAAGTCCGAATGGAAATGCGCAAATGGGGCAAACCAGCCACCATTGTCGAAGGCATTGACGGAAAGAGCGTCAACCTCCCAGATCTTGCAACCAAATTGAAGACATATTGCGCCTGCGGCGGCACTTCCAAGAACAATTCTATCATTCTCCAGGGGGACCATCGGGACAAGGTAAAGAAGGTACTAGTCGGCTACGGCTTCCCAGAAGCTAGCATAGAGCTGCATTAGGCGAAAGAGCTGTCGGCTCTACTCGACGTTCTTCGCTCCATCCGCAAGAGTGGACAGGGCCCGCTCTCATGCCCTCAATGCGGAGCTGCAGTGAAACGTTCGCGGGCACCCCTAGAGGGATGGATTCTTCCAATCCGGTATCTATGTGAAGAATGCGGCTACGCCGGGTTCCTCGCGTTGGAAAAGCAACAGCATGATGAGTAGGATCACTGCCACAGCTGAAATCTTTTAGCTTATCTTGCGACTCCACAGCTCGACAGCCTGCTTCAATCCTTCGTCAAGGGAGTAACGTGGGTGCCAGCCGACTTCTCTGCTGATTCTTGTGTTGTCTAAAACGAGATACACTGGATCTTGACTCTGTGGCCGTTGTGGATAACCAGGCGGGTACGTTCCAAGGACGAGCTTGCCCTTGAATCCTGTTAATCCTGACAGTTTCTTAGCGAGTTCTACATTTGTAACAGGATTGCCCGGGGACACGTTGTAGACTTCGCCGATTGCTTTCTCGGATTTTGCTACGTCCAGGTAAGCATCGACATGGTCCTCGGCGAACATATAGTCACGAATCGAGTCAGGCGCACCGATATAGCAAGTCTCTCCCCTCAACATCTTTGAGATCAAATACTCGGCGTAGAATCCGCTCTCCCAGACCCTGCCATAGCTGTTGATCGGCCTCATCACCGTTCCTCGTAAGTGGTAGATCCTGTTCGCCATTTGGACATACTGATCAGCGGCGGCCTTCGACACGGCATAAGGTGACGCTGGGTTGAGGAGCGCACTCTCCGAGATGGCTCGACCGGCTGGCTGCCAACCGTAAACTTCTGCAGTGGAGGCAGCGATGAGCCTAGTATTCGGCGACTGCTTAACGATCGAATGGACAAGGTTCACTGTTCCATCAAAATTGATCCCTATGTATGGATAAGGATCGTCGAATGATAATCGAACAGGAGTTAGGGCTCCGAGGTGGAAGACTACGTTGGGATCAGAAGTCTCTACCGCAGAGAGAACAGAATGAAATCTCACAAGGTCGCCTTCAATTAGGTGAATTTTGGGAACAATTTTTTCTATTCTCTTCAGTTCTCTCTCCGACGAGTGTCTGACTAGCCCGTATACATCGTCTCCCTGCTCTACTAATTTCGTGGCGAGTCTTGAACCAATGAACCCGGTTATCCCCGTGACAAGAACATTCAATCTGCTTGATTCCTTAACTGCTTCTCCGCGTTTTCAAGCTCTCTTAAGGAATTAATCGTGATGAACGATCCGCCATGCCTAAACGCGCCCACTTTACCTACCTTTGATAGCTTGGGAAAGGTTGTCCTTTCAACATCACCGATTCGAGGAAGGTGCTCAACGATCTCGTGCTCAAACACGTAGATTCCGGTGGAAATATTCACGTCTTTTAGAAGAGGTTTCTCTATGAAGCCTCGACAGTAGCCCTGGTTGTCCACCTTGACCAGTCCGAAGGGGAGCCGCGGGTGGACAACGGCGATTGTGGACAGCGGGCCGTTCTTCCGATGTTTCGCCAGCATGGTTTTGAGCTTGAGGTCGGTGATCTGGTCGCCGTTCAGAGCGAAGAATGTCTGATCATCAAGGTAACGGCTTATAGCTAGCCTGAAGCCTTCTCCTGTTCCTCCCGGTACTGTGTGGACGCTGTATTGGATACTCACACCGAAGCGTGCTCCGTCTCCAAAGAAATCGATTATCTGAT
>VBAW01000045.1 GCA_005888635.1 Candidatus Bathyarchaeota archaeon | reverse complement strand
ACCTAAACCCTCCATCGTTTTCATCCACGGTGCGTGGGCTGACGGATCGAGCTGGAGTCGCGTCATCAGCATCCTTCAACAACAGGGCTACACCGTATACGCTCCAGCCAACCCACTACGAGGCCTAACTTCCGACGCCGCTTACATCGCCAGCTTCCTCCAGAGCATTAGCGGGCCAATAATCCTAGTCGGCCACTCCTACGGAGGAGCAGTCATCACCAATGCCGCCACCGGAAATCCGAACGTGAAAGCTCTCGTCTACATAGACGCCTTCGCCCCCGACCAAGGAGAATCACTTGCATCGCTCTCCAGCGTCCCACCGCCACCTGGTCAGTCTCCGTCCTGCCTTTCAGGAGATCCCACAACGGTCTTCAACTTCGTTCCATTGACGGGAGACGTTGATCTCTACGTCAAACCAAATCTCTTCCCCTCCTGCTTCGCGAACGACCTCCCCTCCAAAGAGGGGGCCGTCCTCGCATCGACCCAACGCCCGTTCGCTCTTAGTGCCCTACCACAGCCGTCTGGAGTGCCTGCATGGAAGACAATCCCATCCTTCTACCTCGTCGGCACAATCGATAACGTGATTCCGCCTTTCGCGCAGCTATTCATGGCCCAACGCGCACAAGCAACAATCGTTCAGGTCAGAGCAGGACATTTGTCCATGATCTCCCATCCCGAAGCCGTAGCTGACTTGATCAATCGTACAGCAGGGACCGTGTTAGGCAACTCCAATGCGAACTCAGAACTAACACTCGCACCCGCTAGTCTCTAGGCGAAGCAACAAATCCCCGTTGAAGGAAAGATCTCCATACGGCTCACATCCGTCGACCCTTTGGTAGATGTGAGCGTCCCATTTTTCTAGAAGGACGTCTCGAAGTGAGATGGAACTCTCGGAATGGGCTGTGAGCCTTCAGGGCGGTTCCTGCGGTTACGCCATGACTAAATCTTCCTCACTATGCTCTGGAGTGAGATCATGGACGTAGAATCCGGAATCGCGGTGATCCTCGTGGGCGTGGGCATCATTGTAGCAGGCATCACGTTAGGCTTGGCGACAACGGTTTGTCCAGCTCCCAACAATTATCCAGGATGTCTGTACAATCCTTGGACCGCCAACGGTGTGTCTTGGGCGGTGATCATACTCGGATTATTTGTCGCAGCTGGGGGTAGCGTGGCGTTTTGGGATCATGGGAAGATTCGAACTCCACCTAGTTGATTAATTAGCCTCGAGGAGAAAAATTTCCCAGCCCGACCTCGGGCTAACGAGAATCTTGTTGGGCTTGACCAGCATTACTAGTCTCTCTGCAACATATAGCCAACCAGGTTAGCTACGAAACGAAGTTCGATAAATTTACTCCGCCCAAGCATCCATGAGCTGTCTGAGAGCCGATCCCCGGTTGCCCTGCTAAGACCCAACGAGCGAGCTAGAATAACATATGGGAAAGGCTTAGGCTAAACCTGAATGCGCTTCGCCCGAAATCGTTCGGGTTCTTCTTTCGGAAAGGTCTAGGATGCCGCTCTATAGGTTGCCAGTCCAGTCTCACTACGTCGAAACTGTAATCCAAATGGATAGATTCACCAAACATTCTCTCTTTCCTCACTATACGCTGGTGGTGGGTGACCCATATTGACTGGGGAAATGGCAACCCAGTCAAGAGCCCTGTACGATTTCATGAAAGCCTTTGATCGAATCAGATGTCTAGAGTTCTGCTCGTTTAGCCTGGAGGAAGACCTAGGAATACTAGGAACAGGACTATGACGATGATGACCGCGACACCAGGGAGTATGAGAAGGTAGGTCGCGAGCATCTTCACACTCGTTCTTAGGGGAGTCTTTTCCCCCTTCTCGCCCGTCAACCATGCCGTGGCCAGAAGGAGTGCTCCGGCGACTGTTGTCGCTGTTGAAAATAGAGTCAGGTTTGTTGTGCAGGATCTCTGATGTAATGAGCTACAGCCAATCAGGAGGAGGAATATTCCGGTAAGAACTGTCAGCCAGCCAAGGAGGCCGATAACTGTCCTCCAAGTCACAACGGGCTCAGGCTCGCTGGCGCACGCCTCCAACGTTGCTCTCACTCTTGTTGAGGGTTGGGTTCTTCAAGTAAAGACTAATCGTGCCCATGTTGAAAGTATTCCGGTCTCTACATGGGAGCGAAAGCCGGCTTACTGTTCTAAAAGTGATTGATTTGGAGTTTAGCTGTTTTCGCCGAGTTCTGGTACCATTCGACTGATGCGGTCGAACAGTTCGTAGGCCGCGGTCACGGGAGAATCGGTCTCCTTCGGATCCGTTGGCTGGGACCAGACTAGAATCTCGATTGGAGAGAGTTGAATTCTCACCTGAAACTTGTTGTCTTCTGTAATCCAATAGAGCGATAATTCATCCGTCCCGTTGGCGTAGCCTACCCAACGAAAATTCTTGAACCATCGACCCTTGATTTTTCCCAGCAAGTTCTGCGCGTCTATCCCTGGGGGAAGCTGTCCCCGAATGACCGGCTCTCCTCCTACTAGGTGTTGGGCTGTCTTGCGCGAATGTTTCAAGGTCCGATATCCCTCTTCGGTCTTTGCGACGAGATTATTGTCCTCTAGTCGTCTGAGGATTCTAGTCAGTTTCTCTTGGTGAAGTCCAAGTCTTCTCTTGAGACCTTGAAAAGTGTAGGTTGAGTCTGTCTCCGCCGACAACATCTCCATCACGAGTTCCTGATCATCAACTCGTCTGGACTCGAATGGAATAATGTCTGGAGAAGGCAACTGCTTCAGATCGACGAGGCGAACTGGGCTATATATTGACTGTGTGACTTTTCTCTTAGCTGAATCGCGTCCTGGTTTCTGCCAGGATCGAATCTACTTGGTGCTTCCATGCTTCGAACTGTGACGGGTCCTTGGGATAGTTCTGGTAGAGATTGTTGAGGGTCTCCATCTGCTTCATAGTATAGACCAATCCACGGAAGGCCTTGTACGATCCTAGTCCAAGGAATAGTTTCACGATCTTCTCGAAGGGTGAAAGATGGGGCATTTCACCGAGCGAGATCTCGGTAGCCTCCTTCCCTGACAGGAAGTGGCGCATTCCATAGTTGATCTCTTGATTGTTCAGGGTCTGGAGATACATTCTGAACGCCTCCAGCCCAGCTGTCTTGCTTCCGTAGTGCTTTACGAAGTCTAGGTTGTATTGCCAGAGATTCTTTTCGCTGAAATCGTTCTGTTCTATGGCACGGACAGCTGTCTCTCCGGCAAGGACGCCGCCGATCAGTCCTGGACCAATGCCGCCCGCGCTAATTGGATTGGGGAACCAGGCTGTGTCGCCGCAGATCATGTAGCCATTCGCCACTAGGCAATCGTTCTGGTGTCTCACGGAGACTTGCCAGCTTCCGGTAAGATTGCTATCATCGCTCAAGGGCGTCATCTCCTTGAACCGATCATCGGTCGCGAGCCAGTCCTTCAACAGTGCACTCAACGGTTTCTGGCTTCTCTTCTGTTGAATACCGAGACCGATGTTCACCTTGTCTTCGCTCTTCGGGAATAGCCAGAGATATCCTCCCGGAGCCTTCTCCTGGTCGAGGTAGATGTCGCAGTGGAAGGGTTCGACCTCGACTCCGTCCCTGAGTTTTGCGTTCAGACGCGCCGTTGGCTCGATGTCATCCTTATCGATCTCTTTCTCGATATAACTTGGGATAGGAAGATTTCTCCGAAGCTTCGTAGACATTCCAGAGGTGTCGACCACGAGTTTCGTCCTCATTTCGAAAGGCTGGTTAACATTCCCGCCTACAGTCTGTCCCTTGAGCCCTACGATCCGGCCAGAATCCTCAACCAGGTCCAAGGCTTGCACGCCCCCACGAAATTCGACTCCGGCCTTCAGCGCATCGTCAAGCAGTCGCTTGCCAAACTTAGGCCGGTCGAGCACATATCCGGGTCCTTCGAAGGGAACCCTGACTTTCATGTCTGGCGAGTACACGTAAACTGCAGTGACCCGGTTCTCCATCTCAGGTTTGCCATAGGTGACGCCTAGATGCTCGTTGAGGAATTTGATGTGGTGCTCTCCGACCGCGTCTCCGCAAACCCATCCGAGAGTGGTCTTCTTTCCAACTTCGGCCTCGGGGTTCCGGTCGAGTAATAGAACGTCTACTTTGTTCTTCGACGTTATCGCTATAGTAGCCGCTGTCATGCAGCCGGCTATGCCTGCTCCTACTACGACTACGTCTCTCTCTTCCAACGACAATCCTCTTGAACGGCCCACTGCGGCTCTCTTCTAGCCGACTTTAGGTTTTCGCTCTCGGGACCGACAAATATCGGTTAAGAGTTTATATTATCTGCGGACCGGTCGCTCTCGCGAAAAATCAGGAGAATAGGGTTGACAACCAGTTCAACCGCCGAGGTTCGAAGCCCACCCTTCCTACTTCTATGGCTCAAGACGATGCGCATACCTTTCCTCCAAGCCACCTTCGTCCCAGTAGTTCTCGGTGGAGTAATCGCGTTTCAAGTGGCCCACGTCTTCAACCTTGGGACCTTTCTTCTCACTATTCTTGGCGCAAGTCTCATCCAGATCGCTACAAACATGCTCAATGACTATTTCGATTTCAAAAGCGGAAACGATCTCCAAGTCAAGCACCAGAACCCATTCGCGGGCGGAGGACGGATACTGACTGCCGGACTGGTCAAACCTTCAACACACATCCTCGTCGCAACAACATGCCTAGTCCTAGGTAGCCTGATTGGACTATACTTCATCT
>VBAW01000044.1 GCA_005888635.1 Candidatus Bathyarchaeota archaeon | reverse complement strand
GAGAACCTACACCGCATACTGAAAGACCACGGTCTGACGGAATACGAGATCAAGACCTACCTCAAACTGGTCTTCGACGGACCCGCGACACCCTACGAGATTAGCGAAAGCGTCAAGATTCCTTACGCCCGTGTCTACGGGACTCTTGAAGGACTAGAGAAGCGAAAATGGATCAGGGCAAGACCTGGACGCCCGGTAATCTACGAATCCAACCCACCTAGGTCTGTCGCAGAGCTGGAGCTGGAGCAGAAGCAGTCCGAGATGGAAGCATTCACCAACCTCATGCGCAAAGACTTGCAGGCGATCTACGAACGCCGAGAAGTTGTGAAACACATCAGCCTCTGGGTCATCCACGGCGGCGACAAGATAGCCGACAAACAAAACGAGCTAATCGCCACCGCGAAGACCCGGGCCTATCTTCAGCTCGCAACAATCATTCCGCAAGACGTTGAAGACTTACGCGCACCGATAAAGGCCGCTAGGGAGAGAGGCGTTGCCGTAAAGATAGTGTCCTTCCTGAATCCGAAATTCGTCGATCAAAAAAGCCTTACTGCGCTTTCTGAAGACGCGGAGGTCGGTATTATCCAAGAACCGAGTGAGGAATCTCCCCGTCCCATGAACGTTTGTTCTGTTGACGGGAGAGATTCGATCGTGACGTATCTCTGGAACCTTGAAATGCCGTCAGAAGGAGGCTCGCGAATAGCCTTCAGATTATCCGATGAAGAGTACGCGGGAGTAATGGAGAGATACTTCGAGTATTATTGGCTCAAGGCCAGAAGAATCTAACGAAGCTTTCTACTGATCAAGATTTGGATCCGCGATAAATCTATATTCAACAATTCGCCTATCGAGCAATCTGGGATACGCTTTGAAGAGGGCTCTTACCGTACTTTTTCTCTCGTTTCTTGCAACGTCTCTGATCGCGACCAGCTATGCCCTCGCAGCTTCGCTTTCTCTTACAAACGCCATTTTCTCGATCCACCCCGAAATCGACCGGACTCTGAATGTTTCGTCGCATCAGGGAATAACCGGCAGCGTCACCATTGCCAATGTCTCGCCCGTTTGTAGCATAACAGGATCAGCCCCTGCAACAGGTCCAGATCTCATCATCACGTCCTCAAATGGAAGGATCCAAGTAGTGGCGCTCAACTGGACACTTCAGAACCGCTGCGAGTTGATAGCCCCGTTTCAGGTGACACTCAGCCCCGGAACCTATTCGCTGAATCTGTCAAGCTGCAGTTACATGGGATGCCGAGTCTTGCCGATTACTGTAGTTGTGGTACCGGGAGTCTTCACACCGGCAAGGATCAACATCATCACCGGCATCTACTAGTCCAATGCGCTACCTGGCGCTCAGTGGCGCGCCAGAATGTTGTAGATCTGATCCTGACTAAGTCAGAGGAGGATCGGATTCTGGATACGGTTCACTGAGTCGGCTGAGGCCTCGGCTGGCCCTGTGGCGCCTGGGCACCGGGGCGTTGGGAGTCTAGCTGGGCCATTATCATCATGAGCTTCTTCGACTCGTCTAGCTTCCGGATCATGTTCTGCAACTCGCCTCGGTAGTAGTCCTTCTGTTGGGTGTAGTCCTGATCGTTCATATCGCCCGACTGGTACCTGCCTTGTAATGACAAGTATCCTGATAGCGTGGTTCCGCCTAGCTGTTCCTTTAACTGGCCAAGACTCTTGTTTACCAAATCATTAAGCTGGCCAGCCCGCTCGTTCAGGGCTCTGCTGACTTTGGCAATCTCTTCCTTGATCATCGCGGTCCGTTGTCTGAAACTGTTCAGCTCAACGACCACTTTTTCGATTCCTAATTCGCTCACAATATTGCACCGGATTGAACGTGACATTGAACGGTAGGGGCACCAGTTATGCAAGACGTAACCCCCGTTATGGAATGCGGGTGACCCGTTTCCCTCAGGCGCAGCGGACCATAGCCGAACGTTCTATCAAGGGCCAGCATTCGCTGATTGTCGACTGGCTTGTACCTCTTCGAGAAAACCACTGATCTGACCCATCACTTGGGCAAGGGCATGCCCATCTACCCGGGCGATCCCTCGCCGTCATTCGAAAACTACTCTACGATACGGAAGGACGGCGTCAATCTGACTAAGATCATTATGGGCTCGCAC
This sequence comes from Candidatus Bathyarchaeota archaeon, assembly GCA_005888635.1. Taxonomy (GTDB): domain Archaea; phylum Thermoproteota; class Bathyarchaeia; order 40CM-2-53-6; family 40CM-2-53-6; genus 40CM-2-53-6. The sequence continues at coordinate 2,686 of VBAW01000044.1, read as the reverse complement.
ACTGGCACCCATCTCGACGCTCCCAGACACTTCATCCAAGACGGGATAGGGATAGACAGGATTCCTCCGGATAAATTGATAGGAGAAGCCTACGTGGCTGACCTGTCCAAGAAGCCGATCGGTAGCGGAATCACATCCAAGGACCTTAAGCCAGAACTCGAAGAGAAAATTGTAAGGGACGATATTGTTGTCATCTATACCGGATGCAGCGAACATTGGGGTGAGGCGTCGATCAACCGAGACTACACCTATCTTACTGGAGACGCTGCCGACTATCTAGTCTCGAAAAGTGTCCGGGCTGTCGGAATTGATTTTCTCAGCGTCGAGAAGTTTAAGGCCCCCGAGCCGGTCGCACATAAGATCCTTCTCGCAAATGGGATCTTCATCATCGAGTCTCTAAGTCGCGCGTTGAAACAATTTGTTGGCGAGAGAATTCTAATGATATGCATGCCGATAAAACTACAAGACGGAGACGGAGCACCGTCCAGGGTCGTGGCAGTACCCATTCGAGAAGACTGAATGTCTCTTCCTGAGCCGTCTTTCTAGTACTCTTAAAGCACGTCTCAATCGAGGGTTTGACCATGAAGAAGCTCGAAGGCATCATAGCACCCATGGCTACCCCACTAACTCGTGACGAGAAGATCGACGACAAGACTACTCGAACTCTCGTGGATTTCTTGATTGATGGAGGAATTGACGGGCTGTTCCCATTGGGAACGAGCGGAGAGTTTGCGCTCTTTGACCGGGAAGAAAGAAAGACCGTTATCGAAACGGTTGTGGATCATACGAATGGTAGAGTCCCGGTACTCGCCGGTGTATCAGACCCTGGTCTCGAGAATGTCTTAGCTTTCGCGAAGGACGCTAAGGATGCCGGCGCGGACGCAATCGTCGCAACTCCCCCGTACTATTACGCGACTGGTGAGGACGGGCTCTTCAACCATTTCGAGACAATTGCCCGGAAATGTGAACTGCCTCTTGTCGTGTATAACATTCCAGAATGGACTCATCTCTTCGTTCCTCCAAGTGTCATTCAGCGATTGGCCGAGAAGAAGTTGATCGTTGGGATGAAGTATACTGAGTACAATCTCCTCAACCTTCTCCGGTTTCTGAAAGTCGCGGGCAAGCGCATCGCGATCTTCGCTGGGTCTGATGCGATGACTTTCACAAATCTGGAATTTGGTGGAAGCGGCGGAGTAATCGGGGTCGCCAATGTTGCCCCCAAGCTAGCGAGTTCGGTGTTTGACGAGTTCAAGCACGGAAACCTGGAAGCGGCTCGACTAGCTCAGTCAAAGCTTCTTCCGATAATCGAGGCAATTAGTGTTGGAAGATTCCCTGCAGGGCTGAAGGAGGCGATGAGAATGGTCGGGATGCCCGTAGGTGGACTCAGGAGCCCTCTTCAGAGTCTCACTGGGGAGGAGCGAAACAGCGTTGCAGGCTTTCTCAGAGAGTCGGGACTGTTAAAGGAGGAAGTTTGAGAATTATGGCGATGCCAAGACCCGTGCAAGGATTAGCGAAGCATTACCGGATGTTCATTGACGGAGAGTGGGTTGAATCGAAGCGGGAAGAGACGATTGACGTGGTCAATCCTGCCACTGAGAGGGTGATCGCCTCTGTTCCGAAAGCAGGTCGCGAGCAAGCGAAGGCTGCACTTCAGGCGGCGGAGGACGCTCAACCGAAGTGGGAAGATCTCGCGCCCCTCCGAAGGGCGGCGTTTCTATTCAAGACGGCTCATCTGATTCGGAGGGACAAGGAGAGGTTGGCCAGACTCCTGACTTCGGAGCAGGGGAAGCCTCTGTTCGAGGCTCGCGGCGAGATTGACGGTGCTGCGTCGAATTTCGAGTACTATGCTGAGTTTGCGCGTAGGATTGAGGGTGATGTTCTACCTAGCGACAACCCCCGCCAGACGGTTATGATCCTCAGACTCCCAATCGGTGTGGTCGCGTCGATTACTCCTTGGAACTTTCCGTCTGCAACAGTCGCTAGGAAGCTCGCTCCTGCACTGATTACCGGGAATACGGTTGTGACGAAGCCCTCGAGCAATACCCCTCTCAGCACGATCGAGATGGTGAGGCTGATGGAGGAAGCTGGCTTTCCAAAGGGGGTTGTGAATGTTATCACCGGGAGTGGATCGGAGGTGGGGGATGAGCTCGTGACGAACAAGATTACTGGATTGGTTACGATGACGGGCAGTACCGATGCGGGACGGACGATCATGGAGCATGCTTCCAATCATCTTCCAAAGCTAGTCTTGGAGCTGGGCGGGAAGGCGCCGTTCATTGTCTGGCACGACGCGGACCTTCCCTGGGCGCTACAGTGCGCAATATGGGCTCGTTTCTGGAACTGTGGCCAGACCTGTATCTGCTCGGAAAGGATGTACGTTGACGAGAAGATCAAGGACAAGTTTGTCCCCGCATTCGTCCGTATGGCAAAGGATCTCAAGATAGGCAATCCGCTAGAACCAGACACCGACCTTGGGCCGATGGTCAGCAAAGAGGAGAGAGAAACCAGCATGAGTTTCATCGAGAAAGCGAAGGAGGAGGGAGACAAGATTGTCATCGGTGGAGAGAAACCTTCTGCCCCAACACGAGGATGGTTTCTCGAACCGACGGTCATAGAGAACGTGAAACAGAAATCGTCACTTGTCCAAGACGAGATCTTCGGACCTGTCGTACCCATGGTCGAGGTA
>VBAW01000054.1 GCA_005888635.1 Candidatus Bathyarchaeota archaeon | reverse complement strand
TCATGTGCACAGGATCTTCAACCGTCTAGGCGTAGTCAAGACAAAGACTCCCGAAGAGACAGAGGAAGAGCTGACCAAGATAGTGGACCGGAAAGACTGGCTTCCATTGAACGAGGTCTTCGTAAAGTTCGGCCAGTTGATCTGCCGGCCCATCGGGCCAAAGTGTCCAGTGTGCCCGCTCACGGACAGATGCCAGTGGTATCGAGGGAACTACAGAGACAAGAACTAGACATGTTTCGTAGTACCGATAGCCGTCCTAATCTTCCTACCGATCTCGTCGAGTTCTACTCGGTGCGTCTGTTTGCGATTCGGGAATCCGCTCATCATTTCATGGTTAAACCGTGGTATAACGTGAACGTGCATGTGGAAGATTTCCTGTGAAGCGGCCCTACCATTCGACTGCCCTACACTGATCCCGTCAGCAGCCGAGGCTTTCTGAACACCTTTCATGACCTTAGAAACTGACGCGAAGACGCGTCCTGCTTCCTCGCTTGGCATTTCCAACATGTTCACGGCTTCTTGCATCGAGACGCAATGAGTCGACATCGCAATCGTGGACCGCTTCAGCTCCCAAACCCGTCGAGCGCTGTGAAAGATAGAGGGCTTCTCAAAGTCAGCCTCGTTTCACTGGGACTCGCTGTCACGTTCCTCATTGTCCATACTTTTCTCGGAGTCTCAGCAGCCCTTGCAACCCTCCTCCCCGCCTTTCTGATCCTCGTCTACGAGTCGTCCCGCTCCACCGAAGTCCGCGATGTTCTGGGCAGAATCGACTGGCAGATCTTCTTCTTCTTCGGAGGCCTCTTCATACTGGTCGCAGGCTTCGCCGAGACAGGACTACTAGTCCAGCTAGGAGGCTGGATGGTTCAGGAATCCGGCGGAAACCTAGCCTTAGCGGTGACACTCGTTCTCTGGAGCACAGCCCTGATCAGCCAGATAGTCGACAACGTACCACTGGTGACAGTCTTCATCCCCGTGATTGGAGCAATGTCCAGCATTTCAGGAGTCTCAATTGCACCGTTAGCCTGGGCATTGGCTGTCGGGACCGGGATAGGCGGAATGGCTACGCCTATAGGGACGGCGTCGAACTTGGTTGCACTGAACATTCTCAATAAGGAGAAGAAGAGGCTCAGCTTCAGCAGATTCGCGAAGAGGTCTGTCCCGCTGACAATAGTAGATCTGCTGATCGCAAACGCAATTCTTCTCCTAAGACTCTGATCTAACGATCCGTCAAGACCCGTAGCTTAGTCGATGGATCGCCGTGAGCAACGCTTAACAGAATGGTGAGGTCTATGCTCAGCTTGCTGGTTGACATGTCCAGGATAGTTGAGATAGTAAGCCTCCTTGGAGCTGTGATTGGAACTCTGATTGCTTCAGGAGCACTCTCTCAACTAGTTCAGATCACTATTTGCTGCCCTCAATCCTTCTTCGCTTCCTGGCCCTCTCCTCAAGACATCGGACAGTTATTCTTCGGCATCATTCTGATCGTGGTCTCAGTATTCTTCCTAGCCCGAGAAAGAATGGGTCGTAGAGGATCCGATTCGTTGAAACTAGCCGTATAGTCCCTTGGGTTCTCGATCCTGTCTCGGGGCTTGCGTTTGTCGCTTGATTAGGGTCTGCGGGACCTTTATTCGCGGAATCATCTGCGCATTGACGACATAGAGCGGTTCGCCGTCAGGACCGTACTTGTCTGTTCTTAGAATTCCCGTTATCTCTAGTTTCGCTCGGAGCACGCTGCCGTCGGAGAGTTCGTATACGTTCCATTTCTCGACTCCGACCCGTTCAAAGTCGACGTGTGTCGTGTTGACGCTGCTTGGGTCGAGCGTTGTTGGGGGAGGGTTTGTCGGCGTGCTCTTGAGTGTTTTTGGAGCGATGGTTGTAAAGAGGTTCTGGGACGACCAGGCGTAGACAGGCTGACCAGTCGGGTCGTAGTCGGTTCCGCGGAAGATCTTGGTGATGATTAGTCGGCCGAAGAGTGAGGTTCCGTCTTCGAGCTTGTATTTTACCCAGGGCTCGTCTTTCATGGAGAATTCTACTGGATCAGCTTTGGTCAGGTCAACCTGGGCTTGCGCCATCGATCTTCATATTCAGATTGACGAGTGAGAGGTATATACTTTGACGGGCTGACCGTCCGACCCGCTGCTTCGCCTAGGCACAGTACTCTTTTCTATTGGATTCTGAACACTTGGGATCTCCCTATCAGCTTCTACAGGAACTGGACAAGGTTTGAGCGATCTGTTTCGCCGCGTCAAGGGCTTCTTCGTACCCGGAGAGAAGGATGCGTTTCTCCGGATCCAAGAGCTAGCTGGTCTGGGAGAAGAATCACTCGAACTTCTAGTGAAGATTCTTTCAAGCTCAGGCAATGGCACGAGCAGTAGTTCGCACAACGGCCTGCACGATATTGAGATCTGTACCGAGAGGATCAACATTCTGGAGAAGATGGGGGACAAGATTACCCAGTCTTTTGAGGAGTTGCTGGGACGCGGGTCGATAACGGCCTCGATCGAGTACGACTTCGGCCGGCTCGCCGACAATGTAGACAGCATCCTAGACCGGGCTCATGCTCTGTCCCGACAATTACGACGAGTTACACGGCGACCGTTGCGTGAGGCGAAAGAGTTCGACACGGCGAATCGTAAGGAAATGATCCACTTGGTCCAGATTGGTCTAACTCAGCTTAGAGCCTTCAGGAAGCTACTGACGATCGCTGGGACAAACCGCAACCAGGCGATCGATCTTGCACGAGAGATCGAACGACTAGAGGAGCAGGGAGATGATGTGAAAGATGCGATGCTCGACGAGCTCTACGGGTCCTGGGAGAAGCTGGACTACGCCTCCTTCCACAACTATCTAGAAACGACGATCGAAGCGGACGACATTCTAGACCTCTGCGAAGACGCATCGGACCTAGTTATCACGGTTATGAAAGCCCTAGGCGCCTAACCACGCAATGATCCTCACACTAGACATAGTCTCACTAGTACTGGCGGGGCTCCTCGGCATGGCGGTGGGAGGGAACAATCTCTCCGCCTGTTGTGGACCGCTCATCGGGAGCGGAATGGTCAGCAGACGTACAGGCATCCTGATTGCTATCGCAGGCTATATCCTCGGTCTCGCGTTGGAGGGGCCGAAACTCTTCCGGGTCAGAGAAATATTCTTGCCAATCGACACTGCGACCGGAACATTCTCGATCCTACTAGCTTCACTCATAGTCTTCCTAGGAGGCGAACTCTCCCAGATCCCACTGTCTCTCTCTAAAGCGCTCACAGGAGCTATCCTCGGAGTAAGCATAGCCCTCGGCACCTTCAATAGCTCGGGATATCTCATCCTTATCCTAGCCTTCTGGTTTCTCGTCCCACTCATCGCAACCGCGCTAGGGATACTTCTGATAGGACTGGACGATCGGCTTAGCCCCAGAAACCTCTGGCTGAAACTATCACTACTCAAGACGGGCTTGCTACTCGTCTCTTTCCTCTCAGCCTACGTCCTAGGCAGCAATACACTCGGACTCATCGCAGGAGTCATCTATGACCAGACACTCTACGCAACAGTCGCAGTAGGGCTGGGTGCTGCCCTAGGCACATTCGTCCTCGGACGAGGTGCACTACGGAGACTGACGGAGGGCATCTTCAGCCTCCGCTATCCGAACGCTTTCTTTTCTCAGCTAATAGGATCCGCGACGGTTGAGTTGGCGAACCAGTTAGGAGTGCCCCTATCGATCACCGAGACTGTTTCCTCTGGAATCATCGGATCGGGGCTGGCTCGACGGATGAGAATGATGAATGCTAGAAACGTCTTCCTCATCATATCCAGCTGGATAATCTCTCCAATAGCAGGCTTCCTCCTCGCCTTCACACTCACAAAGCTCCTATGACGGAAAAGTGCTTCCCTGCTAGACCCCCCGGTCCAATGGAAGCCCGCTGCCTCGATCCCCCTCTTGACATAGAGCAAACCTGCCGTTTCGCTAACAGGCTTGCCCGTAAACCTGTAGGTTTCAGTCTATTCTGGTATGGGTTTGGCTTGAACCGAACGGAAGGATACTTGGGCTTTCAATAAGCTTCCACATTGAGGCCCACGGTCTCCGCGATACCCTTGAAATCCCGGTCTCTAGTGACTAGTACGTGAGAACCCTCGAGTGCGACGCCCGCGATCATTATGTCCACGTGGCTCTTCGCCCTGCCTAGACGCAACAGTTCGGCTCGAATCTCAGCCGCCTTGAGAGCCGCGGCTTCGTCAAAAGGTAGACTGGCGAACCGCGATGCCAGTGCACGAAAAGCAGTAGCCTGAGTCCTAGACCCGGTGAAAAGCAGACCTGCAGAAATCTCGTATAGCACGGGAGTGCTCAGAAATTTTGCCTGGCCGCCATCGTCAATCTGTTTCGCTTTTGCCAGTGCAGCGGGATCCGACCGCAGAACATGAATTATGAAATTGGAGTCAACCGTGATGCCCAAGCCGTCACCGCTTCTGGACAATACGCGCTCTTTGAGCCCGTATATCCTCCAGCTTCATACGTGCAACCGTCTCAGCGAGCCGGTCGCCAGAACCACCATGGAGCAGACCTCTAAAATCCAAGAACGAAGGCTCGCTCGATCCCAGCACTCTGTTTACAACGTCCGAAAAGCTCTCCCCCGGCCTCTTAACCGCCTTCAACCTTGAATATGCGGAATCCTCCAACGAGATGGTCTTGGTACCCATGCACCTATGCATGTGTATACATACACTTAACCATTATGCACAACTAGAGTCGAGTACAAAAATCTGTCCGGTCACTTGACATGTCCGAGCTAACAACATTTAACGAATGTCGATCTCAAGAACTGGTTTTGCCGGAGAATTATTCTGAACTAAGGGACCGGACGTGTACCATTCAAAATGTAGCTGTAGACAGAAGTTGCTTTCAGACACCTCCATGCGAGACGATTTTCGGAGCTAGCCGGACTTTAAGAATCGAGCAATGTACCCTGGGTCTGCTCAGACCCATGTCAACATTAAGAGCGAACTCAGATACATATGCTCAAGAATAAGCTTTAGCCAGCTAGGACCCCGATGTAGATGGTTAGCACGATGACTGGCATGCTCGGCCCCTTGGGCACGCCAGGGGTACGACATGATCGTATCGTCTCGACTCCAGAGAGGCTCTGCCCGATGTGTAAGAGAGTGCAACGGCTCTCTGGTGAAGAGAGGTGCGCAATACACGTCAAGACTGCAACGTTGGCGGCCCATCACAAAGAGTTCGACACTAAACAGATCTCCGGGTCCAGTCCGCCAGGAGTCTTCGTAGGTAGATTCGGCTACCCTAAGGTCTTCGTTGGACCGATGGTCCCACCAGTTTCAGGGGACACTGAGATACTGGATACTCCAGAATGGTGGATGGGCAAGGGATTCGACGAGATTGTAGACTTCCGGTACAGCCTGCTCCGAGGCTACAGCAAAGCCAACGTCTTTGACGCTCACAAGGGAGGCAGATTGATCGAGACGCTGCAAGAGGTTGCAATGATGACAAAGCCAGTCGACACTGAACTAGTTCTTACTCGACCGCCTCGAAAGATCTTAGATCTGCGCGAAGACTCTCAACCCTTTGGCCCCATAGCACCTCTGGATTCTTTTCAAGCGGGCAATTCCTCGGTTGATGATAGAATCGAAAAAGCATTCTATGATGGCGATCTGGTCGCAGACGACGCGGTTCTGCAACTCTACCGGAACGGTGTCCTAGTAACGCGGATTCAGAGAGCCTTCAGCCTAGGCATGTTCGGCGATAACAAGAGACGGAAACTTGTCCCGACACGATGGAGTATAACCGCAGTTGACAGCAATCTCAGCCTCAGACTAATGGCGCGAGTCAGAGAGCATCCACTCATCGACGAGTACCGAGTCTACAAGTACACCTACCTTGACAACACCTACGTTGGCATTCTAACTCCAGAGAGCTGGAGGTTCGAATGGATCGAGGCCTGGTTCGAACCAGACCTGCTCGCAACCAGCTTCCCAGACGTAAACATGGCCACGGATGTCGAGAATAGCAATTATGTCTCCCCAGACGGACATCGACCAGTCATGTTAGGAGACTCAGAAGGATTTCGCGACAGAAAGACCTACGCAAAGCCAGGCGGCTGCTACTACTCAGCTAGACTAGCGGTTTCTGAATATCTCGACGGGATAGGAAGACAAGCCGGAGCAATAATGCTGAGAGAGATTCATCCGGGCTACATAATGCCAGTTGGCGTCTGGAACGTCAGAGAGAGCCTCCGCGCACTCTTCAAGACAAGATTCGAACAATTCGACTCCATGGACGGCGCGATGAATTATGCCAGCACGATCTTCGAGATACCAAAACGCGGCTGGATTGAGAACTCAGCTCTACTCCAGAAGGCATACTTTCAGAGAAAAATCAGCGAGTACAACTAGGCACGACGGAACGGGACCATGGCAACAGATAAGACCATAGACCTCTCCACAGCACTTACAGCGTCTGCTCTCAGAGCGTCCGCTCGACATGTGAACTCTCCACGCAATACTAAGCACATGAACGGGAGGAACCGAGGCCAAGTTAGATGCTGCCTATTCGCTTCTGAGCCAATTATCTGATAACGTCGGGGAACTCGCTCAGCAATAGAGTAGTTCTTCATTCCCGAGCTCGAAGAATCCCTCGCTTCCGCGGGGAATTGACCGCGACAAGAAACAGAGAGGAAACAGATAATGGAACCAATCATGCATGGATGTACCTTCGAAAAGAAACCCTATTCTCACCCATGGTTCCTCAACGATGAGAAAACGATTCTTCGAGTCTCCGCCTCATTGGAGCTGGTCCAGAGTTGAGATTATTCGATCAGGCTTCAATTGTCAAGCTAAGACTTCTCCTTCTCTTTATGGTAATACTCCTCACTAGTCCCCTGACCTATCAGCTTCTTATGGGAACTTCCAATCTTTCTATGGCCAGTTTCGCCAACATTCAATCAACCCCAATGACAGCCAAAACCCTCACTGTGCCTGCGAACAATTTTTCGGTCATATCGGGCAGCATCAGCGGGCTCGCTGACAGCTCGATTTACACTAACGTTGATCGGGTAAGAGCAGCGATGACATCTCCTGTCCCAGGAGTTGTATCAGCCAGTTACTACTTCAAGATCCTCGGCAGTTCACCGACGGTTCTGCCTGACTCGGACGGTGTCACACGGCAAGGCGTCGTTTTCTGGGTAAACATGCACAACGCGTGCAATCTCTACTTTCTCTTCTGGAGAACGGACAGCACTAAACCAGCGGGAACAACGGTGGTTGGGGCGAAGGTCCAAGTGAACCCCACCATAACAAGCTTAGACGTCAACCACTCCGACCTGATAGCCTGCGCCGGGGTTGGCTACTCGACCATTTCCCAACCAGATGGAACACCAGCAGAGATCTCCTCTAACACCAACATAATGGATGGGAATTGGCACAACTTCACAGTCGTCAAACTTGGCCCAGAAAGATGGCGGCTCTATACTGACAGCGTGCTCGCTTTTGAAGCCTACGATCCATCCAACAATTTCCCCATCGACAGTAACCTCTGGGGATTGCGTCTCGACAACGTTCAGATCCAGCTCTACTACCAGCTTACGATTAGTACTTCACAGCTGTTTTCAACATCGTTCACTGCGCAGCCACCTTCTGGACAGACAGGCCAGTCGATTTCTTTCTCAGCTTCGACCATTGGCGGGTCCCCTCCTTACGCTTACTCTTGGAACTTCGGCGACGGGTCAACCGGAACAGGCTCCTCAGTAACGCACACATATTCATTGGCTGGTTCATTCAATGTCGTACTCACCATCAAAGACGCTGGTTCTCCCCAACAGACTGCCACATCTCAGCAGACCATCTCCGTAACAAACCCGAGTTCTACTCTGACCGCCAGCTTCACGTACACTCCGTCATCCCCGCAGACTGGCCAGTCGGTGACGTTCACAGGCACCGCCAGCGGCGCGTCACCGTACACGTTTACTTGGTCCTTCGGTGACGGCTCAACAGATGTTGGAGCTACCCCCAGCCACACCTACAGCTCATCGGGCATCTTCGACGTCACGGTTGCAGTGACAGATTCTAACAGTCAGACAGCGAGCGGTTCACAGCTAATCACCGTGTCAAATCCCCTCCCAGTATCCCAACTCTCGGTCGGTTTCGATTACCAACCCCGCTCTGTCACAACAGCCACAACAGTCGTCTTCACCACAAGCGTAACCGGAGGAACACCGCCGTACCATTATCAATGGGGTTTAGGAGATGGGGCAACCTCCAGCGGCGCGTATACAAGTCATCTTTACGCTTACTCTGGCACGTACACAATTCAGTTGACAGTCACTGACAATAGCGGGCAGTCATACTCAACATCTCAGACCGTGACAGTTATTGGCTCACAGATACAACCCTTGACCACCGATTTCAACTATAAGCCCACCCAGACGACTGTAGACACAACGGTCACATTCGCAGCGGCAGCAACAGGAGGAACAGGACCCTATACTTTCGGTTGGGACCTTGGAGACGCCAGCACAGCTACTGGAACGAGTATAGATCATATGTACACGAAAGCGAGCAACTACACCGTCGTTCTGACCACCACGGACCACCTAGGCGATACGACTATCTCATCAAAAACCGTCAGCATCAACCCCGCGTCAACGATTCAACCCCCACCTCCTACAGAACCCCCAAGTAAGCAGCCCAGTGGAGGAATATGCATCCTCTGCACCACGTCGCGTCTGATCTCCATGCTATCCCTATTAACAGTTGGACTGATCGCTGGTGGGTTTCTAAGTGTCGGTATATTCCTATCAAGATATCATGCCGAGAATCGTCGACTTGCAACTGAGCTACAGGGGTTAAATCAGACGAACCGAACAACACCGAGTCTTCGCGTCAAGCGAACCAAGACCAGAACAAAGACGCGTAACCAAGAGTACAGAACGTTGCAAGAAAGGGTTTGGGCAAATCAATATCACCGCCGTTAAGTCTCTCGGCCAACCCTCCCTTCCGGTCGTCCACGATGCCGGAAGAATCTATTCTTAAGAAAGGCTCATCTAACAATATGGGGACTCGTCGGCAGAGAATTCCGCGGATTAATTTTGATATCTCGCACTATCCTATGTATTGGCTGTTGTGTTCGACAACGATAAATCCTGCCGAAATGAGTGATGTACGTCTCAGTTTCGAAATGGTTGTTTGGTTTTGGCCCTTAAGGTTCGAGATCCGGAGCGACAACAGGAGAGAAGGTGCCCATGAGTCCGAACGAGTGTGGACCATTCAAACCGAGTTTCAAGAGACTTGTTGCCATCTCGATCCTCCTCCTGTTTCTGCCCTACTCCTATACAGGAGGCATGCCTGTCAAAGCGTTTCCGCATGCGAATGTCCCGTTGGCAACGCCGGCGCCTGTCCTCAGGCAAGGCGATATCTGGCACTACAATCTAACAATTGAAGGAAGCAGCAATGAAAGCATTCGTAGAACAGTGCGTTGCGGTAACACTCATTGCATTGTAGACAACGAAGTTAACATTGGATTCAATGATACTAGATGGATCGTTCCTGGAAACTGGTCTCTTGTAAGAGAGTACTGTGTAGGTTGTGATGGTTTCAATGTCATTACGAATACGACCTACAATCCTCCTCGTCAGCTCTTCGCGTTTCCCCTACAGACGGGGCAATCATGGTGGTGGAACGGCACGGTCTCCGGCCGGACCTCAGCCGCTAACATGAATTTCTCTAAGCCTGTTTCCTTGCTTAGAAAAGTGATAAACGAGACCTCGGTGACCGTGCACGCTGGAACCTTCGATACGTTTCTGGTTGCTGAGTACAATCAGAGCGGCATCGTGCCCGACGAATATTCATGGTTCAGCCTTGAGGCAGAGACATCTGTAAAGGCTGTATCACTCGACAGTACGGGGGGGATCATCGACTCCCGCGAGCTGATTTCCTACAGGATCGTCGGAGTTAATCCCGGCGAGTTCGTACGCTTAGGTGATATCTCAGTCGATTACGAATCAAACGATACAACCCCCGGACTTGCAGGATCGACTCTGACAGGGGTAGATTCGATACAGGCTAACATTCAGAATGTTACAGGGACGAGCGTCACTCTAGAAATCGTTTCGAACTTCAAGAATGGAACACAGTCCATCATAACTAACACAACCAACCTATCCACGGGCTCACCGCCTCCAGCATCCCCTGGACCCTTCGTCATCGAAGCTGGACTGCGCAGAGGAAATAGTATCCCCAACTGGCAAGGGATGTCAATCAATTATACACGATTGTTAAGCTATCTGGGGACATTACGGGAGGTCAGTGTGTTGAACATGACCCAGACGCTCCAGCCACCATATACCGGATGGGTTAGAACGGTAAGGTTCTGGGACAGAGCAACAGGATTCTTGTTGGCAACGCGGACAGACACTAATTCGACATATGTCAGCAATGGGTACACTTACTCGACTCTAGAGTCTATCAGCGCTCGGATCGTCTCAACGAACCTCTGGCAGGGCTTTATCCCAGGTGTAGAGAGTGGCGACTGGGCCAAGTACGGAGATTTCTCAGCCTCCTGGGTGTCCAACATTCCTGGCGACCAGAACAGCCTCGCGTCCTACCAAGATACTTACTGGCAGACCAACAAAATCCTAAGCGCATCCGGCAACAACGTTAGCCTCGAATCAACCATAGTATTCTCCAATGCGACCGGCTCCAAGAACTATGAGATCTCAGGCAACTTGCAGACGGGGAACGGTAATCTAACCAGCGTCTGCCCTCTCTCATGCACCCTAGCCGCTAACCTCAGAGCCGGAGACCCAATCTTTGACCCGGCATATTCTCCCGCAGCTCCAACGATCAATCAAACTCTGAACAGGGTCTACCTAGGAGTGCATCGACGGGTCAACATACTGAACCTCACGTCAACACTTTCAGACTATCTGACAGGCTCGTCCAGTAGTGTTGCGATATACGACCAGGCCACCGGGATCTTGCTAGAATACTCCTACCAGAGCGCGGCCATCTTACAAGGATACTCACGTACAGCATCGGCTTACTTTAGAATCAGTGAGACCAACCTCTGGAATGCGACAAGACTCCCCGACTTCAGCCTGCGTAGCAGGCCAAGCCTATTAGCGATCCAGCCAGGATTCTCGGGAACATCGATCGTCACTCTCTCAAGCCTACACGGTTTCGCAGATACAGTCAGCCTCTCGGCAACTCTGTCGCCTTCAGGACCCACCCTGGGGCCAGTTCCCAAGACACTGACGGTTACCGCAGGCCCAGATTACATGAACACCTCCTTTCCATTAACCGTCTCAGCCGCCTCCGACACGCCTGCCGGTGACTTCAACGTCACTATTACGGCGACCAATGGTTCACTAACCCACGCGACGATTTTCACAGTGCTAGTGGTCCGCCCGATCCAGATCGAGTGCGGAAGAAGGGACCTCTGCTACATCATAACCAACGTGACGATCTCCAACATCAAATCTGGAGCAAACACGATTCATTTCACCGCGGAAGGCCCGCACGGAATCACTGGCTACGCGAACCTTACGATCCCTCTAACGTCGCTCCCAAGTATTGATAATTTACAGATCATAGTAGACAAGGGTCAGCTGCCCCGAGCCGGAGTCGAGACTACGATGGACCTGACCGAAAGGAGCTACCTTGTCTACTTCACATTCATAGTCCATGGTCCGGTAAACATTGACATCAATCTAGGCTCTTCAGCCTCTCAGCCAGCATCCGCACTGCAATTTATCAAGCTCGACCCCACCTCAATGGGCATCCTCGGTATCTTGATCCTCGTGATCGCATCCTTAGGCTTCGAAGCCGCAAGGAAGGTCAGGGCTTCGAGACGAGGTCAGAGCTCTTCAGCTCGAAGAGGAGCCGGGGGAAGAAAGCCCAGATGGCTATCCACACAGAAATAGAAGCTGACGAGAGGATCTCCAAACCTCGAGAGCGGGGTTTCTCCACATGAGACCATCTTTCAAGACCACTGCAATCCTATTGGAGCTGTTTGTCATCATCATTCTTGCCGGATGGTTATACTCCGAATACGTGAGCAACCCTCTCATGAGGCAGTACATCAACTCGTTCCTACAAGGAACTCAAACAGGGCGACTATTACAGCAGCTTGTTGGAATCGGAAACGTCCTCGTCCTTCCCCTCCGCCTTATCTCGCTGTTCTTGATCTCAGTAGTGAGCATGATCCTGATGCTTCTCCTCCTCTTCATGTTCACCACCTTCCTAGCGAGTCTCATCGCTGGCCGTAGAAGGACGAAGATGAGGAGATGAATACAATTATCGAGGTCGATATCTGTCTCCTGCCGGAGTCTTCTAAGATATTCCGATGTGAGAGTCATGTTATTATCTATGAGTTTTTATGGCCGGGGCGATGCCTCTAACAACGGTTCTTATGGCGGCCTCGGATGCTCCGACAATCTGTCCATGGGCAGACGAAGTAATCCGTGGCATGTGAGGAATAGCTTAGATTGCGCATCGCTATCATAGCCGCGGGCATTGTCGGAAAGGCCACAGGCGTGGGATTGGAGAAGAAGGGAAACGACGTTGTCTTCTACGACATTGACACCATGAAACTGGCGCAGCTCGCACACGAGGGGCATGAAATTGCTTCCAGCGTCAGAGACGCCGTGAAGCAGAGTGAGGTTTCAATGATATGTGCGCCAACCCCAACCGTGAAAGGCACCGTTGACCTCCGTCCGCTTCTCTTGATATGTGCCGAGGTTGGACGCGCCCTTCGCGGCAGAAAGTCCTACCATCTCGCCGTCGTTAGGAGCACTGTTCCCCCAGGTACTACCAGAGGCCTCGTGATTCCACGTATCAAAGAGTCTGCTGAACTGCCATCAGACTCCGATGTGCTGGGAGTCTGTCACAACCCCGAGTTCTTGAGAGAAAAATTTGCTCTAGACGATTTCCTAGAGCCTAGAGCTATCGTGATTGGAGAGACAGACGTGAAGGCTGGGACGATGTTGGAGTCTGTCTACTCCTCGCTCAAGTCCCCCATCATCCGATGCAGTCTTGAGACCTCCGAGATGATCAAGTACACTGCCAACCTATTCAACGCGACCAAGATTAGCTTCTTTAACGAAATTCATGATGCATGCAAGGTATTGGGCGCAGAGCCAGAAACAGTAAGCCGGGCTATGCCCCTCCTCGCTCTTGGGCTACGCGATGATCTGAAAGAGTGGGGCCTCTCGGGAGGTAGCCCATTCGGTGGCATGTGTCTTCCCAAAGATCTCGAAGCGTTCATTTCATTCATGCTCAGCCGAGGAATGGACGTTCCTCTACTGTCTGCTGTCAGGAAAGTCAACCAGATTATGGTCCAAAAGGAGCTAGAGGCCCCAGAGCTCATAGTCAATGGCTGAGATTCTTCCGTTCATACCACTCGGGATTATTGGGTCGATGACTTGGAGCCTCTGGGCTGTCCGCAGGTTCTATGGAACGACCTACAAGCCCTTCCAAGGAGCATTCACTGCCACGACATCCGTCGTTGTCCCGGTCTATATGGAGGACCCCGAGGTTCTCCTTCAAGCCATCGAGTCATACCTCGAGAACAAGGTGGGTGAAGTGATCCTCGTCGTAGACTACAAGGACACTCTAAACATCGAGAATATTCAGAAGAGATTCCCTGGAACAAGTTTTCCGAACATCAAGCTGATAGTGACGAGGGACCCGGGAAAGAGACCCGCCCTGGCTCGCGGAATAAGGGAGGCTACTGGAGAGATAGTCATTCTCTCCGACAGCGACACTTCCTGGGCTCGGAACCTACTCGAGGAGATTCTGAAGCCTTTCGTCGACCCGGAGATTGCAGGCGTCTCTGCGCGGCAGAACGTGGAGAACCGGAACGAGTCGATGATATGGAGGATCGAGAACTGGCTTCTCGACATAAGATACATTGACTTCATTCCGGGAATGTCAGTTGACGGGGTTGTGAACTGTCTCTCCGGCAGGACGGTAGCCTACAGACGATCACTCTTACTCCCCGTCCTTGACGAGCTCACCGGCGAAACATTTCTTGGTAAGACCTGTGTCGGAGGGGATGATGTGAGGCTCACTCATCTAATGTTGGTGCGTGGCTACAAGACGGTCTATCAGAGCACGGCTCGGGCGCAAACTGTCTACTCTGGCGGGTTCAGCAACTTCGTCAGAAGAAAAATCCGTTGGAGCAGGAACAGCTACAGGGCTAATCTACGCGCGTTCTGGCAGGGCTGGATCTGGCGGAAACCCTGGATTCTACCAGTCAGCATATTCCACGCAACAGTAACGCCATACACCTTCGCGCTTGGAGCGCTTGCCACGCTATATCTCGCGCTGACCCACCCAGGCACACAGACGACAATATTCGGCGTCGCCTTCAACTTTCCCCTACTTTGGGTCATCTTATCAATCAGCGGCCGGTCAATCAAGGGATTAAGCCACTTGAGACAAGTACCCGGCGACCTGTCGCTTTTGGTCATCGTCACATTTCTAATGCTTTTCGTAATGTTTCCCGTGAAGTTGTTTTCTTTGGTAACGATGAACAGCCAGGGTTGGGTCGGAACGCGGCAGGCTCCTAAGCTCTTAACCGACCAGGCATTTGGGGTTCAATGAATTCACTCGATTAATTGAGACCAATCAGTAGTCAACAGTCCTGCCGAATCTCTCTATGTAAGAGAAGCAGAGGCCATTCATAGGGTGACCGTGCTGTACATGATATTGTACGGATGGGGTGAGTCTCCTTCTATCCAGGCGATTTGAATGTTAGAGGGGTTGATCGGATTCGCGGGAAAGTTGATGGATCTGTTAGTGGTCGATGATGTCAGTTGCCTGGCTGACCATGTCCCGTTGAATTTCGCTAGCCATATTTGCGAGCCGTCAAACTGGCTGGGAGGGTCTCCCGGCCAGGAATAGGGTCCACCCGTGTACCATCCGACGTAGATGTTGCTCTCGTTGTCAACTTGGATAGTGGGGAACATCTGATTCTGCGTATCAGGATGTATTACCTTTGGCGGGGACCAGACGCCTCCAGCCAGCTCTGAGTATAGGGTCTGGTTTTGGGGTGAATTTTGGGATGAAGACTGACGCTTCTCCTTCCAGACCATGTAAACGTCTCCCCGAAAGTCTGCGGCTAGGCTCGGGTAGCGTTGGTCTACCCCGTAAGTCTCGGGGACGGGTTGTGTCTCCGATGACCAAGACTTTCCAAAGTCTTTGGAGTAGACGTATCGGATTTGAGCGTTCCCTTTGACCGTCTGGTTGGTGGCGTACCACGCCACGTGCAACAGGCCGTTGGAGTCCTGACTAATCGTAGGTCTGGACTGGGATTCTCCGTTCGGCTGAACCAGCTTCGTATAATTGGACCAGGAGCTTCCTCCGTTTTCGGATTCCGTGAACATCGGGGTGGTACAGTTTGACGGACAGGCTCCGCTCGCAAGGTTGGCCGGGTCGGTCCCTTCCCAGACTACGTAGACACGGGATGGGTTGAACCGGTCGACGAGGATGTCCGGGTGCTCCTGCCAGTGTAAGGGATCTGGCGCATTTTGGTTTTGGTTTCCGGGTATGTAGGAAGGTATGATCTCTGGTAGCGACCATCGGTCTCCTAGCCATCGTGAGTACCATATTTGACGGTCTCCTGACACGTCAGTTGGTACCTCGTTCCAAACGACTTGCATAACGCCATTGCTCCCCATCGATACAGCAGGAACCCGTTGCACCTGGTTCCCTGGGTGGATTGGTCCGCCTCCCAGGTGCAACCAGGTCGAGCCGCTATCTGTTGAGAAATCTACGAAGGCCTTGTATCCTTGAACGGTTGCCACCACGGATCTGTATGCGAGGTAGATGGTTCCTCGGCTATCGACCGCTAGCTTTCGGGTCTCGCCCCAGGCTAGTCCCTGCCAGTCGTTTGTCGAAGCAACCTTGCTTCCAAGATTTGAGATCTTGCTAGGCGAGCTAGTCGAATGCGGTAATAGTTGGAGACTGATTACTATGAGCAGTAGAACTGTTACCGTGGTAACGGTGAGGGCTAGATTCTTCATGTTCGCCCTTTTTGGCTTCTCAGGCTGCGAGCTCAAATCAGGCTCAATTGTCTCCAGTTGTTCAAAGTTTCAGAACCGTCTGACCATAACATATCGTGTAGGCGACCCCGTCTACTCAACCATCCTACTCTCACAATCCCATCAGATGAATCTTTTGGCATTGCTTGGTCACTCGATTCGCTGATAGCCGATTTCCAATTGCGTCTTGAAAGCACCTGATCCACTCTGCATGGTAAAGGCACTTGAGTCGGTCGTGGATAGGCGTCTGACGCGAGACTAGTCGCGCCAGCTGACAAGCACGGCCCAGGGGAGAGTTGGAAGAGAATCCCTCTCGTCCACCGGCTTTCTCAATCCTACAACCCTCACGTGTAAAGTACTCAGCCACGAGGCTAATGCTGAAAGTCACAGCATCATCCCCTCTGGCCTTTAACCACGCTCTTTTCTGAGCTTTGAAGAGTCGAATCCGGAATTTTCAGATCCAGCCGCTTCTTTTGGACCAGTAGACAAGCCCCAACGATATGACGACCATTGATAGAATCATCACGTAGAATCCACGCGGATCACCGCTCCCCGGCTGGAAGAAACCTGGACTGAAGTTCATCCCGTAAATTCCAGCAAGAAGAGTAAGCGGAAGGAATATCGTAGCGACCAGCGTGAGCACCTTGATCGTGTTGTCCGTTGACGCAGAATGTAAGCTGATGTAGAGGTCTCGAACATCACTTGTCCTATCTCGGTCGTTGTCGATCGTCTCCAAAAGCTGGAAAGAATGGTCGTAGACATCTCTGAAGCTTCTAAGATTTGAATCAGCTACAAATGGCACTGCGCCACGCATAACCATTCCGAGCATGTCTCTTGTCGGGGTAAGAGATCGTCGAAGATTCATCAGTTTTCTTCTTACGCCACCAATCGTGGTTACGATAGACACTACGTTCTCCATTCTCCTGACTCGTGTCTTGAACGTCGTAATTGCCTGTTTGTCAAGATCCTCAAGTCGCTCCTCCACCTCATCCAGTATAGGATAATAGGCGTCAACTGCAAAGTCAAGAAAGACGTAGAAGAACAAGTCAGGGGAGGGAGCAGTTGTAAGTGGAGCAAGACCCCTAGCTCTAATCCTAGAATCCATTGAATGGATCAATTCCGAATCATCTGAATGTATAGTAATGATCCAGTTCTTCTGGAAGAAGACAAACAACTCGATAATCCCGCTCTTGTGACTCCTTACATCAGGCACGTGGATTACTGCAAACACGTT
>VBAW01000021.1 GCA_005888635.1 Candidatus Bathyarchaeota archaeon | reverse complement strand
GATACTCGAATCCAAGAGCCTGATATTCTACGAGGGTACAGAGAAACCACGTCTACCACCTATCCCAGCTAAAGAATTGGAAAAGGAACAACTAAAAGTGGAACAGGCAAAGGCAAAACTGGCGAAAGAGAGAACTGAAGAGAAAGACGAGGCCGAAGACTAACCGAGTCCGGCGTTAGAATGCCCACTTACGCCTTAGGCCCTAAGAAGCCAAGAATTCATCGGTCAGCAGTTCTCGCACCGAACTGCACGATAATTGGCGATGTTGTTATTGGACCCCGAACAAGCATATGGCCTGGTGCCGTGATCAGGGGCGATTACGGCTACATTAGAATCGGCGCTGATTGTAGCATCCAGGATAATGTCGTGGTGCACTGCTCCGGAGAGAATCCCGCCGTCGTGGGGAAAGGAGTGACTGTTGCGCATGGTGCGATCGTTCATGCTTGCAGAATAGGAGACGAATGCCTGATTGGAGCAGGTGCGATAGTCTTCGATGGGGCAACAATTGGCAAGCATTCAATTCTGGGGGTAGGGTCTATCCTTTTGGAACGTAGAAAGATTCCACCTAGGTCAGTGGCGGTGGGAGCTCCGGCCAAAGTGATCCGGAAAGCAACTATCGAAGACGTTCGTGCAATCAAGGAATCCTACAAGGCTTATGTGAAAATGGCCCAACTATACGAGAAGACGAGAGCTTTCAACCATCCACTCCCAAGCGCCTAGATTCGTCCGGAAATTGGTTATATCTCCCGGTCAGTCATGTCTTGGTAGACGGCGATGATTGGTCAAAGACAGTCTGGCTGTTTCGTAGGTCAAACCAATCACTGAGTAACTAGTTATTCAACGGACAGAATAAAGTTAGCGGATTATGGACTGGTCAAAACCACCAACAGAGCTTTCTTGATTCAACCAATCATTCCTCAGAAAGACGAAAGCTTGTCTCGACTGATATGGATACCTTGCCTAGTGTTCTGTTAACTTATCGTCGTGTACCTCTTCGTCTCATGAACTGGTCTTCGGCTCTCGTTGTTTCGTGCTGTTGGCTCGCACGATTCTCGTATTCCACTGCAAGGTTGCTAGACGTGAACCTATACTTTCACATTTGGCTTTCGGGCTCCCCTCTCGTTTTTGGCTTACCAAGGATCAAAGTGAGCTTTATGATAGATTCGACGACCCGAGGCTCCCGGTATCCTCTCCACGCGCTACTCATTGAGGAGAGATGTCCGAAGTATTTCTTGGAGCGTCCTGTAACTGCCCGCGACTGGAGGTTTAGATGCGACATCGATTCCACGAGAACTGCTCCAGTTCACGAGCACACAGGAAAAACCAGCGATAGCCTTGCGGCAGTGATAGGTGAACCCTGATGAACGGTCCCGTAGCGCATATTTGGAATAAGAGAAGTCTTGAGAGCGCGGGCCTTGCCTTACTGCTCGTCGCGACGGTGGCTCTTAGCTCCTCGTCGACCGTCAGGGGCAATATTCCCCACGTCGTCCCGGCGAAGAGTGAAGAACCTACGTTTCCTACGAACCCGTTCTATAACCCAGGACCCTGCGCTTCCTGTACGACCAGTTTCCAATACTTCGCGAACGGTCGCTCAGGCATTCAGACACAGTCCGCTTCAATAGGTTCATGCGGGGGGTTGTGCAATGGGCTCTTCGTAGTTTCAGCAGGGACAATGTATGATCCGGTTGGAATGCTCGGCGAGGGTGTAGTATACAACGACTGTCTAGGGATCGTTTGTGGAATAAACCTGGCCACTTGGAGTCTAAGACTTCCTTCGGGCATACCTGACGCCTGCGTTCCAAACATACCATTAGCATCGGGAACAACGTCAACGTCGTGCGTGGATGTCAGGGGTTTTGATTTGTCTGGTACTGTAACCGGAGCGCTTGGTGGAATTCTCTTGACCTCAGCAACCCCGGTCGGTGATCCAACTTGTACAAAGTTTCTCGGTGCAACGCCAGACAAGGGCAACATACCAGCCAATGCTTGCTGGACTACTGATTACCAGATTGTTCAGGCAGGGCAATCAGTCAACCCGCCGTGCATTGAAGGAGTAACCGCCTGTATAACAAGCTCGTCGATCACCTCGAAAAGCAATACAACCGTGATAAATCCTATAGTCGACGGCAAACAATACAAAGGGACATTTGTCCAGATTGGGACACAAGTCACTCGGCAGACATGGTATATCTACCGAG
Organism: Candidatus Bathyarchaeota archaeon; assembly: GCA_005888635.1. GTDB lineage: Archaea > Thermoproteota > Bathyarchaeia > 40CM-2-53-6 > 40CM-2-53-6 > 40CM-2-53-6. The sequence goes on along the minus strand of VBAW01000021.1, from coordinate 49,486 downwards.
AGATTACGAGTCTAACCCTCCAAATTGTACCACCGGCGATTGTGCCCCGCTGTGTAAAGACGAACTCTGGCTCCGCGAATGTCTGTAACAGCGATGTCAGTATCTGCGGGTTCTTCGCCATAGGCAAATGCGATCCTATGCGGACATTGACCAGTTCTCTCCCTGGGTTAGTCTCAGACATCAACAAGGTATCAATTCTAACATCGACGAGAATCAGTTTCGGTCTTAACTCGGTGGGTTTTGGAGGACTTACGTGCAGCCAATCCGACCTCGTCTCAGGAAACTGCTGGTATGGGATCGTGGGCGTCTGGATTGGCGGTCAAGGAATCCAGACGTCGGGCTGCACAGGTCAGAACTCTTGTAATTTCGTGCAAGGCATTCATACCCAGCTGCCTATCTTTCAGGACCCTGGACTGACCCGGCCAGCAACAGTGCCAACTGTCGACCAGCTCGTTAATCTGTCGCAGCTCAACAACACGACGATGCCAGAAATGATCGCGGCGAACACCTATGGACAGGTTTTCAGCTACGTTGATACTCAGAGTCTCGGGGTGCAGTATTCTGCAAATGCTGCGAGCTGCACAATTAGCACACTGACGAGCTGCATAACAACCCCGGCGCCTTTAGTAATCAACGTGCCAATTATCTATGACATTATCGGCTCCAAGAGTCTGGCAAGCTGGCTCTATCAGTATCCGGGCATACCGCCAAATGGAGGCACAACGGCAGGCTTCATCTCAGGACGAGTCGTTGACGGATCGAGTAAGAACATACTAGGCCACTACAGTCCGATCGTAGGCGCATGCATCGGTCTGAGCGCACCTTGTAGCGGCCAACCCGGACAGATCGAGCTGTCGACCGACACTAACGGCTACTATAGTCTGTCGAACATTCCACCAGGCACCTACACACTTTACGCCTCAGCCCTAGGCTACTCAACGGTCTTTCAGACAAACGTCGTCACCTCAGTCGGCGACACGACCGTCGTCAACTTCGTCCTTCAACCGGTCAATCCTCCGGGAGCCTCATGTCTGATACCACCAACTCCGAACCCGATACCTTTCCAGCCCCCGATCCCAGGACTCGCTTGTATGCCAAACTTGGTCTGGTACACTTTGGGAGCCGCTGTCTTCGGAATCATCATAGTTCTGGTTCTAGCATGGTCGCCGTTCGGAGGGACTCTCGTGTCCGCAGTAGGCAGAGGGCTAAGGAGTCTCGCGAATCGCAGCGGTAATGGTAGTGCCGCCGACATGGCTACTCTCTACAGCATTCGCCAGAAAGTCTCATTAGCAGCCCCAAAACCCGAGGCGCCTAGATCCTGGTGTCTTGTAGGTCGAAGTAATCACTGATTAGGATAAGTCAAAGGCAGGAACTAGCCTGAATGAAGTTGTCGGGGAGGAAACCTTTAATGGTGGGTAGTATAATGAAAACGTGGGAAAGATTGGCCGTCCTCAAAGTTGACGACAGGTACAGGGTTCTTCTCGACAAAGAAGTGCGGGAACTTCTAAGGATCGCTCCCGGCGACGAGGTCCTAGCCATTCCCTACTCGGAGGGAGTCCTCATTACGTCTCTCAAAGGAAAACGGTTCAAGACTTCCCTGACCGGCTTCCGGTTCCGGGAAGAGCGCCACGAAGCCTCCAAGTATCTCTTCAAGAAGAACTAGGCAGTGCCAGTTCTCGACACGGTCGTACTCTTTGGTGCGGCCGATCCCAAAGACCCTCGTCACGAGAAGTCAACCTTTCACCTCACACATTTGATCCAACCGGGCTTCTACCTCGCATCGTTCGCGCTCTTCGAGTTTGATATCGTGATGAAGAGTCGCGGGATGAGCTACCGTGAGAGAATGGTGAGGCACGCGCTCCTGGCCCGGGACCATCCAGCAACAACTTCCAGGGTGAAGGCACTCTCCCCTCAAGTCTTGTATCTGACTTCCAGAATAGAAGGCGAGGAAAAGGTCGACTATTTCGACGCCGGAGTTGCCGCTGAAGCCCAAGTCTTGGATGGAAGCGTCGTTTCCACAGACTCGGTCTTCGACCGAATATCCGGGGTCAGAAGAGTCTGGTGAATGTTTGGAGGCTTCGAGCCCACAGGCTTATCTCGTACACCATTAGTTATGTAGTCAGACGGCTGTGATGTGTCAAAGTTACTCGGACTACCAATGAGCGAGAAGGCATTTGCCTGAGCCGTCGATATCCTACTGAACGCTCTACTCGAGAGTAGACTGTGTCAAGTCTCGAACAATGTTCCCCAACGTCTTCCAGGAACGGCGGACGATCGGTGGAAAATCTCCATGATCGGAGTAGTAGTCTCGCAAGAATTTGACCGTCAAGGCATCATGGGCGTATCCTGAACCTATCTCTCCGTATTCTTCTTTGATCTCCTCAATTCTGCTGTCTCGGTGGACCTTTGCCATTATGCTGGCTGCGGAGACTATGGGATAGTTGATGTCTGCTTTGTGTTCTGAGACTATTCGCGGAGTGAAGGAGAGGCAGTCAAGTATGTTGTTCTTGAAGCGTTCTGTCCGAGTATCGGACGAGTCGACATACGCTAACTCGGGTCTCAACTTCTCTATGACCTGCGCCATCGCCTTGGCTTCCAGCAGATTCAACCTTTGAAACTTAGGTGCTCGGTTCACTATCCTATCCAAATCCTCGGCCCCTAATTCGACAACGTGATAATCATCAACAACGCTTGGAATCTCCTTCGAGAGACGGGTCCTAGCGGATGCGAGGAGCTGTTTCGAATCTTTCACGCCGAGCATCTTCAATCTGTCAAGTTTCTCTTCCTCGATTATCACTCCAGCAATGACTAGGGGGCCGATTACTGGGCCTCTTCCGGCATCGTCGACGCCGCATACTCTCACGACGCCCACCTTCTAGGCTCCCTAATCCAGTCGTCGACCTGACGTATTATCTTGCGATAGATCGATTCACGATTCTCTTTCGTAATCTCCCAATGTACACTCTTCTGCCACGCTTTCTCGACTTCCGGATAGCGCGAGCCAAACTTCACCGTAGCGATAACCGCTCTGTTTCCGTTCAAGACCCTGGAGATATTATTTCTGAAGGAAGTGCTGGTCATTTCCATTGGGCCGATCTCGTCTACGATAACCAAGTCTGCGGGTCCTTTCATTGAACGTTCCAAGGCAGCGACCCCAATCTTCTCCAGATCTTCAGAAGCTACGACGTAGGATCCGACTCTCGGCCCTGCCGTGAGATCTTTCTTGGCTAGCCATCCTTCCTGGCCGGATGAGAGGTCGGTTATCATGAAGCCCGTTCTTGCACTTCCCTCGCGGACCTCGCGTGTCGTCATTCCTTCGATCTTCAAGCCAGTCGCTGAATAGTGCTCGTGGATCCGATTGACGATTGTTGTCTTGCCAACTCCAGGCCGACCGGTCAGTAATATGACCCTCACCCAGTCGGCCCCATGCGCGGTTGATGCCATCGGGCCTTGAAGCCAAGTCCTAGGAAGTATATTTCGGAAGCTTCTGGTCTGCTGGCCTTCGGCTTCAATAGTCGGCTCCTCTCGAAGAAGAGTGCGGCGTCGTCTTGGAGCTTTTTCCGTTCGGGGCCCTCAAAGAGCTTGATGAGCACGTTTCCATGATGATCCAAGACCTTCTCAGCAATCTCCAGTGCTCTTCGAGCCAGGTCCACTTGTCTTGCATGGTCCACGTCCCAAGCCCCAATGATAGAGGGAGCGAGGTCCGAGAGAACGGTGTTCGCCGGTCCGCCCAGCTCGGCGATGATGCGATCCGGCACATCTTCCGCGTAGACATCCATCTTCAGGAGCTTGACATTTGGTGAGTGTAGGGGTTGAATCTCTTTGATGTCAATGCCCAGAACTAGCCCTTCGGGTCCAACTGTTTCTCGCGCGATCTGTAGCCATCCTCCGGGCTGGGCTCCAAGGTCTACAACCTTCTGACCCGGTTTTACAATCCCGTAGGTCCTAATGGTCTGCTGGAGCTTGTAGGCTGATCTGCTTCTGTATCCTCGAATCCGTGCGAGCCTGTAGTACTGGTCCTTCCTTCTCTTGGCCAGCCATGTTCCTGTCATGACAAGGTGCGGCTTCTAGCTAACGCGTGACCCGTCCGGGACATCTCTCTCAATAACCAGCAGAGCAAGCTTTTCACCTTCCGAGGCGGCCAGAAGCATTCCCTCAGACTTCTGCCCAGCAAATGTAGTAGGCTTCAAGTTGGCCAAGAAGATTACCCGTTTGTGAAGCAGCTCCTCCGCTTTGTAGTAATCAACTAAGCTTGTGGCCGTCTTCTTCCTTCCATGGACTCCGAGGTCGACGACGACCTTGTAGAGCTTGTTGGTTCGAGGAACTCGCGATACTTCGACCACTGTTCCCACTCTCATCTCAAGACGCTTGAACTCATCAATCGAAACTTCCTTGGCCGGATCGTCCATGTTTTCCTCTCCAGTCATTATGCGATTTAAGATTTGGAAATTAGCTCTTCAATCGGGGACCTACAATGACAGTTGACAATCGGGAACTGTCGAGATATTTCTTGCCCATTGATATCAGGTCTTCCTGGGTTATCTTGGAGAAGAGCTGTCGTCTCTTGACGAAATAGTCGAGGCCAAGATCAAAATGGGCCAGGTTGTGGCTGGTCCTTGCGATTCCCTCTGTCGATTCCAACTCCATCAGGGCAGATCCCAACTGGTTCTGCTTGGCATCCGCCAACTCTTGCTCTTCCACCAATTCTTGACGGACCCGTTCAATCTCCTCCTTCATCAACACCAGAGCCTTGGCCACATTCCGAGGGTTGACCCCGGCGAGGGCGGTCCAGCTCCCACCGAAACTTCCGGCGTTGACGAAGGAAGTGCAGGAATACGCTAACCCCTCCTTGTCCCGGACCCGTTGTCCCAGCCTGCCCATGAAGCCCAACTCGCCCAAGATGACGTTCAACAGGTTCAACGGCTCATAATCAGGTTCGGTTCGGGAGCATGCTACTCCACCGATTAGGATGTCCGCTTGAGTCTTGTGCGGCATCACGATCTCTCTTTTCACACTCTTAGAAGCCGAATTTGATCCGGTATCCCTCTTCGAATTGATCTTTCTCTCATTCCTCGTTCCAAAAGTCCGCGCGGCCCAGCTCACGACCTCGTCCTTCTTGAACTGGCCCGCAAACGCGATGAGTGTCGGCGCCTGGCTGATCACATTCTCGAAATAATCCTTGACATCCGACCTCTCAAGGTCCTTTACGGTTTCCGCGGTTCCGAACCTGTCCTTCCTATATGGATGCCCGGGCGGGTAGACGAGTCTCTGAAGTTCTCGCATGCCGCGTCGTGTCGTGTCATCGTCTCTGAGCCTAATGTCCGTGAGGAGTCCCTCTCGTTCTCGTTGAATGTCCCTTGGTGAAAGAGCAGGTCTGGTTAGACAGTCTGCGACAACGCCGAGGACCCGTTTTGTCCAGGGGCTTGTCATCCGCGCCTGGAATATGATACTATCCTGAGAATTTCGAAAGGAAACTGCCGCGCCGACTGATTCTAAGAGATCCGCGATCTTGACTGCTCCGAGTTTCCGGGTTCCTCTGATGAGGAGGCGAGTGGTAAGTTCTGAGAGACCTAACTTCCCCGAGGGTTCTGAGGATGTTCCGGCTAGAATACTACCGTGAACCGCTACGGTCGGATTATTCGCGCTCTTGTAAAGAAGGCACTTGATTCCTGGACCGGCAGATTGCTCATCGACTAGCTTCGCTAGGTCGGTTTCAAGACCCATGGTTGTTCCTTACGCCAACACATCTGCACACTGTCCGGTTCTGCACGGTCAAGTATTTCGCGGCTATCTCCGAGACCTTCGCTGGCGATATCTTCGCCAGTTTCTCAACAAGCCTAGCCATGGTCTCGAAGGATGTGATCATTTCGAAGATGCCTATGACGAAGCCTTGTCGAGCGACTCCGTCAAGCGTATACGCGTACTGAGCTTTGATCTGCGCGATCGCCCTCTCAAGCTCGTGCTTGCTGGGAGGAGTTTTCTGAATCTTTTCGATTTCCTCCATCAACACTCTCTCAGCTCTATCAATAGAAACGCCCTCCCAGACCGTAACGTCCAATGCAAACACGGACGGATCGATGGTCGGCCAAAACTCCGAGCTGGCTTCAGTCGCTAGCTTTCTTTCGACAAGTGCTTTGTGCAGTCTGGCGCTTCTTCCCGAGGATTGGCCGGGGCCGAATGCGAAGAGGCGAACCCCGCTTAAGATCGCGTCAAGCATCATCAACCCATAAACGTCCTCGCTTCCGAACCCGGGCGTATGATATGCTACTTTGATGTAGTCAGCCTCGGACGGGATTCGAACCTCGACCTGGCGCTCACCTGACTGAGGAGGCTCAGCGACTGTAGGATCGCTAGGCCGATCGCTCTTAGCTAGTGGGCCGAAGTACTCTTGGATCTTGGGAAGGATCTTCTTGGGCGAGAAGGGACCTACAACGACGAGCAGCGCGTTTCCAGGAACGTAGTAGCGTCGGTAATGGTCGAAGAGATCATCTCTCGTTATTTTCAGAAGGTCTGCCTTCAGCCCTCCCTCAGACCATCTGTACGGGTGGAACCTGAAGGCTGATAGAAAAAGTTCCTCTGAGGCTAAGAACTCGGGGTCGTTCTCATTCCCCTCTCGCTCCGAGACAACGACCGTCCTCTCCGACTCGACCTCTCTCGGATCGAAGGCGGCGTTCATCATACGTTCCGACTCGATAAGGAGCCCTTTCTCTATCTGGTCAGCGGGGAGAACCTCAAAGTAAGCTGTGAAATCCTTTGATGTGAACCCGTTGTATTCGCCTCCGACACTGCTGACTATTCGGCCTATGTCGCCCTTGTGGAGTTTCCCTCCGCCTTTGAAGAGCATGTGCTCGACCCAGTGGGAGATTCCTGTTACGCCTGGCCTCTCGTTTCTAGATCCGACCCGGTATATGGCCCAGCAGCCGGACACTGGGGCGTTTGGTATTTCGCGGATCAGGACTTTGAGACCGTTATCTAAAACGTGGCGACTTACTTGCAGTTCTTTGAATAGAGAAATTGACTGAACCAATTTGATCACACCCTAGTGTGGTTGCTAGAAATCACTTCTGTTGCTGGGCCGTCAGCTCCTCGTACTGTGATTCCGTGATAGCATCCATATCTAACAGTCGCTTGGCAAGTTCAGAAATCCGGGTGACCGAATGAAGCTTCATGCCGGCTTTGAACAGGTGTTCCCTTCCTTCCTCCTCACGATCTACTAAGACTAGAGCGTCTTCCACAACTCCCCCTTCAGCCCTAAGGGTCTGTGCCGCGTCGAGAATATTCTTCCCTGTAGTAATCACATCGTCCACGAGCAAGACCTTGTCACCGGGAACGAGAAGACCCTCAACCATCTTCTCTCTACCATGATGCTTCACTTCCTTTCTCACATAGACGAGCGGCTTCGAGAGAGTGTAGGCCAAAACTGAAGCCCACGGCAATCCGCCGGTTGGAATCCCAGCAATCTTGGCAATGTCCGCGATCGTTCTCGCGGTCTTTCCCAAGAGTTCGATGGAGGCGTGGAACGCGTCTGGAAAACTTGGGAGGACTCGCAAGTCGAGATAGTATGGACTGAGTTTTCCTCCGGAAAGTGTGAACATGCCAAATTTCAGAGCTCCGGTATGCACCAGAATCTTCGGAAGTTCTTCCTCAATCGGTTTGGGCATTTCAGTTATCCTCGAATTTTTCCGCCCGCCTTGACGATTCGTCTAAGCAGACGCGAACTCTGCCGGCTAGTATAGCGATTTAAAGGCAAGCCCAATCGAACAATCAAGGTGGCCGGTTTGGAACTCTGGATACCTTATGGCGAGACCGAGGTTCCAGTCCGGGTTCCAGACGACAATTTCTACAGAATTCTGGAGCCGGCCAAGCCGCTTGGGACGAAAGATGCCGCTTCCATAATCGAGGAGGCTCTCGAAAAGCCGGTTGGAGGGCTCTTCCTGAAAGATATGATCAAACCTGGTAGCGTTGCTGGAATACTCATTGATCCCATCGTTCCATCTATCGCAAGGGACGAAGCGGTGAAGGCTCTGAGAGCCCGTCTCACCGCGCTGGGTATCGACAATGTGAGAGTCTTCATCCGAAAACGCATGTCAAACGTGGCCCCCGCTGGTGAGGATCTCAAGATTATCGACCCTTCCCAGGCCTCGTTCGCAGAACTCGGAAAGACTTCGGCAGGAACGAGTGTCGAGTTGGACCCTGACCTAGCCTCGTGCGAGGTCAAGATCGGCGTCGGACTCGTCATGCCCCATTTCGCAAGCGGCTTCACCGGAGGACCCGAGGCCGTTCTACCAGGCTCGTCCTCGATCCATTCGATAACAAAGAACCGATCACTCTTGACGAAGGGTTTCCCAACATCTTCATCCGCACCGGACAATCAGGTCTTGTCGGATTCTCTCGAAGCGTGCAAACTCGCTGGACCATTCTACAGCTTATGCTTCATGCCAGACGGCGCGGGAGGAGTTGGCTCGGCCTTTGCCGGGGAAATGGAGTCCGTGTTCAGGGAAGGCGTCTCGCGCTACCGCGAGATCTACAGTCCAAAGATTGAACGGAAGCTGGACATCGTCATCGTGTCGGCGGGGAGCCTGTTGGGAGCAGACCTCTACCATGCGGTCAGAGTAGCCTCCAATGTTCTTGGCGCCGTGAGGAGAGAGGGCACGATAATCTTGGTGGCCGAATGTTCGAAAGGAGTTGGCGATTCCAGCTTCCTAGAGTACGCTCGGCGATTTCCTGAACGGAAGGAATTGTCGACGGAGCTGAGATATAGATTCAAGCTTGGCGGCCATGTTAACCTGTTCCTCCAAGACGCCCTTGAGAAGTGCCGAATTCAGTTGGTATCTATTCTTCCGGAACTATTTGTACGGGACTCCTTTGGGTTGAAACCATCCCAGACTGCCACCGAAGCAGTGCAGAAGGCGATACGCGTTGAAGGCAAGGAATCGAAGATACTAATCGTTCCGAAGGGAGACTTCACGGTCCCAGTTATGGAATCCTAGACGACGCTTAATAGAAATCCGGCCCGACTTCGAGATGAAACCAAGATGCGCCTTGCCCAAGTACTTCCCGTCGCACTAATTGTGCTTCTCTCCATCGTTCAGTTTCCTCCGGTCCATTCTCAATCACCTCAGTTGATCAATGAACAGGGCTTTGGGCTGAACAGATCTGCCTCGCTCACGATCAAGATCGTGTTTCTTGGAATCACACCGGGAGAGTTGAATTCGACTTATCTGAAGAGCAGTGTCTCTGTTCCTCCTCTGAAATACCAAGCGATTCTTGCTGGGCCCTTGAATACTGGCGTGATTTTCAACTTCAACTACCAGTTAACCTTCGCTGACAACTCAACCACGACCAAGTTCGTGCAATATCTCCGGTCGATTGAAAAACAAGAGGACACTGGTCCAAGGCCTACGAGCCCATCCGGACTGGTCAATCCTTACTTCACAAACTCGTCGACTGTCTCGGTTGCACGCAACTACTTCTACGATGCTGACAAGGTCGAATCTTGGCTCGGGTCCAACATGACTCTATTCGGAGGAAACCCAGTTTCCGGATATACTCTGTTCGTTGCAGACCTCAGCGGCTTAGGTGTCCCGTCGTTCCAATACACAGAATATCAAAACTATGTCGCCCAATGTGGACCGTGCATTCGTCAGTCGGTGACTGCTCACTACTACAACAGAACAGTCACAGACCCTGACCTAGGTCTCAACATGACGCGCCACTTCATGACGGGCTGGGGTGGGAGCGGCCGATTCTATTACATGGATCTCTCTGCTGGGCCCAGCTACTGGACGAACGAGCTCCCGGTGCAAGTCGCATCTCAGTTGAGAGGAATCAGCACCAGCACGTACTATGGGAAGCTCTGGATGAGTAAGTTCATCGGGTCCTACGTCTATGGCGCTGTCAACAATCTGTTCGCTCCCGACCAGCTCTATCCAGTGAACTACGCCCAGAACTATAACGTCCAACTCTTCGTTCTCGATAATCGGACGACGACGGAAAAATTACAGGGTCCGAAGCTGACCGCAACGATCAATGAAACTATGATTCAGGAGAATTTGGCCAGTCTCGTCCCGTTTGCTGGCGTAACCGTCAAGATCAATTATGCAAACGTGACGGACTACCCTGGGCTCGCCGCGATAATGGCTAATGCAACAACAACTCTCAGAGATCCCGTATCCGGCCGGCCGATCGTGGATGGCGACTTGGTCTACAACTGGTTCACAACTTACGGTCTGGGACACATTACGAATTTCATCAATGTAACCCGGACCACTTCGACAATTGATGTTCCAGCATTTCTCTTTGCTTTCAAAGGAAATTACACGTTCGGTGTTCCGCTTAAGGAAGACATCGGGTCGCCCAACATCTATGGTACATTCGGAGGCGAGGCGTTGGGAGATATGGTCATGATAGGATTGTCCCAGCAGGCCGACTTCACCATCGGCAACAACTCAACCTACAGTCAGCCTGGAAAGGGAGCCGGCTTCACACATGACGCGATTCACGAACTAGGACACATGATGGGCCTGAACCATCCTTTCATCTACGATTTGACAGAGGACTTTACGAACACCGTCATGGGATACTATGCTTACAGTCTGAACTATAGCCAGTTCGACAGGGACTCGATCTTGCGGGGAGTGAATGATGAGCTACTTTCTTTCGCCGTACAGTCTCTCTCAAGCACTCAGAACACTCTCCTCAACTCCGGAGACATATCCATGGCTAACCAGAATATTGCGCAGGCAGAAAACCTGTACGACACAATGGACTATGCCGGTGCCGTACAGTACTCGCTGGCAGCAGCCGAAGATGCTAGCGCGGCTCAGCAGCTCGCCAACAGCGCCATCTCACCAGCCCTCGTCTTCAGCCTCATCGGAGTCGCAATAGGCGTAGCAATCGGCATCCTGCTCGGATATCTGATATTCCGAAGGAGAAAACCGGCAGGAGTCCAGTACAATCGATGTCCCACTTGCCAGCAGCCTTTGAGGTGGGACCCGGCTCAAATGCGCTGGTACTGCGATAGATGCCAAAAACCGGTCTGAGCTGCGCCCCACAACAGCAGACTAGAGAATGATTCGCAGACTAGGGTTTTCGAAAGTCAAGAAGAGGAATAGGCGCAAAATGAACCCTGATCCGGAATCGGGGCAGGCGATTTGAGATCGCGACTTTTTCACGCTGATCTCCACGCTTAATCTGCGATCAGAAAAACAGGTGACGGTTCTATTCTGCGCCCTGAAACGCGAGACTCGCCCAGAACAGTCTCAACTGGCGAGACCCCTCTCCTAGAAATCTCAAAAGCAGTCGCTCCTCACGACACAAAAGTGCTCTTTGGGCGCTTCCCGGGAATCCTGCTATTTCCCGGAGAGTCTGTAGTCTTTGAATCCAAATCGATGCTCCTCAAACTCAATCATTTCCGCGTGGGATCTGGCTCATGTAGAGGCATCGATTCCACGTCAGCTTTGCTGAACGAATATCGTGCCCATTGCTTAGTCTAACGGGGGCATCGCGAACTATCGCGAAGGGAATCTGGTCCGACGCCTCGCCCATCACAAGCTGAGCCGATGCTGCTACTCCATCGGCGATCGCTCGGAACGTGATCTCGATTCGTCCGCCGAAAAGGTCGACGCCTCCTCTGAGGTCTTCGACTGGTTCGAAACCTGCACAGCCGATCGCAAAGCCCGTCGTCCCCAGCCTCATCGGGCTCACTCGACTATCGACAATTACGACTCCCACATTTTTTCCCGATCTTCGTCGGATAGACTGTCGGATTTTCACCGCAGACAAGTCTGCATATCGAGGCCAGATCACAACAGCTCCCTCCGGCGCGTTCTTTCGGTCGATCCCGGCATTCGCAACAGCGTCACCGTTCTTCACCGTTAGAAGCGCTCCCTTCACGCCGCCGACCACGGTATCCGCTTCGTCTAGAACGGCTTGAGCAAACGAGGGAACCATAGAATGTTTGCGAGCGAGTCTTCTAGCCCGCCACCCGGGTCTTATGCTGTCGAGGTATCGGATCCTATTTTCGCAGATTCCAACAATCTTGCTTGAGACTGCTACTATGTCTCCTGTTTTGAGACGTGTACGTTTCTTTGCTAGAGCCTTAGAGAACAGTTCGGGAATGGAGTCTCCGGGTTTCGCAAGACTCGATCTAAGTGGGTAGACTATCACGTTCGACTCAGGACCCAGTAACTTGGGCGACGATCTTCGCTATCTCACCATCGCGAACCATCTTGCGAATCTTCTCGATATCATCGTGGGAAGACCGATCTTCAATTAGCGGAGGAACCTTTCGTCTGATAGCTTGAAAGACTCGTCTAGTCCCCCCTCCCAGTCCCTTAGCGCCTCTCAAATCAACTCCTTGCGCCGCAACAAGTAGCTCTATACTGGCCACGTACTGGGAGTTTTCAAGAATCATTCTCGCCTTGTGGGCTGCTCCGGGTCCCATGCTGACAAAATCCTCAAAATTGCTCGACGTCGGGATCGAGTCACTGCTAGCAGGATGCGTCAGCAGCTTACTCTCAGCAACAAGCGATGTCGCCGTGTACTGGACCGCCATCAACCCGCTTGAGAGTCCCGGCTTCGATCGTCCCCCGACCAGAAACGGTGGAAGCCCGTTGTTGAGCGACGGGTCTAACAGGGCGGATATTCTTCTCTCCGACATGTTGGCAAGATAGGAGATCGCCAAGGCCATGATATCGAGTCCCATAGCAACTGGCTGTCCGTGAAAGTTGCCCCCGGAAATACAGACGCCATCCTCTGGAAACACGAGAGGATTGTCAGTAGCCGAATTCATCTCTACCTCTAGAATCTGTTTTGTGAAATCAAACGCATCTTTCGACGCTCCCATCACTTGTGGGGCGCATCTGAATGAGTATGGGTCTTGAGGGCGACCATTCGAATGATCGCCACTCTCTATCGTTCTAACCGTTCTGCTTCCTCTCACTAGTCCTCGAACTTCTTCAGCTACCATCTGTTGTCCCGGATGGGGCCTAAGCTTCTGTATTCTTTCATCGAAGGCATCGACCCAGCCCTTCAGAGCTTCGAGCGATAGAGCGAGCGAAGCTTCCATAGTCGCTAGGAGTTGGTAGGCGTCGAAAAGGCACAAGCAGCCTATCGCGACCATCTGCTGGGTACCATTGTTCAGTGCGAGTCCCTCCTTCGCTTCGAGCTTGAGGGGAACACTGCCCGAAACTTCTAGAGCTTTCTTACCTGGAATCCATCGGCCGCGCGATTCGGCGCTTCCTTCCCCAAGAAGTACAAGGGCCATGTGAGACAGCGGCGATAAGTCTCCGCTGGCGCCCACCGAGCCCTTCTCCGGTACGTATGGGTGGATCTGCTTGTTGAGTAGCTTTACGATCATGCTGACTACCTCTGGTCTGATTCCCGAGTTTCCTTTGAGAAGCGTATTTGCCCGTAGAAGCATCATAGCCCGCACAACTTCCGACGAGTGTGGTCGTCCCACGCTAGTGGAGTGGCTCCGGATAAGGTTCGTCTGTAGCTGTTTCAGATCCTCCGTCGGTATTCTGAAGTTTGATAGTGCTCCGAATCCTGTATTGACTCCGTAGATCACTTTCTTTTCTTGTAATAGTTGTTCGAGGGCTTTGCGTCCGTTTCTTGTGCGGGCGATCGCTTTCTCTGAGATGACTGTCTCGGCGTTCTCTCTTGCAACCCGCAAGACCTGATCGAGTGTAAGGTGTGATCCGTCTATCATAACCTGGGCCAATGTCCCACGGGTCGTTTGCAGAGGATGTTTGAGAGATAAGTATTGGCGGGCTTACTTGAGCATCGGCATCCGTATTCCCTTCTCTCTAGCAATCTTCTTCGCTTTCGAATAGCCTGCGTCAGCATGTCGGACAATTCCGATCCCAGGGTCCACAGTCAGGACTCTTTCTAGCCTTTCCGCGGCTTCAGGTGTGCCATCAGCCACAAGACACATGCCCGCATGTATACTGTAGCCCATCCCGACCCCGCCACCCTGATGGACACTCACCCACGTTGCACCTGCCGCAGTATTGAGAAGCGCGTTGAGGATCGGCCAGTCAGCTATCGCGTCACTTCCATCCATCATCCCCTCTGTCTCTCGTCTCGGCGAGGCGACACTCCCACAGTCGAGGTGATCGCGTCCGATCCATATGGGACCCGATAATTTTCCTGTTCTGACCATTTCGTTGATGCGTGCTCCGAACTTTGCTCTCTCGCCATATCCCAGCCAGCAGACCCGGGCGGGCAGTCCTTGGAACTTGACGTGCCGCTGAGCCTTCTCTATCCATCTCCGAAGGTCCATATTGTCTGGAAAAGTATCAAGGACGAGCTGGTCTATCTTCCGGATGTCTTCTTGGTCCCCAACGAGCGACGTCCACCTGAACGGACCCCTACCTTCACAGAACATTGGTCTGATGTACTTCTGAACGAATCCCGGGAATTCGAATGCTTCTTTCAGACCGGTGTCAAAGGCCTTTTGTCGAATGTTGTTGCCATATTCGAAGACAACAGCTCCCTTGCGACCCATATTGATCATGGCTTTGACATGGGTCACGATGCTTTTGCCAGCCTTGTCGAGATAGTCAGTCGGGTCGGACTTTCTCAGCTGGTCAGCTTCCTCCTTCGACATTCCCGCGGGATAGTATCCGTTTAGTGGATCGTGGGCCGATGTCTGATCTGTAACGATATCCGGAATGATTGATCTTCTCACAAGCTCTGGATGAATCTCAGCAGCGTTTCCGAGCAGGGCAAGACTTGCCGAAGTTCCTTCTTGCTTAGCTTGATTCACAATATCGATCGCTTCGTCAAGATCATCAGTCGATCTCTGAACGTAGCCATGCTTCAGTCTCCTCTCTATCGCCCGATTATCGATCTCGACGGCTAGGGCGATCCCATGATTCATCGTCACTGCCAACGGTTGCGCTCCCCCCATCTCGCCGAGGCCAGCTGTTAGGACGACTCTACCTTTCAGACTCCCCCCAAAATGCTCTCTAGCCGCAGCAGCAAGCGTCTCGTAAGTGCCTTGTAGAATTCCCTGTGTTCCGATGTAAGCCCAAGATCCGGCAGTCATTTGTCCGAACATTATCAGTCCCTTCTGTTCGAGTTCGTAGAAGTAATCCCATGTCGCCCATTTGGGCACTAGCATGCTGTTGACGATCAAGACCCTCGGCGCCATCCTATGAGTCTTGAAGATCGCCACAGGCTTCCCGCTCTGGACAAGAAGAGTGTCCTCCTCCCCCAGCTTCTTGAGAGAAGTCTCGATCGTCTCAAGAGCATCCCATGATCGAGCAGCTCTTCCTGTTCCACCGTAGACGATCAACTCATCAGGGTTTTTCGCTACGTCCGGCTGCAGAACATTGTGTAGCATTCTCAAAGCCCCCTCAATCTGCCAATTTCTGCAGTTCAGGGTCCTACCCGTGATCAGAGACAGATTCTGTTTCTGCTTCAGAGTGGTAACGGGCTGTGGTTGACCCTGAGGAGTCAATGGACTCTCTTGCCCTCCCTCACCACTTCCTTTCCCTCAATAAGGACCTTGTCCACCAATCCTTCCCCATACGTGTAGCCAATCCACTTGTAACTTGGAACCTTCAAGATTACGATGTCAGCGCGTTTGCCGTTCGCGATACTCCCTACACTTTGTTGAAGGCTCAACGATCTGGCTGCGTTGATCGTGATTCCGCGAATGATCTCCGCTGCTTTCATCCGGAGTCCTCTGGTCGCAACCGCGGCAACTGTCAGCAGTCCGAGAATCCAGTTGGACGGACTAAAGTCGGTTCCCAGTGCCACTGGGAGTCCTTGTGATAACATGTCCCTCGCAGGCGCATAGTCCTCGCTCATCAGACTGTGCGAGGAGGCGGGAAGAAGAACTGGAATTACCGAAGTTTCGCCCATTCTCTGCAGCTCGCCTAATTCCGAATGCACGAGGTGATCAGCCGACGTCGCCCTAACGTCGTTTGCGACTCTTGCGGCTTGGCTGTCTGAGAACTGGTCTGCGTGTATCTTAGGCCTAAGACCGTTCCTGGATCCCGCTCTCAATATTTCTTTCGAAAGCTCCGGGTTAAAGACTCCTTTTTCGCAGAAGACATCGCAGAATTCCGCAAGTCTTTTCTGATGAATGGCAGGAATCATTTCCTCCATAACCATCTTCGCATACTCTTCGGAGATCATTCCGGTGGGTATTGAGTGAGCGCCGAGAAATGTTGCAGCTATCTTGCACGGATTCTGTCTCTTCAGCCGGCGAATGACTCTGAGGATTTTCAGCTCATCTTGCAGGTTGAGCCCATATCCGCTCTTGATTTCTAGGGTGGTTGTTCCGGCCTCTATCATAGCGTCGAGACGGCATTGGGCGATTGAGAAGAGTTCGTCCTCAGTTGTCTGGCGTGTCTTATTGACGGTTTCCATAATTCCTCCTCCTTTGTGGAGAATGTCGAGGTAGGAGGCTCCTCCGAGTCGTTGTTGAAATTCTTCTTCTCTTGATCCTTGAAAGACTAGGTGGGTGTGCGGGTCTACAAAGCCGGGGAGGACTATCTCATCCGTTGCGAGTATGTGCTTTGAAGCCGAGTACTTTCTTTGGAGTAGTTGAGATGATGCAGCCTCGACGATCTTGCCCCTATTGATTGCGACTCCCCCGTCATCTATGACGTCGAGGTCGTCCTTCGTAGGGTTGGCTACTGAGACGGTTTCCTTTGAGTCGAGGATCAGGAGATCTATTCGGCGTTTCGTCCGTGGTTTCCCTTTTACCTGTTCGACAGAGTCTTGATAATTATAACGCGGTCAGATTACGAGCTTTCCGTCGACCATGATGGCCAACCCATCGATGTCGATGGTCGGTTTCGTGAGCGTCCCTGAGAATGCCAGACTACTGTCGTTCTGTCCCCCGATTCCTTTGTTGGCTCCGATTCCAATGGTCGCTGTTCCTAGAGCAAGCTCGTCTGTGCGATATCCGATAATCTCTATCTTGGGGTTCAAACCAAGAGCAAATTGGCCAATCCTGTCCTTGTCGCCCTGAGTCGCTTCGAAGACCTCTCTAAACACATCCTCGTATTTTTTGGCGTGGAATTCCTTGATCCTTCCCTTCTCAAAGACAAACTGAAGATCGGTTATGAGACGTCCCTTCAAGGCCCTGGGAGTATCAAGCACAACAGTGCCTCGAGCACTCGTTTCGACAGGTGGCACTTCAACTTTCCCCGACGGAAGTTGAGTAGAGACGAGGCCTCGTTCCATGTCTTCTTGGTCTACAATCCCGTCTTCAATGTGTACTGGCCGCTTCGTAATGTCAAACCTGAGATCCGTTCCGATCTTGGATGTGATGTGGACCTTTGATGCCCGTTCGAGACGGCCTGCAATCTTCTTGCCTAACTCCGTCATTTTCGGATAGTCGACCTTAATCGCATCCTCAGTGTTCTTGAGCCATCTGGCATAGTCGAAACCATAAGCCCTAGCTCTTTGAAGGGTGACGTCGCCGAGCAGAACTTGCAAGACTCGGATTTTTCTTTCAATAGTCTTGTCTACGAGTGGTTTGTCGCCCTCGAAAAACGGCTCGAGACGGGAAGAGGGAACTTCTCTGAACTTTGTCGGGTCTTCGGGACCCCCGATCCCAATCCATACTGTAGCACTCTCCATCGCACTCAGGATATGTCTAGGTGTCTTGCGGAAGTATTGTTCCGGTATTTCCTCTAGGGCCTTCCACCACAATCGGTCAGTCATCAGTGTGATCAGAGGCTTTGCACCTGTCCTGAGGCATTCGAGCGCAATGTCGCTTGCTAGGTCGATAGTGTGTTGCCAGGTATCAATGACAACCATGTCGTCCTCATGGATTCTCAACGAGGTCTGGACAACGCGTTTTGCTATGGAATCATCGGGCAAGCAAAGACCAGTTGATATCAGGAATTGTCGCGTAGATAAGCGTTGAACGCATCGAGTGGAATCTGGAGCACTAGATGCTATGAGTGTCTGAGGTTCAAGCTAGGTAGCTGGCAGCCTCCGAGACCCATTTGTGGGAGTGTCGGTGGTTCCCGCGCGCGACGTGGCAAACTCGACCTGCGGAATGGCTAGTTGTTGAAACGCCAGGCGTAATCAGGCTTCGCTAGGCAGAGGGTGAGAATAATCATGATAGACGCTTTGATCTGGTTCGTGATGGCTCTTGAGGGCGTGCCCGACTCCTACGGCGAATAGTACTGTTTCTGAGATACCGTCGATATTCAACTCCTTCTCGATAAGGTTGTCACGGAATATGCCAATGCAGAAGGAGCCAAGTCCGAGAGCTGTAGCGATTAGAAGAAACGACTGCGAGAGATGTCCGGCGTCAAGTAGGAATGCCCTATAGACTCGGGGCACTCGATATTTCCAAGCCGTTCGAGCAACGACAGCTGTCATTACGAAAAGGGCGCTGGCGTTTCTTGTCCATGAATGACCTGCGGTCAATACCACGCATCGCTCTCGGAAATCTCCAGCTTTGAGAAGTTCAAGCGAGTGGTCCCTCACAGAGTAGTGGTATATGCCTGGCTCAATCCCCTCGACATTATTGACGATCGCGTAGGTTTCTATTGGGTGGCGGGCTCCAGCAGAGGGACTGGTCTTGTGGAGCAGCTCACCGAACTCGCGAGTTTTGTAGGATGAGATCCTTCCCCAGGTGTAGTAAGCGAGTCTTGACATTTCATTGAAGCTTATCGGTTTCCCAGAGAGTTCTCTCGTCGAGTGTCTCCTGCGAAGCGTTGCGAAAAATGGGGCTTCGATGTCAGGTTCTTTCAGCAGATCGATCTTAAGTTGTCTAGGATAAGATTTGTAAATTGGCGGCTGTCTTCTTCCCTTGAGATATTTATCGTAATACCGGTTAATCTCTTCGGTCGAATTGTGAGGGTCGTCGATCTTGGTGGAAAAGTGATAGTACCGGGAGGCTGTCGGCCACTGCCATTCCTTTCCAAATTTGTTTTCTAGCTTGTTCTCAGTAGAATCTTTGGTGATAAGCAAACCGCTGTCTCTTAGGCTCTGAATCGTGTGAAAGACGGACTCTCTGGTATAACCGCTCAGACTCTCTGAGGCCTCCGAAGCAGTTCTCCAGTTCGAAAAGTAGCTGAGGAGCGTCATGGCGTTCAAGTCAATTCTGAAGGTTCGTCGCCTCATGTAATTCTCGGCAATCAGGTGCTCTCGACGAAAATACATCATTATATTGGACGATCTTCTCATCTTCAACCTAGACAGTTCACTATTGTTTTTTCTACCGTCAGAAGTCAACTTGCTCTTCATCAATCCCCTTTGGCATCGGAAAGCGTTATATTTCGTGCGATGTGAGATGAGGCCGAGGAAATACTACTTGAAGACCACGACGAAGCGCAAGAAGTTGAACGTCAAAGTTGTGCCAATTCGAGCATCCCCGCGCCTGCCTGCAGGAAAATGGACCCTCAGTATCGATTCGTAGACTTCTCAAGCACTCGGAGAAATTACTCACCTTCAGTCGGAATCATACTGGTAGTCTGGCTTATTCATCCTGTGGGCTGTTTTCGCATCGAAAGCCTTCGCTAATGAACGTTAGAGTTTGTCATCTCCGTGACTTGACATCACGGACATTGCTCATAGATGGACTCTACCCGCGTATGTCCGAACTCCCAAATCCGAGTATTAGTAACGAGTGAAATCTTCTCATCAACAGACTAATTTGTGGTTTGAATAGTATGGCTACGTCAGATTTCTGTTCTCTGTACTCTTCGAAACTTCCGTTGAAGGATCCAGCCAGCAGCAACATTGCATACTCTTCGTACCTATCTCCCATAACTGTGTAGGCCCCTGGTCCGAGGTCTCTCCTTCTGAGCAGAACAATCGGTAGCTTTACACGTGTATCTGCTTCAGCAGGAAGAGAACGAGACAGTTCTTCAAGCTCATCCTTCTTCATCTTGATAGGGTCTCCAGACGCAGCTGGAACCTTCGGGGCGGGATCGCTCAGAAGTTCTTTCAGAGTTCTACGGTTCTTAGGAAGATGAGAGTTGAGCTTTCTCATGTCATCGCGAAGCAGTGCGTCAAAGAACCGATCACGCTGCTCCAAGTCGAGTTCACCGTTTGCTGCCCAGAATCATACAGTGGTCTTTTTCGAACGGGTCGAGTCGGATCATTTCTTTCACCCGGTAGCCTTTTTCCTCAAGGACGGTTCTTTCTCGTTGAAAAATTGTTGATGGTTCCTCCGAGACATTGATGCTTCTAGCCTTTACCGCTAACATGAAATCTCCATTGTCGCTGAGATACTGATGGATGTTCTCAGAGAGGATTCTTGCTTGGTCCGGTTGTGCGATGTCAGCGTAGAGAGTGTTGACCCCTTGGACGATGCTCCTGTACTTTTCTGGAAACCTTGCGTCTCCGAAGATTGGGGTCATATTTCTCCTGTTCTTACTCGTGTTATTAACTAGGTCTCTAAATGATCTCTGAGCGAACTCTACACAGTAGACTCGTCCCTTCTCTCCTACGATGTCGCTCACGTGACTGGCGGTGGTGCCACTTGCCGCCCCGAGGTAGAGAACACTATTCCCGGGTTTGATAGGAACTTCAGACAGCCCTTTCAGCACTGCGGCAGCGAGCTTACTCCTATATGGGTCCCAGACCCGATACTCTCTATCTCCGATCCTTGCGGTGTCTTCCCCGTAGACGGTCGTCCCGGGGTCCTGGCTGAGTGTGGCCAGTCTCTCCTCTCCCTCTCGGAGTACCCAGTATATCCCTTCGAACTTCTTGTGCTGGCGGGCGCCACGTCCTTCCATGCTCTCTCTTGCGAGGTGGACCTTGATAACGACCTTTCAGATCTACGATCTTCTTTTCGAGTGCGTCCTTAAGCCCCTGCCCCTTGTCACCTCCCCCATACGCGTCCATTCGGGCTGCTATGGCGAGTTTTCCAGCAACTGCTCTCGCGATCTTTCCGCGAAGCCATTTTGGCGACTGATGGATCGGTGCGTATTGAAAGATGACACCATGCTTCGGCGGTCTAGCTCCAGTCTTTAGCGTTCTGAAGAGCGCTTTTTCTGCTCCGAGCACTTGGAGGGTGCTTGATGGCATCTTTGCGATATTCTCGAGTCCTCCTGCCATGGAGATGAGTTTCGCGGAGAGAACTGCGCCGAGGACTGATGTCATGTTCGGTGCTACCTCTCCCATGATCTTGTCAGTGTATTTCTCGGCAGCTTCTCTCAAGCCATACAGCTCAAGCACTGTTCCGCAGACCTGACGTAGCCATTCTAGATCCGAGCCTGTCATTTCGGCCCCAGAGGACTTCTCGGCCGATGCGGAGATCTGCGTCGCCTTGTCTTGTGGTATGCCGAGTTTTGTCAAGGCGTCGTATGAGAATGAATCTCTGGCGCCGAGATTATGAACGAGTCGAATGTACGAGTCGTGTTTTTCCACTAAGCGATCCAGTTCGGGGAAGTGGAGGCCATACCACTCTCTGACTCTGCCGGCGAGAAGGTTGAGAATCTTGTCCAGGTCTTCGATACTTCGCACTGTTTGAATTGCGTAGAGATCTCGTTTCGTTGTAGCTTCTGTTATCGCCGTTTTGGCAAGTTCAAGGGAAACCTCTCGGACGAATTGCTCATATTCATCTTTCGATTCGATGATCCTAAGGCGAACTAGAATCGATGGCAGTCTGTTTCTGAGCTTTGAAATGGTAGGGTCGTTCTCGTCTTGCACAACTTCTGCTTTGACGATTGAACGGGCCAGTCTCGCTAGTGGCTCGCTGTCCACGGTAACCTGGTCGAGTTCTATCTGCATGAGCCGTTGGCCGAAGGCTGAGGACTCTGGGGGTAGCTCCCCGTTGAGGACTTTCTTCAACTGGCTGGCGGCATCGCTCGGATTGTGGGCAAAGAGAGCCTTTTCCGAAATCTTCCCCGTTTTTTCGAGTAGAAACAGTCCGGCGGGGGAATCGATCAAGTACGCTTTCAAGACTCTGCTCCTGACTCGAAGACGAGAACGTGATGATTGCTTGATGCTCGCGCGAAGATAATTAGCACGGCAATACCGTTCATGTTTAGGCGCACTTGGAACCGGATTTGTCGGTAGAGTTTGCAGGTATTAAACTCCCCAATCCGACGATTCTAGCCTCCGGGATTCTGGGAGTTTCGGGCGAGATGCTGATCCGAGTCTCAAGAGCGGGTGCCGGAGCCGTTGTCAGTAAATCGTTCAATAGGAAGGGGAGGGAAGGGTACAGAAACCCGTCTTTCATTGAAGTACACGGCGGGTTTCTCAACGCCTTGGGCATACCCAACCCGGGAATGGAGGAGATGCGGGAGGAGGTTGAGACCGCTTCGAAGCAGAGAGTGCCAGTCATAGCGAGCGTCTTCGGTTTTGATGCGGAGGAATTTGCAGAGTCTGCAATGATGGGGGAAAGGGGTGGTGCTATCGCGGTGGAGCTTAATGTTTCATGCCCACATGTCAAGGAAGTGGGGGTTGAGATCGGCCAACGGCCGAATGTCGTTGCAGAAGTTACTCAAACTGTGAAGAGTCGAGTCCACGTCCCCGTGTTCGTAAAGCTAAGTCCGAACGTTACCGACATTACTGAAGTCGCGAGGGCTGCCGAAGGTGCGGGTGCCGACGCTATCACGGCGATCAATACGGTCTTGGGAACAGCGGTCGACGTAGATTCAGGTTTCCCGATCCTTGGAGGCGTCCTCGGCGGGCTCTCAGGTCCAGCCATACATCCGATCGCGCTTAGAGCGGTCTATCAAATTAGGCAGGCAGTTCGCATCCCCATCATTGGGGTCGGTGGAATTGAGGATTGGAAGGGCGCGGTGCAGATGATGATGGCAGGTGCATCAGCTGTCCAGATTGGAAGCGCGGTCACGAGTAGAGGTCTCGAAGTGTTCCGAGAAGTGACCACAGGAATCGGGAAGTTCCTCGAGAAGAAAGGATACAGATCGATTCAGGAGATTATATCGACGGCCGCAGCTCACAGAGCTGAAGGTTCATGAGACGTCATGTACTGACTCTCAATACGACGGGCTAGAAGCGATGCTGCCTCTTGGAGAATCTCTCGATCTTCTTGGTTGAACGCGGGTAGTCGATTGCTGTCGATGTCTATCTCCCCGAGTACTTCTTTGGCAGCGGAGCCGCAGATTCCCTCTCCTATCGGTATCCTAACGTGCTCAGTCTCTTCATCCCCTGCATAGCTTCCAAGACCAGATCGTTTTCTCGCACGAGATAGATTCCCACCCAGTCGAAGTGATTTGAATTTCTCTCGGAGTATCTCGACGGACATCGCCAACGCCTTGGTTAAGGACTGGTTTGAGAGAGCTCTGTTCAAGCTAGCGAGAACCCTAGAGGAACCTGGGCTTTGAGTAGCCTGTGTCCGGGACTTGGGCATTCTCTGCTGTCGAGTGATTCTAGGGTTCTTATATGATTCTCGACGATTGTATGCTGTCGGCTCGCTCATGAATAAGATTCAGTGGCTGGAATGGGGAAAGGAGAGTTTTGAGAGGGCGAAGTCGCTTGGGAAGCCGATTCTGTTGGACATAACGGGTTCTTGGTGCCATTGGTGCCACGTTATGGACAACACATCCTACAAGGATCCAGTGGTCATCGACTTAGTGAACAAGAACTTCGTTCCTGTTAGAGTCGACACCGACAGGAGACCCGACGTTAATCGTCGGTACAATATGGGGGGTTGGCCTACTACAGCTTTCTTGGACAATGAAGGGAGAATCATCACCGGCGGAACCTACATTCCTCCTGAGCAGTTGAGGGAAGTCCTCCGCTCCGTTCTAGACTTCTATGGAACAAACAAGGGGAAGATTGGTAGCAAGTTCCAGGCAAGGCGAATTCCTCAAGCCGAGAACGAAGCCTTGTCGGACAAGATCACAAAAGACATTGCGACAACTGTGGCGGTCAACTTTGACATAGATTATGGCGGCTTTGGTTTCGAGCCGAAATTTCCCCACTCCGAGGCGTTGGAGTATGCGCTATTACGTTACCATTATCACGGGGAGAAAGAAATGCTGACCGTTGCAACGAAGACCCTTGACAAGATGGGTAACGGAGGAATCTATGATCAGGTAGAACAGGGATTCTTCAGGTACAGCACTACTCGGGACTGGTCGATTCCCCACTTCGAGAAGATGGCGGAGGATAATGCGAAACTTCTGGCTGTATACTTACATGCCTTCCAATTAACCGGTAGACAGCTATACCGAGATAGGGCAGAGGGAATCGTGAAGTACGTGAATTCGAGTTTGGCGGACTTGGAGAAGGGAGGATTCTTCGGAAGTCAGGATGCAGATGAGGAGTACTACAAACTCGATCTCTTAGGGCGTAGCACTCGCAAGACCCCGGCGATTGACATGACACTCTACACGAATTACAATGCGCTACTCGTCTCGGCCTTCCTTCTTTCGAGTATCGTCTTGGACCGGTCGGAACTCGGCAAGTTTGCTTTGAAGACCCTAGACCGCATCCTGGGTCTTCAAGAGGACGGAGGACTGCCCTTTCACTACTGGAGAGAAGAGGAGGGTGTGAAGTTGAAAGGACTCTTGGTGGATTACGGGCCGTTGCTCCATTCACTTCTGGACGCTTACGAATACTCGGGCAAGCGAGCCTATCTCGACAAAGCCGTCGCAATGGCGGAGGATTCGATTGAGAAGTTGAACGACAAGACTTCAGGAGGCTTCTACGATATTCCTTCGGAGGATTCCAACTTGGGCGAACTCAGGACGAGAGACAAGCCAATTGATGAGAACAGCATGATCGCAAATGGACTCCTGCGACTATCATGGCTCTTAGAGAAAGCCAACTATGCAACCGTTGCGGGCAAAGCACTCGAGTTATTCAATGCCGACTATGAGAGATACGGAGTTACGGGAGCGAGCTATGCGCTGGTGCTCGATTCATTGTTTAACGGTCCTATAGGGATCACAATTATCGCACCTTCCAAGTCGAAACAATTCATCGCGTTCAAGGCGGAAGCTCTGAAGCTCTATCCTGCCAGAAGATACGTAAGGTATCTGGATCCAGCCAGGGACGTGGACCAGATAGATCGTCTCGGGTTCGATGCTGGGAAGGCTCCAGTAGCTTACGTTTGCGCGGGGAAAACCTGCGGGCCTCCGATCAGCGATCCCGCCAACATTGACCCTTCTCTTTCTTCTCTGCTCGCCAATTAGTCTCTGACCGCGACATTTCATTTTCTCACAGATCACGAATCGTCATCTGAAAACCGTTTCAGCAGAGAATTCGCGTTCAAAACGGGGTCGGGCCATTTCGTGAGCTTCAAAGTTTGATTGATGCACTTAGAATTCTTCTGAGAAAATTATCCGTCAGGACCGACACAAAACATCCCCCTACCCGGCCAGTCAACGGCTTGACAATTCGCAGACTGCTCCTTTTTCAAACAGGACAAGCGCAGAATACGCTTGGATCCGGAATCGGGGCAGGCGATTTGAGCTTGCGACTTTTTCGCGTTGACCTCTACGCTTAATCCGCGATCACAGAAACGGTTGACAGTTCCATTCTGCGCCCTGAACAACAGGACTCGCCCGGATCAGCTTCAACTGGCGAGACCCCTGTCGAAAAATCTCAAAAGTAGTTGATCCTCGCGACACAAAACGGCAGTTTGGAGAAATATCTGGCCGAGAGTAGGCACGCTAACAGCCCAATGCTGAAATCTCCATCAAGCGGTTCCAGACAGGATAATCTTGCCTGTTACATTGCCTGTTACCGATCTCATCCTCTACAATGGCAGGATCTACCCGGAACCGGAATCCCGAAGACGCTTCGAAGCAACAGCGATTTCGAAGGGTAGGGTTACCGATCTTGGCTCGAATCGGGAGATTCTCAAGCTCAAGTCGAAGCCT
Source organism: Candidatus Bathyarchaeota archaeon (assembly GCA_005888635.1). GTDB lineage: Archaea > Thermoproteota > Bathyarchaeia > 40CM-2-53-6 > 40CM-2-53-6 > 40CM-2-53-6. The sequence goes on along the minus strand of VBAW01000021.1, from coordinate 23,699 downwards.
ACACGAGTAGTCAATCTTCGCAGCCGGACGGTATTACCGGGCTTCTCCGACTCACACATTCATCTCCTACATTACGGAATGCTTCTTCGCACTCTCAATCTCTCTCGTTCGCGATCTATTGAGGAAATCAAGAGGCGAGTCGCAAATTGGAGCAGCACTAGATCTCGAGACGCCTGGGTCCTAGGCAGGGGATGGGACGATGAGAAGCTTCGGGAGCACCGCTACCCTACAAAAGACGATCTAGATCTTGCAACTTCAAACCCCGTCTTCCTCAAGCGAATCTGCGGCCACTTAGCGGTTGCCAACTCAGCCGCTCTTTCTGTAGCCGGAATCGACAACCTCTCCACGAACCCCTCAGGAGGACAGATTGTCAGGAATCCACAAGGAACGCCCAACGGGGTCCTAAAGGAGACTGCCATAGAACTCGTTGAGAAGGTCGTCCCAGAGTCAATGGACGAGACCAAGAAGGCCTTGGTCTACGCCTCTAGGAAGCTTGCAAGGCTCGGCTTGACATCACTACACTGTATCATCAGCAGTTTAACCGAGCTGAATTCTTTGCGAGAGTTGAAACAGGAACAGAAGATCCCGCAATCTATCTACGCGATCATACCAGCAAAGCTTGTGGATAGTCTCGCACCCTTAGAACTCTCAAGTGAGAAGAACAACGGAGACTCTTTTCACGTCGGAGGAGTGAAGTTGTACCTTGACGGATCCTTGGGAGCTCGCACGGCCGCCCTGAACGAGCCTTACCATGATGACCCGACCTCAAGCGGCATGCTCGTCATGAGTCAAGAAGAACTGGCCGAGATAGCGTCGAAAGCGAAAAAATCCGGATTCCAGCTTTGCATCCATGCTATCGGAGGTAAAGCTGTAGACCTCGCAGTCCGAATCCTCAGGGACACCTTTGGGCCAGAAGGTTGTAGACATCTCCGACATCGGATTGAACATGCATCGATTGTGAGTGAAGCGTCGATGAAGGAAATGCGCAGACTAGGGATAATCGCATCCGTACAGCCGAGATTCGTGTACTCGGACCAATGGGCGAACGATCGGCTGGGCCAGGAACGGCTCTCTGAACTCTACCCTTTCGCCTCAATGAGCAGAGCGGGAATCTTGCTCACTGCCGGGTCCGACTGCCCCGTGGAGGATCCCAATCCGTTCGAGGGGATTTGGTCGGCGGTGGCACGGCCCGGTCTCGACAAAAAGGAGAGACTCACGGTGGGTGAAGCTCTGGTAGCTTATACAAAGAACTCTGCTTACGCGTCTTTCTCTGAAAACTTCAGAGGCACCTTGGGTGTGGGAAATGTCGCCGACATGGTTGTGTTAGACAGAGATCCCTACGAGTCCAGTCTCGAATCCCTGCGAGAAACAAAGGTAGTCCAGACAATAATCGGAGGAAAAGTGGTCTCCTAGACCCTTTCCGGAGACTCAGATGGGAGCAATACATCGTGTGGTCTTGCTTCTTCAGCCCCGGAATTGGTAATGCCCGCGAGCTTAGACTTTTCCCAGAGTTCGGGAATCGTTCTTGCCCCAGCATATCCCATGGATGCTTGTAGCCCTGCGACCATCTCCTGCACCACTACGCTGAGCTCACCCTTGTACGGAACCCAACCCTCGACCCCCTCAGGTAAGCCCTTTGAGGGTTGAGCGTATCGGTCGGACGAGAATCTCTTGGCCATGGCAGATGGGCTTCCCATTCCTCGATATTGTTTGTAGTATCTTCCCCCGATAGTTATCAGAGTGCCTGGTGCTTCCTTAGAGCGGGCGAAAATATTGCCCATCATCACTGCGGAAGCTCCCAGTGACAGTGCAATCGCCGCGTCACCTGGACCTCTGATTCCTCCGTCGGCGATTATCGGTAGCTTTGACCCGTATGTGCGGAGAGCATCCGCGACCTGGGCGGTTGCGAACACAGTCGGGGACCCGGCCTTCGTTGCCTCCATTGTCGTGCAGATGGAGCCTGATCCGATTCCCACTCTGAAACCTGCTACTCCGTCGAGTTTGGTCAGAATGTCTTCAGCAGCCTGGTAGGTTCCAATGCTGCCCACCACAACGTCAGTGTCGACTTCTTCCAACATCTTCTTCATCGAACTGAACACGTTTGCGTTGTGGAAGTGAGCAACATCTATCACAAGGATGTCGGCGACCTCGCTGAGTTTCTTCGCTCGCCTGAGATCGAATGGTGATACCGCGGCCCCGCAGAGGAGCTGGCCATTCTCGTCACGCGCGGCGTTTGGAAACCGGCCTCGCTGGAGAATGTCCTTTATTGTCATAAGGCCCTTCAACCTGCCTTCCTTGTCGATGAGCGGAAGCTTTTCCACGCGATGCTTGTGAAGAATCTCCTTCGCGCCTTCGATGTTGGTGTCTGCGGGAGCAGTGATTACCTTCTTCGTCATCACGTCGCTTGTCAGAAGGCTCGCATCTGCAAAGCGAACGTCCCGTCCGGTCAATATTCCAACGAGGTGTTCCCCCTGAACTACTGGTAGTCCTGAAATATTGTGTTTCTGCATCAGCTCTGTTGCATACTTCACCGTCGAATCGGGACTAATTGTGATGACTTCCTTGATGACCAGGGACTCTGCCCTCTTCACTTTCTTCGCCATCTCCAATTCCTCTTCGGCGGTACAATTTCGATGAATAACTCCTAGTCCACCCAGCCGAGCCAATCCTATGGCCATCTCGCTCTCTGTAACGGTGTCCATCGGACTAGAAACTAGTGGGATGTTGATTGAATGTTTCAGGGAAACTTGAGTAGATAATTGGACTTCGTTAGGTTCGACTTCAGTCCATCCGGGTAGGAGAATAAGGTCCCTGAACGTGACCGCGACATCAGAGTCTTTGAACTTAGCCCTGAATCCCTTTTCAGACACCTATTCTCGAATACTCCCGGTGAGTTTCAACGTAGCATGTCCCCTTTCCTTATTATACATGGCGGCGGTCGCAAAGTGTCTGAAGCTGTTCTAGCCGAGACGCAGGACTCCTGTCCCATCATCTCTTGACTAGTTGCAAGCGCGGGAGGGCTCAGCATTCCGATTGGAATATCTGTACGCTAGACCATATATAATTGGAATATTGGGCTCTCGATCTTGAACGAGTCTTGAGCCTGGTTAAGGATTCCGCGCTCGCTCCGTCTGGCCGTGTCAAACTTGCATGGGCGCAGACGAACATGCCAGTGCTTGCAAGAATCTCCCGAAGATTCGCCGCGACCAAGGTCTTCAAGGGACACCGAGTCGGAATGTGTCTCCACCTAGAAGCCAAGACGGCGGTTCTTAGTGGGGTTTTCCTAAGCGCAGGGGCGGAAGTCGCTATCACGGGAAGTAATCCTCTTTCGACTCAAGACGATGTGGCAGCAGCACTATCCGAAACTGGAGTTCACGTGTATGCCTGGCGGGGCGTCACTGATAGCGAACACAAAGCCAACTTAGACCGAGTTCTTGGACTAAAGCCCGACATCCTGATCGATGATGGTGCCGAGCTCTCTATTGCAGCCCATCTGAAAGGCAAAAGGTTCGTTGAGAAGATCATTGGGGCTTGTGAAGAAACCACGACGGGGGTCACTCGGTTGAGGGCAATGGAGAAGGACGGGCGTCTGAATTTTCCAGTCATAGCCGTAAATGATGCTCTTACCAAGTTTCTCTTTGACAGCAGATACGGGACTGGACAGTCGGCGCTTGAGGGCGTCATGCGCGCGACAAACCTCCTCTTGGCAGGCAAGAGTGTAGTTGTCGCTGGGTTTGGCTGGGTCGGACGAGGCGTTGCACTGAGAGCCAAAGGAATGGGGTCACGGGTAATCGTGACCGAAGTAGACCCAGTGCGAGCGCTAGAGGCGCTAATGGAAGGCTTTGACGTAATGCCGATGGCGGAGGCTGCCAAAATAGGGGATCTCTTCATCACCGCAACGGGCAACACCGGCGTCGTCACTGCTGCTCATATGGGTTTGATGAAGGACAAGGCGATTCTCTGTAACGTGGGGCACTATGACGTGGAGGTGAAGGTAAGGGACCTTGAGAGGATAGCGGTTGCGCGGAAAAAGGTTAGACCAGAAGTCACCGAGTACAGATTGAAGTCTGGGAAGCGACTCTATCTCCTGTCAGACGGTCGACTCGTCAACCTGGCGGCGGCTGACGGGCATCCGGCGGAGGTCATGGACATGAGCTTCGCAGGTCAGGCTTTGTCAGCTGAATATCTTCTGCGAGAAGGTTCTAAACTCGAGTCGAAGGTGATTCGAGTTCCAGAAGAGCTGGACTTGCAGATTGCACGCTGGCGACTGGAGGCATTCGGGAAGAGAATTGACTCTTTGACAAAGGTGCAGCAAAAATACGCCAAGTCATGGCGTCCCTGAGCATTACGCACACCGATATGCACGGTTATGCACAGCTAGGTCCCGACTTTACGCTACCAAAGTTTGGACTTAACTGAGTCAATCGCGCTAACCTCTAGCAACAATCTTTCCTCCTAACCGGTAACAGTTCCGGGCAGGTCCGTAGAGTAGAGCTCGCTCTCAGCGTAGCATTTTACCTAATTTTCGTCCAAAGCTAATTAGTTCTGACGACCGACTTGCGACGTCTCGGAGTTATGGGCTTCTGTCTCGTATGTTCGGCTCAACGTCTTTTCATCGAGTACGAGAGAAGAGAGTAAGAAAATTCCGCCCACCAGCTTGGGCAGTGTTGCTAGTCGCGATCTTCGCCCTCTGGGAGTCGGTCTCCCTCTCCGGCTTTGTGTCAAGCACCCAGCTCCCGGCACTGCACGACGTTTTCCTAGCTCTCATTCGACTCGCAGGAACGCCATTCTTCTTGGCGCACGTCGGCCAAAGTTTTGCCAACGTTACGACGGGAGTCTCGTTGGCGCTGGTCTTGGTATTCCCTTTAGCTCTGCTTGTGGGAATGCGGAGTCAACTTGACCAGGCGATCACACCGATCATCATGCTCGTGGGTGCTCTGCCTGATCTTGCGATTCTAACGCTCTTGGTTACAGTAATCGGCCGAGGAAATGTTGCCGCCGTTGCAATCTCCGCTTTCAGTGCTTTTTTCCCGGTTTATTTTACGATCCGACAAGGGGTGAAAGAAATACCTGGCGATTACTTCCACGTCGCTTCAGTATTCAAAGCCGGAAGAGTTCAGACTTTCACGAAAATGATCCTTCCATCAATCTTTCCCAACCTTGTCACGGGTCTTCGTTTATCCTTCGAGTTCAGTTGGAACGTGTTGCTTGCGGTCGAGGTTATCGCGAGCGTTGCTGGGATTGGCACCTTCATCTCTTCTAGCCTAGGAAGCTCAGCTCATTCGTTGACTTATGGTTTGGCCGCAATAATGACGGTTGGTCTGATCACGATTGCGATAGACAGAGCCTTCTTTGAGAGGTTTGAGAATCGCATCAAGAGGTGGCGGTAGGACTTGCATGTGGAACTGTCCAACGTGACAAAGGTCTACGAAGACCCACCTCAAATCGTAACGGCGCTGAAGGATATCTCGTTTCACGTGAATGAAGGAGAATTCCTGTGCATTGTGGGACCGAGCGGGTGCGGCAAGTCGACTCTCTTGAGGATGATCGCCGGACTTGATCACCCTTCCTCCGGCCAGATTCGTTTTAGGGGTGATCTTCTTACCGCACCTCACTCAAAGATCAGCATGGTCTTTCAGACCTTTGCCCTACTCCCTTGGAGGACAGTAATTCAGAATGTTGAATTCGGACTTGAGGTCCAAGGGCGGCCGAAAAAGGAGAGGGCAGAGGTTGCAATGGATCTCCTGGAGATGGTTGGGCTCAAGGGGTCGGAGAATCTATTTCCAAAACAACTCTCGGGAGGAATGAAACAACGAGTCGGCATCGCTCGCGCACTCGCCATAGATCCGGAAGTGGTGTTGATGGATGAGGCGTTCAGCGCTATCGACGAGTTCACTGCAGAGGCCCTGAGGGCCGAAGTTGCTGAGATTCACGATGAGACCCGGAAGACGTTCCTTCTTGTAACTCACAACCTTCCCGAGGCGATTGAACTGGCCGACCGCATACTTGTCCTTTCAGCACGTCCGGCAAGAGTCAAGAGCATTGTAGGCGTCAAAATAGAACGCCCGAGAATTCAGACAGACTCAGACTTTGTAAGTATTCATCGTGACATTTTCGCGCTGCTCCAAGCAGAACTGGAGAACAGCATCATGCGCCATAGGCTCAGCGGACTAAAGGAGTTCAAGAGACTCCGAGACATGGAGGATCGCTGAAATCGGATGAAATTTGGTCTAGTCCTCGCCGGGTCATTTCTCTTAATCGTTGGACTTTTGGCGTACTCCATGATTCCCAATTTTCACGCGGTTCCACTTCAGTCGGCCCAGATGGTTGTCAGTTCCAAGCCAATCCCAGTGAGCTCGGATTCTCTGTCCGAGACTAACGTTACCGTCACCGTTTTTCCAGGGAGAGAAAACGAACTGCTCGTTAATCTGACTGTGTCCACCCAATCAGGAGTGCCATCTTCGATCCAGTTCAAGTTCTTTCCAGAAGGGGCGTTCCAAAGCTGTATGCTTGATTCGCAACAAAGGGGATGCCTCTTCAACCAGACTGTTTCAAACTCTAGCATTCGAATCTCCTTGAACGCCTCGACGACTTACTATTTCGGTTTTGACAATAGGGGTTCCAGCACTTCAAAACAGGTGCTTTTATCGGCAACTCTAATTGCGAGTTCCGTCAGTACGCTGGTGGCGAGGGATGGAGGAATGAATTTTGCTGGACTAGGGATGAGCTTGATTGGGCTCGTGGTCACTTTTTACGGCGTCTTTGCCAAGACCGTCATTCCGTGGGAGTGATTGGGAACTCTCGCTGACGGCCGGTGAGCTGGGCAGTCCAAGAGGCGCAGAAGACGCCATAGGATGAGTCTTATTCTTACTTCGTCTGCGGTTCAGCGTTATTCCTGTGGCAACTACTGCAAGGAGAATCGCGGCTGTTGCGGCCGTCGCGAATGATGGCTCTACGGTTACTCGATAAGTTGCGGTAATGACAGTGTCCGTAACGACGGAAACCCAACGCGGATTAGCCGTACTCCCGTCATTCCATGCAGCGAAGGAGTTCGTCAATCCCACTTGGATTGTCGTGGAGCCTAAGGAGAGGGGTATCTGGGATTGGATGTAGACCTCATGAGGCCCGTAGTGTACAGGTAGCCGTAATTCGTTGGACCTGTCTGAGGTCAGGTTCGCACCGTCAATTGAGATGAGCATTCCAGGGGCGGGAGTGTTAACCTGAAGAAGCAGGAGGGGAGAGCTGGTCCTGTCGACGATTATCGTGTAAACGGTGGAGTTCGTGGCGGTCACAATGATCTTGACGAAGTTAGTAGGGTCTGAGAAGGTGTTGTTGCTAACGCACGGGGAGGAACAGGGTCCAAACGGGGCATCACTTAGGTCTCCGCCTGGGTGTGCGTCGATGAGTCTCAGATTCCCATGTCCTCCTGCGATACTCTCGTTCACCTTGTAGATTAGGAGACCTGCTCCCGGATAATCCGATGGGAATGGGAGATATTGGTCATACGTTCCGAGTCTTGCTCTCATCTCTACGAGGTAATATGACAAGGATCCGTCGGAGTTCACGCTGATCGGGATCTTAACCGCCCGGGTACCCGGCGTGGGAAGTTCTAGATTATGGACGGATATTGTTGTCAAGTTCCCAGGGTAGACTGTTCGTATGCTTGAGTTGGAGATCCATCCCAGCTTGATCTTTGACCATGATGAGTGTTGTGATGGGTACGTTCCGGGCGATGGTTGGAGTGGATTCGCATTGTTTGGGTTCCATTCTCCGAGCGCCATGATTTCCCAATAGCCGACAAAGTTGTTAACGGGGTCTATTTGCTGCGTCAGGTCGTAGAGATCTGGCAGACCCTGAAGATGGCCTGCTTCGTGGGCGTAGACCCCTACCGGGTCGGACTCTGAGACTACCGAGGTTGAGATCTGGAAGGAGTCTAGAGGAGAGGGATTGAAAACATACCCGGGAATTGTAAATGAGTGAATATCGGTAGACGCATGTGGCGGCATCGCCTCATCGTTCCCGGCATGGACTATTATCGCGTACTTGTAATCATGAAAGTTCACTCCGGCTTTGTATGCGGCCTGAAGTGAGTCTGTGACTAATTGATTGTCAACCGATGCTGTGTTGGCGCTGTAGTATTCCATAGTCTGCTGTAGCGAATACCATGGGGAGGTTGCTGAGGGACTGAGCGTCGTCGCAAACGAGACGATTCCGTACGAGTCTTCGGCGTAATAGTTGTTCATGATGGAAAGCGTCCCAGCTATCCCAGTTGGAGAAGTGCTGTTGGTCTTGTCGGAAAACCCTACAAGCACTACGAGAGTAGGCTGGGCGCCGCTCACCGGAGTGAAAGGAAGTTCGGAATTCCTAGCAGTCAATGGAGCCGGATTATAGAATTGTATGGGTCCCATTTGGGATATGAGAAGGGCAGTTATTAGTGTTGGAGCGATTAGAAGGCTGACCCGGAAAGGCATCTACCGTCCTGGAGCGATTTCCGCTTCTCGCTTGCTCTTGGACCGCAAAAGCCGTCTGTAACTGGTTCAATTGGAGCGAAGTTCCATAGGCAATTGCAGATTCGCTTCTTCGACACTTCTCTTGACATCGGTCAAGAGGCCAATCGCTTGACAGCGTTGCATCAAGACTGCAGTCCGGCTAGCCTTAAATATGGTGATTCGCGAGAGTCGCCGTTCATAGAAGATCGGTTTTTGGGGGATCACGGATGAGTCATAGAGATGTAGGGATTGTCGGCTATGGCGTATACATTCCATGGGAACGGATCGAGACCGAGAAGATTGTAAGAGAACGGGAGAGAAAGCGAGGCAAAGAGCTGGAAAGAGTCCTCGAGAAGGTTAGACACGGGCTTCTTCTCAGAGAGAAAGCTCTCGCGGGTCACACTGAGGATACGATTACAATCGCCACGGAGGCGGCTGAGAACGCGGTTAGAATGGCGGGCATATCCCCGGATGAGATTGGAACCGTCACGGCAGGCTCCGAATCGAAACCGTATGCGGTTGGAACGATCGCACGTCACGTCGCCTCATTCATCGGAATGGGACAGAATGTCTTCGTCGCCGATCTTGAGGGAGCGTGCAATTCAGGCATGCAGGGAGTCGGCTTCATAGATTCAGAGATTCGTAGCGGTCGCATCAAGTACGGCCTAGCGATAGGTGCAGACGTGGCACAAGCAGAGAGAGGCGACCCTCTAGAATATTCTTGCGGGGCGGGTGCCGGAGCCTTCGTTCTTGGCCGGACGGATCTGATCGCAACAATCGAAGATATCGCGCCGTTTTCAAGTCTGTTTATGGACTTTTGGAGGCGCGACCAGGCGGCAGTACCGTCGCATTTCGGCCGCACCACCGTAGAAGCCTACAAGTCGCATGTCATCGGTGCCATCGCCAATCTCTTCCGTAAGCATCCTGATCTTTCTCTATCAGAATTCGATGCAATAACCTTCCATCAACCCTCTGGATACCTGCCCATGAAGACATGCGCAGCTCTGACCGAGGACAAGATTCCTTACGTGGAGGATGAATCCATCGCCGAAAGAATGAGGCTTACCGAGCAGGATATCGAGAAGAAAGTCAAGCCTTGGCTTAAGGTCTTGGACACAGGCAACACTTATGCGGCTTCGACACTCATATCTCTGGCATCCGTTTTCGACAATTCCAAGCCCGGAGATCAGGTTCTAGCAGTCTCCTACGGCTCTGGAGCATATTCCAACGCAACTTGGTTCGAGGTCCAAGATGGTATAGAAGAAAAGAGGGGGCGGACACCAACTGTGGAGGAATATGTCAAGAGGAAGACGACGATAAAGATAGAAACCTACCAGGACCTGATCAGGGCTCGTCTGCATAGAATAAAGCAAAGACTTGAGATCCCAAGACTCGTTGGGGATGTAGAGCCGGTAAACGGCAAATCCTTCACTCTCAGTCTATGCTATGGATGCGAACGGATCTACTTCCCTGCCAGAGAGAAATGTCTTGATTCAGAATGCACGGGGAAGATGGAGGTGAAGCGATACCCGCTCATCGCTCGGTTGACGAGCGTATCCAAGCTACCTCTCAAGAAGAGATTCACATCAAACTTCGAGCTACTCGACCAGAACAAAGTGTTGTTTGTCGACGCAAAGCTTCAGGACTTGAAACCCGGTGTCAAGCTTGAGGGCGTCCTGCGGAGACTCGACTACGAGGGAAAGGATGGCCTAATCATGTACGGGATCGCATACCGGCCTGTCTTCCAAGAGACCTTGGCGCTGATCGCACGGCCAAAGCCTCTAGTAATCGCGCCCACGCAATACGCTTAGCAGGTTTTGAGGCAATAGGGTCGCCACTATTAGTCTCAGCCAGACCTCCGGTCTCGTAGCATGGACCTTTTCGAATCAAATCCTGAAGCCAGATTCAGAAAGAAAGTTCAGCGCTTCACAACGGAGCATGTTGCTCCCCTAGCTGAGAAAGTCGAAGAGGGATGGTTTCCCCGGGATATACTTCGGAAACTGGGAGAGCAACAGCTTCTCGGTGTTGCCTTTTCGAAGAGTGATGGAGGGCATGGACTAGGGTGGAGCTTTGAAGTCATTGTAGCCGAGGAGATCTCAGCCGTAAGCGCGGCTACAGAAATGGCCCGCTTGGCTTCAGGGGCATTGTACGCTGCGCCACTTGCCTACTTTGCAAGTAGGCCGCAGAAACAGAGGTTTCTCAGTCCTGTGCTTGCGGGGGAGAAGGTTGGGGCGCTTGCCCTAACCGAGCCGGGAGCGGGGTCAGACGCGGCCTCTATCAAGACGCACGCAGAACGTCGAGGGCAGGATTTCGTTCTCAACGGTGAGAAGCGTTTCATCACAAATGGTGGAGTTGCCGATTTCCTCTTCGTCTTCGTCGTCACTGAGCCTAGGAAGCCTCCCAAGTCTGGAGTCAGCGCCATTGTTGTCCCGAGGGAATCCGAAGGTGTACAAGTGGTGAAGACGTATGGTCTCCTTGGGATGCACGGCGCAAACGTCGTCCACCTCAGATTTCGCAACGTAAGAGTTCCTCAAGAAAATGTGGTTGGGGGGCTTCACCGAGGATTCCCGATACTGCTTGATGAGCTTGATCGGGAACGCCCCGCGGTCGCGGCGGGAGTGCTGGGGATCGCTCGGTCAGCCTTTGAGTCAGCCGTAGACTATTCGTCAAAGAGACAGCAGTTTGGCCGGCCAATCAAGGAGTTCGAAGGGGTCAGTTTCAAACTGTCAGACATGCTCGTTAAGCTTGAAGCGTCCCGCTTGCTCATCGTCAAGGCGGCCCGGCTGCTCGATGAAGGAAAACTAGCAAGACTCGAAGGCGCCACCGCGAAGCTCTTTGCCACTGAGTCAGCTTTCGAAATAACCCACCAAGCATTGCAGGCTCATGGAGGAATTGGGTACACTAAGGATCTACCGATCGAGCGCTACTTCCGTGACGCTAGATTCATGATGATTGGCGGGGGGACGAGCGAGATCATGCGATTCTTGATTCAACGAGAGATCTACAGGGAGAGGAGCCGACGGTCGTCATGATTGTTACTGGGAATTTTGCGGGCTAGTTACGGGAGGCTTTAGTCGATTTGGGGAAAGGGAGAATGCGAAGAAAGGCTCTATTTTATGTCCACAGTGGAGATCGAAAATTATCGGTGGAAGTGCGAGAATTTCCTGAAGGGCTATTGTCCTGGCAAAGACTGTGACATCTGCGCGAAGATGACGAATAGATTGTTGTTGAAGGGTCTGGTCAAGATCACTCACGCGGATGAGATTCTTCAGCCCCAACAGGCTGCAACTCCAAGCAACCTACCGTAAGCTTTTCTTTCCGTTTTTCAGAACCACGCGATGAACGATAGAAGAATTGTGCATTTTCTATCCGAGGTAGGTTTATACCACCTGCGGGCCAATATAGCCTATGGATTCCAGACAGAGTCCACACGGATATCCACAGCATTCTCATGCCGGCCCGGGGGACGCCTAACAAATGGTCGACTTCCACTATTTCATTTTCATCATCAACGCTGACGCCGCGGTTTTCGGAGTCATCGTCTTTCTCATGAGTTACATCGCGTTAAGGCTGGTCTACAGAATGTGGCGGCGCAGCCTGCGCTGCCCGCACTGTGGCGAAGTCTACGCGACCAAGCATATCGCGCATATTCCGGAGAAAACGCTGCCCAACACACTTTGGACCTGAAGCGGAAAACCACTAGCCAGCGCGCATCTTTAGTCTATAGGGAAAGCTAGGCTTACGTTGTCCTGAGAAAGGACAGCGCGAACTCTTTTGCGTGTCTTTCCGTGCCGCGGTGTTTCCCTCCGACATTTCTCAAGTGGTGGTAGAATTCGTGAATCAGCACGTAAGGGTCGTAGAGATACTCTTGGCTCGATATGTAGATGGTCTTTTCTCGATGAACATAGCAGCCTAACGCTCTTTTCTCCCCGCGGGGAAGTCCGATTCTAAGAGCAGGCATGTCAACGCGATAGTGTTTGGAGAGGAGTTCAAGCGCTTCCTCAGGACGCCTCTCGGTCGAGATCAGCTGAACGACTCTGTCCTGGAACTGTCGCTCATTGTACGTAGGATTCGACTTGAATTCTGGCAGGTTCGTAGTCCACAAGTCTGCCTGCTTGAAAGTCTTCGTATGCTTTGAGGTCCAAGAGACCGTGTCCGCAATTGTTGAAGGCTATGACTTTTTGTTCGTTTGATTCCTTGCATCTTATTGCTTCGTCAATGACGTATTTGATGCAATGCGCAGTCTCCGGGGCGGGGATCATACCCTCAGTTTGGGCGAACGTTCTCGCCGCTTGGAACACCTCCGTCTGGTGATAGGCTACGGACCTCACGTGTCCCTTGTTGATGAGGTAGCAGAGTGAAGGTGCTTTTCCGTGATATCGGAGGCCTCCAGAGTGGATGGGCGGTGAGACATACTTGTGGCCGACCGTGTACATCTTCAGGAGTGGAGTCATTTCTGCCGTGTCCCCAAAGTCGTAGGTGTATGTTCCTCGTGTTGTTGAGGGCACGGCCTTTGGTTCGCAGGCGACAAACTCTGTGTCAGATTTGCCTCTCAGCTTGTCTGATATGAAAGGATAGGCGAACCCGGCGAAGTTCGATCCTCCTCCGATGCATCCTGCGATGATGTCCGGCTTGATGTCGATGCTTTCGAACTGTTTCTTGGCCTCAAGTCCGATGATCGATTGGTGCAATAGGACGTGGTTCAATACCGAGCCCAGACAATACCGAGAGTCTTCGTGAGTCACAGTGTCCTCCAACGCTTCGCTGATGGCTATTCCAAGTGTTCCAGGATGGTCTTGATTCTGGTCGAGGAGGGATTTTCCGAATTTTGTTTCCTTGCTGGGTGAAGGTAAGACTTCTGCGCCATACGTTTCCATCATCGTTCTTCGCCCGGGCTTCTGGTCGTAGCTGACTCGGACCATGTAGACCCGACACTTTAGGTTGAAGATGGAGGAGGCGAGTGCGAGTGCTGATCCCCACTGACCGGCCCCGGATTCGGTAACTAATCTCTGAGTCCCTTGCTGACTGTTGTAATAGGCTTGAGCCAGGGCAGTGTTGGGCTTGTGGCTTCCTGTAGGGCTAAGATATTCGGCTTTGTAGAAGATCTTGGCAGGGGTTTTGAGAAATTTCTCAAGTCTCCTCGCGCGTACTAGGGGTGTTGGTCTTCCTATACGGATATAGGCGTCCAGAACCGTTTCCGGGATGGTGATGGTCTGTTCGGAGCTGATTTCTTGGCGAATCAGTTCTTTTGCGAAGATTCTCTCCAAGGAGGCGGGATTGACGGGTTGTCTGGTCCCGGGGTCGAGTGGTGGAGGTAGGGGCTCGGTAAGATCTGCCTGAATATTGTACCAGCGAGTCGGAATTTCTTCCTGAGAGAGACTAATCCTCGTGATGTCCCTTGTGGCGAGCGTCTGCAAATGAAGCGTCTATGTATGTTCATCCAGGTAACATTTTAAGCTTACCAGTACAGTTCTGTACAAGAGCGTTTAGCGAATAATGTGGACCAAGATACAGGCCATGATGGAGGGACACCCTGAGAGGTTGAGGGTCGTACGCATCCTCCTTGAAAACGGTTTGGGGCTCAGAGGAAATGAGGTCTACCTGAATGATATCGAGGTCCCCATAGTGAGAATCGCAAAGTCCGCGGGGGTCGATAGGCGCACCGTCGACGAGACAATAAGAATGGTAGAGACTAACCCAGAGCTTAGATCGCTTTTTTCAAATCTGCGATCCGCCGGGTTATCGCTGAAAGGGGTCGCGAAGCAGCTGGGGCTCGGTGTGGTGGAAATTATTGTTGAAGACCCTCACAAAGCGGGAATCATCGCTGGAGCCTCTCAATTATTTTCGGAGCTGGGAATTAGCATTCGACAGGCTCTGGTCGACGATCCGGAATTGACCCCTGAGCCTAAGCTCGTCTTGATTGGAGACAAAGCCGTCCCTGGCGAGATCATACCCAAGCTTCTCAAGATCCATGGCGTGACAAGAGTATCAGTCTACTAATGTTACTGGCAGTGAAGTAGTTACTTCAGGTAACATTTATCTGTCCCCTCTGTTACTCTGGGTAACAGAAGAGGGTTAGCGCAACGAACCTAAGACTTTCGAACGAAGATGCGGCGCAGAGGGTTGAACCACGTTCCGCGCTAGACTACGGGACTTTCAGCAACAAGTTCGGCGACTCAGCCAGCGACAAGGAGCTCGAGGTCTTCCAAAAATACATAGCATCGAGGACGCTGCTCAGCAAAGGATTCGACGCATATCTAGACCCTTCCCTTGAGGGAGACGGGAACCGTTCGACCATACGCGCGGATGTTTGCGGAGTCAAGAAAGATGAGATCATCGTCGTATTCTGCTCTGCTAGTCTTCCAGAAGAGTCGGTCTGGAATAGTATCCGGCTCGTCAGCCAATCACAGAACGGTCGATCCTTGATTCTCTTGCCTGAGGCGATCGCTCCAGATCTAATTGAGGAAGAGGCCCCCGGAGCCCTAGGTACCGGAAAGCTACAGATCGAGACGCTTGGATGGTTCGAGGACACGCTAGAGCGGACCCTACAACAAACACTACGCACCATAGAGCTACTGGTGAACGAGACTCGGATGAGAATGCTAGCGCCATTGCTTCAGAAATCATCTCTCAAGAGAGAGTTTCGGGCGAGAATCAACCCCAAACTCGTCTATCACAACCTCACAGCGTTATCAGAAGCAGGGATTGTCAATGAACCGGTGGAAGGAACCTTCGAGCTAAGTCAGCTTGGCAAGACGGTCCTACCGGAGTTCATTGCATTCTTGGAGAAGACGCGCAAGACCCTCGACGATTATAGGCGCAAGGAGGTGAAATCGATTGGAAGACAATGAATTCTTCCCAGAATGGTTCAAGCGACGCTTCCGATCCCCATTGACAGGCTGGTTCGACGATTTCGACAAGAACTTCGAAGAAATGTTCCGCGGCCTCGAACTCCCGAAGGATCTGGTCAGGGAGAGAAAACTGCCCGACGGGGGAACTGTCAGAGAGATGGGACCCTTTGTCTACGGCTACTCGTTCAGCATGGGACCAGACGGCAAACCAATAGTCAGAGAGTTCGGCAACGTGAAGCCATCACTCAAGGGAGGACCTTTTGGAACCGCTAAGCCAAGCCTCGACGTCAAAGAGGAACGCGAACCCCTAGTTGACGCAATGGTTCAGTCAGACACTGTCAAGGTTGTCGCTGAACTTCCAGGCGTAGAGAAGTCAGACATTGCACTAGAATGCGATGGACGGAACCTCGTATTGAAGGTTGACACAGACAAGAGGCGCTACTACAAGTCTCTGGAACTTCCCGTTGAAGTAGACCCTGATACGTCGAAGGCGAGCTACAAGAACGGAGTTCTGGAACTGGTCCTCACACGCAAGAGCCCTGGGAACAAACCGAGACAGATAAGGATCGACTAGGCTGGTTTTTTCTCCAGCATGTCGCTTCTTTTTTCCCGCGTACTGTTTACTTGTTATTAACAGGTTGAAGCCGCCAACCCTAGCTTATGGCTCCCAATGAGCTGAAGATCAGCACCGACGAACACAAAAACCGAATCGCGAAGATTCAGAACCAGCTCCGAAGAAACAGGATAGACGCTCTCTATCTGACCAACTCAACGAGAATCCTATACACAACAGGCTTCGCGCACATTTCGACGGAACGCCCTCTTGCGGCGGTCATTCCCAATGAGAAGCCGCCCTTCTTCATGGCTCCACATCTAGAGTATGACCATGTTCGGGAGGAATGCCCGCTGGCCGACGAGGTCCTGACCTATCCTGATTATCCCGGGAAGATACACCCTATGAGGGTCTTTGCAAGGTTCATGGC
Organism: Candidatus Bathyarchaeota archaeon; assembly: GCA_005888635.1. Classification (GTDB taxonomy): domain Archaea; phylum Thermoproteota; class Bathyarchaeia; order 40CM-2-53-6; family 40CM-2-53-6; genus 40CM-2-53-6. The sequence continues at coordinate 7,376 of VBAW01000021.1, read as the reverse complement.
GCAAAAAGGATTTGCCTCTTCCAAGATAGCGACAGATTCCGTAGAGGGAGCGGCTGGAGGCTATGGGTATCGAGGACTTGCATTGAGGGACCTGATGCGTCGGGTGAAGTTCATTGATGGACGAGACATTGTGGACAAATTACGGCTCATCAAATCTAGACAGGAAATACGACTCCTACGGGAGAGCGCGAAATGGTCAGAGGTAGCGCACCATATCTTGCTCGAAAATACTCACGCTGGTCTTCACGATGCCTTGGTAGCTGTGAAATCTAGCTACGATGCACTCGACAGAATGGTGAAGAAACTCGGACAATCCTACCTCCAATTGAAAATAGCCCTGTCTCCACTAGTCGTTGGGTTCCGTGGACAAGTAGGTGCGAACTCTGCGATTCCTCATGCAGTCTACACCAGAAACAAGATTCGGAGAGGAGATGTTCTTGTTTCAGAAGCGGGAGTAGAAGTGGGAGGCTACACGAGCGAGCTTGAACGTACCGTAATTGTTGGAAAACCTAATTCTAGAGCCAAGCGTTACTTTGAAGCGATGCTGAAAGCCCAGGACGCAGCTCTCAAAGAGTTCCGTCCGGGAATAACCTGCAACAGGGTTGACGAGGCAGCTCGCAAATCTATTGAAGGCTCTGGACTCATGGATGCGCATAGACATCACACGGGCCACGGAATCGGTCTGGATGGCCATGAACCACCCTGGCTCGATCCGGGGGACCGCACAGTCATGCGCGAAGGAATGGTGTTCTCCTGTGAACCAGGTCTGTACTTTCCTGGCTACGCGGGATTCCGACACTCCGACACGGTTGTGATTACTAAGAAAGGAGTGGACTTCATTACTCATTACCCGCGTGGATTAGAGGACCTTACGCTCTAGTACAGACAAGCTGTTCTTCACGCTTTGAACCATTGAAACACCAGATACCGGATCTTTCCAGACTTCGTATCCGGAATCGCAATTATGAAGTGTTTTCTCACGGTCGTAGCAAGTCTTCCAGCTCGGACCACCTCGAAAGGTCCCATCACTGATTCAGGAGTCTCAACAGAGACGATGAATGGTGCGTGGTCTATTCCTGGGCCGTGTTCGTAGACGGCGAAGTCGGCTCCGAACTTGATTCCTGGAGTGACGACGTAGCCTTTCTCCCTCAAATCCTTGTACACTTGGTAGGCGGCGCTGAAGCCTCGATAGGTATCCCGAGCAGCCTTTAGCAGGACACTCTTTCCAACCGGTTTCTTGGTACGTCCGTCGATGACGCCGATCCTTTTGTGTTCGAGCAAGTAAAGTCCCTCCATCAGATCTAATAGAAGTGGGACTTCAAAGTCCTGGTCAGGTTTTGGCTTGGGGATGCCTACTGGTTTTCCGAAGAATCCTGATCTGTATATGCCGAGACCTGATTTGTAATCCCAGATTATGAGCCTCGTCCCAATAAGTTCGGCTTGATCCTGAGCCGAAGCGGTCTTCATGGCCTTACTAGGCGGTCAGAGCGATGACTCGGATTAGGTCCACAACGTCCACCCCGAGATCCGCCATATTCTCCATATGCGCACTGAGATCCCTTATCAACAGGAGTGTGCGCAGAGGAATTTTCTCGTCCAGCACTTCCAAGTCCAACGAGCGGTAAGCGGTGTCGACTTTCCTTTCTGTCTCCTCAACGCCCTTCGAGAGCTCCATAGCTTTTGTCGGGTTGAATCCAAGAGACATCATAGTCTCGCGAATCTTCGACATCTCTTCGAGAACGAGTCCGATGAGCTCGGACAGTCGTTTAGTGTACCTCTTATCGACCTTCCAGCTCCGATCGATAACCGCGGTCAGTCGATAGCCAATTCCCTGAGCGTAGTCGGCTACTTCGCCTACCCGGAAGATGAGTCGGATGAAGTCTTCGCGATTACTCAATAGGGCCCCGAACGAAGCAACCTCCTCTAGTAGCTTTTTCTTGGTGCCTTCGAAATCGTCCAGAATCTTGACCATGTTCTGATAGTGGTCCTTCGCGTCCTTGCCCTTGCCGTCGCCAACGCTATCAGTCATCAGAGCAAGCTCTCGCGTTATCTCGACAACATTTCTCGTCTGATCCCGACAGATGTCAAGGATTCTACGTCTTATGCTAGCTTCGGTTTCAACTGGAAAGGTCAACATCAACACCGGGGTCGGTCTACTGCAAGGAAGAGGCGACATTCCCATAAAAACTAGTTGCAGTACGCCTAGCCAGTTTTTGCGGGGAACCCACTGCTGACAATGGAGTCGATTGTCGACTTGAGGTCGTCGATTTGGACCCTTATCTGGTTCCACGAGTCTCGATCCCGGAGTGTGACCGAACCATCCTCCATGGTGTCGTAGTCGACCGTGATTCCGAGCGGTATCCCCGCTTCATCAGCCCGCGCGTACCTTCGCCCTATGGACCCCGCATCGTCATATTCGACTCGAAGGCCGCCATGGAGTAGGCTTCGATAGACACCCTGGGCTTTCTCTACGAGTCCATTCTTGTTCACGAGGGGATAAACGACGGCTTGTGTCGGGGCGATCGCGAAGGGTAGGCTCAGAATCAGCCTTTCTCCCTTGATCCTGAGATTGTGTTCTAGCGTGGAATAGACAAGTCTCTCTACTCCAAAGCTGGGCTCAACGACGTGGGGAAGGAATTTTGATCCAGCCTCTTTTACGGTCTCCTCTTTTGTGTCAAAGAATTCGACCGGAATTTCGTGAGCACCAATCTTGATTGAATCGCCGGGTCTCTTACCTTGGAGGATCCGAGGCAAGTCCTCCTTTGCTAGGAGGCTGATGATTCTTCCAGCGTCTGCCCCGAGTCGTTGGCGTATCTTTTCGTGATTCGGTCTGATGGTTCGGACTTTCTTTTCAATCGGTGAATCATACGCTTTGAAAACTCGCAGATCGATCCCCGTGGCCTGCATGTGACTGCGAAGGTCGTAGTCGGTTCGGTAGGCGAACCCGGCCACCTCTACCCAATCCCACCTGTCAAGCTTCACTTCATGATCGAAAGTCTGAGCGGAATAGTGCGCTCTTTCACTAGATAGTTTCTCAAAGAACCGTTGGCTTTGCAGGTTGATACCTAAATGCGAAAGGAATCTTGTGGACTGGGCCATGAAATACGCCATCCACGGGGATTTGACAAGTCGTTTTTCGAGAGCTTCAGCCGTCGTGATTCTAGTAGTTTCGGTTCTTCCTTTCTTTCTAGTTTCCTCAGTTACGATGAAGAGCTTGTCGTCCTTCACCTCTTCAAGGTAGGGGCATTCTGGTTTTTCAGGATCGAAGAAAATTTCGAAATCCATTATGGTAAATTCGCGCAATCGTATGGGTCCTTGGCGGGGTGAAATTTCGTTTCGCAAAACTTTCCCGACCTGAGCGATGCCTAGGGGGAATTTTTCCCTCATCACTTCGAGTACTCGGTGGAAATCGACGAATATGCCCTGTGCAGCTTCGGGTCGAGTATATGCTGGATCTTCTCCGTATGGGCCGATGTTTGTCTTGAACATGGTGACGAAGTATTGGGGTAACCCGAGGATTCCTCCACACTCAGGACATTTTACCTGCTTGAGGAGCGTTGATAGCCGGTCCCGAGGACTCGTTCCGGGGTTATGATCGGGGTCGAAATCTCGACGAATCCATAACGCCTAAGGAAGAACGCTCTCCATGCATCTTCGATTTCTCGTTTCAGACCGGTCCCCAAGGGGCCCAAGTCGATAAAGCCGCTTACCCCTCCGTATATTTCGAAGGACCCCCAGAAGAACCCTCTGCGTCTGGCAAGTTCAGAGAGTAGCCTGTGTTTGTCTCTTAGCTGAGGGGTCGGCTGCTCCAAACTTTTGATCGTCGTTGAATCGTTCAAGAATCAGTATAATGTTTTACGCGAGAGGCGATAAGAAGAAGTTACCTTCGAGTGTCCGCTTCTATCTGGCCTTCACGTGCTTAACGATGGGCGGCCTAACTTTTCTAAGAATCCTATAGCCGCAGAAGGGACATTTGATCTCAGGCGTCATCGCCAATTGGTCTGCCGTAAGTCTTGATCCACAGTTGATGCATTCGTAGAACAGTCCGCCGGGGTTTCTGTCTCGCACGGACGGTTCTTGCAAAGGAGCCTCCTGTGGCGTCTCTTCAGGACCCGTTTCCATCTAGATTCCGACTAGCCAGGGTCTTGGCTTCGAGTTAAGGATTTGGAAGGAGGGTTCCTTGTGCCAGGAGTCTTGGGCTTAGAACCCGCGGGCTTTGTTCTTTCTTCCGTCTCTGCTGTCTCCGGTTGCCTTCTTACTAAGTAGAAGCCTAGGATGATTATCGCAGCGACTACTCCTATCGCGGCTGGAATCAAGATTTGGAGGTTGCTCTGGAGGATTGTCACTTGGAGTGTCTGGCTCGTTAGCGGTCCTCCGTATTCTGGTGAGGAAAACGTGAGCGTGTATGATCCAACTGTCGAAGGGGCAAGAAATGTGAGTGTCACTGTTCGGCTTTCTCCGGGGGGAAGGGTTAGCCCGGTCTTCGTCCCAAGAGTTTGTGGGAGCATTCCGTTACCTTGGATGAAGAGGTTTACTGTGATCACCTCGGTGATCTTGGTGGAGTTGTTTGTTAGATGGAGTGTGGCAGTGACGGTTTGGTCTTTTACGACTGCCCCGATCGAGTCCGTTGTCGACAGAAGGATTGTCGAATCTGTCAGTGCGATACTAGACAAGTTGTTGACCAAGCCGATTCCAGTCGCGTCTCTCGCGAGCAAGAATACGACCAGGTTCTTGGCGCCGAGGAGGAAATGGGAGCTTATCGTGGCGGAGAAATTTCCGTTCGGATCAGTCACGATCAGGTTCGAGGCCGAGAGATACCTGCTTGGGACTAGTGACGATGATACGTATGCATAGGTCGGGGAGATTATGAAGCTGGAGGGCGTTTCCGTGGTGTTGCCTATCTTGCTTGTGAGGGTGAGGTTGAAGAGGCCCGCGTGTGGTCTGTTCGGTACTACAGGACTCGTGCCGGGAGTCATCGTACTGGTCTCGGAGTTGGGTGAGGTCCTGAGGTTTGTCAGCGTGACCTGAACTCCCGTCCCGGTAAACAATATGGTGGCTTTGTAGGTCTGCGGTCCAGATGTACCGAAAGGTAAGTCGCCTAGGGGGTCCCCGGGATGTAGCGAGAATGTGACACTCATGTTGTGCGGCTGAGGACCCGGCCATTCATGTTCGATTATTATAGTCGCATTGTACAGCTGTGTTCGGTCAGGGTCGACGACTGTGAACAGCATGATGAGCGGTTGGCCTTGCGTGAAGACTCCGTTCACGAGGGTTACGTTCGAGATGTAGAGAAGTGTTGACGAGATTTTGGTTTGGTTATTGGTGACGGGGGTATTCACCGGCGTGCCCGTATCGATGGCGAACATGGTGGCGTTGACGCCTGACGCTTTTTTCGTCCCATTACCGTATGTAAGTCGTCCTTGAATGCTGAGAGCATTATCTCCTCCCGTACTCCCCGTAAAGGATACCTGCAACGAGTCGATCCTAAACAAGCCAGACTTTATCCCAAGATCGAATCCACTGGTGAAGACGGCGGAGACATTCCAGTCTCTCGCACAGAGTTCTCCGTTGAATCCGCAGTCCGAGGGGAGGTTGAAGCTGAAGACTCCTCCTGAGAGGGTCGTTGTTGGGCTTGTCTGAATTGGTAGGGGTTGTGGGAAGGTTATGTTCAGCTGACCGGTTTGCTGTGATATCGACGCGTTGACCACGGAGGGATTGTTGAGGATCTTGATGCCGATCTGGTCTCCAGACGTGAAGAATCGGGTTGGCACTCCTCCAGACAGGGTTGTCAATTGACGGATGGAGTTGGGCGTAGTCGAAATTATCGTGATCGTTGAGTTGTGTATTGCACCCGACGGCGTAAAGTCTGTAATGTTCAGAGCTATTAGAGATTCTGCGCAAGCCGTTCCAGGCGCGCAGTGGTCTTTTTCTAACGGGACCTCGGGAAGTGCATGATAGACTATGGTGTTATCCAGTTTGATCTGAGTGACATTGTATCCCACTGGATAGTAGATGTTGATCGCTTCGATGTCCCACCAGAGCCGAGTGGTGCTCACATTTCCAGGTTGCACATGGGTGGTGAGTGTGTTGTTGTAGCTGACTGACGACAGGTTCGTGTTGTGTATTATCGAGCTGGAATTTGACTGGTCCTGCTGCATGAAATGGCATGAGACAGGAGCGACACATGACGGGATGGGGTCCCCTATCGAAGCGACTTCGATCTCTCCCACATCGGCCGACATTCCTGGGAGTTCGGTTCCGTTCCACGCGAAGGTGAAAGACAACGTCAGTTTGTAACCCACGTAGCGGGTGACCGGTATGCAGAAGATCTCTGGGCAGGAAACAGTAGCAGCGGGAGGGAACTCACCAAGGGCTGTAAATGTTACAGAGGGCTGTATTGCCTGTGTGCCATTAAAGAGTGCGTAGGTGGCGTTTGTTCCCCTCGTAATATTTCCGAAGAAGTCGAAGATCACCTGTACGGAAGTGCAAGTCTTACAGTTGAATTGTGGGATAGTCAGGGTCCAGTTCACTACCTGCTTACCCTGCGAGGGAGGTGGAGGGCTCGTGATGTTGAACCTGAACCCGCTTGTCGGAATCAGTGTATTGTCGGTTGTTCGAGTCACTGTGCTCAACCATCTAAACTGTGTCCCGGTAGCATTAGGAGCCGGAAGTATCAGCGGAGGATTGCTTGAACCGGTGTAAAGGTTGGCCTGCGAATAGCTGTAGTTGAACGCATTGGGTGAGCCGGTGACGTTTAGAGGATCTAGAGACGCGGGTGCGGCAGACATCGGCACATGGAGGGAGTAGCTATCGTAATGGGACTGGAGGATTGCGCCACCAAGGGCGGAAGAGATCATGATGACTATTAGACATGTAAGGCATCGAATCAAAACTTCTCACGGTAGCTTTCTCGGCTCATCGAGAGCAGATTCTAATTAACCTTTGTAGAAATCCTAATGCAATCTCAACGGGAATTCTGGCTGTTACCAAATATCGTTAGCGTATCAGATTGAGGAACTGAAAACGCGCCTGACAATTTGATCAGGCTATTCGGTTCAAAACGACACTGATACCTAAGTCGCGTATGAGACCCATCATCGTTCAACTGGAGTGCATGGCACGTAAGTCAAGCAACCGCTGGAGAGCGCGGAGCTGCACGAGGATCACCTTTTGGGTGGGGGTGAAACTAGGACTACGTTGTCTCCTCGGACGATTATCGTGCCGAGCTTTTTTGTCGCATCCGTATTTGTTACGTCTTCGGCCTCTTCTAGTACGAGGTTCATGTGTTGATCGAAACTGTACAATCTTCCCCTGACGCTTCGTCCTCCTTTCAGTTGGACGAGAACGACTTTGTTTAGGCTCTCTTCGAAGATTTT
>VBAW01000117.1 GCA_005888635.1 Candidatus Bathyarchaeota archaeon | reverse complement strand
TGAAGAATGTGAGACCTAGCTCGTCTCGCAGCTTGAGGATTCTCGAGAATATTTCGTGTGCAAGTGTTGGATTCACTCCGGACACTGGCTCATCCAGAAGTAGAAGTCTTGCGTCGGACATCAGAGCCCTCCCGATTTCGACTAGTTTCATCTGCCCTCCACTGAGGAGATAGGCGGGTTGGTTCCATAGTCTTGAAAGTCCAAGAAGATCTAGTATCCTCCCCGCTTTCTCGGCAGCGCGCTTCTCAGCCTCATGCCATGAAGGAGCGAAGAATTCTTTCCACGTTTTCAAGGTACTGCCGAGGAGGGATCTGAGGAACTCGATCAAAGCCTTTTCGCGAAATAATCTCGTTATTACTGATCTTCTTCGAATCAGGTTTCTCATCGTGGACAGTCCTCGTATGATTTGCCACCCAGACGCAGTGTCTTGCCAGGGGCGGAAAAAGTCTTCCCGGGACCTTAGACCGGCTGGGCGGAGTGAATTCCAGAAGCCTTCGCCGAGATTCTCTTTTTCCGCAACGAGTAGGTTTTCCAGAACGGTCAGCTTCCAGAATAGCGCGGGAATCTGGAATGTTCTTGCTATACCCATCTTGTACAACTTGTGAGGGGCGAAGCTGGTTACGTCTTTGTTGTCGAAGATGATTTTGCCAGAGTCTGGCGAGTAGAGGCCGCTGACGACGTTGATTAGGGTTGACTTGCCCGACCCGTTTGGGCCGATTAGGATGCTGACCTTTCTCTCGGCCACTTGTAGTGATATTCCGTCGAGGGCATGAAGGTTGCCGAACGATTTTCGAATATCCTGCACGGATAGAATAGCGTCGGCTGCCAATGGGAACTACAAATAAAGAAAAGGAGGAGGGGGGTTTAGGTTTTCTCTATCCGTTAGTACGGGTTGAAGTTCTGCAGCGTGTTTGAGGTTGCGTCCCAGAATCCACCGTACACCCAGGTCGGTGAACCGCCGCTTGGCGTGATCACTTTCCAGATTTCGTATATAGTGGCTACTCTGTCGCCGCTCGGTTCGAGGGATGCGGGTCCGGTGACTCCGTAGTAGCTGTTCGCTACGCCTAGCATGACCGCTTGTATCTTGGTGCCGTCGTATGCGCCTGCGTTAAGTGTGGCAAGTGCTCCGAGCCAAACGTCATCATATGCGCCTCTGCAGTAGTTGTCGCATACGACACCGGTGTAATTGCCTGAGAAGTTCTTTTGAAGTGCCAGGGTCTTGGTGGTGTTTTGGAATCCGTAGATTGTTGATGGTAGGCGGATGTTCGATAGGATTGGTCCTGAGGTGGAGTTGCCTGAGAGGACTGTGTCTTGCGCTTGGCCGTCCGTACCGGTCCAAATGTGGGTTGGACTTCCGGAGCCAGGTAGCGTGTCAGTTGTGAGAAGAGCGTTAGTTGCGACATTCGTGCTCTGGCTTATCTCTATGACTATTTCTCCGAACTCTTCGAACGAGATTGCATCAATTGCTACTTTGTTGGTATTGGGTCCCGTATTGAGGGTCTGGTAGGTAGAGGTCAAGGTTGGAATTATCGTGCCGAAGGTTTTCAATGTGGTGTCGTATCGTAGAACGCAGACCGTGTCTGACGCGACGCAAGTGCCATAGTTTATCGTGCCAGTTCCGGCGAAGTTGACTGCTGTGGCGTTTGCCAGTGCGTCTCCGTAGGTATCGTGTCGCTGTAAAATGATTACTTTTGTTGCTCCCTCTGCTTTGAGCATTGCCGAATCCGCTTGGCCCTGCCATCTGTCGTTTGGTGCTGTTCTGAATAGATAGTCGTTTGGAATTGCAAGGGCGACTGATGTCGAAGATGGGCTGATCAAGGCGATGTGGTTGGTGTTGGCATACTGGAGTATGTTTTGGGCTGCGCCGCTGTTTAAGGGTCCGACGACCACTTGCACTCCAGCCGCGGCGAAGGTTTGTAAGCCAGAAAGAGCCTTAGCGCCATCGAGCGCATAATCGGTTACAGACACTGCAAATTTTACATTACACGCGGCTGTTCCACTGGTAGCGGCTCCTTGCGGCGATGCCAGGTACGAATTAATGTCCGCGACTGCAAGTTGTGCCGCGTCTCTTGCTCTTGTGCCTTGGCTTGCAAGGTCGCTGGATAGGTCTGTGAGCATTCCGATTGTGAGGGTGCGGCCGGATGAACAGAGTCCGCTGTTAAAAGACCCGCCAGCTAGGAGGCCGACGTAGGTTACACCAGCCCCAGCGCCAATTCCCACTATTAGTAGGATTAGGGCTACGGCCAGGGAAACCGTTTTTTTCCCGGGTGCTGACATGGGTTGAGATTGTGGTTGCGATTGCATTTGTAATCGGGCTGTCGGCGCCGCAAATATAAGCTATATTCCGTTCAGGGACACGTCTCAGGGGACCCTGGTCAATTGGTATCGCAATACGTCTTGGACGCCGTCGTCTACGCCTCACTCTTCGGTCTCATGGCCGTTGGGCTCACCTTAACGTACTTGACCACCAAGGTTCCCAACTTCGCCTACGGCTCTTTTGTGACAATCGGCGGTTACACCTCCTTCTCGGTGTTTCGAATAAACCACGTTAACCCCTATTTCGCAGTCCCGCTTGCATTTCTCCTTGGTGCCGTAGTCTCCGTCGCAATGTACTTGGGAGTTCTTCGAACTCTGGCAAGGAGAGGTTCATCGCTAGTCGCCTTGATGATCTCAACATTGGCGATCGACATAGCATTCGTGGGAATATTCGGAATATACTCCGATTACATAGGATCGTACTACAGAATTGAGAACACCAAGAACTTTTTCCGACTTCTGGCGGACTTTTCACTCTTCGGATTGCCTGGTTTGTTTTACGTCACACCAATATCCCTTGCCACGATAACCATTGCCCTATTCCTATTCCTCACCAGAACGAAGTTTGGTGTTGCAATGCGTGCGTCTGTTGAGAATCCCAGCCTAGCTCGGGTGCTAGGAATTGACGTCGAGAGAGCGTACATATTTGCATGGTTTCTCGCAGGCGGCTTTGCGGCTACCGCAGGATCGTTTTCTGTTTTGTGGCTTCAAGGAGGGACTACCTTTGGCTCCGGACTCATCGTCGAGATATTTGCCGCAAGTGTCCTGGGGGGGCTGGCTAGCGTATACGGCGCTGCGCTTGGAGGACTGATAATAGGCGCTACCGAGATTTTGTTGACTCAGACGGGCATAGCTGTTTTCGGATCATGGATTTCTATTTACCAAAAGGGATTCCCGCTCCTCATCATGGTCATAACTTTACTCTTGTTTCCTCGAGGTCTTGTGTCCATTAACTGGCACAGGATCATACGCCCGATTGCTGTCTTTGTTGGTTTGATAGGGAATCGTTTGGGCGAGATCTTTCGATTTGTGCGAGGGGAGTAGTTGGACGTTCCGACTTTCTTCCTTTTCGGTGTGAATATTATTCGATTCATGATTGATCTGATGATCGCCTTTGCGCTATACCTCGTTGTTAGTCTCTCGTTAAATCTTGAAGCTGGATTTGCAGGGGTTCCCAACTTCGGAAAAGTCATGTTTGTAGCGGCAGGAGCAGTTGTCGCGGGCTCAGTATCTGGTCGTCTTGCTGCTTTCATTCTCGGCGTGAATACACATGGAAACTACAATGGGTTTATTGCTCAGATAATTACACAGCTTGACAGCTCGCTCTCGGGAAACGCTGTCCTGTCGATTGAGATCTTGCTGCTGGGAGTTCTCCTTGCCGCAGCTATTGGTGCATCCCTTGGGTTCCTTACTTCCTATCCGGCGATCAGGCTGAGAGAGGACTACCTGGGGATGTTGCTGCTTGCGTCAGCCCAGTTGTTTCAGATTTTCCTGGGTGGCTACGAGGCACTGATCGGTGGGACTCAGGGAATTGAGGTTCCCAATCTATTCGGTTGGGCCGGCAATGGGATTGAGGTTCGGGATGTAGTTGTCCTTGGATTCTTAGCCCTGTTTGCAGGTCTTGTCTATTTCTATGCGGAAAGGGTCGCTAGATCCCCTCTTGGACGAACACTAAGGGCGGTGAGGGATAACGAAGTAGCGGCGAGGGCATTAGGCAAGGACGACGTTGCCATACGGAGAAACGTGATTATCATAGCGTCTGCAATTAGTGCCATGGCGGGGGCACTCCTTACATTCTACGTTGGGGCAGTTAACGCTGAGAGTTGGACTCGCATAACTTGGACGTTCTGGATTTGGGTAATGCTCATCATTGGCGGGGCCGCGAACAACGCTGGAGTTGCTCTGGGAGCATTTTCATTTACTTTTCTGTTTAAGGTAGTGGATCAGGTAAAGTTCTATTTCCAAGGGTCCATACCTTTCGACGTTAACTGGCTGGAATACTTGATGTTCGCTTCTTTGCTGATCTTGATCCTGGCCTTTCGGCCAGGAGGAATTCTGCCCGAGAAGTCGTCCGTCACCCTTCCGTGGAGAACAGTTGCTGAGATCATGGGTCCCAAGTCAAAAGCGAGAAGCAGCTCAGGCCCGCAGTTTGGCACGCCAGAACGGGCAAAAGGTGACCCCGATGAACCCAGCTCCGCGCCTACCACCTAAACAGACTATCGTCATAGCTAGGCGGCTTGTTGTTGCTAGACAATCTCTTGCCTGGGAGACGTACGCTGGATTGCTTGGGATTCTAGCTTGAAGGGTTTTCCCTGAGTCAGGACTTTGTCGGGAACTTGTTCCTTCCATCGACGGAGCCACTCAAGGTCATCTTTGGCTTCGCGCAAATCGTCTGGTAGCATTTGCGGAATCTCATCTGAGATCGGATACCAACGATCGCATTGCGGACAGACGAGTAAGCCCTCGGTAATCTCTTCTTTCTCTTCGAAAACGTGAAGTTCGAGTGGATAATGCTTATCGATCGGGCAGGCAAGTATCTCCATCAGGCGTCTCTTCAATCGGACTCTGAATCGAGGTTTTCGCTTCGTGAAATAAGGTTGACTATTACCTAGCTCGTGTTCAACGTCACGAGCGTCTTTGACTTGCCGGATCGAAGGGCTGCGTCGCAGACCCGTATTGCTTTGAGGGCGTCCTCTCCTGAAGGCGCTTCCTCTCTGTCCCTGACTATCGTCGTAATGAAGTTCTCAAGCTCGAGTTTGAGAGGCTCAGCCCACGGTGCGAATGGTTTTACGAGTCGTTGCGAACTCTCCAGTGTTATCTCCTGTGTGATGTAGTCTAGGCTAATTGTCGCTTCACTCCCGGTAATGATTAGCGTTCGGACCTTCCGAGGGGTAAGCCAATTCGCGTCAAGGAAACCTGTAGTGCCTTCGTCGAAGCGTAGCATTATCTCAGCGTAATCTTCGTAAGAGTGAGTTCTCAGAGAGCCGGTCTGGGCGAAGACCGCAGAGACCTCTTCTTCCAGCAGGTAGCGCATTGCGTCGATGTCATGTATTGCGGTGTCCTTGACGACGCCCACATCTCCGATCCTTATCGGCCATCTGGCTACTCGACGGCCTGTCGCAATTATTACGTCGCCCACTACTCTTTGCATCAACATCTTCTTCACGGCTCTTACTCCAGGGTTGAACCTCTCGATGAAACTGGGGGTGCAAACGGTGACCGCTTCCAGGTTCGGTACTCGGAGAAATTTGGATAGATCGGAGAACCATGGGACACCATACTTGATGCCAATTTCTTTCGCTCGCTTCTTGTCAGCGTCGCAGATCGCAACGAGGTCAGCCATTCGACTCTGACGAAAGACGCGGACCTGGTTTTCGCCCCAGAAACCTGTGCCTATGACGCCAACAGCTACTCGTCTCAAATATCGAAGCTGCCTCTTCCTATAGTCGTGTAGAAGAGGCCCGCCTTCTCAACATTTGAAGCTTCCAGAACTCTGGTCAGATCGCATATCGCCCCCGGTCGATTCATTTCGGTTGCAAGTTGATCTGGGTCAAGTTCGGAGGCGGACGATTTGGAAAGCGCAACAACTATGCAGTTAGCCTTCGCTACGGCCTTCATGAGGCTACTCTCGACCCGAGCATGCTCACCAACCATCTGTGCCCAGGGCTCGGTCCCAGTCTCGCCCGGGTATAGCGATATTCTTGCGCCTTTTTTCCGAAGCAATTCGATAATTGGTGGCGACTCAGGTTTAGACCAGGGATTCTTGAGTAGCCCATCTGTTCCGAGAATCGCAACTCTCGATCTCCTAAAGGGATATCCGCAGTGGCCAAGCGCTCTCCTTATCATTTCCACGATCTGAGATTGGTACTCTTCGTTTACGGATTGAGCTGCTCGCAGGAGTCTCGGGCCGTTCCTTCGTTGTGAACACGACAGGGCTATGCTTGTTCCGATCGATTCTCGCTCGGGGATTGGGTTCGATCGTTCTGTGGGGGTGATTCGAGTATCTCTACAGAGCTCGAGCACTTCATCATAGTTGATTCCATGTCCTTCTGATATCTTCGCTAGCTCCAGTTCAAGCGCCCTGGCCACCTCTCGACTAACGGCGGAGTAGAGGCCGGATGCTTCAGCAACTTCCACTTTCGAAGTTAGGCTTAGTGCCGGAAAGACTTGAAGGAGATCCTCTTGGAAAGCGGTTGAGACCGCGTCGTCGAATCCAGCCAGTACTTTCCGTTTTTCTTTGAACTCTCGGATCCCTTCACCCGCCCAGAATAACGGAATGTAGCAGAGATTCATGTCAGCTCCGACTCTTAGACCGCCGTGTTTTTCTATCGTTGACTTTACGACGGACGATGTGTAGCGAGGTTTGCAAAGACCCGCGAAGGCAATAGTGGTTCCGGTTGCGAGTCCGGGGGCCAGATTCCGTATGGTCATCTGAAGCGCGTTGGTTTGCTCGGCGCTGGAGATGTGGGTCGTCAGAATTAGGGTCCTAACTTCGGATAGGGGCAGGCAATCATAGTCCGGCGCTATCCGGATTTTCCCTGACTTCCTGAAGATCCCAAGGAGCCAGAGAGCCTCTTCTAAGCCGGGCCGATTCGTATGTGTTCTGCGGTCGTCCCCGAAGGGTCCTACCAGATAGTTGGAAATGCCCGCTTCAGCATAAAGAACGGAGAGGAGAAGAGCCTCCGGATTATCGCCGACAATAGCAACGGAATGATTTTCTTCCATAGACCCTTCAGCTAGTTCAGCAACTCTGGTGGGGAACCTCGGGGTCGTCCGTGATCTGCTTAACCGATTGTATCTGATCTGTTGAAAGATTTCCTCGTCGGCGGCGACGTGGTTGCCTGCGTTGGGCGCAAGATCTGTCAG
>VBAW01000053.1 GCA_005888635.1 Candidatus Bathyarchaeota archaeon | reverse complement strand
ATAAGCCATTAGCATCAACGAGTAACGTCCTACGATAGACCCTTCGTCTTTCAGAGAGAGCCAGCTCTATGAGATGGTTAGCTCTCTCCATTCCCACCCGCTCTTCTATTTCCTGGGAGGCAACAGGCAGCGCTCAGACTTCCTCTATGTTTCCACGAAAACGGGTCTAATGGTCTCGCCAAAACCGAAGAAGAACTCTAAACCCTGGATGCCTCCTGTCGCAGGACTGCTGGCGGGAATAATTGGGTTTGCTCTCATCCTCATCGTGTCAAATAACTGGATAGGTGCGGCAGGAGTTGGGATCATTATTTTCTTCGCGACTTGGCGCAACCTCAAGAAGTACTATTGACCAATACAGAGGCCCATCGCACAGGAGCCACGAGTACGCATAACACAGCTCGGAAAATCACCCAGAATCAGCCTCATTCACGAATCTAAGGCTCCGATTCTTGTTCTATGGGTTTTCGCGCGTATTCGTTGGGGAGTAGTCCGACTTTGGAAATCATTGACAGAACACACCTCCAGGTTCTAAGCCGGAATCCTCGCCCAGAATGGTTCCAACTAGCGAGAGCCTCTCCAAAAACACCCCAGGGGGCTATTAGAGGTCCACGACGTTGATGAGACACTTCTGGGGTTCTACGAAGAAAAGAGTCAGGGGGTTCCGCAACGACGGTTTTGCTGTATCGTCTGTAGCTTTTGTGCGCAGCTCTCATTAGCAGGTTCGACGCGGACGGCTGTCGCTAGCCCCAAATTCCTGCCCCGAGAATAGACGCAGCAATGGCGAACAGTCCTGCTATGGGGAGAGTCACGACCCAGGCGGTCGCCATGCCTCGTAGAGCGGATCCTAGGAACTGCCTACCCTTCTTCCCATGATGACCCGCTGCTGCGCCGTCGGACACGTGAGTTGTTGAGAAGGCGTCACCGAAATATGCTCCCGCCGAGACTAGGAATGCGGTCGCGGCATGGGCCTTCAGCCGGTGCCCACGGTGCTGCGGAGTACGTCCAATCAAAGTCTTGGCCACTCGGTCGCCCCATACTAACGAGCCAGCGACGACAGCGACGCCTACAACCACGTAGGGTAACCAGACGCTGTCCTGCGGTGTGCCAAGCAGGAGGAATGTTCCCAGAGCCGCCATTTTGGGCGCGTCGTTAACGCCCCTCGCGAAGGCAACGCCTGCGGAGGAGCCCCAATCAGCTATCCCAACGCGTCTTGACGAGACATCATCCGCCTCCACTCCTCGCTTGCGAGACAATCGGCTAAGGATGTAGACTCCTAGGAGGGCGGCAAATGGACCCGCAGCTAGTGGAACGAGAATTCTCCAGATGAGGAAGGACCATTCTAGACCCGAGCTCCCGAACAAGTAGACAGCTTGTATGATGATAGCGCCGACTATTGCGTGCGTTGTCGAGACTTGAATCCTGAGTAGAGTTGCGAGCAGGATCCAAGCAGCGGCGCCGACAAGAGCTGCCAGTATAAAGGACGACCCCGGAGCTGTCTGAAGGAAACTCTGGGGCGTAAACGCAGAGAATAGTCTGACCGAGATGAGGATGGCTGCGACGCTGCCTAGACCGCTGAATACGCCTCCCCAGACAAGCGGCGAGTAGCGCGGCCGAAAAGTTGACGTTTCCGGATCTGTCATGAGAGCCACAATGCTCTTTCCAACATCATTCGCTCCATTGCCAAAGGCTAGGATGAACAACACTCCCAACCCAAGGTCCGCCGTCAGAGACATTAGTGGCGCTCACTCTACCTTGTTCCGCAGCAACACGTTCCAGGACTATTGGGAGCCAGAAGCGCCGGGGCGATATTTGCGGAGTGATACTATCGCTCGTGCAACGTGGAGCCGGCCCTTACCCAGTTCATATTTCTAACGACGCCATGTGCACGAACGTTCCGAATCCTGACATCGCTGGAGGTGCGTGTCTGTTCGAGGGTTTGACGCAGTTCTTCTTTGAGGACCGGAAGAAATGGGGGAAGATTGAACCGTGAAAGACTTCACTAATAGTCAGGACCAAGAATAATTATGGCTCGAAATCCGACTGCCCTTCCTCCTACCTAGGTTTATCTTACAATCTTCTTGCGATAGCAGACGAGGAAGACCGGTTGACTGTTGTTGTAGGCGGGGCTAATCGATACTTCAGAATCGGTCTCATCGTAGGTGTTCTCGCAATACTCGCCGACTTCCTCCTCGAACTAGCACTTCTAAGACAGTTGTCGGTTTTCAACACTGGACTCGGACTCTGGGTGTTCATATCACAGTTCCTGATTGCTGCCGCACTCCTGCTGATCCTCGTTGTCGTAGGATCCTTCGCCTGCATGACCGTTCACCGGTCAAGCGGGACGAGAAAGCCCTGGATTGTCTACTACATCCTACTGGGACTGGCTATATTCGGAGCCTTCACCAGCGGCTTGAACAATGGCCTCAGTCTCGACGTGAAATATTCGACTTATCTCGGGAAGGCCGGAATCGACTATCTCAACCTCCAATACCTCGGTGGTGCAGTCATCTGGACAGCTCTCGGCCTTACAGCTCTCTTCATGCTCAGCGACCCACGCATCTCCTACGGTGCGGGGGAAGATGGCAAGAAGCGCCTCTACATGCACAGCAAACTCTTGGGTCTCTTACGATTATTTCGGATGGCCGATCTCGGAGATGTCTTTCCACGCAGGAGATACGGTGACTATTCGAAGCCTAGAGAGCCAGTACAGTGGGACATTGGAGAAAATCTCGATCATGCGGTGCTCTCAAAGAATGGCAAGCTAGAATGGAACGACCGATTGCCAGTCAGGTCCCCCTCCTTCCTAGCTTGGACAGCCATCAAATTCCTTCTGGCTCTCGGCATCGCTGCTGTCATAGCCAATGACATTGCCCTCAGATTCCTAACTATCCAGAATTACATGACCCAGACGAATAGCTCCTGGGCAGCACAGATAGGAAACTATTTTGGAATCCTTGGCATGAGACTTGCAGGAACCTACCAAGTCTCCCCGACCTTCGGAATAGACAACGTCTTCACCTTCGAAGTCTTCAGACTCATTCTCTCACTGCTAGGCCTAGCCTTCATCGTTCTTGGAATCAGGCTCGGCATCTCGATCATCCCCAACTTCCTAGTCGGCATTACAAAGAAGGCCCTAGGAATGTCCCGCAACGCCCTCAGTAGCCTCTTCACAATCATACTCATGCCACTCGCCTACGCACTCCTGAGCAGCGGCACCTGGGTCTACGACGTAGGAACATCATTCATCCTCTGGAACCTACTGATCTTCCTAGTAGGCTTCGCCTTTCTCGCCGGAATAACTAGAAGACAGAGAATACTCCACTTCAAGATGACATGGATCAAGGGAATAATCATTCTCATGATTGTACTGGCCGCAGCGATCGCTCCTCCCTCATTCGCAACATTCCTGCGCGCACAATCCGGACAGTACATCAACTACCAGTGGAACCCAGCCTACGTCCCGACGATCCAGTACACCCGATGGTCCTATGGAGTCGACTCTGTCACGAGCGCCGGCCTGTCGACGATCACAAGTTACACTAACCAGACGAATGTATTGAATCATATTCGAATATTCACGAACTCATCAGCCCGCCTCAACATGAGACCCCTAGTCGGGGTGAACTGGATGTCGATCGACAACGCCCCAGTCGATATCATCTACATCAACGGCGTAGAATACTGGGTCTCCATACTCCAACTAGTACAAGCCAACTATGCCAACGATGTTGATGTCTGGCGAACTCAACATCTACTTCTAACTCACTCGGAAAAAATCCTAGCGGTGAACGCTGCGACTACCGAAACCGTCGACATGAGCACGATATGGAAGCTGACCCAGACACCCCAGGTCTACTACGGAGAAGGAGGATTATGGTCATCCGTCGATGAGGTCTACCTCAATATTCCAGGGTTCAACGAGACCCACCTGACTAGTTACAAGGGTCCACCTAGCTACAACGGCGCGCCCGATTACACCTACAAGGGCTTCTGGTTGTACTGGAAGTTCTTTTGGCAGGGAAGATTCGACTTTGCAAACGGAAACTACGGCAACATCAAAGCCCTAGAATACCGAGATGTGAACGACCGACTCTCCAACATTCTCCTTCCCAATATGCAAATGGACCCGGACCCGTATCCCGTGGTGGACACGCAGGGAAACATCTTCCTCCTACATTGGATCTGGGTCGACTGGAAGAGCCCAAGCGACTTCGCCGACTACCCCGAACACACTCAAACCTCTATTCTGAGACTATTCGGCGCAGTCCTGACGGATGTGAAAACAGGAGAGGTCACCGGATACTTGTACAATAACGGCAAAACAGACTATGTCACATCATTCTACCGGTCAATGTACCCACAGTGGAACCAGCCAATGCCTTCCTGGCTCATTCCCCAGCTGAGATATCCCGAACAATACTTCAACACTCAACAAGACGTTTACAACTTCTATTTCCAGACAGACCCATTACAGTGGCAGAGGAACGTGTTCCTCCAGTCAACTGAGGACACCCGGTTCATCATCACTCCCATCAACGGAAACCTGACTTGGGCTGCTGTTAGACTGGTGGAAATCTACCAGAGCCCGTCCCAGAACTTGGCCGGTCTCTACATTGCTCCAGCTGGAAACCAGACGGGAACGGTATACCTGATCAGATTCCCCGAAGGAACAACCGTCATCGGCCCCAACTCGGCCGCGTCGGCAGTAACCACCGACCCGACTGTCAAGTCACGATTAACGCTACACCCTGACTGGACCAGCGGGAACATGTTGCTATACGCGATCAATGGCGGATTGATCTACGTGATCCCCTACTATGGGACATCATCAAGTCTCACAGTGCCAGTAATGGTTGCGGTAGTGAATGGGTACACAAAACAAGTTGGTTCCTATGCGATTACGAACCCGAACGATTCCACAGAGGTGCAGAGTGCAACGAGTCGCGCGGTCAGCAACCTAGGAGTTTCAACAGGATCTCAGCAGACCATTAGCGGCAATGTGACTTCGATCAGCTCCTATGTTGTAAACGGAAACACAAGATGGGTACTCGGAATAAGGACGAACAGCACAACACCCCCCATCCAGGTACTTGCCAAGGCTGAAACATTGACCGCAGCAGACCAGGTCACAATAGCCACAATCACAATGGGAGCTAAGATCAAAGTTCTCGTCGACACGTCTCAAACACCACCAACAGTGCTAAGCGTTCAATAGGACTTCGCATTGAAACGCCCATTTCGAATGAAGCTCTAACCCAAAGAATGTCATGAAGATTCCAAATCCAGACTCAAAAACGAATCTCCATTCTGGCTAATCACTTCCTGGCCACGAGGGTTTATTCCACAGATCTGCCAAATTAATGGTATGTTGAGACTCAATCATGCTCGACCAGCCTTTGAAGACCTTCGACCGTATCTCTGGCCTCTCGTTGTTCTTCTGATAGTATCTCTGTTAGCTGTGCCGATGACCCTGATCTTTCCCCTGCCCATCAAGCTCTTAGTTGACAGCGTACTCGGTTCTCAGCCCTTGCCGGGGTATCTCACAATTTTTGTGGGATCACAAGTCTCCAAGACCCTCGCATTATGGCTCGCGATCAGCATACTCATGGCAACCGCAGTCCTGACCTATCTCCAGAACCTAGTGAATGTCTGGTACAGCAACAAAGTCGGAAATCGAATGACGCTCGACGTGCGAGCCCGACTCTTTCGTCAGATGCAGCGTCTCTCAGTCGCCTATCATGATACTATGGGAGCTGCGGACTCAGCGTATCGAACTCTCAATGATGCACCTATGCTGCGTTCGTTCGGAATCGACAGCCTGATTCCTCTGACCACTTCCATCCTGACTCTTGGCGCGATGATTCTTGTCATGGTCTTCCTCGACTGGGAGCTTGCCCTAATCGCCCTACTCGTATCCCCCCTGATGTTCCTCCTCACGTTCGTATTCCGCCCACGAATTCGCGCAGGCTGGCGGAAGTTTAGGGCGTCGGAGAGCGCCGCGATGGCTGTAGCTCAAGAGAGTCTCGGCGCGTCCAGACTTGTAAAGTCATACGGTCAGGAGGAGCGGAAGAACAGGGAGCTAGTCTCTCACTATGATGCGAGCCTGTCTGCGTCGCTCAAGGTCCAGGTGGATAGCGCAGTATACAGCTTGCTTGTGGGCATTCTAACAGCTGCCGGTTTAGCGGCTGTCCTCTACATAGGCATCGGCCACGTCCAGGCAGGCATAGGAAACCTCACTCTCGGTAGCCTTCTAGTCGTAAACTACTATGTGACACAGCTATACGGTCCCTTGAGAAACGTTGGCCAGTCAATACTCGAAATTCAGATGTCGCTGACCGGAGTCGAAAGATATCGCGCCGTTCTCGACGAGAAACCTGACGTGCCTGAATTACCAAACGCGATTCCACTTGCAAGGGGAAGAGGCAATATTGCATTCCGGAATGTATCATTCGCCTACACGAAAGATCATCCAGTACTCCACGACATAACATTCGAATTGCCATCAGGCAACCGTCTCGGCGTAGTCGGTCCCACCGGCTCAGGCAAGACCACGCTCTCCACGCTCCTTCTGCGTCTCTTCGATCCGACCGAAGGCGTGATCACTCTTGATGATCTCGATCTGAAGGATTACAAATTGGCGGATCTTCGAAACCAGTATGCAGTGGTCCATCAAGAAACCGTCCTCTTTTCCACGAGTGTAGCTGAGAACATTCGGTTCGCCAAACCTAATGCAACCATGGATGAAGTTATTGCAGCCGCAACAGCTGCAAAAGCTCAAGACTTCATAACAAATCTACCAAACGGATATGACACCCTGGTAGGTGAGCGCGGCATGAAGTTGTCAGGCGGAGAGCGTCAGCGCATATCTCTCGCTCGCGCATTTCTCAAGGACGCACCCATCCTCATACTTGATGAGCCTACCAGCTCATTGGATGTTCACACGGAATCGGCGATCCTCGACACGATTCAAGAGCTGATGAAGGGCAGGACGACCATGATGATCGCTCACCGTCCAAGTACTCTGAGGGACTGTAACATGATTTTGGTGCTTGAAGATGGAAGAGTCAATCGAGTGACAAGCGAAGTCGAGTCAGTAATCTCCGACATGCAGGCTGTAAGAGTTCAGACGTGATTCCGCATCCGTTGGCACAGTTTCAGTCATGCCTGAAAGTTGTAGAGGCCTTGAATCAAGGTTGACGAAGTTGTTGAGTTAACTCTAGATCGAATTCCTTGACTAGAGCCATGGCTACGCCCATGTTTCTGAACACTTCGCTCGGATGATGAGCGTCGGATCCAAGGCTCACTCTGCAGTCGGCTTTTGAGCAGGCTGTCGCAAGCCTTCGGACAAGTTCTGGGGCGTAGTCGATATCTCGCCCGTTCAGTTCAAGGGCCTTGTTCCTCCTCCTAGCTACTCTTGCAAGGTTTAACAAGAGGTCGTCGAGTTCGGGAGGAGCGGCCTTTGAGGCTCTCGTGATTCTGACCGGATGCGAGAGCACGTTGAAGGGAACAAAGTCGCTCTCTAGAGCCTTCTGTTCAAGCCTAAGATATTCGCGCCAGTGTTCATAAGCCAAGGCCGTGTCAGCCGTTCCTCTAACGCTTTTCTCGATATCCTTTCCGTCCTCGAATTCGTGAACAGAGCAGAGAAGGATATCCCATTCTTCTTGATTGACAAAATCTCCCAGCTTTGTCTCGAAGCGAGGCGAAAAGTCGACCTCAAGCCCGCGATTGATCTTCATCCCCGAATATGCTAGTTGGTCGGCCTTCCTGAATTCGGCGTTGTATTCCTTCAGGCTCTGGAAGATCCTGCCGCTCGGGTGTATTGAGCCGAACCTGATGGATTCTCTGGGCTCTCTGAACTGGGATACATGCTCCGTGATCGAGAATTCACTAACATTGTTCGCCTTAGCCGCAGCAAGCATCTCAGTTATTTCTGCGAGGAGTATGTGATTATGATTGTCGACTAGAGTCATTGTTCCGCGCGTTCATTGGCCGTATGGGTATTCTACCGCTCTGACCCTCGGTTCTCTACTAGCGAAGTTGATGACGAGGTCCCGGAGCTTCTGGTGTTGGTTCCAGCCGTGGATCTTGATCTCTATCGGTTGTACCTGATGGTCTTTTGGTGTGATTCTGAGATAGCCGCGGCTGCCTCCCAGGTTCAGTCCTCTCAGAGGACTCTTCATCAGCAATTCCTCTATCTCTTTCTTCGAAAGCTCAAAGTCTTTCTTGCGCTTTGTCAGCCAAACGACGTCGACGCCCTTTCGTGAGATAATTCTCTCCGAGAATCTTCTCGATAGAACCCTAAGAGCATGGTCGGCCAGAATGAGGACCAGGGGGAGGAAGAGGAACAGTATTTCTCTGGATCCGAGCTCAAAGAACAGCAGCAGATAGAGTGAGCTGATCACTATTAGGTAGGGAGCCAGAAGAGCTTGCGCAAGCAATCGCATCCTGACGCCGATGACTCGCTGGTCCGTGAAGTAGAGACCGTAGCCGATAGATCTGCCGCGGCCCAAATAGGTGCTTGCCATACCTCCCAGAAACAATTCTCCAAACAGTAGGCCCTCTGTCCCCTCCTTCCATTGTAGACCAGATGTGGTTCCCGGCAAGGTGGTCATTGGTCGGGGACTCCGAAGAGGTTATCCTGCGAAGTCTGAATCCGGATTATATTCTTCTCGCTTGTACGAGATCATCGCCGTCCTCTTGGAGAGAATGGGGGCAGAATGAACCCTAATCCGGGTTTTGGGAGGGCGGTTCCATATGGTGCCCAGTTCACGCTTGCATTGATACAGATGAACGCTGATTGAAAAACGTCTGATTCGTCTGTTCCGCGCGATTAAATGGAAATCTCGCCCGGAAACGTTTCGGACCGGAAATGGCCGCTTCCTAAAATTTTGAAAATAAAAAATTCCCACGACGCAAAACAGCTGTTCCGAGGCAGCTCTCTGGAAATCGCTCGATCCCTAGGGGCATGCTAGATCTCCAGAGACCCTTCACAATTATCGAATTCTCTCTGTGAAAAATCACCCAGAGCGCGCACGAATCGCAGATCTGAGGATGCGATTTTTGTGCCTGGTCTTTTTCACGCGCATCCCTCGGGCAAGAGTCTGATCTTGGAGGTCGGGGTTCAAGCCGATTCTGCGTTCAAAATTAGAATCATCGCCGAAAAACATTCCAGCTAGCGAGACCCCTCTAGAAAGGGGCAAGCAATATGATCCTCGAGACGCGAGAGCGGTCTCTGTCCCAGAGCTACTCTGCTGTCTGGTTGACTTCCTTGATCGCACCCTCGAGAATATCGAGGCCAGAATCCACAAGATCCCGGGTAATGATCAACGGAGGCGCGATACGCAGCGTCGAATGGCCCGCGGTAATAATCGCCAATCCCCTCCGGAACGATTTCATCATGATCTCATGCGCCTCTTTGTCAGCATACTCCTTCGTCTTCGGATCCTTAACGATCTCCGCCCCGATCATCAGACCCTTACCCCGGACATCCCCGATAATCGGATACTTTTCCTGCATCTCCCGCAGCCGCTTCATCATGTAGTTCCCCTGCTTCGTCGCATTCTCTAGCAAATGCTCATCTCGAATAATCCCGATCACTTGCAACGCCGCCGCGCACGAGACCGGATTTCCCCCAAACGTGTTAGCATGCGATCCCCCATCCCAGTCCATCAACTCCGACTTCGACACGGTCGCCCCAATTGGCATACCGGACGCGAGAGCTTTCGACGTGCAGACAACATCCGGCTCAACGCCCCAATGCTCAATGCCGAACCATCGCCCTGTCCGTCCCATCCCTGATTGGACCTCGTCATCCACCATCAAGATCCCATTCTTGTCAAGCATCTTCTTCAACCGCTGGAAATAGTCGTCCGGCGGAACAACATATCCGCCCTCGCCCTGGATAGGCTCGACGAACATCGCCGCAACATCCTCTGGCGGCAGATACTTGTCAAGGACCTGTTCCTGGATAAAATCGACACAGTACATCCCGCACTCCGGATAAGACAACTTGAACGGACAACGGTAACAGTCAGCAAAGGGAACATGCGTGTCCCCCGGAACCATGGGGAAGAAGTGTCTACGCTGGTAGGGCTTGCTGGCAGTTAGACTCAGCGCTCCCAGGGTTCGTCCGTGGAAACCGCCGATGAAAGAGAGAAACGCATGCTTCCGCGTATGCCACTTTGCCAGCTTCATCGCAGCTTCGATCGCCTCTGTCCCGCTGTTGCTCAGAAACACTTTCTTCGCAAAATTCCCGGGAGTAATCTTAACCAGCTCTTCAGAAATCTTCACAACCTTCTCATAATAGAAATCGGTCCATGAGTAATGGATGAGCTTCTCAGCCTGCTCTTTGATCGCTGAGACGACCCGGGGATGTGAATGACCGACCGCGAGACAAACGAGTCCCGAGTTGAAGTCGATGAACTCGTTGCCGTCGACATCTTTGACGATACTCCCGTGCCCACTCTCAGCAGCTAGTGGATAGAATCGGACTAAGGATTGGGAGATTACAGACTCGTCCTCCTTGACGAGTGCTCTCGCTTTGGGGCCGGGTGGGGTTACTACTATTTTGGGATACTTGTCGGCGGGCAAAGAGATCGTCGACTGGCTCGGACGGTCTACTACTAATAATATTGCTCTGACAAATCAGATGCTTGTCGACTAGTGTCCGACGATAATCTCGATCATGGAGAGACTCGCGGTCGAGCCGTCTTCGCGCTTAACTTCCTCGGTCCCAATATCGACTGAATGGATCCGGATATTCTTCATGAACGCACGTCTCAGCATATCCACAACCTCAACCGCCTTCGTGATAGACTGACCCCGTCCTCTTACCATGACATCAGCCACTCCCGTATTTAGAAGGGTCATACATGCTACAACATAGTTCATGATAGGCTTCTTCCCGATTCGAACCATGTTAGGATCCCCCTCTCCATCCTCGAAGCCGTCCTCGATGCCCGCTGATGCTACAATGTCTGACAAGATGATGCCTGTACCGATCCCTACTCTAAGCCATCTACAAGATTAAGCTTGCCAGACCGTGACCGAAAGGGTAGCAGAACTCGCTTAATCCCTCATGATTCATTCAACATAATCCATACGTCATATTTTCGGCACTCTCTCCGATTCAATGCCGGTCTTTTAAGGGAAAACGGTCGCAACAATGAATCCTCCGAGCCCGGTCGAGAAAAAGTGGCCTCAGTATCCCCAACAGTATTTCACATGCTCGAACGGCTCGTTGGCAAACGAGTCCTCGCGGTGATAAACCGCGACTTCGGCTATGAAGGACGACTAGCTGTCGTCTCTCACGAGCCGCCGGGGATCTGGCTCATTGAGGCCGAAGCTGTTATCTTGCGTTCGACTGTTGTCAGTCCAATTCCACAGGTCGTAAATAGAGAATCAAAGGGAGAAACCTTCCTTCATCTCGACTCCGTTCAGAGGCTAGAAACTGTTCCGGAGGCAAAGGCTAACGCGAGAAGATAGAGTAGGCTGGCTCGACGGGCTCTTCATCGGCGCATCAAATGCGACCCTGGTGATTGATCCTTCTACAACTCGGAGAATTCCGAAGACGGCTCGAGTTCTCGTCTCCCACGCACACGGTGACCACACTGGCGGTTTCAGATATAGGGGACTCAAACAGTCTACTCCGCAAACCAGAGATATCCATCGCGCTCTACACGACCATAGAATCTCGAACTTTCGCGCACTCGACATCAACAATCACTTCGTGGTCGACGATATCCGGGTCAAGGCGCTTGACGCGGGGCACATGCTAGGCTCAGCCCAGTTCCTCATAGAGACTCCAAACAAGTCGATATTGTACACTGGCGACATCAACTGCATCGACACTCTAACGACAAAAGCAGCAGAACCCGAACACTGCGATATCCTGGTCATTGAAGCCACCTACGGGTCTCCACAATACCGTTTCCCATCCCGAGAAACCGTCTACGCGGAGATTGTGGAATGGGCGGTAGACACCATAAAACAGGGAAGAATACCCTGCTTGCACGTCTACGCGGCGGGAAAAGCGCAAGAGGTCGTCCGACTGTTCAACGTCTACACTCATCTGCCGGTAATTGTTAATCCGAGGCTTGATGGTGTCAACGAGACGTATCATAGGAGCGGTGTGCCTCTCGATTGGTTTTCGTCTGACTCTAGGGATGGGAAGACGATTCTCGAGAAGGATCCCTGCGTCTATCTCACGACACCTAGCGATCGGGCTCATATCGGACGGAGGTTCTCGAGGGCTTACGCAACTGGTTGGGCGTTATCGCTCCATAGCAGAATCACTGCTTTTCCACTGAGTAGTCACGCGGATTTTGACCAGTTGATCTCTTTTGTTAAAGCGTGTGACCCGGAGCAGGTCTTTGTCTTCACGGGGTTTGCTGAGGACTTGCGGAGGGCGCTAGGTTCGAAGCTTGGGCTTGACGCTAGAGCTGTGCCTTCTTATCTGCAGAGGACGCTCGCTGAAGATTACTGATCTATCTGACGGGAAGCAGAAAGAAGAATAGTAGCGCGAAGGCAACTAGTCCTACTCCAGAGACTATTACCAGTTGGGGGCTGAGCTTCACGCCAGGTGTATCTTCCTCGAAGAACCGCAAGAGTCCCGCGCTGGCAGCAGGCATGGGCGCCTCGTCGCGTCTTCTCTTTTCCCGCTTAGTGCTCAACTTAGATTGTCCGCTTCGACTCTTTCAATATCGCCGGTAATAAGGATGGTGTGAACCGGTTTCGACTCTGCAACCCTTCTAACGATGAGTAAGTCAAAATTTACCTGATGTGGATGTATGTGTAGGCATCCTTGCTAGTTTCGAAGGCGTAGTGGACCTTCTGGTAGTCTCTCCGAAAATCCGCAACGTCAGTCGCGACTTTACGTGAGTCCTCTCCTTTGATCACTATTCTTGTCATGAAATCAGCTATCTCCATCATCTCCGACTCCTTCATTCCTAGCCTTGTGACTTCTGAGACTCCGCATCTTATTCCTCCCGGTGCTTCGAAGTGTCTCCCGGCTTTGATGTCGTACGGTAGCAGGTTGCGATTCAGTATGATGTTTGCATCTTCAAGCTTCTTCTCGATAGTCTTCCCATCTCCAAACTTCGTAATGTCCGCGACGAGTAAGTGTGATCTTGTGAATCCTTTCTTCTCGCCTAGGACTTGGAATCCTCTCTCGTGGAGGGCTGCGGCAAGGGCTCGACTGTTCTTGACAATTTGAGCCGCGTATTCTTTTCCGAACGCGTGCATCTCTGCGAACATCACCGCTTTTCCTGCAAGATGGTGGAGGTGATGGTTGCTGACGTTGCCGGGGAAGGTCGACTTTTTGATCTTCTCTCCATGCTCAGGTTTCGACAGTATGAGTCCCCCTTGTGGTCCGGGGAGGGTTTTGTGAGTGCTCGCTGTCATCGCGTCTGCTCCTTCATGCAAGGGATCCTGAAACTGGGAGCCTGCTACGAGTCCCGCGACATGCGCTGCATCAAAGCAGATTCTGGTTTCATGTTCCTGAAATGTGTCGGCTAGTTGTTTGACGGGGTGGGGGAAAGGTAGGACTGAGCCTCCCAGCATTGCGAGTGTTGGCTTCTTTCCCTCCTCGGAGAGTTTCTGGATCTTCTTCTCTGTGGCGTCGATGTCGATGTTCATTTCTTCCGTGTCGAATGGGAAGTATTCTACTTGTAGGCCTCTTACGGAGCCGGCTGTGCCGCCGAATTCTTTCTTTCCCATGCTGATGTGGCCTCCTGCGGGGATTGCGAGTGCAAGCATTGTGTCTCCCGGGGTTGTGAATGTGGTGTAAGCGACTAGGTTGGCGCAGACTCCTGAGATGGGTCTGACGTCTGCGAAGTCTACTCTGAAGAGTTGTTTGGCGAGGTCCATGCAGATCTGTTCGACTTGGTCTATGTACTTGCAGCCGGCGTAGACTCGCTCTCCGGGCCATCCTTCAGCGTACCGGTTGCCAAAGTCGGAGAGTATAGCCTCTCGGACCGCGGGGCTGGGGATGTTCTCGCTCGCGATTAGAGGGAGGGAGCTAGCGAACCATTTCTGATGAGTCTCTAAGAGCTCGAAAACTTTGTTGTAGGATTGTCGAGGCTCCATGATAGTCGCCGGTGTTAGTCTGGCATTGTATAACGTTTGGTGGTCAGACGCTTTCTGGCTGTTTCTGGAACTGGTTCCACCACTGAGGGTTCTTGCTCGCGTACTCGACGAGCCTTGCTAGCAGTTCGAGGGTCCGTGAGTCTATGTAATGTTCTAGTCCCTCGGTATCTTTCTGGGCCCTTTTCTCATCCGCTCCGAGTAGTCTTAGAAAGTTGACTAGTAGGCCGTGGCGCTGTCTTATCCCGTTGGCCATGCTGCTGCCTTTCTCGGTTAGGACTATTCCTCCGTATTTTTCGTGGACTATGAATTGTTCTTCTCGGAGCTTGTTGAGCATCCCTGTTACTGTGGGTGGTGTTACGTGCAAGTTTTTTGCGATGTCTACGGGTTTTGCGTATCCTTTTTCATGGATTAGCTCGTAGATGACTTCGATGTAGTCCTCATTTCTGGGTGTCTGGGCTCGGGGTGTGGGTTTGTGGGCGCGTGCCAGTTTGGCTAGCTGGCTTTTGCCGGGCGGGGTTTTTGGCATTCTTCTATGACGTGGATCGTCTCTCTGCCATGTTTTTCTGTTTATGGTTGTTTTAGAGGTGGATGGGGACTCCGAGCGAGTCTCGGAGTTTTCTGAGTATGGGTTCTAGTGGTCCTGTCTCGAGGCTTATGGCGATTATCTGGTTGTTGTGTGGTAGGAATATCAGGTCTATCTTTTCGTATTGTACGGATATGTGGCTTAGTGGTCCGCACTGGGCTTCTAGCTGTGACAGTGTGTCGAGTATTAGTGGGGGGACGCTTCCCATGAACTTCCGGTCGTAGCTTTCGGGTGTGAAGCTTGCTACGCTTGTCCGCATTCTTGACTCTACGAGTTTATGGTTCCGGTCCAGTAGTGCTACGTATCTGATTCTGGGGTCTAGGGCGAATAGGTCGTCTGCTAGACGTGCTTGGGGTCTGCTCAAGCCTCGGGTTGACGGTTTATTCTCGGTATCTAAAGGAATGCCTTATGCTTCCCATGGGTTACCTTTACGGAAGAGCACTTTTGTGTCGCGGGGAGCAACTACTTTTGAGATTTCTTGGCGAGGGGTCCCGCCAGTTGAAACTGATACGCGCGAGTCTCACATTTCAGGGCGCAGAATGGAACCGTCGAGCGTTTTTTTAATCGCAGATTAAGCGCAGAGGTCAGCGCGAAAAAGTCGCGATCTCAAATAGCCTGCCCTGATTCCTGATCAGGGGTTGTTCTGCGCTTGTCAAGCTTGAAACGTCAGAGTCTCGTTTGATTCCTATCTTCGAAAAGCCGGGCCGAAGAAAGGATTACTATTTGTTGATTCCCTCCCAACTATCAGTTTTGTGTCGCGGGGAAATTTTTTTTTTGTAAATTCTAGGAAGGGTTGATTTGTTGGCTGAAGCTTTTTCTCGCCGAGATTGTCGGTTTTTCGGGCAGAATAGCCGAATTAGCATTTTTCAAGTTGCGTACTGCTGGGATCATGCAAGCGTAAACCGGGCATCAAATGAAACCCCCTCCCCGATCTTTGATCAGGGCTTGTTCTGGGCGGGTCTCCGTGTATTGTCTTAACTCGCAACATGGAGGCCTCATTTCTCGGGGGCGTTTTATACCTCGCTAGGAGGGGCTCGGAAACGCTTGGCAGTCTGGCGGGGTTGTCTTTGGAGTACAAGTGGATCGTTCTCACCGTCACAACCGTCGGCATTTTCATGGCCACGCTGGATTCGAGTATTCTTGTTGTGGGCCTTCCGCAGGTGGTTCTTGCTCTGAACACGAATCTGGTTGTTGGTGTCTGGTTCATCACCGTCTACAGGCTCATGATCACTATTCTTCTGGTAGGAATTGGAAGAATTGCGGACCTGCACGGCCGGGTCCGGTTGTACAATATGGGCTTCGCCATCTTCACCATAGGGTCGTTGCTCTCCGGCCTCTCCCAGACTGCCGAGGAGCTCTTGGTGTTCCGCCTTGTTCAGGGTGTAGGTGCTGCGCTTCTCTTCGTCAATAGTGTCGCGATTGTTACAGATGCCTTCGCTGGCGAAGGATTAGGGAAGGGCATCGGAATAAACCAGGTCGCTATTAACGCTGGGACGATTACTGGATATACTCTGAGCGGTGTTCTCATCCAGCTCTTCACCTGGAGATCGATCTTTCTGGTTAACGTTCCGATCGGAATCTTCGGAACATACTGGTCGCATCGGAGACTGAAAGAAATCTCTCAACCGTCCAGGGGAGAACGATTCGACTTGCTCGGCGCGGTCAGCTTCTCCAGCGCCATCACCCTACTCTTGCTAGGCCTGACTATTGGAAGCTTAGCAGACGCTCTGAACCTCATCCTCGTCGCGTCGAGTGGCGGACTCATGATCTTTTTCATTCTTGTCGAGCGGAGGATAAAGTTTCCAGTTCTAGACATGTCACTCTTCCGGATCAGGCTCTTCACTGCTGGAAACATTGCCAACCTGTTCAGCGGCCTAGCATTCGCCGGTCTCGCCTTCGTGATGACCCTCTATTTCCAGCTCGTAAGAGGCTACGACCCGCTTCACGCGGGAATATTCCTAATCCCGCTCGACGCCACTCTCATCTTCATCGGACCCATAAGCGGGTCGCTCTCAGACAAATGGGGGGCCCGAGGACTAAGCACTCTCGGTCTGCTAGTTGCGTCAGCAGGCTTCTTCGTTCTATCGCGATTAGACGGGTCAACCATCTATCCCCAGGTCGTTGCAGGACTCGTACTTGTCGGATTTGGTATCGGGCTATTCAGAAGCCCCAACGCCAGTTCGGTCATGGGCTCAGTCCCGGCCTCGAAGAGAGGAATATCCTCGGCCGTAAGAGCTACAATCATCAATACCAGTATTGTCGCCAGCATCCCGCTAGTGATAGCCATCATGACGGCCGATGTGTCGTATGGTAAGCTGATCAACATTATTGGCAATCCGAACCTAGTTACAAGTCTGCAGACAGGGAATGGGACCGTAGCCAGTTTTCTACCAGGTCTTCAGCATGCTCTCCTTGTCTTTTCAGGACTCACACTCTTCTCAGCAGTTTTCTCTCTACTCCGAGGGCCGCCAGTCGAATAATACACGTGTCGCGAGCAATGATCCTCAGGCAGGCGAGAAGGTCACGGTCACATTCTCTGGGCTGGTGTTCAAAGCGGCCACGTCCCAAGTGCCCGAGCCAGTCGGGGACCATGATATTACACTCTGAACAATCCCCACCTCCTCTTGCGGAACGCAGGAACTTGAGGGAAAAGTCCCCCCAGGGTCTGATGTCGCGAAATAGGATGATACCCAGTTCTGGTACGCCGGGTCGGCTATCGCGCAAAAGTCCGCTGATCCACCCACGACCGTAACCGCCACCGCGAAGCTCTCATTATTAGAGACTCCCGCGAGGTATAGGGAAGCGAACCCTGGATGAGTCCGGTTTCCTCCAATAACAGTACGTGATACCGGGGCACGGATAGTGCCGTGGGGAGCAATAGAGTGCGGCAGGTATGGTATGCTCGCGAAGACAATTCCAATCGAGAGAGCGACCGTGATCGCGGCTATCACCAACGTTCGACGCTTCAAAAAC
>VBAW01000052.1 GCA_005888635.1 Candidatus Bathyarchaeota archaeon | reverse complement strand
TCGACGCCAAATATTTAAAAGTCCAGCGGACGGCTCGCCGAGCCTCGAGAGTGTTAGAGTGGGTAAGGTTCGGATAGCCGCCGTCAAGAAGGTTTCCAGAGAGCTGATTGCACGCTACCCGGACAAGTTCACAACCAATTACGAGTCCAACAAGACAGTTCTTGCTGATCTGGTTGATGCGAAGACTAAGCGGCTGAGAAATCGCGTAGTCGGATACGTTACGCGATTGAAGATAGTTGAAGGTAGAAGGGCGGCCGCTCCAACCCAAATCTCCGAAGAATCTGACAGGGAATAACGAAGTCCGGCGGTCCACCCGGGCTGTTGGAAGTAGACCCCTCTGGAAAAGGCTTAGCAATCAATAGTGGGAAGATTCCCATTCTACTAAGCCTAAAACGAATTCAGGAGCTCAAACCCCACGAAGAGACAGTAGCTACGGATCTTCGTAGAATAGTCACGACTCTCGAGCGAGACCCGATACTTCGCCATCCCGTAATCGCGGACTCTGCTACGGGAGCTGTTTTGGACGGAACACATCGGCTTGCAGCTCTTTTACAACTTGGTTGCAAGACGATTCCGACCGCCCTAATTGACTACCAGAACCCATTGGTTGGAGTCGATCGGTGGTTCAGAGTAATTACCGGCGAGAGGTTGAATGATTTCATGAAACGAATAGAGGATCGCAATACCCCTGTTCCTATGTCAGCTTCTCAATCCGATCGCAACCTGCTTTCTCGATTGAGCTATGCGACCCTTTGCGACCAGAGTGAATGCTTCACGTTTGGTTCAGGTATTCAAGGAGCCTTAGCAGCCTGCCGGAACGCTTTTGAAATTGAGGAGATCGCGAAGAAGAACCATCTGAAAATATCCTATGTCGACAACGATGATCTCACAGAACTTTCGAAGAACGCTTTCTTGATGTCGACGATTCGAGTCGAGAAGAGCGAGGTCGTTGAGAGCTGTGTTAGTCATAAGCTGTTTCCGCCGAAATCGACCCGTCACTTGATCCCGTCTCGGCCGCTTGGTCTTGGGGTTCCCCTGGCCATGCTAAAGAACAAGAATCATGCAGAAGCGGAATCCGCATTCGTCCAGCACATTCGCTCAAAACATATCAGGAAATTACCTAAAGGATCGAAAGTAGGGAGTAGAAGATATCTGGAGGAAGTGTTCCTATTTGAATGAAACCCAAACTACAAGCCAATACAGCTACACAATCAAATTGATCGGAGTCCTTGCCACCGCGGCTGGCACGCGACAAGTGTCGCTAGATTCAGAAACCGAACTCTCTCTCACCGACGTTATTTCGAGCCTCCTCGCGCGAGTAGATAACCGTCAGTTCAAAGATCTACTCGTAGACTCGGCAACGAACAATCCCCTTCCCAACGTTATCATGCTTTTAGACGAGCAAGACTGTAACCTGTTCCAAGGCTTGCGAACGAAACTCGATTCGAAAACGGTAGTTACAATAATTCCCGTGGCGCACGGGGGCTAAACTTCGACAATCTCGCATTTCAATCGCCTGATAACATCGTCAGCCTTGTCAACCTTGACCTTGAGCGTATACAGCTGACTGGGGGTTCTAAGCTTGAGCTTGACGAGGTCCTTAGAACGTTTGACTCGGCACTCATGCGCTGTTTCTGACAGCCCGACAAATTCGTCGGTGTTGGTAATTTCAGCCGGCATCGGTGGACAAGGTGGGAGCCGGGATCGTCCCACTTTAAACTATTGCGCCCGATCGAACAGTTGCTATCATCTGTGAAAAAGCTGTTCTGGACCGAACAGTGTTAAGCATTGATCAGCTCTAATATCACTAGCAAGAAAGAGTTTCGGAAGGCTCCGCAATGATTCGCATCGGAATAATCGGGAAAACAAACACCGGAAAAACAACCTTCTTCAACGCTGCAACCTCCAGCATTGGAGAAGTATCAACCTACCCCTTTACGACCAAGAAACCCAGCACTGCCACGGGCCAGGTGCAAACGCTATGTGTCTGTCGAGAACTAGATGTCGCTGACAAACCAAGAAACTCAACATGCATAGACGGTTGGCGATTCATACCAATCGAAATCATCGACCTCCCAGGACTCATCAAAGGAGCCTTTGAAGGAAAAGGACTTGGAACTCAATTCTTGAACGTAGTCTCACAAGCCGACGCACTGCTACACGTAGTTGACGCTTCAGGTGGCATAGATGCAGAGGGAAAAATTACCCACCCAGGAATGGGAAACCCAGTCATCGATGTTTACGACATCGAGGAAGAATTGATCCTATGGTTCAAGGTAGCAGTTGACAGAGCACTTCAAAGAACCAAGAAAAAATCACTCAAGGCAGGATCATTCGACAAACCAATATCAAGGGAAATGGCAGGCATCGGAGTTAAGCGAGAACATGTCTCCAAAGCTCTCGAACAGACAGACCTGTCCAAGAAACATCCCAAGGAGTGGACAGACTCAAACTCTCGAGAGTTCTCAGAGGCCCTTCGAACCATCTCGAAACCCACCGTGATTATCGCCAACAAAATGGACTTGGCCTATTCCGAAAGGAATTTCGAGAAGCTCCGCGAAGAATTCAAATCACAACTAGTCATACCCGTTTGCAGCGAGGCAGAAGTTGCGCTAAAGAAGGCTGAGAAGAAAGGATTCATCCACTATGTTCCTGGGGAAGAGACTTTCAAAGTCCCCGACGAATCCCGATTGACTAAAGATCAGGCCTGGGCTCTCGCATATGTTCAGCAGAAGGTCATGACGAAATGGATGAGAACTGGAGTCCAGTTCGCGCTCAACTCAGCCATCTTCAAACTCCTTGGAATGAACGCCGTTTATCCCGTCGAAGACCCTAAGACATTGTCGGACCATCGAGGAAACATTCTACCCGATGCATATCTGGTACCTCCGGGTTACGTTGCGAAGGACTTGGCGAGGGAAATACATTCCGAACTCGCAACGAAGATGCTTCATGCCATTGACGCTCGAAACGGCCTTCGCCTACCGCAAGACTACCAGCTTAGAGACCGGGATGTAATTTCGATCGTAACTGCAGCGCGTAAGAAGTAACTCATTTCACTCTATTCCTTTAGGAATAATCAATGGAAACGTTAATAATGGAAATTCCCGCCATGCCTACAAGGATCATTCTGAGATTGAGAACGATATGGGCTTAAGAGTCAACCAATTATTCCAAGTGCCGATCGAAGAACAAGACCTCGAAATCGTCGAAAGGAAAGGAGTCGGACACCCTGACCACATCTGCGACGCAATAATGAACGAGGTCTCAGTCGCACTCTCCAAGGAATATCTGAAACGATACGGGCACGTGATGCATCACAACATCGACAAAGCTCTGCTCGCCGCAGGCGAAGTAAAAACCCGCTTCGGAGGCGGGGAAGTCAAACGGCCTATGCTGATGGTCTT
The DNA here is from genome assembly GCA_005888635.1 of Candidatus Bathyarchaeota archaeon. Classification (GTDB taxonomy): domain Archaea; phylum Thermoproteota; class Bathyarchaeia; order 40CM-2-53-6; family 40CM-2-53-6; genus 40CM-2-53-6. The sequence goes on along the minus strand of VBAW01000052.1, from coordinate 14,623 downwards.
CGGGGACCGAGCTACTTACGACGTTGATGGCGATCCGTTTCCCGTTGACGAGCTGGCGGTAAACACAGCCAAGAAATGGCTGAAAAACCACCTTCGATTTGTCGACCCTGAGAAACACGTGAGATACCAAGTCGAGCTGAAAAAAGGCTCCCAGGCTCTGACAGATATTTTCAAGAGGAAAGGCAAATACTACGGCGCCAACGACACTTCAGCCGCGGTAGGATACGCGCCCCTAACAATCACAGAACGAATGGTTCTACAAACGGAACACTACATCAACTCACCGAGTTTCAAGAAGGAATTTCCCGAGACGGGAGAAGATGTCAAGATAATGGGAGCTCGGGAAGGAAAGGAACTCAACCTTACTGTCGCACTCGCATTCGTGGACAAACTCATCGAGAACGAGAACCAGTACTTCAAACGCAAAGCGGAGATTACGGAAGATGTCAACCGCTTCGTGAGAGACAGAGCCAAACTCGATTCCGTCAACGTCAACATCAACACTCTAGACAAACGTGGCCGTGGCATTGGAGGGATCTATCTTACAGTGTTGGGAACTTCCGCGGATGACGGTGACGGAGGACAAGTCGGGCGAGGAAACAGACCGAACGGTCTCATACCCCTAAACAGACCGACCTGCTCAGAGGCTGCAGCTGGCAAGAACCCGGTCAGCCATGTAGGAAAAATCTACAATCTCCTAACATACGAAATAGCCAATCACGTATACCAAAAAGTCCCCGGAATCAAAGAAGTCTACGTTTGGCTGCTGAGCCAAATAGGCCGCCCGATAAACGAGCCAAAGGTCGCAGGGATTGAGCTGATCCTTGACAGAGGCGGCGACTTCAAGTCAGCGTCGAAACAAGCAACGGAGATTATCAAGTCAGAACTCAACGGAATCAATGATTTCACGAAACGTCTAACGGAAGGCAAAGTATCGGTCTGCTAAAGTACTCGGACATCTCAGGCTGGGCCTGGGTATGAGCCGAGCACCTCGTAGCATACCAGGAATTCTCACAACAATTGCGATTGCTTTCGTAATATTGACTTACGCTTTCTCGTTCGTTATCACAGTTGCGGCGATAATTGCGACCCAACTTGGGTCTAGCCTTCTTGGCCTCAACGGATTTCTCCCACTGGAAATATTCCTGATACTCATCCCAGGAGTCCTGCCAGCCAACGGTCTAGGATTGGTACTAGCATTCATGCTGATCTTCGCCCTTTGTTTTTGGGCTGCCGCCAAGGACCGCGGTGGATTCATCAAGAGCTTGGCCGGGTTGACCAGAAAGTCCAAACCCACGACCACGCCAAACTGGCTTGTGGTCATGCCCCTCATCTCATCATTCCTCTTGGTGCTAACCGTAATCCTAACGATCTCGTTGAACTCTGCCGGGGTCCCTGTCGGAAATATTCCCCAAAACGACCCTGCGGAACTGTTCGCAAGTGTCACTTTCGCACCTGTCGCTGAAGAAATAGGTTTCAGAATCACGCCTATCGGTATGGTCGTTGTGATCAGAACACTTCTTCCATTGCATCGAGGCCGTGGATTGCGAAGCGCAGGGTTCGCGACGGTTATGCGGAGGATTTTGATTGCCCTCATCTCACCGGATAGAGCAAAGGAAGCCGCTGGCCTACCAAGTATCGGGACACGCGGGTGGCGTGGAATTCATTGGGTCGAGTGGATTCTTCTTGTGGGGTCATCTGCGTGGTTCGGACTCCTTCACTCCTTGTCAGGCGCGGGGTGGGGTCCTGGGAAGGCGATCCCTGCGGGCCTAACAGGCCTCGCGCTGGGAATAGTCTATTTGTGGTATGGCGCGTACGCCAACATTCTCTTGCACTGGTTCTTCGACTTTTACAATTTCACTATCTTTGGAGCAATTCTTGGTGGACCCCTCTCTGATATTCTCGCTAATCTTGCTGTTCTGACTTCGCTCTTCCTTGGAGTCGCAGGCTTTGTCTACGGCATAAGATGGCTCAAACCCGAACGACCTCGCACACTGCAACCGCCGATGACTCAAATGCCTCCACCACAATTCTGATTTCTAACGATACGGGAAAGAAAACGCCGGCACACGGCTTCGCGATTCTACCGAGCGAGAGAGATCTTATGCATAGCTCGCAAGTCGTCCTCGAACAATCTTAGGATCGGAGGGATTTCTGAGGTTATCGGAGACGATAGAGAGAGCCCTTTCTCTTTTTTCATCTTCCAGACGTCACTGTTGAAGTCTACTAGGGGACGAGTGTATTTCCTGTACATTTCTTTCCACATCGTTCTCGGGAAGGCTTCCGAGTGAATGCTCCTCTTCCCGTACAGTTTCCTCCAGATTCTGTCCGATAGATGAGGCGCGATTGGTCCCAATAGGAGGAGCAGCGTTCTTAGGCATTCGTGAAGTGTGCTCCACGCTGCTCTTTGGCCGGCTTTGGTAAACCCGATCCCGTAAGCCCTTGTCTTAGCCATTTCGAGATAGTGCGACGCGAAGCTTCCCCAGAGAAAATCTCGAAGCTCGGTGGCTGGAATGAAGAAGTTGAATTCCTTGTATCCCTCGAGGCAACGCTTTGTCAGGTGGGCGAGCTCTGCAAGAATCCACTGATCCGCTGGTCGGAGTCTCACAGTTTTAACTTGCGGAAAACTGGATATGAACCTGGCAAGGTTCCAGATTTTTGTGAGTGTATTTCTCGCGCCGGCAACTCGCGCATCAGAGTAGCGATAGTCGGAGCCGAGGCTTGTCTCCAAGGCTGACCAGAGTCTGAAAGCGTCAGCTCCATACTTTTCAAGGACAGGTCCCGGATCTACCACGTTGCCCCTGCTCTTACTCATGCGCTCTCCCTTCTCGTCTAGACCCATCCCAGTGATCCAGACATGTGTGAATGGTTTCTTACCGGTTAGTTGGAAGCAGCGTAGGATTGTGTAGTGGAGCCAGGTTCTGACAATGTCCTTTCCTTGAGGCCGAATCGTGGTCGGGTAGGTTCGCCGATAGAACTGTTTGTCTTTTTCTCCATACCTAGAGTTGTAGAGTGGTGAAATGCTTGAATCCATCCAAGTGTCTAGAATCCTTGTCTCTCCAGTAAATTCGTCGTTGCCACAGAACGCGCATTTCTTGAACGGAGGTGGGTCTCGCCAAGGCCGATAATACTTGCCGGGTTTCGGTAGGTTTGCCCGTTCACACTTCTTACAGTACCATATCGGGATCTCAGTCCCGTAGAACCTTCTTCTTGAGATGGGCCAGTCGATATTGATGGACCCGAGCCAATCCAGTAGAATCTGCCGGTGAGGAGCCGGATTAAACTTGAGTGATTTCGCGATCTTTGTCAGCCGCGGAATGAAATCAAGCTGTTTCAGGTAGAACTCTTTCATTGGAATGATCTCAATTGGATTGCCTGACCTCTCGCAAGTGGGCACCTCGTGCTTGATCGTCAATATCCGCCTGACCAATCCGCTCACGGTCAACTCCTCGATCACCCTCCGCCTGGCTTCTTCTATTGTGAAATCTTGGAACTTGCCGGCGGACTCAGTCATTCGTCCCCTCTCGTCTATTGAGATGATTTCTTGCAGACCCAGCTCACGGAATATTGTAACATCGTGATAGTCGCCATAGCTGCAAACCATAACTGCGCCTGTCCCCTTCTCGCGCTTTGCACCGGGATGTGGTCTGATCTCCACTTCTCTCTCGAAAATTGGGACGACTGCGTGTAATCCGTGAAGTTTCTTGTAGCTCTCGTCCTCAGGATTCACGATAACGAGCTGACATGAGCTCATGAGCTCGGGGCGAGTTGTGGCGATCACTAGCTCCTCCCCAGTCTCTTTGACCTTGAAAGCGATACTCACTAGTTTGGTGGGTTTCTCTTGGTAGATGATTTCGGCATCTGCGATTGTCGTCTGACATCCGGGACAATAGTTACTTGGATACGTGCTTTCATAGATGAGATGCTTCTCCCAGAGTTCGATGAAGGTTCTCTGAGTCAGTTTTCGATAGTCTTCACCGTCTGTCCTGTACTTGTTAGCAAAATTCGGGCTGAGACCCTCCCGCTTCATCAGTCCCACCATCTCGGCTTCCAATTCATCTAGCGCATGCGCGCATAGCTCGATGAACTTCTCTCGGTCCTGGGAACGCATCTCGATCTTGTAAGTTGTCTCAACGTATCGTTCTACTGGCAGCCCGTTTCTGTCAATGCCTATCGGAAAGAGGGTCTCGTAGCCCAAAGCCCGAGATGTCCTCGCGATCATGTCTATCTGAGCATAGTGAGCTAGCGCTCCTATGTGCCATGGTCTCCCGGAAGGATAGGGCGGTGGAGTGTCTATTGTGAAGATGGACTTTTTTGAGTTGACGTTGAACTTGTAGAGTCCCTCCTTCTCCCAGAATTGTTGGGTTAGGAGTTCCATGTTATGGTCCCATCTCTTCTCCACAATCTTAGGTGTGAACGCGGAAAATGGAGATGGTGATGTGCTAACCTTTGTCACAATCGGAGACGAAGAAGGGGAATCCTTTGAATCGGAAGACGACGGTGGCATAGACTGAGGCTCTTCACGCATTAGACAATCCGCCATTACCAGCAGACGCGACCGCTCCTTGCCCCATTTAAGGCGTAAAGACTGACCTGCCATGAACACACGCAGTCGCCTATTATGGTGCGAGAGTTTCAATACGGTATCGTGGGAGCTAGATCAACTGGGATCAATTATTGAGACTGATAAGCAGGGTCAAATCTTTAATACGGAATCAGACGCGCCAGAACTCAAGGACGGGTCTGGAACAAGCTCGGGCGGTATGAAAGTAGTTTTGAAAGCAAGCTTTGCTTATGATACTGCTGTTGTATTGACCAATCGATTGTTCAACTCGACTTTAGGAAAACAAGAGTAGAACCAAAAAATGGAAGGCGGAGGAGAAGAGAGACCGCGTAGAAGCTACGGTAGAAGAGGAGGCAGTTATGGAAGAAGGGGGGGAGGAGGCTATAGTGGGGGAGGCAGAGGTGGAGGCGGAGGCTATGGCCGTGGAGGAGGGGGAGGCGGTTATGGAAGGGGTGGCGGATACGGCGGCCGCGAGGGTGGCGGGAGAAGCGTCGAGCGCGACCGGGGCCCGGTCCCTGTAGAGGAGGGTCAGGAGATCGATGTTACGATTGATTCAGTCGGTAGGAGAGGCGACGGGATCGCCCGCTTCAACAACTTTGTCATATTCGTCCCTGGAACCAACACCGGCGACAAAGTCAAAGTGAGAATAACAGGCGTCAGGAACAACTTCGCAACCGGAGAAGTCGTCACCGGAGCAACAGAATGAAAATCGCCGAGCTAAAGCCGGGAATGAGAAGAGTCGATGTGAAAGGAAAGATCGTCGACGTCGAGAGCCCGAGAGAAGTACAGACAAAATTCGGTCCCGGCCAGGTTGCGTCCGCGACTCTTCAGGACGAGTCCGGGTCGGTCAAGGTCACATTGTGGAACGAGAACATATCAAGGGTTGCAGTCAACGATACAATTGAAATTCAGAACGGCTACGTTGACTCTTTCAGAGGGGAGCTCCAGCTTAACGTCGGACGATACGGAAAGCTAGCAAAGGTGGAGTAGAAAGCTAGCAATAACGGTCTTTGACCAGATCCTCCCGCCGTAGAATCCGTCGAGTCTATTTTTGGACGAAGACCTCGGCCGTCGGGGTCTCCGCAACGGTGCCCAATGTATACCTGGAAAGCACGGTCTTCCTCTGCTGGTTTTCGACTTGCGCCACAACCTCGATGAAGCCCTCCAGCTTTGTACCTGCGATCTTCTTTCTCAGAAGTTGATCAACCTGGAATATACCTGATTCATTGTACATGCTAATTTCCACGATCACCGGCTTCTGCTTACTTTTTCTTATCTTGACGTCTCGTATCGACATCGCAGATAACGCGTGAATATCCTTCTTCCCCGCTGTAAACGGAATTCGAGCACGGCCTTCCTTCATATCCAAGGCGTCGGCCACTCTCACAACTCCTGCCTCAAGCGTCAGCTGAGGAATCTCGGATTCATGAGCGTAAATAGTGTGAAGCGTCTCGGAAGTAATGATCGCTCGTTCCTTTTCATCATAAGTGCCTTCTAGCAATTTTGGGAGTAGTTGAAATGCCAGCGGAACGCTGAACATGTGATGGTTTTCTCTGTGAGCGATCATTCCTAGATCGTGAAGAACAGCGCCGAGGAATACGACTACTTCTGCATCCTCGTTTGTCATTTTGTGATCCGTAACGATGTTGGGTTTGACGTTTGCCTCCAGAAGGTTGCGTAGGATTTTCAGGGCTATGTTTGAGACTATTGCGAAGTGAACAGGGCCGTGATCGGAAAGACCGAGTCTTCTCACTGCATTAACATTGATGCATTCCCATAGACTCTGAAGGTATTCGTCACTATTGACGCGATCTAAGATGACCTTCAGCTTGAGATTCGAATTATACGGCAGATTAATCAGAAATTCGCACCGTGACGTGAAGCCACTCGTGGAGGCACTTCAAAAATGTTCTCGAACTGGAGGAAACAATCGAAAAATACTCATTCGAAATCCCCTAATCAATGCAGGAGCATAATCTGTTGTCTCACAAGAATGTCGAATATGAGGTTCAAGATCATGCCGCCTGGCTCACAATGAGCCGGCCCGAGGCCCTCAACGCTCTCTCCAAGGGAATGTTTCGAGAACTTGAAGCGTCCTTGAGAAGTGCTTCGAAAGAACGAGGGATATCATCGATTGTCATCAAGGGAGAAGGAAGAGCATTCTCGGCAGGATTAGACGTGAAGGAAGTGAGCGGATTCGCATCCCGCCGGGAAGCCCGCGAGTTTGTCTACAATCTCGTCGAGCCATTTTGGAAACGATTTCTAGGATGCGAGAAACCAATTATCTCAATGGTCGACGGTCCCGCCTTCGGCGCTGGAGCGGAGATCGCGCTAGCCTCTGACCTGGTTGCGGCATCGACAGGGTCCACGTTTGCCTTCTCCGGTGGAAGGGTCGGCGCGATATGCTGCATCTCCGCCGCACTAGGCCAATTCACGATGACCGGCAGGAAGCTCGTTGAAATGAATCTGACCGGAGCACCAATTAGTGCGGAGGAGGCGAGATCTCATGGCATTGTAAACTATGTTGAAGAGACCACCCACCTACGTGAGCGAGTAGACCGGATCCTGAATGAAATACGGAACGTTTCGCCAATCTCAAACGCTAGCTTCAAACGCATTCACCGAGGCCTTTTCACGACACGTGCCCTAGACCTTGCGCATAGAGAGCTCTTCAGAACAATTACAAGCGCCGACTTCGAGAAAGGCGCCGCGGCTTTCAGAGAGAAAATACATCCCAAATACTATGACTAGTCGCATCCACAGAGGGAAACAGACTCTGAACTCTAGCCGGTAGTGAAAGAGTCCTTATATCGTATTGTCGACGTAACGCTCTCGCTGGATACGGGAACCCCGCGCTGGCGAGGACTAATTTCTGTAAACAGCAAGGGAAGCAGATAGAGGTGTATAGAAACTGAGAGGAAGAAATTGGAAAGGAAGAAACATCCGATCGGAGATGAAGGTACTCCAGTGTCCGCGCTGTCATGAGAACATTCGACTGGACAAATACTCCGCACACATCGCTACTTGTCCCCAACCGGCAATAGCGCCGAGCAGTACTGCATAAGCTCGGAAAACTAGCGGAAATCGAAACCTTATCGTAGCTCATCTGGTTAGCCAAACGCTCTCAGCCGCTTGGCTCCATAGGACCCCGGAACAGGCACGCACGGGGGAGCCTGCCAGGATCAGACCCAAACGCGTTCGTCAAGCACGAAGTACGGTAAACGTCTAAGACAGACGTAAAACTACATTCTCCGAAATAGAAACAAACATTCTTTTCTAGGCCCCCGGGGGTAAGTGATTTCTCCAGAGATCCTTCACACTTCAAGTCAGCACCGTGCATTTCTGGCGCCGGGAGTGGGATTCGAACCCACGCGGCCCTGACGGGCCACAGGCTCTCAAGGCCAACGCTCCCCCAAAGGAGAACTGCGCCTTTGGACCCACATAGTCGGGTTAATCCACTCGGCCTACGAGACACAATCTCACGGATTGTGTAATCCCGGCAAGCTAACCCGCATTCAGGTCAAAGAAGGGACTCACCCTAAACTCACCTAATAAACGGTTCCTGCAAGCATATCGCTTCGAACCAAGTGTCAGAGGAAAATCGAGGAGCAGAGGGACACAGATTTCTCGAGCATACAACAGACGCCTACATTGAAGCTTGGGGCCCGACGATTGAACGAGCGTTTGCTCAAGCCGCAGAAGCATTCTACGAGACGATGTTGAATGTTCAGAAAATCGACCCAATCCTAGCGGAGCGTATTCTTGTCGATGGCCACGACAAGAAAGAACTACTCTACAATTGGCTAGAACAACTACTCCTAGAGTTTGATATCAAAGCGATGGTTTACACGTCATACGACATCGATATCGCGTCTGAAGAACCAACAATATTCAAGCTCCGTGGGAAGGTTAGAGGCGAGAAGTATGATCAGGGAAAGCACGGAGCCAAGACTGAGGTAAAAGGAGTGACATACCACTTGATGACAATCGAAGAAAGCGCGAAGGAAGCTAGAGTCAGATTCATTCTGGATCTTTAGCCTGCCAGTGCTGGAAAGGCAGTTTTGAAATTGACTAGCCCACCCAACGATACTTATAGTTAGGTAGTCGTTCAACGTTTTGACGAACAAATGAGCACCCAAGCCTTGAACTCTTGGAGCAGATCAAGCGCAGATATTCCCATTAAGCAAGTAGCTCAAAACATCTGGGAGGTACCGCAGGACTACCAGCCCGGCATGAAGGTCCCAGCGCGAATCTACGCCGACGAGGACCTACTAGCCAAAATGCGCACCGATCGGACTATCCAACAATGCGTCAACGTCACCCATCTCAACGGGATCTACAAGTACGCTATCACCATGCCCGACGGACATGAAGGCTATGGATTCCCTATCGGAGGAGTAGCCGCAACAGACTATGACGAGGGACTGATCAGCCCCGGGGGCGTTGGCTACGACATCAACTGCGGAGTCAGACTCATTCGGACCAATCTCACCGAGGGTGAGGTCCGGCCACGGCTGTCTCAGCTTGTGGACACAATTTTCAACTTCATTCCTTCAGGCCTCGGAAGCCGGGGACAGATCAAACTTAGCCCGATCGAGCTCGACAAGGCGGTTACTGATGGCCTTGATTGGGCTATCGACAAAGGATATGCGTGGCCAGAAGATCCGAAGACAATCGAGGAAGAGGGCTGCATGGAGGCAGCTGACCCTTCAAAGGTGTCGAGCAGTGCAAGATCGCGCGGAGCCCCTCAACTTGGAAGTCTTGGAAGTGGCAATCATTTTATTGAGATCGAGAGAGCGGACCGGATTTTCGATGAAAGGGTTGCCCAACGGTTGGGAATCCAGAAAACCGGACAGATCCTTGTTCTCATCCACACTGGCAGTAGAGGATATGGACATCAGATCTGTAGCGATTATTTGAAGGTCATGGAAAGAGCGACAGGCAAATACAACATCCACCTACCCGATAGAGAACTAGCGGCGTGCCCGAGTAAAAGTCCAGAGGCTGAGGACTATATCCCCGCTATGTCCGCTGCATGTAACTTCGCCTGGATCAATAGACAAATGATCACTCACTGGGCTCGACAGGCATTCGAGAAGGTATTCGCGAAATCATCAGACGCAATGGATATGCGAATCGTCTATGATGTCTGTCACAACGTCGCGAAAATTGAATCACACCAAATCGAAGGCGAGGCTACAAAAGTAATTGTCCATAGAAAAGGCGCTACACGCTCTTTCCCTCCAGGCCATCCAGATGTCCCAGCTCAATACAGAGACGTTGGACAGCCAGTCCTAATCCCTGGAAGCATGGGAACCAGCAGCTGGGTTTTGATAGGCACACCCAAAGCAATGGAGTTGAGTTTCGGAACCACCGCCCATGGCGCTGGAAGATTCATGAGCCGTTCCGCGGCCAAACGAAAGTGGCGAGGTGCAGACTTGAAGAAACAGCTAGAGAGCAGAGGGATAGTCATCAGAGCGGCAAGCATGGAGGTTGTCGCAGAGGAAGCACCGGACGCCTACAAGGATGTGGACAGAGTAGCAGATGTAAGCGACCAACTTGGAATAGGAAGGAAAGTTGTCCGCATGACACCCATCGGAGTGGCGAAAGGATAGAGCGTAGCCGGGAAATCAAAACGTGCTATCTTTTCTTGTATTCGTTGATTAGATCCGTAGGAGTCGGATCGATCCGCCTCAGCATCGCAAGGTACAGGGACACATAATCTAGCAGAAAGATTGGAGATAGCAACCTAGAAAGCCTTCCTCTCCCAGCGACGCGCACATATAGCGGATGAGATCTGCTCGCCGAACCTATCGTAGAGCGAAACGCATGAACAATCGAACGTTCAAAAGCAGTCTCCCGTGCATCTCGAATAATCATCGGTAACATGTTATCTCTCTCGTGCCAACCTTCAACCTCGTTATGGCCTGCCTCCGGCAACAAGTCGTATTTCGCGAGCAGTTTGCTGTTCTCCGCAAGTTGGTTCTTGAATCTGCGTGCAACCGAAGACATTCTCTGCAAGGAATAGATTACGAGCAAATGTCCCACGAGTTTCTCGGCTAGGCTCTTCGCGGGATTGTCTGCCAGAGGAGTTTCGACGCGGCAACGGCGCCTGATGCGAACAAGCTCCTGGGCAGCCATAGATCTCTCTCGTTTGGTTGAACGAACGAGATTCGCTCTTTCCAAGGCAATTGCGGCTGCAACAATCAATTGGCCAAGAGCAGCTCTCGGAGCCAGCGAAGCTTCGACCTGAAAGAATGGTGTTTTGTAGCTATTACAAAGGGAGGCGAGGGATCCCCCGTGTCCAATACCTATGAGGGCGCTGCCTCTATTCTTCGCCTCTTGAAACGCGGCTAGTGTCTCCGAAGTCTGACCAGAGTAGCTCATCGCAATGAACAGTGTTCTCTCATTTACGAAAGCGGGCAATGCTGGCTCTCGATGGACTATCGCTGGAACGGGCAAGGCCGCTTTGAGCCAATCCAGGACTACGTCCGCGGCACTCGCCGACCCTCCCATCCCCATCAGAACGACACTTTGAATCGAGGATCTTGTTTTGAGAACAATGTCCCACTCATCTCTTGAGCGAAGAAAAACATCGGGAAATCGATCGACCGCACCCACCATGTTAGATGGATCTATCTTCGCAAGGAGCTTCAAATCGTCCAAATCGACATGCATCTTTTGGTCTTCCTGACCCGGACTCTCGATCTCGAGATTGGCTAATATCTTGTGGTCGTAGCCTTGTGACCCTATGATGGAGGTTCCTAGAAGACCCCAACGACTCTCAGTCGCAATTCCCTCATCGTTTACGAAGGACGTGCCGCATCTCAGAGAGAAGACCAGTCGGGTTGGCCTAATCGCACGCTCTCTGGCAATCTTTCGAGTCGACGAAGTTGTGGTCTATTATGACCAAACCGGGAGTAGTTCAGCGAGGGAGGCGGATCTCTTAGAGAAGCTACTCACGTATCAGGAAACACCTCAGTATTTACGGAAGGCGTTGTTCAAGCAAGACCCGGATCTTCAATTTTCTGGAATACTGCCCCCTCTACGAATTCCTAGCCATCCAAACGTTGGAGAGCCTCGAATAGGCGAGATTCGCGAAGCGCTCGTGATCGAATCGGGAGCTCACTCAATCGTAAACGCGGGATTCAGAGCGGCAGTTGAGATCTCTTCGAGGTTGAAACTACTTGAGAGAGTGACCATAAGGGTCGTCCAAATAACGCCACAGCTTAAGGGAGAACTCGTTGAGCCGACTCGGTTACCTATATATTGGGGATTCAAGGTCACTCGAACCAATCTGACGCTTGGTAAACTGATTAGGAGCAGAACTCAGGACTTGACAATTTCGACCTCTCGAGTGGGAAAACAGGTACGCGAAATGCTCAACGACCTGACTCTTCGGTGGAAATTGTCCCGACGACCACTGGTCCTCTTCGGCTCACCTTCAGAAGGAGTCCCTGAGATTTTCGCCAAGGAAGGAACTGATCTCAGTAAGGTCGTCGACTTCAACCTGAATATGATCCCGAATCAGGGAGTAGAAACAGTCCGGACAGAAGAAGCAATCCTTGCGACGATGTCTATACTGAACTTGTTAGAGGAGACGTAGATGGGTCACCGAAAATATAGCGCTCCTAGAAGGGGGTCTCTTGCTTATCTTCCTCGTGGAAGGGCTAGTCACTGGGCGCCGAGAATTCGTTTTTGGCCAGATTACGAAGGTCCGCCGCGCCTCTTGGGATTTGCTGGCTTCAAGGCGGGAACAACTCATGTCACCGTGGTCGATAATCGCCAGGGCTCCCTGAACTATGGCAAAGAAGTGACTTTCCCTGCGACGGTAGTCGAGACTCCGCCTCTGAAGGTTACCGCCTTGCGGTTCTACGAAACGCTCAATGGTGGATTGCAAACCGTTGGAGAGGTATGGTCCAACGACCAGACGAAGGATCTCCAAAGGAGAATCAAAATGCCCGAGAAATTTGACGACGTCAAGGCATGGGAGAAGATTGGCCCGTCAATAAACAAAGTATCAGAAGTGAGAGTGGTGGTTTCTAGCCAGCCCCGAAACACAACGATTGGTAGGAAAATACCTGACCTGTTTGAGGTGAAGATCGATGGGGGAACAGTTCAGGAGCGGCTCGAGTTCGGGAAAAAGATCCTCGGAAAGGAGATCAAGGTTTCGGAGGTCTTCAAAGAGGGAGGGGACGTCGACGTAATTTCGATCACGAAAGGAAAGGGAATCCAAGGCCCAGTGAAGAGATGGGGAATAAAGAAACTCAAACACAAGTCGAGGAAAACGGTCAGAGGGGTCGGATCGATTGGTCCATGGCACCCACACTACGTAATGTACTCCGTACCCAGAGCCGGGCAAATGGGGTTCGCTCAAAGAACCGAGCATAACAAACAGATCTTGAAGATGGGAAATAACGGCGCCGACGTTACTCCGAAGGGAGGATTCCTGCGTTATGGGCCAGTGAAGACTGAATACACTGTGTTACGAGGAACAATTCCAGGGCCTGCCAGAAGGCTAGTTGCTCTGCGATACCCCGCCAGAGGCAATCCGACAGGGGAACCACCAAAACTGGAGCAGTTCAACCTCGCATCGAAACAGGGAGCGTAGATCTCTGTGGGAACCGACTTGGTCAAAACTGCGCAGGTTCTCGATATAGAAGGAAAATCAGCTGGAGAGGTTCCTTTGCCCCAAGTCTTCGAGACAGTCCTGAGATTGGACGTTATTAGAAAAGCGGCAATCGCTCAACAATCCCACGGTTTCCAGCCCCAAGGAAGGAATCTGATGGCGGGAAAGAGAACAACAGCCGAATCGTTCGGAGTTGGGAGGGGAATATCAAGAGTACCACGAATTGGCGGACACGGACCCTTGTCGGGTAGCGCGGCATTCGCCCCCGGAACAGTGAGTGGGAGAATGGCATTCCCACCAGTCACATCGAAGACACTGGTTAAACAAATCAACCAGAAGGAGAGGAGACTGGCCTTAAGGGCAGCTATCGCGGCCACCGCATCGGACCAGGTCGTCAGAAATCGGGGCCACAAGTTTGACGAAGATCGCAGACTGCCGCTAGTCGTGAGCAATGAAGTAGAGAAGCTTTCAAAAGCCTCTGACGCCAAGCGATTCCTCGCATCTATCGGAGTCTGGGACGACATCCTCCGGGTTCGAAAGAGCAAAAGAATCAAGGCGGGAGCAAGGATTCATGCGGTTGGACCGCTAGTTGTGGTCGGTGAGGATAAGAACGCTAGAAAGGCCCTTAGAAACTTTGAGGGTCTAGAAATAGTTAGAGCTGCGGACCTCAGTGTTGAGGCCTTAGCGCCAGGTACTCACCCTGGCAGGCTGACCATTTGGACCGAATCAGCGATTAAGACACTGGCAGAGAGGAAGTGGTAGTAAAAATGGCCCGGTTAGAATCCGAACTCGTGATTGTCTACCCGATGATGTCGGAAGACACAGTCAAACTGATCGAAGGGGAAAACAAGATCACCTTCATCGTCAACAACAGAGCAACTAAGAACGATGTGAAGCGGGCTGTGGAAGAACTCTACGAGGTAAACGTTTCCCGGGTGTTTACCCTTACAACCCCAGAAGGAAAGAAGAAAGCATACGTCAAACTGAGCCCTGAATCGAAGGCTTCTGACTTGGCTGTAAAACTGGGAATACTCTAGGGCGATTTGGTCTAGCATGGGAAAGAACATTCTGGTCCAGAGACGTGGAAGAGGCTTCTTCATCTTCAGGGCCCCCACCCATCGAAGACTTCATCCCACGGGATACAATTCGGTAGACGGACATAGCACTGGCTTCGTCAGAGATCTTCTCCACGAAGTCGCGCGTGGGGCTCCTCTAGCCCGGCTAGTGGTGGGGAGCAACAACGACGTCTACGTTCCTGCTCCTGAGGGAATGTACGTAGGCCAGAGCATCGAGATCGGGAGCGGAGCACCGGCGGAGACAGGGAACATCAAGACTCTTGGCAGGATCCCAGAAGGGACAATGATTTGCAACATCGAACTCCGTCCCGGAGACGGAGGTACTATGGCACGCTCCTCCGGGAGCTTTGCACT
>VBAW01000015.1 GCA_005888635.1 Candidatus Bathyarchaeota archaeon | reverse complement strand
ATTGGATCATGACCTTTTCCGAATTCTACTTGGCTTATCGACTCGCGCGCGAAGAGAACGGACCAAGAATCCTCCTCCTAGACCGAAGTCTCGCAACTATGCTTGCAAGTCTAATCTACGATACTTCGAGGAGAAAACTCTGGACGACCAATGGAACCCTCTTCGGACTCGACGTAGACGGCATCCCGCTAGACGTCAATGATCTCGCTTATGCCAGGCATCGCCTGGATAATCCTCTACTGGACTTACCGCCGGCCCGAGGTGACTATCTCAGATATCGATGTCTTCTTGAGATTGAAAAGAGTGGCCCGCTAACCCTCGCGGCGCTCTGTCCAAAACTCGGAATCAAGGAGGATGACAGACAGAAACGGGTCCAGCGGTTCCTCGAGAAATCTGTCAAGGAAGGATTCCTCGAAGAAACTGTCGGAACCTTTTCACTGAAGGATCGTTATCGAAAGACCTGGCCCAGGATTCGGAGCCTCGTAGAGACCCTCGGTCACAGAATGTTCGAGGAACAACCGAAACAGAACCCCCTCCGAGTAATGAAGAAGGGGGACCTTCATTGGCTTACAACACAGGGCTTGGCGTTTCTCACACTCTTCACACTCAACCTCTTGGTCGAGGAATGCTGGAAGAAACGCATTCTGCTACTAGGATTGACGAAGGATACCGCAGCTCGAGACCTGAAGAATCACGTCCTACCAGTAATGGTGTCCAACGATCTTTGGAAGTCGGAGCTGAGCCAGGAACAACTGTCGCGGATACCGAATACTGATCGGATGCTTCTTCAGACCCTCAGCGTCTTCAACCATGAGTCTATCCCAGTTCCCTGGTCGTTGATAGAATACGATTCTGCATTCTTGATGATCGTGCCTGATTTTCAGAAGAGGAAGGGCTACGTCGGGGGAGCCATAAGAAACAAGATTACGCCTGAGCGCTTGTTTCTGAAAAGCTACATTCAACTTTCACAGACCGCCTATGATCCTCAGCTCAGAAGCAACGTCCTCCTTCTCGACCGGCTTGCATATCCCGAGTTCGACTTGAAACCTGAATCCCGAATCGGCTTTGCTCACTCCTACGGTAGCGCTGACGAACCTGTCAGACCGATCATCTTTCAGACAAACAAAATAGCGAACCCAATTCAGGAACTGGTCATCCAGACTTTATCATCGATGACCGGCAACAGCATCCCCGAACTATTCGGCCACAACAAGCCATTGTTCATTGCAGACAAGGTAGCCAAATGGCACAATGAAGAGATGCGTAAGATCATCGACACTACCGGCAAATGGCTTATGAACAGTCCCAAACTACGCCACTTCGTATTCTACATGAGCACGTTCCGGGAACGAAGGAGTGAGATCGAGAGTGCTCGAAGAGAAAGCTTCTAGATACTTTACCGACTTCAACGGACGATTCAAGGCCCGTCTCGCCGCCGTAACGCCCGCCTTCATGCCTGCGGGGACGCACGAGCTGACGGGGATCTCCTCAAGGTACGAGTGTCGGATCAAGGTCGAATATCACAAGGACATCATGGGTCTCATCGAGGAAGGAATGCTTGTAGCCATTAGGAACTTCAAGTCAAATGCTAAGGATCAGCGGCATTCACTGATGGTCATATCACGGGTCTGGCCAGAACACTATGGGCTCAAGGGTCTCTCGGAACACAGCTACTATCCTATGCAGTTCGAGATCATACAGCAATCCGTCAAGGACTGGGACACAAGCGACAAGTCTACGATGATGGTTCAGATCAGCGCCCTGCCCATCAACTACGATCTTGTTCTCAACGGCGAAAGCGAACCCAAGTACGAGAAGGGTTTCACTTATCCGGTCATCGCCGCTGAAGCAGAAATTCTCAACCGTGACATGATCAGTCACATGTACAATCAGCGCATACTAGCCAAGCTCGGCTTCAACTCCAAAACAACCACCAGCGATGCCTACAAAGACCCCAGAATTGGGACGATTCAGATGTTCGAGTCGATGGACGAGAAGATCCCCATCTACCTCGACTTCGAAGCAATGGTCCGATACCACTTCGGAATCTTCGCCTTTACCGGCGCCGGAAAGTCCAATCTCCTTTCGAACATACTCCGCCGACTACTCATCCATCAGCCCGAAGTGAAAGTGATCGTATTCGATATTTCCAGTGAATATCCATTCCTCCTAATGGACCTCTTCGCAGACGACAAGATCCCGTCCAAGATAATTCTCGAAAATCCCGTCACAAACGCAGAACAGTTCTACGCCAGTGTAGTCAAACCTCGCGAATACGAGGATGACGATCGAGTCCGCAAAGTCTTCGCCCGAATCTTCGGCCAGAAAAAGATCACCTACTATCTCAAGCCGGAATCCAAGGTCCCTACATACGGGGACATCGTGGAGGAGCTCAACAGGCAGCGAAACGAGAGCTTGGACAAGCCACACTATGTCAACGCCCTAGACAGGATCCGCCAAGACGTAGTCGACTACAAGGCGGAACATGCAATGACAGACTCCAAACCCATAGACGAGGAATTCATCAAACAACTCGACGAATGGGGACGCGGTGCCGTTGACGAGTTCAAGATCTCCGACCGGAGTGGCGTATACGCCTGGGCGACTAGTCGACTGACACTCATCGATAATCTCAAACGTGCCGAGAAAGAGAAGCGGACAACTGGAGGATTAGACATTGAAGGAATACGAGAGCTCGTTGAGAAGGAAACACGTCTAACCTGCATCTCCATATCAGACCCGTACGTCATCAAGGAACTAGTAGTCGACCTCGCCCGAGAGTTTCTTCACCGACGCAAGCGTTCGTTCAAAGTCAAACCCTACGTCCTCTTCGTGTTCGACGAAGCCCAGGAATTCGTACCAGACCTTGGAGGGTCGTCGGGAATAGACAAAGACTGCTCGAAAGTCGTGGAGACCCTGCTCAGACAAGGTCGAAAATACGGTCTGGGCGGGTGCCTTGCTACCCAGAGGATAGCCTATCTTAACACAAACGCGCTGCAACAGTTGCACACATACTTCGTTGGGACCCTACCGCGGCCATACGACAGGACTGTGGTCAGCGATACATTCACGATCGACAAACAGATCCTTGAGAAGACGCTGGAGTTTGCTCCCGGCGAGTGGCTCCTCTCAAGTTTCATTGCGACGGGAATGGAGAATGTGCCGATTTTCATCAGAGCAGACAACGCCGAGACTGAAGTAGAGAAGACCCTGAACAAGCTGGCGTGAGAAAGCTCAACTTTTCCGGAGCACACTTCTCCTAAGGGTCTCTCGGAACGCGCTGAAGACAACGATATGTCCGTGGCTTCGCAAAGTCTCCCAAGTAGCGAGAACGAGAAAGAGAGTGCCAACTGCTAGACGGGTTTCGATAATGGCCGTAGAAACGACCCAGAGGACCAGCAAGACGAGCGCGTTCTGAATATCGTATTTCAGATCTAATAGACTCGCGCACGCATAGATCGACTGACTCATGGTCAAGAAAATCTCTATCCACTGAAGCTGACCAAGCGGAATCGATCCTAAGCCTCCGCTGCTAACAAGATACACGATTGGAATTAGTGCGACGAGGGCGGTTAGTTCGTTTACTGAAGATGAAATGAAGTTCAAGAGAGCTAACGGAGCTGTTGTAACCTGCCGGGCCCAGTTGAACGCAGTCACTTTCTCCGGAAACTCGGAAAGTACAGGAGCGATCCATTGAATCGTAAAGAATACCGCCCCGGAACCCAAGAGGCCGACTAGGAACATCTGCGCAAGGTCCTGGATCGAAGTAACAAAGCTGTCGGTTATCAGGACGAACGTCAAGCCACAAAAGAGAAAGAGTCCGATGATGGCTCCGGTCCTCTTTCGTGTAGACTTGATCTGGACTATTTCGAGGCTCGGACCTAGAAGAGGCTCTTCCGGACCCTCTTTACCTCTGGGGAGTCTCGCGAGCATCCACATGTAAGCAACGAATACTCCCACCCAGACAACGCCGTCGAATATCGTCAGTTCTTGCTGGATCAGGACCCAAATGTAGTAGAGCGAGGCCCCCAGCATGAACACCACTTCTACGCTCTGCTCTCTCTGCAGAGCTATCGTCGAGGGTCCTAGGTGATGATTCCGCCTTCGCTGAACGATTAGTGTGAGAAGGATGAGGGGCCAGCCGAAGCCGGTGAGAAGTCGATTGGCGCCTGTAAAGTTGGCGATTACGTTGTGCAGCCATATGCCAGGTTCCTTTCCTGCCTTCCATGCAATGGTTCCTTCCACAAAATACTCAGGTATGGTCTGGACTATGGCCACGATCGCCAGTGCTAGTCCTCTGCTGATCGAGGCTTCAGAGGCTTCCGCGGCCCAGGCGATCAACAATGAGGCTGCTATGATCGCTCCAAAAGTGAAGACGGCTACCACATAGACAAAACTTGGTGCGAGGTGGACGACCGCTATGGCCGCTATTGTCCAAAGAACGAGTGCACTGTATTCAGCAAGCACTCTAGCCTTCGGATGAGTCATCGCCCGGCCATCGCCGGAGGTCGGGCTTGTTTAACGGGTTTATGGTAGACTCCGGGTCTAGGACCCTAGCTAAACTCTTCAGGACTCAGTACCTTGTAGATCGCTAGCGCGGGTCCCCGACATGATTGAGACATCCGCGGTGGCGTGGTCGGCCGAGCGCATCCGAACTGGGTCAGATCGTGCACGGAAATGCGTTACTCCCAGCGAAAGTAACGCGTAGCTATGAATGCGAAGAAACCTGTGTAAACGACCATCGTAACTACAGCGGTAACAGGCGGAGCAGCATTGAAGACCGAATAGAGTAAGGCCTGAGCGGCCGCGCCAGACGGAGAATAGTACATGATCGTTGCCAATGGCCCACCCACCGTGGCAGGCTGAATCCAGAGACCCGAAAGGAAAAGCGAGAGAAAGAACAACCCTCCAGACAGGCCGCTTGCAATGGTCTGTGATGGAGCCAGGGCTGCAACAACCAAGCCAAGAGAAAACATCACCGAAATCGAGAGAACGATTGAGAGAACAAAATACGGAATACCTACGTCAAACGTCGCCCCGAAGACTAATTCGCTTCCAAAGATGACAATCAAGATTGTCGCCAAGGCAAGCACAAGGTTGAGAGTCAATTGAGCTGCGAGCAGTCTTGAAGGAGGCGTTGGAGTCGTTGAGACTCTTCGCAGCCAACCCATCTCCCGATACTTGACCAAGGTGACAGGCAGAGAACTGATTCCAAGGGAAATAAATCCAACAACCATGATTACTGGAACGTAAATGTCCAAGACTGTGTAGCCCGTACCAGCGACGTTCCCTGGGACTGCTATTCCAATGATGCCGAATATCACGAGCAGGATGATTGGAAAACCGATTCCCATCGCCAACCCCGCGGGTTCTCGCAAGGCGAGCTTTCCCTCCACCTTGAGGAGTTCCGCAAAATGACCTTGGAATCGGCCGTCCTTCGAGTCGCCTAGCGTCGAAGTCATGATTGAGGTCTTCCCTGAACCTTAGAAGTGTCGTCCCTGGTCAGCTTCACGAACGCGTCGTCAAGATTTCCTCCTCTCGCCTCAATGTCAGAGACGTGCACTCCGATCCTCGCGAGAGAGTCGATGACGGACGCTGCGAGGTCGCCGGCACCGATGACAGTAACGTAGGCTTCCTTCCTCTCTATCTCTTTCA
>VBAW01000014.1 GCA_005888635.1 Candidatus Bathyarchaeota archaeon | reverse complement strand
CTTGCCTCGTTGAACTTGATGAAATTCCGGACTCCTGAGGGAGAGTTCGATGTAGAATCTTTCAAGCATGCTGTCGAGATAGTAATCACGGCCCAGGAGATTCTGGTGGATAGCGCGAGCTACCCGACTCCAGGGATTGAGAAGAACAGCCACGATTATCGTCCGCTGGGAATGGGCTACGCAAACCTAGGCGCACTGCTCATGTCGCGCGGTCTAGCCTATGACAGCGATAAGGGTCGAAACCTCTCAGCCGCCATCTCAGCCCTAATGTCCGGACACGCCTACGCAACCTCATCAGTCATCGCCAAGAGGCTGGGACCCTTCAGAGGCTACCCGAGCAACGAGAAACCATTCCTCAACGTTATCGGGATGCATAGATCCCACGCTGGCAAGATTCCGCGCGAGGATGTTCCGAAGGATTTGGTTGATGCAGCAGTAAGGTCCTGGGACGAGGCCTTGTCGCTTGGGGAGCGGTTCGGCTTCAAGAACGCCCAGATATCCGTGATCGCGCCGACGGGGACGATCGCCT
Organism: Candidatus Bathyarchaeota archaeon; assembly: GCA_005888635.1. Lineage (GTDB taxonomy): Archaea > Thermoproteota > Bathyarchaeia > 40CM-2-53-6 > 40CM-2-53-6 > 40CM-2-53-6. The sequence continues at coordinate 4,216 of VBAW01000014.1, read as the reverse complement.
TCATGATGGACTGCGACACGACGGGCATTGAGCCAGACATTGCCTTGGTCAAGTACAAGTGGCTCGTGGGCGGCGGAGTCATCAAGATCGTAAACGGCACAGTTCCAGAAGCCTTGAAGAGACTCGGATACTCCACAAGTCAGACAGATGAGATTCTGAATTATCTTCAGAACAACGACACGATTGAGGGCGCTCCACATCTAAAGCAAGAGCATCTCTCAGTCTTCGACTGTGCCTTCAAGCCGTCCAAGGGATCCCGTAGCATCCACTACATGGGACATGTGAAGATGATGAGCGCGGTCCAGCCCTTCATCTCAGGAGCGATATCGAAGACAGTGAACATGCCGAACAGCGTGACGGTCGACGAGATCATGCAGACATACGTCAACTCGTGGAAGATGGGTCTCAAGGCTATCGCGATCTACCGGGACGGGTCCAAGAGAACGCAGCCGTTGACGACGAGCATGGACGAGAAGGAGAAGGGCAAGCCGTTGGAGAAGGTGGCTTACAAGCCTCTACGGAAACGTCTGCCTGATCAGCGTGACGCGACGATTCACAAGTTCAGCATCAACGGAAACGAAGGATACTTGATGGTTGGTCTCTACGCTGACGGATCGCCTGGCGAGATCTTTGTGGTGATGTCGAAGGAAGGCAGCACAATATCGGGACTGATGGACGCGTTCGCTACATCGATCTCGATAGCTCTACAGTACGGCGTTCCACTGAGGGTCCTGGTTAACAAGTTCATCCACACCCGGTTCGAGCCGGCGGGAATGACGAACAATCCAGAGATCAGATTCGCAAAATCCGTGGTAGACTACATCTTCAGATATCTCGGACTCAAGTATCTCTCGAAGGAAGACCAGGACGCGATGGGCCTGGCGAAGACGATGGTCGAGAACCATGAAGCTCAAGCAAAGCTCGTCGAGCCAGCCCAGAAGTTGGCAGAACAGAGAGTCGTGGAACACGAATTCACGAGTCGTCTAGAGCCTGATCCCTTGACGTTCGATCCCCAGTCCGATGCGCCTGCCTGCGACAACTGCGGCATGATCATGGTCCGAGCCGGGTCCTGCTACAAGTGTCTCAACTGCGGCAACACCAGCGGCTGCGGCTAGAAGCAAGAGATTTCTTCGCAAAGAACTGCTTCAAACAACAGTCTCGTGTCGCGAGACTGAACTGCTTTTGGCATTTCTCTGCTGGTAGCGGATATGGTAACCGTGAATGGTAACGGGGCCTTGACCAGAAAGTCCTAGGCGACGGATAATAACGGGCTGGGAAGCCCCAGTTCTACTATTTCCGCAGGACCCGCATTACTAGACTGTTGCCTTCCCTTAATCCTCGCGATCGACACTCTATCCATTCGCTAGGGTTCGAGGAGAAAATCATTAACAGCAACAGCGTAAGGAGGTCAGTAGATAGGAGTAGATCGGACGAATTGTTCAAGGTGACCAGCAGACGGAATGGCTAGACAAGAAAGGAATAGGTCATCACGTTGCATCATGCCCTTGTTGGAGATGCCACCTTTTCAGACTAATCGGATTGGTCTCCGCTGGTAGGCTGGGGGAAGCCGGGTCCAGATTTGAACCCCAGATCGTTAAGCTCTCAACTAGACTCGAGTTACCTCAACCGAGAAAACGCGCTGAGACCGCAGAGGCTCCGGCTCTTCGAAGGCGCTGGCTGATTCTTGGAGTTGTACTGGTTGGGTCATTCATGGCTATTCTGGACGTGTTCATTGTGACGCAAGGCCTCCCCTCGATCAAGACCACTCTCGGAGCTGGAGTATCCGATGTTGAGCTCGTAGTATCAGCATACTCGCTCGTCTACGCTGTCTTCCTCATAACGGGTGGGCGTCTAGGAGACATTCTAGACCGGAAGCGTATCTTCCTGTTTGGCATGACGGTCTTCACCGCCGCCTCGGCTCTCGCAGGTTACGCGCCCTCAGCTCCATTCCTCGTCGGAGCGCGTGCGCTACAGGGTCTCGGCGCAGCGCTCATGTATCCACAGGTATTATCGATCATTCAGGTCACTTTCAAAGGATCCGAAAGGTCCCTAGCGCTAGGTCTTTTCGCCGCGATCAGCGGCATAGGCGCCATCACCGGAAACATCGTTGGAGGTCTTCTCATACAGCTCAACCTAGCAGGTCTTGCCTGGAGGCCGATCTTCTTGGTCAACCTTCCAATCGGTATTTTCGGAGTCATAGCAGGGCACCTGGTTCTCCGGCCCTCAAGAGCGGAGCGAGCGCCGAAACTAGACTTGCCCGGTGTAGGACTGATCTCCCTCTTCCTAGTCTCACTGATCCTGCCTCTGGCTGAAGGGCAGCAGCTCGGATGGCCTGCGTGGATCATACTCCTCCTGATAGCGTCCCTCCCGCTGCTCGGAGTATTCATCCTCTACGAACGGAAGAGAACAGACGAGGGAGCTGACCCCTTGATCGACATGGACCTGTTCAAGCACAGGTCATTCACGGTCGGAATGCCTCTAGTCATCCTCATCTACCTTACGACCAGCGGGTTCTTCTTCACGTTCGTCCTGTTTCTACAATCAGGCCTCGGATTCTCGCCGTCAAATTCGGGGCTTTCATTCGCAGTGATCAACACCGGCTTCATCGCAGCATCACTGCTAGGTCCGCGACTAATCCCACGACTCGGCAACCGTATTCTGAGTTTCGCATATGCCTTGCAAGCAGCGGGTCTCGTCTGGACATTGTTTACTGTAACCTCTTCCGGGACAGGCCTCACGCTTTCCGAGCTCGCTGCCCCACTGGTAATATTCGGACTGGGAGCCGGCTTCGCCCTCTCACCATTGTTAGGAGTCATATTGTCTGGAGTTCCAAGCCAAGATGTGGGAGCAGCCTCAGGTGTCGTCTCAACCTCGATGCAGATCGGGAACACTGTTGGAATCTCACTGTTCGGGCTTCTCTTCTACGGCTTTCTCAGCAGTCAACTATCATCGACCCCCGTATCCTACCTAGACTCGTTCAAGCTGACACTTCCCTTCCTGATCGTCCCGTCCCTCTCATCCTTCATCATAGTCTTCTTCCTCTCACAACACCGCGCGAGACAGATCATCCGCACTCTAGAGGCGTGACTTATGACGAGAGTCTACGAAATATGGCAATTCTAGCGAGAGGTGCGGAACTATCCGTCCCCAAATCCGCCGTGCTTCAGTTACGAGATAGTTAATCCCGACTAAAACCGCCTTTCATTAACCCGTCAAACTATTCCTTTGGACGAGAAATGATTGGACCTCAAATCGGATTTCGCCGGCGTATTTCAGGCATCAGTTAAGGAAGGATTGCGCAATACTCTAGGAGAAATAGTGATGCTAACAATCGTGCCGCTCCTCAAGCAATCGCTTCAGACCTACGCTGAGAAGCCCGGCGAGTTCCATCAGGAACTCCAGTCCTACTTCGGATTCGGAGCCTTGACACTGGAAAGGATGATAGTGAAAGAACTCTTTCAGAAACTGAATCTTCACTACACATCAAGTAACGAACTGGACTTCGAAACCTCAATCGGACTTGCGAGGAAGGATCTTTCCTTGCTCCAAAGAGGAGTCGCAAGAAAATGACTACCGAAAACAAACCCTACGACACGCTATTCCTCAACCGTTTGAAAATTCTCAAAACAGGAGAGAAGGACTAGGTATGGCCCGCAACAAGACTGGAATCCCCGAGCTGGATGAGATGCTCCGAGGAGGATTCATGGACAAGGACGCGGTAATGATAGCTGGAAGCGCGGGAACTGGAAAGACCACTCTCGCGCTGGAATATCTCGTGAACGGTGCAACCCAGTTCGGCGAGCCTGGAATATACCTCACCTTCGAACAACTCCCGGACCAGATTTATCGAGATGCGGAAAATTTCGGCTGGGACCTAAGAAAGCTAGAGGCCGAAAACAAGCTGAGAGTCGTATGTACAAGCCCCGATCTCCTCCTAGATCCAGAGGGAGAAGAGCAGTTACTCGGAGAAACGATCAAAGAATTACAGCCGCGAAGAATGGTAATCGACTCTCTCAACCACTTGGAAATGTATGTGCCGCGGGGAGATCTTCGCAAGGAGGCCTACCGGATACTCATGTACATCAAGACACGGGGAATCAGTCCCCTAGTCGTTTGGGAGGCGCAGCAGGAAGTAGACAGTTCCTACTCGGTAACACAGACCGGCATGAGCTTTCTCATTGACTGCCTGGTCCTGTTGAAATTCGTGGAGATCGAC
>VBAW01000159.1 GCA_005888635.1 Candidatus Bathyarchaeota archaeon | reverse complement strand
TGTCAGCGGTGTCTTTCAGAACGCTTCCACATGGACTGCGGTTAGTTTCTTCAAAACTGTAAATGTCAACATAACAGCGTTTCCTATCCTTACTGTCAGTGTAAATCTTACCATCGGTCCTAGATACGGAGTCAGGTTCTTCTCACAATACCCCAATGGGACAGAATACAATGTCTGGTGGGAAGGTAGCCCTCTTGACCACCGATCTGGAATAGGATACGAGTCTCTAAGAGTAAACATGCAACGAGAAGCTTTTCTCGCAACTAATCACACTGTTCAGACCATTAACAAGATGGCGTTGTACATTGAAGATCCTCCCTATTCTCCACAGAGTTTCCAGTTCACCCTGTCCAAGCTCTCCTTTGAAAACGATAGCTTAGAGCAAGTTTCGAATAAACAGTACCGTGCAATCTATTTTGACCTGAAGAATGTACCTCAGGAAAACGCGTCTTGGTCTCTCAACAAGGTCGATTACGGTCTGACTGTTCAGGCAACTCAAGGAACTACATTCTCAATCTACTTCTTCGATGGACCCGTTCTCTATGCCTCAACCACAGCAGCTCGACAGTTATACAATTCACTTACTCCATCTAGTCAGATCACATTCTACCCGAATGTACAACCGCAAATCTTCCCAGAACTTCTGCCTCTGTCTAACACGTCAATCGTATTCGTTGCCACTTCTGGCACTCTACAAGGCGTAACAGTGCAGTATGCCAACTTCGAGTTCTTGCCGACGAGACTGACCCCTGATTTGACGCAACAGCCCTTGGGACTCTACTATGTCTACTTCATCTTCTTCCTTTTCTTGCTCCCAGTGGGCATTGCGATCCTTGTATTCCGAGAGTTTCTTTCGCGCAAGCTAGTTCCCAGAGCAAGCATTGTCGCTGTTCTAATTGTCGGCGTGCTGTGCAGAATTGCCCTTGCGGCCACAACGGCTCACGTCTTCGACATTAACGTCGTGTTGACATCAACTCGAGGTTGGTTCCAGTACAGAACCCCCGTAGGCAGCTTCGGTCCGACCCTCCCCCTCACTTTTTTTCTCTATTGGATTTTTTATTCTCCCTACGCTCTTTTTCAGCTCGGTGGGTTTCAGGATGTGCAGTTTCTGGGACACGCCGCGGGGTTGGTCGAGGCAGTCTTCGTAAAACTGTTCCCAATGGTCATGGAGGTAACGACATTTGCCCTTTTTCTTCGTTTTAGAAAAGACGGGGCTAGCTTTGTCTGGGCGACGTTGCAGCTCTCGCATTTGTCGTCTCTGGTATGGTTGAACTGTTTGGTTTTCTTCCCTACTCGCTGTTGCTTCTTAGGACGACACGAATGAGACTGTACAAGGCTCTAGCCACAGCGGCTCTGGCAATCTTGCCTGCCGTATTGTATTACCCAGAAGGTTACTCAATTTTCCGACTTATTCTCGGCTTCGCAGGTTTCAGTGTTATCAACAACGGGCTGTCTCAACCTGGACGCTTTAGTCTGTTCGGAACTTTTCCCCAATTATCGTTCGTTTCGCAATTCAAACCGTTACTTGTGACAACTGCCTTAGTCTTTGGATGGGCAACATTCGACACTTATCGACGAAGGATGGACACTGAAAGAATAGTCTTCTATGGAGTCGTAACCTCCGTGTTGTTTCTAGTGTTCACTAATCTCATCGCACTCTGGTTTTGGGTATTGCCAATTGCCTTGCTTTATGCGATTATGAAGCAGAAGAATGATCTCGGAGCCTTCATGTTGGTCTTTGGTACGACCATTGCGTTCTTGGAAGTCAGTTACGCTTTCGGCTCAAATTACTTGATTTTCGGGCAATTTGGAGCCATCGTGCCCGGCATTGAAGGTCTGATCAACGGGAGGAAGATCCTTAGCATAATGGCAACGTCTTTTTCTGTGATGTTATTGTTCTTCCTCAAGTATGGAAGTGGGCAAGCCAAAGAGACACTGTTGAGAACTGCAGGGGTAGCTGTCCTAATGTATCTGCTGCTATACTTCTGGTTAGGAGTATTTTTTGTTTAGCAGCCCTGCGCTCTTCGTGAGGTTTACAATCGGCTGGACATTATGACCTGGACTAGAATTCAAAATGGCAAACGCGATCCAGCCTAAGACACCTCTTGTGTCTGTTGTCATTCCCACAAGAAATTCTGCAGGCACGATCGGCGATTGCGTGAAGTCCGTAAGGTCTCAGTCACACAGGCCGGTCGAAATCATTGTCGTAGATAATTATAGTACAGATTCGACGGTGGAAATCGCAAAGAGAAACGGTGCGCTCGTAATGCTCAGGGCGGGGGGGAGATCCGCTCAGAAGAATTGGGGGGCCAAGTTCGCAAAAGGAGAGTATCTCTACTTCGTGGACTCTGACCTTGTCTTTGGGCCTGACGTGATTTCCCGATGTTTGGCGGCAATGGAAGGAGTAGACGGGGTTCTAGTGAGGACACTCGATGTCAACAGGGGATCTAGGGCGGCCCAACTGATTGCATCAAGAAAGAGAATCCTATCTTACGACCCACTGAACGTTGCGGTCAGATTTGTCAGGAAGGACGTGTTCGATCGCCTGGGCGGGTTTGATCCCGACATCTACATTGGAATGGATACGGACTTTCACAGAAGATTTCTTCTCGAGGGGTTTAGAGTACGAGATTCATCCGCAACAGAATGGCACTCAGGTTCTCCTCTCACTGTGAGAGGTTGGTTGAAACGGAACTTGTATTATGCGCCGAGCCTGATCAAGAGCACTTCGAAACATCCGTTATATTCGCTAAGTAGAATAAATCC
>VBAW01000013.1 GCA_005888635.1 Candidatus Bathyarchaeota archaeon | reverse complement strand
ACTAGGTCCGCGATTTTTCCTTCCTCTATCGTTCCACGTTCATCTTCTCCGATCAACTTCGACGCGCTTAAGGTTGCAGCTATTAGCGCGTCGCGTGGCTCCAGCCCGCATTCAACCATCAACTCAGCCTCTCTCGCGATTCGACCATGACGGGCGGCTCCGCCGCCGGCGTCCGTCCCCAGCGCTATCTGCACGCCTGCTCTGACCGCACCTATGACTGCTGCACGCGATCCCTGTTTTAGATCTTCAGCTCGTTTCTTACGGGCCTCGGGCCAATCAACCGCGTGGGCATAGTAGAGCATTGCATCCCAGACCGACATTGTTGGCACGAGGCAGGTATTGTTGTTCGCCATGGCTTCAAGATCGCCTTGCTCGAGAAACATTCCGTGTTCAAGTGAATCAACGCCCGCGCGGGCGCCTCTTCGGCAGCTAGCTGGATCGTTGGCGTGGCATGCAATCTTGAATCCAGCTCTGTGTGCTTCTTCAACCGCTACCGAGAGCAATTTCTCGCTGAACGGAATCTCCGCCGCGTCTTTGGGACGGGCACCTTCGTTCCAGCCTGATAGCGCAACCTTGATCATTTCTGCGCCTTTCTCAATCTCCATCCGAATCGCATCTCGTAGCTCGTGAGCCTCGCCAAAGTGTCTGGCGAAGGAAACGTACGTGCCGCGGTGGGCAATCCAGGTCCCGGCTGCACGAATGTTTGGGGCGTTTATCTCGCCTGCCCGCGCCATATGCGCTAGCTTGATGCTGACACCCTGAGGTGCGCCCATATCTCGTGCGGTCGTAACGCCACTGCGTAAACTGGCCTCGGCCAGTTCGATCGCACGCATCGAGATTTCGGGGAGAGGATCGCTAAATCGCGCGATCCAGTCAGGCCCTCCTGGACTACTGTAGTGAACGTGGCAATCCATGAGCCCAGGGATCAACGTACGCGCCCTTCCATCAACGATTTGAACGGTAGGCCGGCTACCTTGCCACTGTGAAGCAGGCCCTATCCAATGGATCAGTCCATCGCGAATCTCTACGGACATTCTGGCCTGAGCAGGCGAACCAGTCCCATCCCAAAGCTGAACGTCGTCAATCAAAACGTGCAAATTTTCACACCGCTCTCCCTTCGCTGGTCCAAGAACAGAAAAAGCCGATCCACCGGATCAGAAAACAACCTTAGGTGAACTGCGGCAATACTTTTCCCGGTCTCGCCTTGTAGGCAGGAACCCCGAGTCCCACTGCGATCAGCGTGCTCTTCTCCTTCGCGTGAGGTGAGAAGAACTCGGTTACGGCGTCATCATAGAATGTGGAGCCTGAAGCACCTAGACCGAGAGCGTAGGCTGACAGGTAGATCTTACCAGCTACTATTCCACCTTCAAGCTGAGCCGTGCGATATCCACGGTTGCCAAGCGCTCCAAGAACTTCTCGAAGTCTAGCCATCAGAAAAAACACCACGCTGGCCTCGCCGAAGAGTGGTTGTCCGAGGCAGAGGTACGCGGACATTTGTCTCAGCTCGCCCCGTTTCAATTGCTCAAGAGATTCCTGTTCCGGTGCGTAGAAGTATGAGCCGGGCGCGAGTCCCTCAACCGCGTTCGCTATGAAGTATGTCGCGATCAAATTCCCGCTTTCTGGAAGATAGTCGCGTGGAATCGGTCCGGTCGAATTTCTCAATATCGTCGATAGCTGCGAGAGTGTTATCTGTGAGCGGGCGAACCTTCGAGTTGAGCCTCGTTGGAGAATGACTTCCCCAAGCCTCCTAGACTTCGTAGCCTCAATCATTGGAGGCGATAGGGCAATCTTCGGGAAGGTCGTTCGTTGCGAATTCGAGATCTCTATGCTTGCTTTGGTCCAGGTGTCAACCTCTTCCTTAGTGTGGAGAAAAGAGGCTCGATGCGCCTCCCAGATTCCAGCGTATTTTGTCTCTTCCTCTGAGAGAGGCTGGACCTTGGGTTGAATGGGGTCGATTCTTTTCGGCTGGCGATCTGTGGACGGGTGTCCTTCTGGACCCACCGGTGAGAGACAGACCGTTGCCTCTTCCTCATCTTGCAGGCCCAAGAGTTCGTTGACGGCCTGATCTACAAAGCCTTGGACTATTCTTGTCTGTGAGCCCATGGATGCTGACAGCGATATGAGATTCGCGGCGATTACTCCGCCGTCCCAGAACCAGTGCCTGTATGATCGGGCTTCGTATTTCCATGCGTTCTTCCAGGCCATTGAGGTGAAGGCAATGGTCGCTGGGGCCAGCGTAATGCTCTCGTTGCTCGCAGCGGCCAGTTCTGTCCGGTAGTCGCCTTTCCTTATTCGTGAGAGTTGAAAGCCTAGAGGATCAAAATGGTAGACCCCAGCTGCGAGTCCTGCAACATCTCCAGCGACCACATAGAGCTCGATTGGATAGAGGGCACCCGTAGCCGATGCGGCACGCATATAGTGAAGTTCGCTCCCGAACCGATACTTTCTGGTAAGTCCAGCAGAGAAGTAGAGCAGTTCAGCAAGTTCGGTGAGTCCAAGATTCAGCGGTTCTGTCTTTGACGTCCGTCCAGAAATCGCCATCAGCGGTTCCTCTTCTGGCTGCGGAAAATTCCTTGGAAGAGATACTGAAGTAAGATCCTCGTAGATCTTGAATTGTGATGGTTTGTTTGCCCAGTCGAGATAGTGTCCCGATGTTCGCAGGCTAATTTCAGAATGTTTCGTAGATTCGTGATAGTTCAAGGCGTAGGCCGTGTCGTGATTTTGTGAGGATCGAGTAGACGCAGAGGCTGTTCCAGATTTCAAAACGGGCAAGCTCTGTTATACATCCCAGACTCTGGCTAACCAAGGACGCTTACACATGAGCAGCTCAGGAGAGGTCAAGGCTGTCGAAGTACGGAGTCCATCTGATATCGACTTTGTCTTCCCAAATGGTTTCTCATTCTTTGAACCTTATCTTCAATATTTCATCAGAGAGACTATTGGGGCCGGTGGTGAGGCTTACGTGTCCAGAACTTCCGAGGGAAATATCTCGGGCCTATTCGTCTACGACTGCTCTGAAAAGACTGGAACAATTTACACGAGATCAAAGGAAGCATTTGACTATTTTTACGAACTGAGACCCGCTAATTTCCTCTTCGCGGAGCTGAAGACCGAGCACGAAAGTGAAGTTTACGATATTTACACCATAGACCTCGAGAATCTTGCAATCGTTCATCGGTTCAGTCACGAAATCTCGATAGCTGAAGAGGGAGATGTTGACGAGATAGGACAATTCATGGCTTCGGCACATCCCGGAATAAATAAGAGGTGGGTGAACGTTGCGCTCAAGGAGGGAGAAAGGTGCTTCTTCGTCAGGTTGGGCAAAGAAATTGCCGGCTTGGGATGGCTATCAATCGTGAATAATATCGGAAGACTGCACTCTCTACATGTAAAGCCTCAGTTCAGAAGAATAGGCATCGGCGAGGATATTCTGTTTGCCCGACTTCTCTGGCTCAGGTCGAAGCGTGCCCGTTCAGCATTCTCTGAGATTTCCCGCGATAACTCTCCATCTTCAAGAATCGCGATGAAGGGACGTATGACGCCATCTGGAACAATTTTTCAATATTTCAAGAAAGACAGTAGTGGAGAGATGGATCGGAAGAGTTAGCAGATTTTCCTAGGTTCTGGGGGCTCCGCAGAATGGGCAGGCCTGAACCGTAGAGTCGATCAGTGCTCCACAGTATTTGCACTTTACCTTCACGACTTCTTTGATCACGATCTGTTGTACTGGTGGTTGTTTTGGAGTCAGATCGATTTGAGGTGGGGCGATTGGGACTTGTGGGTAAGTATGCTTGGGAAGAGATCTTCTACGTCTTGAAACGGCAACGACAACAACTACGATGAGGGCGATGAATATGATGAAAATGGCTAGTCCAATAATGAGACCAAGATACTGCTGCAAGAACGAAGGGCCTGCGCCTGCGGTCAGCGGATAGCTTGTTGTGGTCACGTAGAGGGTTTCGGTCCAGGTGAAACTGGCAGTCGAGCTTGTGTCTTGTTCGACATAGTCGTATCCTATGATGTATCCTGTTGACGGGTCGTAGTAGGTCGTATAGGTGTACGCGGCGTTGAATAATCCCCCATAGTTCCGTTGATAACCGCCGCTTCCTTCGGCTCGGATCGCCTTCACATATCTGTTCTGCGAGGCTAGTGAATAGCTGTAGCTTGTGGATGTGACCGTCATCGGCGTATTCAGAAAGCGGAAGGTGCCGCTCAGCTGGGTAGAGTTGTCCATGTAAAACCAGACGTATAGAGGCGCATATCCCGTCTGGTTGTACACTTGATTCATTCTTTCAATTCCGTTAACGGTCTCGTGCTCGGTGTATCCGTAAAAGGCGCCTGTGCTGTTTGTGAGATTGATCACGTCGTAATAGTTGAAGTAGTCTCCTTGATGAGGATTGTATCCTGGGACAGCGTGAGCCGGGAGGACTGTAAGGGCGAGTGAAACAATTATCGTCAGAAAAAGGAGTTTCTTGATCATTAGCCTCCGAAGCCTCCTCCTCCAACGCCGTGCACGTGGGCGGGATGGAATCCTCCGATTCCGCTGAATGTCGAATAGTAGATCGAGTGCACGATGATCAAGGGCGCGTAGTATCCGAAGAAGATGTTTGACGGGGTATGTGTAAACTGTACTGGGGTCTTCAGGATTTTCGCGGTCGGATCAAGCTTCTCCACTAGCTCGTTCTTGATTCCATGAATCATCCTGACTGAGAGGCTTACCAGTTCAGAGCGCTCCAGTCCTATAGCGAATGACCAGAGTTGGGAATACGCCTTTTCCATAAGGTCAAGGGTCTCATTCGCTTCTAGCGTCGGTATTGAAGTAAGTATCGCGGCCGCTACGAGCGGGTATTCTAGATAGTTCTTGAGCGCAGTTACGATTATGGACATTTTCCACCTCACATCATCGGGTTGGAGATCGGAGATGGACAGGAAGGCAGAGGCAAGTTCGGTATCCTCTGACGTTTGATATCCCCAGAGGCCGAACATCGATCTGAACGATTGGAATTTGCTAGGAAGCTGGTTTGACGGATCACTCATTACAGATAGTATTGCGGCTGATTCATACGAATGGGTCATTCTGGAAAATTCCAGGAATCTGTCGGTTGGATATGTGCCATCGTACCTCTTTCCAAACATTACGAGGGCCGCGACTCCCGTTGATATTTGCTTTGGGACTTTCGCGTGGTGCCTGAGATCGTGGTCCAGGTTCTGCAGGGTCTTTGTGAGGTCCTGAAGATCAGAATTGTCGATTGAGGACTGAGACGGGTTCGCGCTGAGGGATGTTATGATCTCCGCCGCCATCATCTTGTTGTCAAGAGTGGAGTCGAAATGGTGGAGAATGCCAAGTGCGAGAAGGAATCTCTGATTGATCTGGCTCTGGTCGGCTCGAAGCTTTGCCAGTCCTATTGATACGTTCCAGAGTTGAGAGAAGTCGGCCTCTGGAACCCTCGTCCGGAGATTTGATACTTGGTAGCTGCCTCTCTCTGCTATTGAGTGCAATTCGCCAAGCGTCTCCATCCTTTCTTCCATGAAATCTGAAAAATCGCTATCGGAAACTCTGTAGTTTCTGACGTTGAGGTCGTTCAGAGTGAGTACCCCGAGACCGGTAAGCGACACGTATTCACCGTCACATGCCACCATCCTATCAATCGCGGATTTTTTCTGAATGAGCTCCTTTATCCTAGAATCCTTTTCTACAATGTCTGCGTCTTCCTTGGCTAAGGCGCCTCTCTCGCCTTCTACCTTTCCAATCTCCGCCTCCTTCTCGTCTCTCCCCTCAAGATGAAACAGTATCGAGTGAGTCTTCCTCTCGTCCTTTGCCAGAGCGGCGCGCGCGATCCCTTCCTGCACCATCTCATTCTGCAACGCGTCGTTCATCTGTGCCAAATTGGCAACCTCGGCTAGAGCCCGATCGTAGTCTTCCTTTGGCATTACAGAGAGGTAGCCATTGGTGGCGAGAAAGTTCACATCGGATTGCTGAACCTGTATTGTGACTGACTTTCCAGATATTTGAGACATGAATGTTCTAGCGTCATTGCACTTCATTGCGGTCACCAGTCGATAATTGGGAATTTTCCGATTACGCTCTGCTCGCCGAGGACATTGCCTACGACCAGTTCAAGGCTCTCTCCCTCGCGTGCAAGCTGGATAACTTCATCATCCTTGAGCGCCTCTCTCAGTAAGTGTTCGAACTGTACCTTTCTGTCCGTCACGTCTCCGAACCTGGCGGAGCGTTCTCGTTCTATCTGTTCATAAGCGTATATGAATTCGTAAAGTGATCTGTATATCTGGTCGTCTATCTTCTCCCGGACCTTCTCTCTCCCAATAGTTATCCACTCCAAGCCTTCGAGGTCTACGAAGTATATGGTGCCGTCTGGAGCAAGGACCGCGTCCTTGTCGAGCCAGACATCGTAGAAATCTAGTCCGCTAAAAGTTCCGTCTTCATTGCTCTTAATTGATCGAGTGAACAAGGTAAGGAATGCAATCCCGCTCTTAACGAAATTTTTCAGAAAGTCTAGTGCCTTATCGTTCTCGTCTATTTCGAAGAGGTCGAAGACTGAGCCTATGTTCCCGCCGATCGTGCTCCCAGAATGGAAATAGATCCTTACATTCGAGGGAACCAGTCTTGCTTCCTGGACCATTCTTCCCCTGAATCTCCGATACCAATAGATTTTCTTGATCTCATTCTCTAGGGTTTCATGAAGGAAGAGTATCTTCACTAGAGGCGCGACTCGGAATCCATGAATGGAAGTAAGGTCAGCCATTTCGGAGACTCTCATCGAAGTAGTAGCGTGCTGCAGCCCCTGCCCTCCATATGGAGAGCCTCTCAGCCATAATTCCCCTGTCAAGTATCGCGGCGCCGTTTCCCTTGAATTCACGATTCTGTCTTTCAGCGCGGAGTCTTTCAGCAGATTGCAGATCTCCGCTTTCCCGAGAGGCTGATGAGAAAACGGATTGGTTGTCGAACCTATGCCCTTGACTGAGAGGTAAAAATCTGTACTATCGATTTTCAAATACGGTGCTGTGGAAACTGCACATCTGTTATCGTCTACAACGAATTCTTTCGTGCCTTTGGGGACAAGATTGGTAAAGGGTCCCATACTGTCGGGGAGATAGATCCTTTCGAATTCAGACATTTTGAATTCTTGAAAATGCTTGTTCGTCAGTGTTTCGGAGGTTTCATACACGTTCAGATTGAGCGGGAGACCTTTCATCTTCATATGAGTTCGGCGCTTCGCGGAAGTTTCGCGCTTCGTATCGAAGCGAATTTCTTGACTCGTCAACTAGCGGACCTTGGAACCGGTTGCTGCTGACTCACGCGATCGGTCGCGGGGTATTCATAGAAAATTCCGACTCTATCATCTGCGGGGTCGCTTGTCGTACTGGCTCTTCAACAGCCCAAGAACGACGCTGTCGTGAAACTGGTTGTTGAAGAAAACCTGGTCTTGTAGCCGACCTTCTTCTTTGAATCCGAGCTTCTTCGCCAGGGCGATGCTCGCTTTGTTCTCCGCGAAGGTCCACCATCCGACCTTGTGGAGGTTCAGTTGTTCGAACGCCTCCTCAAGTAGGAGCTTCGTGACCTCTGTCCCGTATCCTTTGCCCCACTTGTCCTTCTCTCCAATGCACAAACCCAGGTCGGCGTTGTGGTATCTCCGAGCCCAGGTGTGGAATCTTATCGAAGACCATCCCATGGCCTTCCCGCTGGATTTCTCCTGGATCATGTACCGTCGTACTTCTGGGTCTTCTCCCTTCAGATCCTTCTCCATCTCTGCCTCAATAGACACCATTGACTTCACATGGTCCGGCATGGATCGCGCAAGCGTCATGACCTCCTCATCATTCTGCCACTTGTGAAACAGCTTGAGATCCTCCCGCTCCGGAGCCCGGAGGATGATGCGTTTCCCTGTTAACATTCCAAAATCAGACTAGATGGTCTTGAGAATGGATAATAGATTTCGCCCAAATGCTTCACGGTCAAGATATCGCTAGTTCCGCTGGCCACCAATAGTCAATTGGGCACACTTATATTGAGCATCATTGATTTTTGATTGATGCGAAGATAACGGCGAATGCGCATCCCAACTTCTGTCGTCCTAGTGTTTTCAGGACTGCTCTTAATTGGGGCAGTACAAGGCGCGACTGTCACAATTGGACCCACTCAAGGGCACGCCGAATACAAGGTCACCATCATTAATCAGGGCGCGACTGTCGCAAGTTTCTTTCTGAACGAATCTGCCCAGCCTACAGGTCAGAACGGGATCGTGCTCGTAACAGCAAACCTGCTATCGACCGTGAGGAATTTCACCTACTATAGAGCCCTAAACACAAGCTCATTTCCAGAAGTCTTTCCATATCTGTTAGGAATTAGCAATCAATCCCTGTCCTATCATGCGTACGGTGTCTCACTCACTCTCCACATCGTCAACACTGGTAACACGCAAATCACATTCAATGGACAGTCCTTCCAAGGAACAAGCTATCAAGTGACTGCATCAGCAACCTACGCATCCGCGACTGCATCAGTTTCTGCCAACGGCACCATCGTCACAATGCCCTCTGGACTAATCTATTCCGTCCACCTTGAATCCATCAATTCCTATTCTGTCCAAATGCAACTTGAAGAGACAAACCTCGCGCTTGTCGATCCTTCAAACAGCAGCAACCTACCTATAGGAATCGCACTAGTCAGCCTTGGTCTGCTCGGCGCCGCCGTTTTTGCCGCTCCATCGATCTTCAAGAGACTCAAAAGCAAACCGGCCACAGCTCCCGCTACC
>VBAW01000012.1 GCA_005888635.1 Candidatus Bathyarchaeota archaeon | reverse complement strand
AACGATAGGTCCCGTGGATCTTGAAGTCCAGAAAGGACAAGTTGTGGGCTTCCTAGGACCCAATGGGTCCGGAAAGACAACTTGCATCAGATTGATACTTGGACTGATTCGGGCCTCCTCTGGCACGGTACGAGTCAATGGGTATGATCCGATCTCAAAACACGTCCGCGCTCTGAAACACGTCGCGTATTCGCCTGAACTTCCCAACCTCCAAACATTCCTCACCCCAACTGAACTACTTTCGTTAGTCTCCCATGAGCTGGGCCTTCCGTCCTCGTCTGATGGAAGGCAGGACGAGATTCGTAGGGTCCTGGAGCTTGTTGGAATCTTGGAATATGCCGACACGAAGATCGCTAAGCTCAGCAAGGGAATGGTTCAGAGGCTGAGCGTCGCTCAAGCGATGATGGGCTCACCTGAGGTCTTGATTCTTGATGAGCCGATGATAGGCCTGGACCCAGCAGGCTCAGCACACTTCAGAGAAGTATTCAGAGATTTTGCAAGCCAGAAGAGCGGGACCGTCTTCATGTCCTCCCACATCATGAGCGAAGTAGAATCGCTCTGCACTTCCGTCGCAATTATCCATGGAGGTAGAATCCTCTACCATGGAAAAGTAGTGGACGTGATACAGAAGGTACTCGATTATTCCGTCATCTACTTGGAAGCTCAAGGCCTCACAGAGCAGACGATCGGTAAGATTCGCGAAATAGCCAGCGTGACAAAAATAGTCCCGAATGGAGATTCTCTCGAAATCATAGTTCAAGGCCATACGGACGTTAGACCGGACATATCGGACCTCGTCGTGAAGTCGGTAGCAAAGCTATACTCCATCAGGCAGGCGGAGAACATGCTCGTGCGAGCGTCCATCGAAGCCGTCTCCAAAACCAACCCAGGACAGCCGACGATATGAGCCGTCCAGATGTCATCCTATCCTTCATGAGATATGAGATCAAACG
>VBAW01000011.1 GCA_005888635.1 Candidatus Bathyarchaeota archaeon | reverse complement strand
TAGCCAGTTCCTTCACTCGCGGCAACGATACAGCGTACATTGTCGCTTCATTGGGTAAGGCTGATTGCGGTCCTCTGTGCTCGGCATTACTCACCCGGTTCGTGACAGTCACCTTTCCCTCACCGTTGCTAAGCGTGTCGACGTTCTTCACCGATCCCGGCCTCAACCCATTGTCGTTGGACAGTAATGGCAATCCGGCGGTAAGCGTCTCCCTAGCGAGGGGTGTTGTTGTCAGTACTAGTCCTCGTCTAGTCCTGGCCTGGGTTAACGTTACCAACACCGGCTCTGTACCATTAGACTCGCTAGTACTGAACCAGACGCTACCGGTTGACTGGACTACGAGTCCGCGGATTCTTTCGAGGGCCGCGGTTCACGTCTCCTATGCTAACAGTACGAGTCTGAACACCAACCCGGAGATTACCCGGTCCTCCATGATAACAGTCTCTACCGGTGACCCTGAGACGGTAACCGTCACCATACTCAATCTCACAGCCACAGCCATCGGTCATCCTTTGATGCCAGGCCAAGGCATACTCGTCTCCGTAACGCTCAGCTATGGTCTGATGCGAACCAGCCAGTCCTCTCTAAGCTATCCGCGCAACCATGCCGACACAGCGAGTGCCGTCGCCTGGACCCAGCCATACTACACGGGTGCTGCAGGCTCGGCAAGCGGCTCATCCTTCCTCATCGCATATGCGAGGACTCTGGGAGACCAAGGCAGAACCGATAATGCCCGCATCTTAGAAGCGCACATGTATACTATCCTTTGAAAAAGCTACAACGACCAAGAGCCCAGGCCAATTTGGAGCCTCGGGCGTGGGTGCAAATGCAAGTTCAAACCCCTTTTCTCGAACTCTCAGACTTGTTCTCGGAAATCAAATCTCAATCCCTTTGTGCATGATTGAGGCTTCAGAGGTACCGGTCTGGAAGCTCCACGCAACCGAGAGAGACGTTTTCTATCCCTCTCCCTTTTCTTTGACCGTGCTTATTGACGGCTCAAACCCTGGTTACATTATCCTATTCTGCACTACAAGCCAAGTATACTCGCTTGAGTGTATGCACAATGGACTCACCCATCATACCGTTTCAGAAGAAGAAAAAGAGGACCCACGACGTGGCCATTCTCCTCATACTTCTGGCAGTCCTCCTCGGAACATTCCTCTTCGTATCAGTCGCGGTCAACCTGCTCTTGCGAAGCATTCCCATCCCATAGAGCTTCTTCGGCTTCTAAGAAAAAACGCCAGAACAAGCCCCGATTACGAATCTAGATCGGCATATCAAAAATCAAAGTCTCCCACGCTTGAACTCGTGAAAATCCTAGGCGAATCTCATGGTTTTCGTGATGCCCTTTAGGCCCGTTCTGCGCCCTGAACCAGGACACAAGAATAGAACGCAGGTTACCCCTGGAGTCTCTCAAAAAAAGGGGTACACACCTTAGCATCTCGCGTCATGAGAGCCGCCTTTCGCAGAAAGTTTCGTTTCGGAAGAGTCGCCCAGAACAGGCCCCGTATTGGAAGTCCATGCATGCGGTTTCTCTTTGCAGAGATCTTCGATTCGTCATAGACCGCTCCAGCTTTCCTGAAGCTCGTTCGGACCGTTGCCGAAACAGATTTTGGAGTCCAAACTTCTTTCGGGCGTTTGAACACTAATAGAAGATGTTTCTGAGTAATCAGCATTCAAATAGGTTCGACGATCCACCAGGCGATGAAGCGGAAATAGCATCAGCAGAGCAAGAACCGAAATGTGAAAGACCTCCGCAGGGTCAGGCCTGCGACAATACATCAAATTACGGGCCAAGATCGGCCTGGCCGCCAGGCCGCCGGATCCCGTATCGGACGGACGTTCGCGTTCGTGCACTAGCGTTCGAATCGTTCGACCGTTCTAGCTGAAGTTCATGCATTATCTCCATCTCAACCCTGCCGGCGGCCGGAGCGAGGGCTGCGATATCCGTTTCAGAGGTTGTTCTTGAAGAGGGAGTTGGACCCGACTACCCCCAAGACTCGCTAACGAGTGCGAGGATTTTCCTTCGGGATCAGAGACAGCTTGCTGAACAGCTCACGATGCGATGGGAATCGAAGGTTCAGGTGTAGGTGGACGAGTTACGATGAGAATGCCGTCGATTAGGACTACCAATGGTCCCAAGCAGAGAACGCCAGCCCAGAGCGAAACAAGAACTGGATCAATGCTAGGGACTGAATAGATTTCATACCCAACGAACAAAGCCACACCCGAAAGGTAGACCAGAGAAGTGACCAACAGAGAGAGTCCGATGCCGAACCGGCGTCCGGCTCTTGCTTCCTTTAGCATCAGGGCGAGGACAATTGTGATTACGCCGGAGATTATCCATACTGCAATCGGAAGCAAGAACGATGTTGGACTTGAGGTGGTTTGGCAGGGCATCCGACAAGACATGCCTGTTCCCGAAGTACTGACGCTGACCAGAGATGTCAAGGCTGGCAACAGAATCATCAAGCTTCCGCCCACCAAGCCAAGTCTACGTTCACGTTCTCTTGCTATGGGTGCCTTCAAGAGTTAATCCTCATAGGCGATTGCTCTAATTCAGCTAGTAAGATGGAATTAAGAGGAGATAAGATTGCGCTCCAAAGCGCTTACACATTGTAGACCTTCTACGTTATAACTCGAACCTAAACGATTTTCAAATAATTGATTCCGAAGGTTGTTTCGGTAGGGTTTGTTTCTTGCAGAAACTCCGCCAGCACTGATGCGCGATCCTCTTTTGTGGAGCGGGTGGTATTCGCCTAGTTCTTTAGGCGGGCCCCAGACTTCCAAAGCCAGAATAGACCTACTCAGACGTAGGAGGGCGGGCGAAGTAGCTGAGAACGTCTGTCAGGTATCGGATGACCTCAGTAAATCCGCCCAGTATCCTGCCAACCGTCGACCCTATGACGAGCTCTCGAACCGACTTTCTCAACTCAGAGATACTCGCATATGTTCCTGGAGGACACCATTGCGTCTCTCAAGGAATAGTGGGTACCAATCCAGAGTCGTCAATCCAGCTTGACTCTTCTGATCTTGACAAACCAGAACAAGGCGACGGCTGCTAACGAACCCAATAGAGATGCAGTACCGAGAGTAGTTCCGTACTTGTCCTGAGTCAGAATGTCTGCAGCAAAACCTAGGATGAACTTCACGTGCTGGGAGAAAAGTGCAGAAGAGTTGACTAGGCCCCCATTGCTCTCGGAGATGGGTCCTTCTGCACTACTAGCCTTCCCGAGGGCAGGGTCGTTACGAATCGCCATCCTTCCGAAAGCAAGGCTGAGGCCTCGTGCTCATCGACGATCCTTTGAGAGTTGTTTTCCTGCTGACTATGAGCAAGTTCTGAGCGGTCCCTCAGAAACGTTAATTGTGGTTCAGCCTTCGCGTACTCCTGTCTGATGTAATCGTGGTCAAAGGCGTCATAGGCTCCGTCATAGGGTTCGTAATGACCTAGGATGAAGTCGAGAAATACTGGGTCTTTGACACCTCCCCTCCTCATCATACTCTTCCACCAACGTCTGAAGGCGTGAGGGTGAAGCTCGAAATGGCTCCAGCGAGGGAAGCTTGTGTGGGTCATCTTGTTCAGAGTTACACCAGCATCAGTCGCAGCCTTCCTCATTATCCAACCTATTTGCCCAGTCCTAAACGCCCAGCCCCTCTCAGACCGATCAATCGATCCACCGGGGAGCAATTGGCCCTCAATCCAGCGCTTGCCAACGCCCAGACTTCTAAACAGGATGGACTCATCATCAATCGGTTCTCCCCATCGTTCTCTATCTTTCATCATACTCTTGATGAAGTCAACGCACTCCCGGCCAATCGCAAATGAGTGGCGAACCCTGTTCTTGGAGATGTTTGGATCCACGTCGATAACTACCGGACTGATCGAGTTCTCGATCTGTTTTCGAACGTCCCCGTAACGTATTTTCGTTATGACTCCTACGCGTTGACCGCTCTGCAACACGAAGGAGATGATCGCCCTGTTCCTGGGTGTTCTAGCACCTACAAGCATTCTGAAAACCTCTGAGTATGTAAAAATCCGCCTGCTCTCATACTGCGCCGCGCCGTGGCGGATTAGCGGAAACCTCCCGAACGTGATCTCGTTGTAAGAGAGGAATGATGAGATTGTGGCTATCGCGTTACGAGATGTGTTCAGTGCATACCCTTTTTGAACGTAATCGCCATAGAATTCGACCAACTTCTCCTTTGTCTTCACCTTGTCTGACTGAGCCAAAGTGAGTAGCTCCGACGGACTGAGTCTTGAGAAATCACAGAACTTCTCGAGGTAGTGGCGAAATCTTTCGCTTGTCCCTGGTGTAACACTACGGAGCCAACCGCCTACATTTGGATCACTCATGATATCGTCCGCTTTTGACACCGACACTTGCGATGCCGCAGGACTTGAAAAGAATGGCCGACGATTTCCGGCTAGAGTGGGAGAATACGCAACTGCCTATCCGCCCGAGCTGCGTCAGCTTAGAGTCTGAGGAGAAGAATTGCGTTTGCGATTAGCAAGTCAATGATTGTCAGCGGTATGGACCTCTTAGCAAACCGAGCAAAGCTTAACCTCTTGTTTTCCTTGTTGAGAATGTTCAGCGCGACCATGTTAGAAGCTGTTCCTATCGGCGTCGCCATTCCACCAATTCCTGTCCCAACAGCAAGCGCCCAAGCTAGCGGGGCGATCGAAATTCCAGGAAAGCTCGACATTGCTCCGATAACCGGAATAAAGACTGTAACCAATGGTACGTTGTCGACGATCTGACTGATCAAGGCGGTAGTCCAAAGTACCAGAGTAACAGCAAGGGCTAAGTTTCCGCCGGATTCCTGAACCAGCCAACCACCTAGCTGGATCAGCAGTCCAGTCTTGGCGAATCCTGCGACCAGTACGAAGAGACCGCCGAAGAAGAAGAAAATCTGCCAGTCGATTCTGGCCAAGACATCTCGGATCTCGCTAGAACGGGATGACTCGTACACGAGAATCAGAAAGGCGGGTAGAAGGGTTGCGAGGGCTGCCGAAACCTCGAGAAAGGTATGGACAATAAGAAACGTGACTGCCAACCCAAGGGATACGAGGCTCACTCGAAGGAGGCCGGGATCCTTGACGGCACTCGAGGGATTCGGGAGCTGGGGCGGTCCACGCTGACGATGTCTTCTCATTGCGTCCTTGTGCAAGAATCCGTGATTCCTAAGATACAGAATGGTACTGTTAGTGGCAAGGATCGCTAACGCTATCGGCGCTGTGTTA
>VBAW01000051.1 GCA_005888635.1 Candidatus Bathyarchaeota archaeon | reverse complement strand
AGACCAAAGGCTGGAGCCTGAGTATTGTCGATACTGCAGCCTCCACCAAGTGTACCCACAGCAGGGTGACCAGTGCCACCGATACTCTGGCATGTGAATGCGCTAGATCCGATGAGGAAGTTGTTCGTGACAGGGTCGAAGGTTGGACTGTCAGCACGAGTACCACCGACTGTGACGATGTTGGGTGCGCCGAATGCTCCGATGCAAGCGGTCTCTGGAGCACTAACGATGTTAGTTCCAGAGATTTCCTTGCCAGTGACACCGCTGTTCCATGTGCTCGCACCACAAGCAGACCAGATGTGGCCTGGCATTATGGTGACACCGCCGAGGAAGAGCTCAGTGAATGGACCCTTAGCCTTGAGGTTAAGGTCCACAGTGAACTCGTCCAAGACATTGATGTGAGCAACGTTGGATAGAGATGTTGCCTGGAAAGCGCCTGTAGCATTCAGGTTAATGTAGCTGTACTTTACGTCCCACGCCGTGACTGGACCAGCATCTTGCCAGTGGTTGCCACGGTTCAATGAGAGACGAAGATCAGCAGCCGTGTTTGCAAAGTATGTAGAGTTACCATAGCCCAATGTTGTCGAAGTGCACGCTGGACCGCCTGGGTAGCATAGGAAGCTGTGACTGGTAGTCATCCAGTCGATGTTCTGCAATATTGATGAGCACTGAGGGACTCCAGCTGTTGCAGCTAAGGTCGCAGAGTTGGTACACTGCGGGTTCTGCACAAACAGACTGTCATAGATGTTGCTCAGCAAGTATGCATCCCAGAGGGTGCTGAACTGGAATGGGTTGAGACTGTCAACGGTTGTCAAGAAGCTCTGGCGGAATGTTCCGGCTACAGCCGGACTGGCGCTGTAAGCGTTGAGCCATTCGAAAGCGTTAGCGGAGGCTGAGAAGCCGCCACCGAAGGCGGTGATCCAGCCTGGATTCGAAGAGCTGCCTAGAGGCCAGTTGCTGAGCCGAGCCTGAACATCGTTTCCGTCCCAGACTGGGATAGTGAGGGCGTGGCTGCCAGCGTAGTCCTCAGCCTGATAGCCAGCGCTGACTGCACTGCAGACTGGGGATGCGCCGATGCATGTTGTAGCACCTGCTCCACCCGAGACCGCCGTACCAGAACAGTTGGCGAATGTTGGAGAGGCCTGGCTGAACGATGGATCCGTTGAGGGTCCAGGAGAGCCGAGGCATAATGAAAACTCCATCGCCTGGCTTAGGCTGTCGTAAGTGGGGCTGCAGGCGTACATGTAGTCGGATGCACCCGTAGATGGTGTGACACTGGCGCACGGTGAGCCTGCTACATGAGTAGAGCAGTCTGCAACGGTGCAGGTCACGGTTGTCTGAGTTGCAAAGATACTGTTGTATTCAAAGTATGTGGTGCTGTCGAATGGGAAGACTTGTCCAAAGCCGAAGGTTCCGAATCCCCAACAGTTGATCGGGATGCCGTTAGTGCTAGTGTTGAAGCCGCAGAATTGGCTGATCCCTCCCTCCTCTGTCTGGAGGAATGGGCATGAACCGCCTCCACAAGCAGCGTTGCCTGTGCCTGTGTTTGTATTGTCGCACTTGATTGGTTGACCGAGGAGGGTTGTCCATGCGCCCCATGCGGGTGAGAAGAGTGCGCAAATGTCCTGGGCGATACCTTCACCCAGACTCTTCCGGGGTTCAGTGGTACGGACGAAGAAGCAAGTGTTTGCCGTGGCAACAGGAGCTACTCCAGCACAGCCTGCAGTGTTGATGGATGTAACAACCGCGGGCCAGCCCCCAGTTGGGGCGACCAGTTCGCAGTTCGCGTTTGTCGTTACGCCGCTAATGCTAGCATCAGCAAAGGCTTGAATGAAGTGTTGTGCAGCTGCGCAGAAGTCAGGGCTTCCGATCGCCGCTTGCCATGGGAAGTTGGTTGTGCCTGTGAGAGTGCCTGTGGGACAAGCAGTGCTTAAGCTACAGTTGTAAGACGTACCACCAGGAGCACCTACGACACAGTTACCGCCGGTCTGAGCATACTTCGTATCCCAGCCGCACGGGTTAGCCGCAGGCAGACCACCGTTCGTACAGCCAGCTGTGGTTGTACAGACGGGGATCGCTTGGTCGTCAGGGACGCAAGCGATGTTGAGGCATGCGGCGTTGTTCGCCGTGAAGCTCTGTTTGTTGAAGAGATGAGCTATTCCCTGGCGAAGTTCCTGTCCTGCAGCACTGTTGCCGTAGGACTGTGGGATACCCCACAAGATCGTCGCTAGGTTGAACTGGATCTCGAAGTAGCCGTGGTCTGGCATCGGAAGACTGCATCGGACGTTTGCGTTACCTGAACAGTTTACTGAGCTTGCTCCTTGCTGGGTTGCAGTTAGTGGCCAGTCTTCGCTGTCGACTTGGTTGGTCAGAACCCAGTTGACCTGGGTGCCGGAGATGCCGTCACCTTGGCTGATAGACAGGGTCTGTTCTTGAGCGCCTGCTGGATACCAACTGCCGACTGTAGTTTCGGAGGTTGCATGGACTGTAGGTATGGTTATGGAAGGTAGTTGAAAGAGCGATGCTAGTGGGCCGGTTAGACCCACAAGAGAGAATGTCACTACGAAGATTACGAGTAGTTTTACAGTAGAAGTGCCTTTCAATTTTCTCGAATGCAAGCTGGACGGTTAGGCTTTAAAAGATTATCCCTTTCGCAACGGCAAAGTACATCCCGAGAATGACCGGGATATTCCTAGCTTACCAATACTCCCATCGAATATACCCCAAAAGCTCACAGCGGCTCCAGAGGTTGAGCTCGCGATTTTTTCACAAGTCCCGCTGCGAAAACGATGACAGCGACAAGAACGATCCCCAGACCCAGAGTCTCCGGCAGGTTGAGTCCGAGAAAGACTCCGAAACCGGAAGGTATCGAGACTATTAGCTGAACGAATCCTAGTCTAACATTGTTAGGATCAACGATCTGATGCCTGGAGTTCGTGAACGTATCGTTCTCGAGAATCTGTCCGGTGATAGGGTCCTTGACCGTGTCGACATTTGTCACGATCTCGTAGACTCTCGGAGCGTAACCGGCGGTATTCCAGTCGTATCTCAGGCTCGACTCATTACCGGGCCCAAGGTTCTTGACAGATATCATAGTCTTATTGATGTTATTGATTGAAAGACTGATGGTCGAATTTTCAGGATTGACCCCGTTGTTTACTACGTTAGCAACAATATGGACGATAGTGCCAGGAATTACTCCTACAGTATGGTCGATCAAGAGCGAGGCGAACCCGAGATCGACCCAGACCCTGAACACCTCGATGCTTAATGTGTAGTAAGCTCTCGCACCGAAATTATCCTGCGCGCTAAGAGTTACTACGTGCTCGCCGATCTGGAGGAATATGATCGTAACATTCGTCGAAGGACTGTTGTAGGAATGTATGTCTTGACCAAGTCCCCAGGTCCAATTATACTCTGTAATCACACCATTGGGATTCTGCGACATCGCTGTGCCGTTGAAGGATGCGGGCCGATTTTGAACAATCCTAGGAGGAGGGATGAAGGACACGACTGGTGGCTTGCAGAGATTTCCCATACCACATTCCTTGTTGGCGAAATAGCCGTCAAAACCTGCCGTCTTCAGGACGGTCGGTTCATCATTAACATAATGGGCCGTAAAAACCTCTTGGTGGACAAAATGAATGAATGAGAAGCCTGTGCCGGTCACGTCAAAGGTGATGCTGAAAAGTTTGCCATTCGACGTAGTTGAGTTTAAACCTGAGAGTGTCAAGAGAGCAAGGCTTACAACGCCTTGCCCATCGAATCTTGAGTCAGGTATGCATTGACTTCCGACCCCGTTTATGCACAAAGTCGATACGGGAGCATCGCTCCCTAGCACACCCCCTGAATAGTCCACTTGTGGGTTCTGCAGAACAGAGCTAGAAGAGTAATCGAAAAAAATCGCAACGATAAAGCCGATGAAAGGCGGCGCATTAGTTATGTTCACGTCGACCGTTACTCGTTTTTGAGAATAATTCAGGCCTCCAACAACTGTGGGGTCGACAGCGACCTTTGCAGCCACAATTAGGGTGAAAATGATCGGGGCTACAGGCGCTGGGCTTCCTGCCTTGGCGGTGACTGTGACGTTGAAAGCGCTGTAAGGCGTCGAAGTAGGAACCATCATGGTCAAGACAGTAGTGTTGCCTACTCTGACCCCGGGAATTACGCTAGCAGGAGTAATGCTAGCAGGAGTAAACGAGCAGGTAGTGCCCGCGGGAAGATTGGTAAGATCACATGAAAGCGTAACGTTACTGGCAGTCCCGGCTGTGAGAGTTGCGATAATTGTCGTGGAGCCAGGGTTCCCCGGAGTGAGCGTAATGCCTCTGGTGTTGAAGAGAGTGTAGTCAAAGCCACCCTGCGCGTGGACCTGTGTGATTGGATTTAGTAAGGTACTAGATAATAAGGTCGAGGAAATGGCAAGAAGAACTAGGAGAAGTGTTTTCTTCCAAGACTTAGACAAAATTTCAGAACGCCTCGCAACCAAACCTATCTTCTAGCATTCGATCTGCAACGTATCTCTCGAGAGCCGTTGCATTTTCCATTTTAAAAGTTTATCCGAATGCTGAGGAGTTCCGGAATATTCGGACGCAAAAGTAGACATGACTGAGGTGCTGATTGCGCCCTACCTTGACCGCATCCCATAAGAAAATGGAAGTATCAGCCTTTTAGCAGTCGTATCCGCCGTTCGGATATGGTGTTCCTGTTCCTACAGGAGCTGCGCATCAGGAGACGCTGGCTGGTGCTAGTGTTGAGGTGCTTGTGCTCAGGACCGTGCTACCTACTTCGTGTAGTGTCGTAGCGTATCCTCCGATGCCTGGTAGGATAGTGCTTGTCCATCCTGCGTTGGAGGAGGTGCATGGTATCAGTGTTGTTCCTGGAAGCGTGTATCCTGCGTTGCAGGCCAGGATCAGCTGTGAGTGCCTTGTGTATTATGCTACAGGGATGCGTTATGAGGGCGAGCAGCAGTCCGGGTTAGAGAATGGATTCTATGTGATTGGCAGGCATCCGGAATTTGAGTATCTGAGGACGATGCCCAATCCTGGCACTAGGGTCTGATTCCCCCATATCCCTTCGTGGATGCGTCCACCGTTCAACTGAACGCACATATCCCAATACCAGTCGGACGTATAACTCGTATCCGACGCAGGAGGCGGAGCTGTGTATCCAAGGGTATTTTTTGGACCGAGCGGTGCTCCCCAGACGTTGAAGAAATCCTGGAGAGTATACGTTCTATTGACTGTCGACCTGACGTGAATGAAAGAATACGAGGTGTTTCCGTTTGTCCCTTCGCTGGCGAACACGGGATAGTGTCCGTTGACCCCGTCGCTGTCGTATTGGTGATAAGCCCAAATGCCGCCCCTGATCCCTACATTCACGGGCAGAGCGTTGCTGACATAAGCTTGACCCTGGACTAGATGAGATATCTGAATCGCGATGGGAACAGTGAAATCTATTTTTGCTTGGGCAGACAAAGTCGCAAAGTAGTAGACGGTGAAAAGCAACGCGAGGGCCAGCAACGGGGCCGAATAGAGCACTAGCTTCCTTCTACGCTTCCCTACCTCACTACGACGACGCAACACGACCCGCTAGCTATACGGCCTTCCGGCCTATTAGTGTTGCCGAAATATCAGCATCTCCCTCGACAAACGCAACCCAAGTCATACCAGCTTTCAAAGGACCAGTGTCCTTCGCGAATTCAGGAGACGTCGGCTAATTGCTAATACTCTTCTGCTAAACCGAATCCATATATCCACTCAATCCCGAACCCGATCTTCGAACCTGAAAGGAATCAGTGTTGAGCCTCAAACTTCGAACCGAATATCGCATTGTCACTCGCTTTTTCTTCGATAAACCCATAAACTCCCCTTTCCAAGCACATAGTGACGTTTGAATGAAGAGAATCTTTACAGTCATATTACTACTGCTAGGGTTTCTGTTCGCACTGCCCGTTTCGACACACCCAGCTCATGCCTCCCCGGGAACCGGCCTTGTCTGTCTGACGCAATGGACAAGTAATGGTTGTCCTCAGGTTCCCCTCACATTCAACGCGACGGGCGTGGGGAAGACCTTCACTATCGGAGTCTTCATCAACAATTCGGACGCGATGGGTGGCTTCGACATCTATGTTCGCTCTGACCCTTCGTTTGTGAATCCTACCAGTGCTGCTCTTGGTACTCTGATCGCTAGCCCATCGTTGACCTCTATCTGTGTCAACGGCGTAGCCACGACTGGCGCGTGTACTGCAGTAGCCAGTCCCAACGGTCCTGGTGTTGTCGAGGTTACGACGGCAGAGAGTTCTGGGGGCAACGAGTGTGGTGGTATCTCTCCCTGTTCTGGCATGGCTTTCACCATAACCTATCAGGTTGTGGGTGCGACTTCAAGCACTGCTCTGTCTTACCCCTCAGGCTATGGAGCCTGCACCACCAGCAGTGTGGATTCACCACCTGAGACGTGTGTTCTCGTAGACGACGCGTTTGGAACTACCCTCACTGAGACGACGTTAGAGGGAGACTTTACAGACCAAACTCCTTCGGCAAACTTCGCCGCCACACCCATAAGCGGGGTCGCGCCCTTGACAGTCTCGTTCGATGCGGCGTCCAGCAACGCAACTTCAGGGAATATTATCACGTCTTACAACTGGGCATTCGGAGACGGGGAGGCCGCCAACGTTACAGCTGGACCAACAACCAGCCACATATACAACAACAATGGGAACTTTACTCCAAGCCTAGAGATAGTAGATAGTGCCGGCCTGAAGAGCACAATAAAGGACACACTGGTAATCCGCGCGCAGTGCTCCTTCATCTGTGCCAATCCCACAAACCTACCCATCCTGGTAGGCACAAGCGGGAGCTCCAATATCCTATTGTCTGGCCTCGATTCCTTTACCGGAACAATTAGTTTGACCTCGCAAGTCTCTCCGACCGTCACTAACGGTCCGGTAGCCACACTGAGCCCCCCAACCGTCATTGTCTCATCTGGCATGACAAACACATCTTTGCTGACCGTTTCGACAATCGTCTCAACCCCCGCTGGCAGCTACAGTGTCAACGTGAGCGGTACCAGTGGAACAGTCCACCACTCCGTCATCGTAAGTGTAACAGTGAGCGTCCCGGACTTTGGTATTTCCGCCAACCCCTCATCCCTAACGGTCTCCTTGGGCGGCAATGGCATCTCCACGATCACTCTAAACAGCATCTTCAGATTCAACGGTACGATCACTTTGACAGCGACAAATTCATCGAACACGGTTCTAGGCTTTCCGAATCCTGCAAGCATCGAGCTAACCGTAGCAAAGGGGACCAACGCGTCCTCACTGTACGTCATCGTTTTGCCCGGAACCCCCAGTGGCAGTTACAACATAAAAGTGACCGGAGCCACAGTTGGAGTCACCGGCCCTCTCTCCCACAGTTTCAACGTCACGGTCACGGTGCCGTCCCCGAACTTCGCCCCCAGCGCTGCCCCTACATCCCTCTCAATCAGAGCAGGAGCCGACGGAATCTCCGCAATCACGTTCACCGGTCTCAATGGCTTCTCCGATACAATAAGTCTGACAGCCAATAGCTCCACAACTCTCGGAATCAGCAATAGCTTCTCTCTGCAAAGCGTAAAGATCAACGCTACCAGCGGCCCCGTCACATCCGCACTGACAATCTCAACGCTTGGAACGACACCCGCCGGCTCCTATACAATCACCGTAAGTGGAAGCACCACAAACATCCAACACCTCGTCAACATCACGTTGACAGTAGTCTCGCCGATACTACCATCTATCCAAGTTGGTTCCGCAAGCCTCTCCACCGTCTCCGTAACGGCAGGCAAGTCCGTAACCATGACGGTCACAGCAAGCAACACCGGTAGCATTCAAGCCAACATAACCGTCACGATGGACGTCAACAGCGGCACCGGAACCAACATCACAGTCGCACAAGACACAGTGACGCTCAATCCCGGCCAAGCCGCGCAGACCATCACACTATCGTGGAACACTACGCAATGGTCCTCAGGAAGCTATCACGTCTACGCCAGAGTCATCGGATCACAGACCAGCACGATCAACCAGGCCCAGAGCGCAGGCACAGTAGCTCTAAGTTCCCCGCCATCGGCCCCTCCCCCGGCTGACCTCAGCGTCATTCCATGGATAACAACCGGACTGGCCTCTGCAATAGCGGTTGTACTGGGCTTGCTTCTATTCAGACGCCGACGCCCGACCGGACTCCCAGAATCCGCATAGAAGACTCGGCTCTAAACCGGCCAACTCGAGTTTAGTCTTCGCGCTACTTTTTCTTTAGACTCGCTCTTTTCGCGCGCAGTTTCTTCCGCATACTCCTGCGTCTCAAGAAGAGCCC
Organism: Candidatus Bathyarchaeota archaeon; assembly: GCA_005888635.1. Taxonomy (GTDB): domain Archaea; phylum Thermoproteota; class Bathyarchaeia; order 40CM-2-53-6; family 40CM-2-53-6; genus 40CM-2-53-6. The sequence continues at coordinate 9,988 of VBAW01000051.1, read as the reverse complement.
GAACCCGAAGATCGCCACGGCCCCTCCAAGGCCCCCCAAGAATACAATGTCGCCATACCAAGGCACTGGAGGCGGCGGAGTATCCACTTCGAGCCCTACACTATCCTGCGTCGTCCAGCCAGCAAGAATCGTCTCGGTCGTACTACTGCTATGCTTAACAGTCGGGCCCGAGAAGGCCAAAGTGTAGACTCCTGGCGAGAGATTATTGAATGCCACTTGTCCATTGAAATCTGTCGTCGCATTCTCGAAGGGAAGAACGTTGGACGAGTTGAAGATCCGAACAAGCACCCCTGACTGAGCTACTTTCTGGAGACTAAATATGGCCAAGAGCAATGCGCCCAGCGCAGGTCCGACAGCGAGCATTCTATGAATCGATCCTTTACCGCCGTTGACGTCAGTGACGTTCAGCGTCACGCCATAGGTGCCTGGAGACTGGAACGTGTGGGAGAATATCGGACCGCTACCAGTGATCATATCGCCAAAGTTCCAACTGTAAGATGTTATGGCGGCGGACGAATTATTTGCGAAGCTCCCTGAAGCATCAAATCTATTCGGATGTCCTGCTACAACGGAGGGTGTGTCGGTTGGGAGATAGTTGAAAAACGCTGTGACTCCTGAATTGCTGAAGATCGCGTCTTCCTTGACTATTGGTATGAACTGGGTGGTCGCGAAGGGGCCTGACCCGGCATTTGCAACGTCTGCAGTCTCTATGTGAATCAGGCTTGAATTTCTGACGTTTTCAACATAGAACGCGACCGAAAAGAGCAGCTTGGACAGCGGGCCATTAACTGGGTTGCCACTTTCGGGCAGTGCAGAGAAATGCACCCATCCAAATTCAGCGTCTGTAGGGTCCGCGGTCTGACAGTTGATAATGGGAGGCACACACTCTGTTGAAACGAAGTTGGAAGAGGCATCGCCGAAGATATTGCCGGAGTAGGACACGTTCTCCGCTCTAACAACCGGGTCCGGCTGAGGATTTCCATAGTTCAGCTTTACATTAAAGCCCGAGGCGCTCTGACCGGCAGTGAGATTCAACATTACGTTGACGATGAAAGACGATCCACTCGTTACATTATACGAGACTGGACTGAGGTATACGATCGAGAAAGGCTGGGCAGATGCTGCTCTAACAGGAGAGAGATGTGGCACTGAGAAGACTAGAAGGAGGAGGCAGGATGCAAGAACCCATCGTGGCTTCAAGAACTCGACGCTCCTTCGCCCATTGCTTCGCGCTCATGACAGATAAACGAAGCTGTGGAATATTGGTTTATCCCCAGACACTCCATGCTCCGGCCGAGTGAAGGTTCGGGGCTAATGCGCCCGATGCTTGCGCACGCCTTCAGGTAGCCTTTCAACAGTCAGCTTCGGCCCAAGAGGTATCTGCAGCAGTCCAACGATACTATCCAGAGGGTGTTGGGTTTGGAACTCGAATTTGTTATCTCCCGTCAGTATGGTCATCTCCCCTGAGTACGGCCTCTCAACGAGTCTCACGCCAACGATTTCCCCAAATCTGAGGGGAAAATTGTCCTTGTTCGCAGTCAGAATCCTCTCAGGCGTCAACCGCTGCAGAGCGCGCTTACTACGCGACTCCCCCCCGCTCTTCACGATATCTTCGAATCCCCCGCTTAGTCTCCCAAAAAGCGCAGAGGTTGCAAGCGCCCCTGCACCTCTCTTACCCACGTGCGCAACGAGTATTCTCCCTTCAGTAACGAACAGCATTAGCTGTTCGATGCCGAGGGCAAGGCGCGCAACAACACGGATCTCCCCAAGCACATTCTCTGACTCGCCGCTCATGAACGCCTAGCAATATTTCGTTTAGCCGCCTATTCAATCCATCCGTAGCCGACCAGTTCAGAACGGAGCTATCGTCCGTATGTTATGGAGCCCCGGACGAGATTTGAACTCGTGACCCTTGCCTGTTTGATAGCCTACCAAGGCAATGCTCTAGGCTGCGCCCAACGCATCTACCAGGCTGAGCCACCGGGGCACGGAGCTTGGAGCGGAGCCCGAGATTTAATTAAGCTTAGTCGTACGGTAGACGTGAATTTCGAAGTAGAACCGGCGCAGATTCTGGCCCTCCACGGTAAACTGTCGACCCTCTCCTCGCACGCCTGTTCCATTGCCGCATCAACAAGGTACCTAGGGCCACGACCATGAGTGTCGGGATTGCGATCGACAGGAACTTCAGGAATAGCCCCAGCCTGTCCAAAGAAACGAGGCTCCCGCCGACACTCGACGGCTGGACCATTACGCTCGTCAGGGCCAGATGGACCCGCGGACCGCTCGTACCCGTAATGTTGACACTGTACGTTCCCGGAGTAGTGCCACTGCTTGGAGAGAAGGTTAGGTTGAAAGCTCCTGTTCCACCGGAGAACAACTGGACTCTCGTAGAGACGGGGCTGATTGGAAGACCTAGGGGTGATGAGATATCCGAGACGGTCACGTTGCCCTGAAACCCGTCAAGGCTCGACAGCGACACCTTCGCGCGGCCGGACGCTCCCTGGACAATCGACTGAGATAATGGGCTCACAGACAACGCAAAGTCGGGCAGACCAACTGCCGCGGTAAACGCGTCCTGATCCACGCAGCTACTGTAGGCAGGGTCGACTGTATCGCAGGCGAACCTGTTATCGGTCCATATTGGATAAGCATTGGAAGATGTGGCAGCGATCCCGAGATAGTCGCCCATGAAAGGCTCGTTCCAGTTCGGAGCATCAGTCCTCTTCACAAGACCCGGATTGAAGGAAACATTCGTCATTCTCACACTGGCGGAGAAGCTGACCCCACCATCCAGCGAGTCTGCGAAGAAGACATCTAGCGAAGTCATGGGGGAAGCAGTATTGAATCGACTGTCATACCAAGCCACGTCAATAATCCCACCGGACGCGGCGATTGTCGGGAAGAAGTGTTGGCCAGCGAGAACATCATTCACCTCAACTGGTATAGTCCAGGAAGAGCCTCCGTCTGTTGACCGGGTGACGTAAACGTTCGAGTTTCCCAGCCTAGTGTCATCAAAGACGAGGTATACTCCGTGAGAGTCGGCCGCAATCTGCGGTATCGTAAAAGCTCGAAAGCTTGCGCCTATCGACGATCCTGATGTCACCCAGTGGGCAGGGTTGACAGCCCTAACGTTCTGGACTAGCGTAGTCCCTCCGTTTGTTATCTTGGACACCTGAGTATAGTTCAGATTCGCGCCGGTGACCGGGTCGAAAGCATCGGATGAGACATAGACATTTCCGGCAGGGTCAACAGCAACCCCTGGCAGCCCGCCCGTCTGGTCCGAAGGCGCGTAAAAGGGCGCAGAGAAGCTCTTCCCACCGTCCATGGACCTTGTGAAGAGCGTAGCAAAGGGAGACGAGGAAGTTAGAGAGGCGTCAAACGCCACGTAAACATTTCCATCATACGGTCCACCAGTGTTATCCACGGCTATCCACGGCTTGTCAGCAGAAAGCGGCCCCGTGATCAAAGTCACACCCGAATAAGTCGCCCCGTCATTGCTATACTTGGCAACGAACAAGACAAGATTGCCTATAGGACCGTTGCCCAAAGGCCCAGCGGCGCTTATGTTGAAAACAAGGCCAGCGTAGTAGACATCCCCGAGACGATCAAAGGCTAGAACAGGATCAGACGTGGCATTTGAACTGTGTAGAGGCGAAGCCATTCCTTGGGGGGACGTGTCGCCTGGGTAACCAGGCATCAGACTGTTCGTCCAGGTCTGCCCGCTGTCCGCGGATCTGTAATACCCATTCCAACGATGCTCTCCGAGACTCTTCAGTCGTAGATCCTGGGCCCCAGCTACCAGAATATTTTGGGAGCGGGGATCGACAGAGATTGCTGTCTCAACCTGCTGACGATCAGGAGACGCCTCGCCGACGATAGGTACGTTTGAACCCACAGTACCAGATGACGAGGCAGCAGCGACAAGGACCGGACTAGATAGCGATGGTTGATATCTAGTCGCACCGGGAAGAGCGGACGCCGGCAAATAGATTACTAGGCTAAGTATGAATAAGACTGTGAAATTCTCAAGAATCCTATTCCTAGTTCGATCCATCGACCTAGGTTATTAGGACCCCCAATATCACTTTATCCGTTTCTAACCGCTGACCCCTCACGCCAAGACGCCAGCTCCTACAGTAAGCAACTTTACGCAATATGACAGGACTGCATCGCTACTCCAAAACTACCTTGCGGCAACTACGATTCTAGAGATTTCGAAGGAAATTATCCTGCTAGTGCTGTAAGCGCTCCAGCATTTGGGCGGCCTTGTCTCTCCAAGCAGGCCACTTTGCCATCTCTTCCAACGAATACTTCTCTGCCTGTTCCTTGTTCATCCAGCGAGTCTGCATAGATTGATTCACCAGATCCCCGTACAACTTCTCGAAAGGCAACAGCTTACCCTTCATATCAGTGCAATGAATACAGTACGGATTATCGAGATTCTGTGCGCCATGCTCCTCTCTTGAGGCGAGCGGCCGACCGCAGCTCTCGCACTGCATTGCCAAAGACAAAGTATACACCAAACCACCAATCACAAACACGCTAGATAACCATACTTGGACGCACGCTCCCCCAAGCGCGGTAACAAGAGCATCCTCTCTGCTAAACCATTAATAATCCGGCACCCTTCAATCAATCAAGAACGCTAGAGGGATGCTTCTCATGCGTAGAAAGGGCCAAACGGCACCTTTCACACTAATCACACTCATACTCCTATTCGGAAGAAAGAAAACCGAACAAGAAGAAAACAAGAACACGGCCGAACCCCTCAACAGAGAACCGTTCCCCGTACCAGACATACTCAAGAAAACAATCACGAGCAACGACGTCTCAAGATCTCGCGACAGACTCCGACTTGCAAGTCTTGAAAGAGACATCATCGGGGACGCCCTCACAAAGATCTACGAAGCAGAAACAAAGGGACAGATCAACGATAGCGAAAAAAACCAGCTCCTACAACGATACAAAACAGACCTCAAACGAGTAGACGGAGAAATAGACACCCACAAGAGGACGGTCGACCTCTACGAACTCGAATCTGCCAAAGACGAGCTCCTCAAGAGTTTCCAGGAAAAAATGCTTGAGATAGATCTGAAGATAAGCCAGATCAGACCAACCGTAACTGCAACATATGAAACGATAACCAAATCCACTGAGCCTCCAAAGACGGAGACAAGCCCAACACCCCTAGTTACAAACCCTCCCAAGGAACGACAGACAAAGGAGAAGCCTAAGAACAAAGCAGAAGAACGGTTGGAGACGATACGGGAAGAAGTACTCAAAGCAATGGAACGCCTCGAACAGATAGAGACAGAAGGCTGATCCAGAACAATGTCGTGGACTGACAAGGCTCGAATAAGCGCTGCGGCGCAAGCAGTGAGAGAAATCAGAGACAACACAACCATCGGACTTGGAAGCGGCAACACCATCCTTCGAGCCCTCGAGCTAGCCGCGGAACGAATCAAGAAAGAGAATCTGAAAATCACCTTCATCCCAACATCATATCAAACAGAAATCGCCGCAAAGAAACTGGGCCTAAAAACATCAGACCTCCAAGAAGACACCGAACCGGACCTAGCGCTGGATGGCGCAGACCAGATACAATGGCGAACACTCGACCTCGTCAAGGGCGGAGGAGCCGCGCTGCTTCGAGAGAAGATTGTAGATTCAACAGCAAGGAGGCTCATCATCGTAGTCGACGAGAAGAAACTCGCAAAAACCTTGGGCGGACCAAACCAATACCGGTCGAGATAGTTCCATTCGGCTACGCATCGACCGTCGAGAAGATCAGAAAGATCTCCGAGAAGACAGTTCTGAGAGAGGCCGCAGGTAAGGTCGGACCCGTCATAACAGACAACGGGAACCTCATCGCGGATGTATATTTCAGAAGCCTACGCCGGCCGGAGATAGTTCACGAGAAGCTCAAGAAGATCCCGGGAGTGGTGGAAACAGGACTGTTTCTGGGAATGTGTGACGTCGCTTATGTGGGCAGAAAGGATGGCCGGGTCGACATTCTCCGTAGAGGATAACGTTCGAGGATCAGGGTAGTGATCCCCGGTCTCAGGCTAAGTGCCGGGGGCGGGGCTCTCGAAAGAAGAGACCTTATCGAACCCCCGGTCAGAAGTCAGAGAACACTCCGAAAACAAGTTAACAGAACCAACGTGCATAAAGTCTATGAATGCTGCTAATCTCAGATTGCTCGCCGAGGTGGCCTAGCCTAGTCAAGGCGCCGGGCTCGCCCTCCGCGAGGGTGATACTCATAATCCTAGGCTAGGGTGGATTCCGGAGAGAAGAGGAAACTTCCCGGACATCGAGGGTGCGAATCCCTCCCTCGGCACTCCTTCCGTCTTATGGAGTTTCGCATTGCTCATGTTCGACGTGAACACTCACACTTCGATTTTGCATCTTCCTACCTAGGTTATGCATTTTGATGTACGTATTGTCCTCGTACAGAACGTGCTCACAAATTTCTCTTTTACTCAGACCCAATCGAATTAGGTGATCTACCTTATCTGTAAGCCAACTAGGCCAATGTCTAGGGTACACGTTTGCGCCAACGAGCCTTTCCAAGAGATTCCTTCTGTAAGTATTGACTTGAGGATTGAAAATGGCAATCCCCATCGCTTGGTCGGCACGTATGGTTATTGCTCCGTAACCTTTGGTGAAGCGGACAATGTTGTGGACATTCAGGGAATCTAAAAGTGCCTTAACAAAGCTGGTGTTGGGTGACGTTGTTATGTCGACACTCTTATCTCTGAAGTGTACGTCACCATCTGAATCGGCTAGTCCCCGAAGAAACCAGAGACGATCCTCCCGAGGAGCGGATAGCATCCAGTCCATCCTCACTGCGTCGTATGAGGTTCTTTCATGCCACTTCAGCCCCAAGCACGCCACGTGGAACCACGCAAAGATTGGGTGACGTTGAGATGCCCAACAATACGCACCGTTTGGAAGGCCGCCACGCGATGGTCTGTCAGGTGTTCTTTTGCAACCAATCCCAAAACGCCTTATGCAACCGGCTACGTACTCGCCAAGAACCAAGTTCTCCGGATGTTTTCGAGTTAGCTGAATGTCGATGTCCATTGTTGGCTTGGTCTCATTTCGGTAGTGTTTTCCTAGGTCGCCAAGGAACCAACCAAGAAGATAGCATGCCGAAGCGATAAATTCCCTTGATTCTACGGGTTGTCGAGCCACTAAGACATTTCTCAATTTCAGAATGGTGTCAGCAAATTCGTCAAATGAACTGAGCCTTCTCGGAGGCAGAATTGCACTCTCTCCGTAGCCATCCAACAGGACAAAGCGATGATCATTCGTGGCGAATAAAGTCTTGATTGAGACTCGACCAGCTCTCCAAAAAAACGCGACATCAAATCCAGGCGGGCTAAACCTGTCACGATCTCCCTGAGACCTCTCTTGTCTCTTACAAAGGTAAGTGACTTGGTCCAAGGAATGGTGCTCCGGAACAGTCAGTGGCGCCTCTTCTGTTCCTGATCCTCCGGATGTCTCAAACCAGATTATGAGTCCGGCGCTATGGCTCCCCTCACGGGGTCTGACCAAGCTGAGCCACCCCGGCAAAACGGCCGGCGAGGGGTCTAATGCTAAAAAGCATTGGCCCGAGAAACATTAAACGCAAACGAAACCGGAAGAATGATAGCAAAAGGACCCAGGCTTGTCGAGCCACAAATTCCTCACTCTAGATGACGTGGAGACAAGCAACAAGAGGATCTTTCTAAGAGTAGACATCAACGTTCCCCTGGACCCTTCTACACATCAGATCCTGGACGACACTAGGATCAGAGCCGTCTCTGAGACCCTCGCGAGGCTAGAGGATGCGAGGGTCGTGCTAGGATCCCACCAGAGCAGACCAGGAAAAGACGACTTCACCAACATGCAACCACACTCTGAGGCGTTGGCGGAGTGTTGCAATCAACAAGTAATGTTCGTAGACGACGTCATCGGTCCCCACGCCCGGCAGAGAATAGCGAAGGTCGAACCAGGCCAGGTACTCGTCCTCGACAACCTAAGATTCTGTGCTGAGGAGAATATTGACGATAAACCTGAGAAGCTTCTAAAGACACACTTCGTCAAGCAGCTCTCACCACTCTTCGACCTCAACATCAACGACGCTTTCGCAACTGCCCACCGATCACAACCAAGCATTGTAGGACTGACGGATGCCCTCCCGAGCGCCGCAGGACGATTAATGGAAAAAGAACTCAAAGCAGTCTCCGGACTACTCGTAGAACCCAGACGACCATGCGTCTACGTACTGGGCGGCGCCAAGGTAGAGGACAAGATCCCGGTCATAGAACACATTCTAACCCGTGACAAAGCAGACAAGATCCTGCTAGGAGGAGTACCAGCAAAAGTCTTCCTCAAGGCTATGGACAGGAAAATCTCGGCGGACGACGAGAAAGACATGGCTGGACTCCAGACTCAAATCAAGAATGCAAAATCACTCTGGATGAAGTACAAGGACAAGATCGAAGTCCCTGTCGACCTAGCATACGCAGATACACGAGGAAAGAGAACGGATCGAGCAATAGATGTCCCCTTGAAAGAATCAGCCCTAGACATCGGAGCTAAGACCGTAGAAATATATTCGAAAGTGGTGGAGGGAGCCGCCACTACCGTCGCTAACGGGCCGCTCGGCGTGTTCGAGAGAGACGGATTCGACCTCGGCACAAAGCAAGTTCTCGAAGCCATGGCCAGGAGCAACGGCTACACAGTCATAGGAGGGGGACATCTGGTGGGTCTCGCCTCGATCCTTGGCATAGATGAGAGATTCAAACACGTCAGCACAGCTGGAGGCGCAATGCTCTCACTCCTCTCCGGCCAGAGCCTTCCAGGAGTGGACGCGCTGGTCAGAGCCGCAGAGAGAATGCGGAACCAGAAAAACAACTGATTGCATGACTCAGTAGAACTTATCTTAGCCTCAACTCCCACCACGCGACAGCCCCGGTAGCTCAGTGGTGGAGCGACAGCCTTGTATTCACAGCGAGAAAGCTGTAGGTCCCGGGTTCAATCCCCGGCCGGGGCTCCAATACCTGGGCGCATAGTCCGGCGGTGTTGAGTTCGAATTCTTTACGGACGAGCTACCTGTCGGGGAACTAGGGCTTAGTAGTCGTCCAGGGTAGGGGTTTTTTTGTCGGCCTGGACCGAGACCTCGTTGACTAGTGGCAGGTCAGTCTGATAGTTTGTTCTCTCCCTGTTGCTCTTTGGGGAGAAATTGTCCTTTGTAGGCCGCTGTCATTGACAGGTTGCTGATTGTGCTGAGTCCGTAGGAAGTCGTTGCGTTGGCAGCACCCCTCCCTCTCTCCGTGGGGGAGGCTCCGGATGTTAATCCCTTGATTCCGAAGTTGAGCCCAGCGATAATGAACGCGGAGCCACCTATCGAGATTAAGATATCAATTGAAAGCGTCAGCGTTTGGCTGTAGGAAGGTCCAAAATAGAAATCCGAGTTTCCCATTGCGAGGGCCTGGAGTAATCCGTAGAGCAAAAGGGTAAATCCGATTGTAACAGCGAGAAGTGAAGGTAAGAGCCCTCGCATAAGTTCGCGCCTAGATTCTCTGGGAATCTTTTGCCGGATACGTCTGCTTTCTTCTTCCCTCAACTGTTGGTCTTTGAGTATTTCTTCTTCGATGCTATCCTCTAGCGAAGGAGTATTCGCAATATTGGTGCCGCAGATCCCGCATACGACATCTGCGTCTTGGGAGATGGTTCCACAGCGTTGACATTTTTTCAACCTTAAGGTCTCCTCTGGAGTTATAGATTTCAATCCTGGTAATACGGTTATCTCTAAGGGAATTAGTGCTTTTTGCCTAGCTTCTTCCAGCAAAACCTTGACGACAATATTGGAGAATCCTATTGGATTGACCGTCGCACCGGACAAGATGCGGATAGTGAGATGGGCGTTTCGCACATCGTATATTCAGCTACCGTGGCTCAGAAACCAGCTATAGAGCTGTTGATGGATAGTGCCGAGAAG
>VBAW01000101.1 GCA_005888635.1 Candidatus Bathyarchaeota archaeon | reverse complement strand
ATCCACCAGAATCTCCTGGGCCGTGATTACTATCTCGACAGCATGCTTGAAAGATTCTACATCGAACTCTCCCTCAGGAGTCCGGAATTTCATCAAGTTCAACGAGGCAAGGTTGCAGGCTGAATCGTCGAGGAACATGTACTCTGAGCATGGGTTAGAGGCGTTGATCCGGTCAGTGTTGGAGCAGGGATTCCACTCGTTCACCGTCGTGTCGAATTGTATTCCTGGGTCTCCGCAGATGTAGGCTGCCTCAGCCATCTGCCGCATGAGATCACGAGCCTTGTACGTGTCTGCGACCTTGTGGTTGGTGATGTAGTGGGTCTGCCACTCTTTGTTGTCAGTGACTGCGTGCATGAAGTCGTCGGTCACGCGGACGCTGTGGTTCGCGTTCTGGAAGAAGACAGAGCCATAGGCCTCGCCATCAACAGCTCCGTCGTAGCCTGCGTCTATGAGCGCCCAGGCCTTCTTCTCCTCGTTCGCCTTTGACCAGATGAACTCGACGACATCCGGATGATCAGCGTTGAGAATGACCATCTTGGCGGCTCGTCGTGTCCGGCCGCCGGATTTTATGACGCCTGCGAAGGCGTCGTAGCCTTTCATGAATGATACTGGTCCGCTCGCCTTTCCGCCGGTGGAGAGATGCTCCTTCGAAGAGCGGAGCGCGGACAGGTTCGACCCTGTTCCGGATCCGTACTTGAACAGCATTCCTTCGGTCATGGCGAGCTGCATTATCGATCGCATGTCGTCCTTGACCGAGTTGATGAAACATGCTGAGCATTGGGGACGATCCTCGACCCCTACGTTGAACCAGACGGGGCTGTTGAATGCGGCCATCTGGTTGAGAAGAATGTGAGTAAGCTCGGCCTCGAATATCTGAGCCTCTTCCTCGTCCAGGAAATATTGGCCCTTTACGCCCCACTTTGTTATCGTTTTGGCCACTCTATCGAGTAGTTGGCGGACGCTGGATTCTCTCTCGCGGGTCCCAAGGCGTCCACGGAAATATTTCGATGCTACAATGTTGGTTGCGGTCTGGGACCAGAGAGACGGGGTCTCGACGCTTTTCTGCTCGAAAATGACTTGCCCTTTAGCGTCGGTAATTACGGCGTCTCGTGTTTCCCATTTTACCGCGTCGTAGGGATGGACGCCCGGTTTCGTGTAGCGTCTCTGGTATCTGAATTCCCCTCCGGGGACCTTCGGTATTTGATGTGTTTCCATTCTACTTGACACTCCTTCCCGTCCTGTTTTCTCCATGAAAACCGAGGAAGTATCCTACCCCCTTGCGCCACTGGATTAAAGAGATTTGTACAGATTCGTATAAAAATGTGGAGTACGTTCCACGACACCGACTATGGTTGCATGCGTCATCAACTGCAATGGTTCTCACGACAGCCAGAGACAGCTATTCCTTCAGACTAACCAATACGCCGTCGCGGAGTGGGACAATCACAGTTGACATTCCAGAAGACTCCGCGACTAGGCGGTTGAACTTGATCATGGACTGAGTGTCCTTCGACTTGCCACCCTTAGCCACGTCTCCTCCCCACAGAGCGTTGTCCGCGACGAACAAGCCGCCCTTCCGGAGCATCGGTAGGGACATTTTGAACGCGTCAGGATAAACGTCCTTGTCGGAGTCTAGAAAAATCATGTCAAACTCTTCTTTCAACGTCGGCAGAACTTTCAGCGCGTTGCCCTCGATTACTTTCACTACGCGTTCGAGTCCCGCCTCGGAAATATTCTTCTTGGCAATCTTGACCCGCTCGGGGTCCATGTCGATCGTTGTTAGATTGCCCTTCAGTGGAGCTACAGCGCGGGCCAGCCAGATCCCTGAGTAGCCTATCGCGGTTCCAATCTCTAGAACCTTTCTGCTCTGGCTTGTCTTGGCTAGGTTGTAGAGCAGCCTCCCGACTAGTGGTCCTATGATTGGGATGGCGTTGGAGTCTGCATATTCTTCCATCTTCTCGAGCAATCGATCTCTCGGTGCAGCAATGCGGTACAAGTAATCGTCAATGTAATCGTATGTTATCGACACGGGTTGTTCGAAAAACCCAGATCCGATTCGGGCTACATAATGCTTAGCCGGTAGAGTCTAGAGAACCGTCTGAGTTATGTTGAAAGAGTTCGTCACCGTCTGGTCCGGGATGGAGCCGAGCGGCAATAGATCGTACAGCTGAAACGTCAGAGTGAATCGAAGCATGTGGTTAGTCGAGGTGCGGAAGAAGAAGATACTGGTCGCCTGGACCGCGTCGCTCACATCGTGTCCATCCCCCAAGTCGAGGTTGATCCGTCAACGCTATCCTGAATGCTCATACCCGTTACTCGCACTCCGAAGCCTTTTACGATCGAATTTGTGATCGTATGATTCACATCACTTATGACTAGAGAATAGTCTGTTCCTATACCTGTTCGCGGGAAAGTTATGTTTGATATTGAAATGGCCAAGTATGCGCTTCCATACCGCATCGTCTCCATAATGGTCCAGCTTCCTCTATTCGAGTAGGGTCCGAACGCTGAGTACTTGCCTCCCACGATGGGGAGTAGCTGGGGGCTTGTGAACTGCCAGACCGCGAGGGCGACAATGATGATGAGGACTATCGAGACAGCAATCTTCTTCCGGACCCCCAAGGAGTGTCCGGAATCTTCCGATCCAGGGCGTCCTTTCCGGGACGTGTTACTGGTTGATTTTTTATCGAGTTACACCAGCATTAGTAGTCATGCGGGGAGAGGGTCGTGATGAAGGGGCTAACATGGTCGGAGCGAAGCCCATGCTCCTCTGGTACGTCTGGATACGGCTGGTGGATGGAGCATGGCATAGGCTGGATGAGATTTCGAAACAGCTCCGGCTGCCAAGCAACGCAATAGAATGGGCGGCGAAGTTTCTCTGCGACAAAGGCATGGCAGAGCGCGGCTTTGAAGAGGACGAGATCCGGCTGCACCAGGGAAACGCCAAGTTCGAAGACGCCGTAAGAGCACTGTCCTCCTCTACGAAGGCTTCGAAATAGAAGACCCGGCACTGCCCAGAATTCGCGTTGTTGAGAATTGATCCCGACAGAGTTCTTAATCTTAATGAGCGGGAATTCACGACCGTCTTAGACTAGAGCTTAAGACAAGAGTTCCAGGCAGTCTCGATAGGCTCGTTAATTTGGAGTTTCGTCCCCTCGGCAGGACTTCTGAGTCGATTCCTGAGATAGGAATGGGCACCTGGGGAATGGGCGGCGGAATGCACGCGGACTCGTCCCGGGACTCGGAAGCAGTAGAGGCTCTCAAGCTCGGACTTGACCTAGGAATGACCCATGTCGACACCGCCGAGATGTATGGCGCAGGTCATAGCGAAGAGGTCGTTGCAAAGGCTCTGGAGGATTGGGGGAAGCCGGTTTTTGTTGCTTCAAAGGTCTCACCATCGCATTTTGCCTATGAAGATCTTCTGCGGTCTGCGAGGCAGAGTCTTGACCGATTAGAGAGGAAGCAGATGGATCTCTACCAGCTTCACTGGCCCAATCCTCGTATTCCGCTTACCCAGACGATGAAGGCAATGGAGAGGCTTGTTCGCGACGGACTAGTGCGGTACATAGGCGTGAGCAATTTCTCGGTTGCGCAAATGCGGGAGGCCCAGGCTGCGTTGTCGAAGGAGGAGATTGTCTCGAACCAAGCGGAATACAGTCCTGTAGACAGGGGAGTTGAGGAGGAGATTCTTCCTTATTGTGAGCGGGAGAAGCTCACCCTCATCGCGTACAGTCCTCTTGGTCAGGGGCGGGTTGTTCGAGGTCAAGGCGGCCCTTTCAAGGTCCTAGACGAGATTGCGGCGAGACTTGGGAAGAGTCGAAGCCAAGTCGGTCTAAACTGGCTTCTGCAGCACGAGTCGGTCGTGGTCATCCCGAAAGCTAGCGACAAGCAGCATGTTAGGGAGAACGCGGGGGCGAGCGGTTGGAGTTTGAGCGCCAAGGACTCTCGAGCGATCGACAGCGCGTTTCAATAAGATCCGTTAGCCTCCCAAGAAGTGGAGATTCAGCTATCCTTGACGGCCGATTTGCTCTCTTAGATTCCCATATGATTTTCTCAAGACCAAGATCATCGCTATGTAGAATATCGCGGATGCTAGGCCGAACCAGAACAAACTCGCATACGCGTTTGAACTATCAACCCGATTGTCCTGAAGGGTTGAGATCCATTCAAGGACCACGAGAAATCTTGCCCCGAGCCAGTAGCCTACAAAACCCGAAACCATCATGCCCGAGAACGCGTAAGCCCATCTCCAACCTGTCTTCAGAACAGCGGATAGAGACAGTATCACTACCAGAGCGGCAAGGATTCCTTGGAACACCAAGGAGTTTAGGAACACGGCGAGAAAAATTCCCAAGCCGGGCCCGTAAGCCGCGATTAGAGTTGCCGTGCCAGAATCCACTGGTAGATAGGATGCGACCGCGGAGGATACTGCTAGATACTGAGATGAGGCTAGAAAGGCGTTGGATAGGGATGCGAGAAGATACACGCCTAGATGTTCTCGAACCTTAGTGGCCGGCAATATTCGACGAGGCAAGTCCCGGAACAATACCCATCTTTCTTGACGAATCATTTACCGATTGATAATCCATCAGTTGGAGAGCGGCTTACGGCTGGATAGTTGAGTTCATATCGGTGACTAACCCATTCCTGGTCAGCATTGAGCGATTCTGACAAGGTCCTCCAAGATATGGAAGAAGCCGGGGACGGCATGACAAAGTACGGAAATATGATGCTGGAGTTCATCAAGAAAGAGATCTTTGAGGAGAGGAAGAACATCTCTGTTGAAGAGGTCGTGACCCTGGTTGCGGCTCTCACTGACCTGTCAGTAAGCCTTCTTTCCAAATTTCGTAAAGATCCCATTGATCCCTCGAGAGCTACCGAGATAGGGAGGGATGTGTTCAAGCATATGGTTGGCAAGATTGGCTTTGATGTGGGACAGCTCGGCAAGTCATCGCTCTACGCATAGCGTCCCCGGACCCGTTCTTAGACATTCTTCGCAAAGCTCTTTGAAGCGAAGGTGAGGGATTCCGATCCAACGTAGTGCTCAAAACCTAGAGGTGCAGCATGGATGGTTAGGACAACATGCCGAAACTCAAGTTCAGTAAAGAATACCTCCAGCGGGCTACGAAACCGATTCCCAAGAAAGACTCCGCCAAGAAGGACCAGACGACAGCAGAAGTCCAGTCTCAGCCAAGACATGCAACGGGATTCCTCCAGTATTGCGGAACCTGCGCGAAGAATCAGTTTTTCAAAGTCGACACGCTAGGCTGGAAGACCTGCACTGTCTGCCACAGCACCGCACCAGATAGAAGCCAGAGCCCAATCTGATCGCTCATAGAACGTTCCCCAACCCTGCTTCCTTTTTTCTGGTGTCTGGAGTGTATGCCCCTACCCCCTTCCCCGAACAGATTTCACGAAGGAAGTTTCACTTTCCTAGGGGAAACTGTTCGTTTGGTGCATGTTTGAGCCGTATCTTTGATCAAAGCTGGCGTTGTAGGGTCCATCATTGGCGATGTTCCATGGGAAATACGGAAAGGATCGATTCAGACGCCTTCACGTTCGGACTGTGCCCGGATCTCTACGCGATAGTGTAGTTAGTATGACGTCTACGAGTTTCCTTGCGGACTCTGGACTGAGCTCGACCGCAACACGAGCACTAGGACCTTCTTTCTCGTTGACGAAATCGATGTTCAAAGCATGCTCTAGCTGCGCGTCAGTGGGATGATCATAGGAGACGTTGACCTGTTCCAGCTTGAACCATCCACGCGGACCCTTACCGCTACCCGATACTTCCGCAGTCTCGACTATTCCAGTGCACATCTTCTATCTCCCCCTTCCAGATGTTTCAAGATTCTTCTCGAAAAACGTGAATATCTTCTTCCAGCCGTCAACCGCCGCTTCCGGACGATAGGACACACTGGGATAGTAGAAG
>VBAW01000020.1 GCA_005888635.1 Candidatus Bathyarchaeota archaeon | reverse complement strand
CAGTGGGCAGGAACGGTATCCTGTCTACTCTGCGATAGTGGGGCTTTGAGAAAGGAATACCTTGGAACTTGTAGAAATTATAGAGTGCATTGGAGGCAATCTCTTTGGTTCCAAGGCTCCAATCTAGTTTTGAGAGGTAGCCCTTGACAGCCTCAGTATCCTCCAAGGTTGAGTGCTGGGAGAGCCTTCTTAGAATTCTTAGAGCCCTATCAATGCTTGATTCTCTGTAACCTTCTCTCTGTAGATGGAACCCATATTGGATGATTGGTTCGCAGGTTGGAACATGGTGCGGGAGGTGGGATTTGAACCCACGAACCCCTACGGGACAGGCGCCTCAGGCCTGCGCGTCCAAGACCCTTACAGTCGACGGGTCTCTTTGACCTGGCTTGGCAACACGAGCCGCCCCCATAACAAGGCGGACTCCCGCAAACACCAGGCCCGCTCCCGCAAAGACCCAAACCCAAACGACGCCCCTAATTGGCTTTCGCCAATCAACCAATCCCATCAAAACCGGGCAATGTTTAATTGAACCCCGCCCCGGAACCCCACACAAACCCTACTTATCCAAGCTAACAGGAACAATGTCTCCATGGCCACCCGGCGCAGAAAAACAAGACGATTACGCGGTAGCCGGTGCCACGGCTGGGGACGATCCGGACAACACCGAGACAGCGGAATGCAAGGAGGACACGGCAACGCCGGATGGAAACGCCACCGCTGGAGCAGCGTCATACGCTACGGCTGGGAGATCGGAAAAACAGGCTTCACACCCATCAACCCAAAACACCAACGAACAATCAACATAGACCAGCTAAGCCAGAACCTCCAGACACTATCCGAACAGGGCAAGACAAGACCGTCCGGTAACCGGATAGAAGTTGACCTCGGCCAGATAGGCTACACCAAACTGCTAGGCAACGGAAAAGTCACACAAGCCCTCAGAATCATCGTCGCACAGTGCACTGAAAAAGCAGCCAGCAAGATATCCCAGGCAGGCGGCGAAGTAGTACTCCCAAAACCCGCCGAAGCCAGTAAAGAAGGCTGATTCCAAACGGTCCGCTTCATCGAAATCTTCAGACCCCTAACCCGCATTCTCCCCAGTGTCCGCCCCCCTGATCGAGAGGTCGGGTTCACAGAGAAGCTGATCTGGACAGCCCTAGCGCTAGTGATCTACCTCATAATGGCGGAGACCCCGATCTACGGCGTCCCACACACCGGAGGGATCAACGATCCCTTCGGACCCCTACGAGTTATCTTCGCAAGCCAGAGAGGCACACTTGTTGAGCTAGGAATCGGACCAATAGTCACAGCAGGACTCATACTCCAAGTCCTCTCCGGCTCCAAAATGATCAACGTAGACTTCAGCAACCCAGGCGACCGGGCCCTCTTCACCGGAGCCAGCAAAGTACTCTCCGTATTCATGACCATATTCGAAGGACTCGCCTTCCTACTCGGAGGAGCATACAACGTCACAAATTCCGCGGGACAACCGATCCCGCCCAGCCTACAGAATGAATTCTTCATTCTAGTACAACTCGTATTCGCTGGAATAGTCATAATCCTCCTAGACGAAATGCTCCAGAAGAAATGGGGCTTCGGAAGCGGAATCAGCCTCTTCATCGCAGCAGGCGTCTGCCTCCAAATAGTCTGGAGCAGCCTCGGACCCATCTCCCCCGTCTCCGACGGAAAATACCTGGGAGGAATAATCGCCTTCTTTCAATCCCTAGGACCAGTACTCGCCAGTCCACTCAGTTTCACATCATGGCAAGCCGCGCTCTACAGAGGCGGCAACCTTCCAGACATGCTCGGATTCATCACAACGATAGCAGTGTTTCTAATCGTCATCTACCTCAACGGGCTGCGAGTCGAAGTACCAGTCTCCTACGCTAGATATCGAGGATTCCGAGGACGATTCCCCATCAAATTCTTCTACGTATCAAACATACCCGTAATCTTCGCAGCAGCCCTCTTCGGAAACATATTCTTCATCGGCCAACTCATCTTCAACAGATACAACCCCGGATGCTCCAACACAGGAATAAACTTCTGGCTAAGCCTAATCCCCGGATGCTACCAGTCCCAACCACAGACCGGACAACTAATCCCAATCAAAGGCCTAGCATACTACACGTTCGCTCCCCGTTCGCTGGGAGTCGTGCTGGGCGACCCGATAAGAGCAGGAGTCTACATGCTCATATTCGTTCTAGCCTGCGTATTCTTCGCCGTAACATGGGTCGAAGTCGGCGGAATGGACTCGAAGACAGTCTCCAAACAACTCATCGACTCGGGAATGCAAATCGAGGGATTCCGAAGATCCGGCTCAACCATCAGACAGATCCTTGACCGGTATATCCCGGCAGTCACGGTTATTGGTGGAATCACAATCGGAGTAATAGCTGCCAGTGCAGACTTCCTCGGTGCCTTCGGCACGGGAACAGGAATCCTGCTCACCGTAGGCATTATACAGCAATACTATGAAATTCTTGTAAAAGAAAGAATTACCGAGATATACCCGGGAACCAAAGGCCTCTTGGGATAGTGAGAGGCCAAGCCTTGCAGGCAACAATCATAGTCGCCGGCGTACCCGGGGTCGGGAAGACAACAATCCTCCAAGAGCTAGAGGCTGTGGCCACGGAAAGGAAGGTCCCGCTCAAGATCGTCAACTTTGGAAACGTCATGAACGAACTCTTCAAAAACCGCGGGGTAGAGATTCACAGGGACCACATGCGCAAGGAGGACATTTCCCTCCAAGCTAAGATACAGGAAGAAGCCGCCCGAATGATTTCAAAGACCCCAGGAAACTCCACCCTAGTCGTCGACACTCACATGTTCGTCAGAACCAACGACGGCATATGGCCGGGGACCCCACGAAAGGTGCTCGAAGCCTTAGATCCCAGTATGATCATATTGATAGAAGCGGATCCGGAAGAGGTCGCTCGAAGAAGAGCTGCCGACACCACGCGTTACCGTGACAGTCAGAACCTGGAAGATGCCAAGGCGGATCTGCAATGGTCGAGGAATATGGCGAGCGCAATAGCTGTCCTTGCTGGGGTTCCGATTCAGATATTGCAGAACCAAACTGGCCAGCAGCGACAATCGGCTGAGGAACTCCTAAAGATTATCGAGAAGCGTAGCTAGCTTGAGCTTCATAGACGATATCATCCACTTCCTCGGCGGTCCCGTTCAGAACCTCTGCAACCCAAACCATATCTCACCAGCTCCATCCTGTGCACCCCTCTCAGCTTTCATTGTTCTTTCAGCCGCCCTTATTCTCTCCCTTATTGCGATGCTAGCTAACCGGTTCCTGGTGAACTACAAGATGGTCGCAAGCTACAGACGAGAATATATGAACTGGATGAACGCCGTAAGAAAAGCCCGCAAAGACGGAGACGAAAAGCAGCTGGACAAACTGATGAAGCGGCAATCGGCGGTCATGAAAATGAGCTCTAGAGCTACACTTGAGCAGCTGAAAACGTATCCGATCACGATCGTCCCGTTCTATCTGATTTACGCAGTGCTAGGCTACGCCCTATCATCAACTCCATACACGGCCTACGCCCCCTTCTTGTTTCCCTTCGCCACAATCATCGGCACTGGAGTCGCGGCCGGATTGCCTCTCTTCTTCTGGTACCTCGTCTGCTCATTTACGATAAGCATTCCGCTCTCGAGAATCTTCGGTGTCTCAGCAGCATTCTCGATGGCACCGACAACGGGAGACACGAAATGACCAACCCGCATCAGAGGACTCACGGCCGAAGAAGGTTGCCTGTGAGGTTACCCTCAGGGAGGAGAACTCTGCATTTTGAGCCAAGAGCCCCAGCGAAGGCACAGTGTTCGCGCTGTGGAAAGGAGCTACATGGGGTCCCAACCTCTAAGCCTTTGAGATATTCGAGGAGCGCTCGCGCTCCATCAAGGCCGTATGGAGGGGTATTGTGCCCGAACTGTCTCTCGACGCAGGTTCGAGCCCTCGTCCGTTCTTCCAGCGTTTCAACATGATCATTACCGTCAGTGGGCCGCACGGCACAGGCAAGTCAACGTATGCAGCCCAACTGGCCGATGCCTTACGCATCCGGCATGTTTCCGCGGGCGCGGTGTTTCGACGAATCGCGAAGGAAAAGAAGATCTCTCTCGAGGAATTAGGAGAGAAGGCTCTGGAAGATCCTTCCATTGACAAACTGGTTGATCAGCGAACTATAGCTGAAGCGGACAAGGGTAATGTTGTCATTGACGGTCAACTCGCAGGCTGGATTCTGAAAGACAGGTCGGATTTACGGATCTACCTCACCGCTCCCGAAGACATCCGTTTGGAACGAATTGCCAAGCGGGACAAAGTAGGCCTCCGAGAGGCTCGAGCGCAGACGGAACAGAGAGAATCTGTCCAGCGAGAAAGGTATCTCAGACACTACGGGTTTCAGGTTGAGGATCGCTCCATCTATCATCTCATCCTTGATACGAGTCTCGGCTCGATTGAGGACACAGCCAAGGTTCTCGTTTCAGCGGCCGCGATGGTTAGAAGAGCAAAGAAATCCCAGCGAAAATCGACGAAACCTTAAATGAGGATTTCGACCGCGAGAGCCTAGGAAGATTGTCCCGATGCCCACCATCGAAGTCGGACGCGTCTGCGTGAAAGTCAACGGTCGGGAAACGGGACAGAAATGCGTCATTGTTGACGTGATTGACAAGAACTTCGTCCTGGTTACAGGACCACAGAAGATCTCTGGCGTTCGCCGTCGAAGAACAAATGTGAAACACCTCGAACCTACAGAAGACTCCATCGATATCAAGAAAGGAGCATCGGATGAGGATGTGGCAAAGGCCATCGGCAAGGGAAAGAAGGCCGAAGCCTTCAAAGAAGCCGTTCTTCCAAAACAAGTTCTCGTAACAGCCTGACGAGTTCCATGCTGGAACTCATCTCCTATCTGCAAACATCCGTTCTTCAGTTGAGATTCTTTAAGAGATGCCGGATTCCACTGTTGAAGTGGAGATGATGAGTGTCTCAGCGGGCTCCCTGGGAAGAGCAGAGAAAGCTACTGGTCAAGCTTGAAGAGGAAACCGACCCAGCCCTAGGATGTCCGCCGACGAAGAGGCCTCTCGATCAGCATCTTCGTTTTGGACTCATCAACCTGGACAAGCCCTCCGGGCCGTCCAGCCACGAGGTTGTAGCTTGGGTCAAACGAATGTTGCGGCTGAAGCATGCCGGCCATGGCGGAACTCTAGAGACCTTCACCAGGTTGGAGCAATCCGATGGTCACAGGCGTGCTTCCTCTAGCTCTTGAAGACGCAACAAAGACAATCCAGGCCTTCCTACTTACCGGCAAAGAATACGTCTGCCTAATGGCGCTCCACGCTGACGTGGAAGAGAAGAAAATCCAGGCAGTGCTCGAAGAGTTCGTCGGGGACATTCTTCAGAGACCTCCTGTTAGAGCTGCTGTTAGGAGAGATGTGAGAAAAAGGAGGATCTACTACATTCGAGACGTTGAGATGGATGGACGCGAAATTCTGTTCAGGGTCGGATGTCAGGCAGGAACATACATTCGGAAACTAGTCTATGACGTTGGCGAGGTGCTTGGAGTTGGCGCGCATATGCGTGAGCTTCGACGGACCCGGGCGGGAAGCTTTACCGAAGAGGAATCATTCTCATTGTACGACCTGATGCAACTGTCAGAGGCTAACCCTAAGGAGAGAGACATGCTAACGAGACGAATGGTGAAACCAATGGAGTCAGCCTTCCAGTATGTCCCACATGTCTACATCCGTGATTCTACGGTCAGCTCAATCTGCCACGGAGCAGAACTGGCAGTCCCCGGAATAGTCCGGCTCAGTGAAGGTATTGTCCCAAAGATGCCGATCGCATTGTTCACTTTGAAGGACGAGCTCGTCGCCTTGTCAAAGGCACTCATGTCGAGCGAACAGATGATGAAGGAGGATCACGGCCTGGCCGCGAAAACTGTGAGAGTCATAATGCCCGCTGAGACCTATCCCCGTTTATGGAAAACGAAGACCGTCACAGTCAAAGCTCAGAGTTGACTTCTCAATGACCGAGAATCAAGTCTCTTTCGTCTGCAACTGTGGAGAGGAGATCGTGATGGAAGTGAAGGCTGAGGAGGAGTACAATGTTGCCTGTTCCAAATGTGGCCAGGAGTACCGTTTCTTTGGTCAAAGTGTCTTGAGATGGAAGTCAGACTAGTTAGGATAATTGGATGAGTGCTGCTGCGGTTGCTAGCCATAGGGGAATCGTGACTAGTGCCCAGATGGCTCGGTTCCAGGTCAGGACTTTCTGCCCGTCGAGTATGAAGAAGGGTATCATGTTGAAGGCTCCCAGCCAGAGATTGATGAATATAGCCCATGGGAGAAAATTGTGGCTATTAATGATTATTCCGTTGATTCCGATTACCGGAAGCGTGAAGTAGGCAAGCGCGAAGACTCCGGCCGCAGCAACGTTGACTAAGGGTCCCACGAGCGAAATGATGCCGTTGGTTTTTTTGTCCATCGCGTCACCAATGTAGCTGGATCGGGATGCGATGTAGACCGCGCCTGGGGCTGCGAAGACAAAAGTGCCCTGCGATACGGCCGCAAAAACGAGAGTCATAATTGCTCCTATAGTCCACAGTCTGAACTCGGCCCAGGCGCCGTATCTCTGCGCTGTGAACTTGTGCGCTAACTCATGGCCGAGGAAACCCGTACCGATAACAATCATGCTGAGGAGAAACACCTCGAGAAGGGCTATCGGAGTGGCAAACCACGCGAACATGTATCTCGTCGAGAAGCTTACTGCAAGGACGATCCAGGCCGTGCTGAGCGCTACCAGCTCGCGCCTCGGCATCAAGTTCATCCTTGGAGATTGAATGAGTTTTAGAGTCGTTCCGGTACGGCGCCGCTCTAGTACGATGGGCTGTCTGGGGGCGCGGGCCTGCTGGATGTTGGGGCATTCGTGATTTTCAGGGAGGCGATGGAGGACGCAGTGGGTGCGGCCGCAGTATCGGCAGACGTAGGGGATGAATTCCTCTGCTCCGCATACTGCACAGCGTTCCAAGATTGCCTCGTGTTATGGGGTGTTAGTCACTTAAAATCGTGCCTCCAAAGGAGTCTGTTGTAGTTACGAGCGGTTCGAAATCTGGGTAACGCCAGGCTTAGAATTGTTATTCCTCACGTAAATAATTCAAGGGTGGCGTCCCCCGGGCGCGAGCACTGCCATTCGCCCGTTAAGGGTTGTTGGCTGGCTCGCTCCCATCGCCACTCTCGTCAATCTTCTCAAGAAACATGCCCAGGCTTCTTCCTTTGGGGCGATTCTTGTGCGAGTTTCGCATACTGGATTCCTTGAGTTAGCGTCTCGCGCGCTTTCCAAAAGGGAAAATAGTCGGTGAAACGTTGCCCAGTTTAGCCGGGATTCCGGAGCCTGGTACCGGGCAGTCTGCCTAGCACGCGGGCCCATGTCTGGAATAGGCTCTCCTGTCAGCCTGTGCCCCTTCGGGGCGCGTGGGTTCAAATCCCACTCCCGGCGCCATTCTGATTTCCATACTGAAAGTGTGAAGGAGTTTTTTTATTTTCAGATACCCCCGGGGGGGTCGAGAAATAGTTAGTAGAAAAAAGAAAGATAAGATCTGGCAAGGAAGGTTCTAGAGCTGGAGGATGAAGAAGAAGGGAAAAACTCGGCGGTGAAGGCCGGATCTGCGTCGCGAGACTCGCGCGCATACCTTTTTTTTCTTCGACGCGCCTGCTGACGGGGTCTTAACAGGGTCTCATCGTCACGCCTTATCGCGCAAAACTGTTGTCCAGTCGATCTTGCCACTGTTAAGGATCCTCAGTTGATTTCTAGCCGTTCTCCTGGGGACTATCAGGGCGTTCACGCTAGTCTGCGTTCATGGGGACATGGATAGAGGTGGCTGTTCGGCGGGTTTCGAGCTAAGAAATTAATTGCAGGGTCAGCGCCTGGAATCTCTTGTGCGACCCCGCAATCTTGGATTCTCGGATCCGGGGCTGTTTTTCAAACTTGAAGAATTAGACGGGCGTTGTTATGGGGAAGGGTCCTTTGTGGCGGAACAGGTTTGGGCCGAACCGCGCTGAGACCCGATTCCTACTTACAGGGTCGTCGGATCTAATACTGGACCATCTAGATCCAGCTTACTGCTTCAGGCTGGGGCGGGATCGTATTACGATCTCTCTCGCAGCTTCCACCTGTCGCGGGTATTCCTTTCCTCGCCCGGAGAGTTTCTTGTCAGCCTTGTGAGCGTCCAGCTTGGCGACGACGTAGTCGACAGCCTTGTGAATATCGAACTGTTTGCAGCTGAAGACGTCGACGAAGGCTGTGTTTCTGTCAGGGAAGGTGTGAATACTAATGTGGCTTTCAGCGATTATGACGAATCCGCTGACTCCCCATTCAGAAGGATTATCGCCGGGGCGATAGATGAAAGTGTAAGGCGGGGTGATCTTGTGCATCCCGATAACGTCGGGAAGCTCATCTAAGAGATCATAGATGTGGGAGAGGTCGGATAGCTTCCGACGATCACACTCCGACAAATCAAGCGTAAGATGTGGTCCAAACATTTCTGGAAGATTTTCTAGTCCGAATTTTCCGGATGATAATAATCAACGGTCAACGCGTATTTAAGAATTGTTTGCGCGCAGATCGATCGCAACAGTAATTTTTTCGAGCAAGAAATTTTTCAGTGAACGGAGAAAATTCTCTCTCCACGAACTTTTTCACCGAAAAAACGATCATCCGGTCGCTTGCGAGCAATAAATCGTAGATAAAAATTCCGCAGACAACTCCAGAATCCCACAACGAAATATCCGCTGAGGTTGGAATGAGACAAACACACAAAGTTGTAGCAAAGTTGGTGCCGCCAGGGCTCCTCGGCGTCTCGTGTACAACAAATTTGCTCGTCACTCAGACAATTTTGATGTGCGAGTCGTCGATCGCTCCAACGATTCTTGGACTCTGAACTCGTGGAGCGGCTTGAACTTCTGACCAATGTTTGCTCGCTTCGACCTTGAAACCAACTGTGGACGACGGGGATAACTCATCGACTTAGGGTCTCATTCTCTAACACGCGGGTTTGAGGGCAACCAGCAAGGTGAAGAGGGATCTTCAAAGTGGAAACGTTAAATTACGCGATAGGACGGGCCGATTGCTAGTCTCATAGTGAAATTATGTCCCGAGAGTTTAGGCTCATTCTCCGCTTCATGGGAACCGACATAGACGGGACCAAGAAAGTAGCCTATGGTCTCGGCAAGATACGAGGCGTAGGACCCAATCTAG
Organism: Candidatus Bathyarchaeota archaeon; assembly: GCA_005888635.1. GTDB lineage: Archaea > Thermoproteota > Bathyarchaeia > 40CM-2-53-6 > 40CM-2-53-6 > 40CM-2-53-6. The sequence goes on along the minus strand of VBAW01000020.1, from coordinate 42,854 downwards.
CCTTTGCAGTCGTCAAAGCGGCAAAGATCAACCCGGAAGCCCGTATGGGAGCCCTCTCAGACGGTGAATTGTCGAGGGTGGAAGACGTCATCAAAGACCCTCTGAAACACGGCATACCTCCTCGAATGGTCAATCGACGTAAGGATATCGAAACCGGTCGAGACATGCACCTCGTTGGGGCTGATCTGGCTCTCAAGATCAAATCTGACATTGACTTAATGAAGGATATCCAGAGCTGGAAAGGAATCCGACACTCTCTGGGACTAAAGGTCCGGGGCCAGAGAACGAGGACCACGGGTAGGTCAGGGAAGGCGGTTGGTGTGAAGAAGAAGGTTCTCATGGAAGCAGCGAGAGCGGCCGGAAAGAAGGAGAAGGAAGAGGAGAAAAAGTAGACTAGGGTAATGCCATGGGAGACCCGCGAAAACCAAGAAAAGCGTACCAGACCCCTCGCCACCCATGGCGAAAAGACCAACTCGAAGAAGAACTCCACCTAGTAGGAGAATACGGCTTACGAAACAAGAGAGAACTACGCGGTCACGAGACCGAGCTGTCGCAGATCAGAGGAATCGCCAGAACATTACTCGGAGCGGAGGAAGAGGAACGGGGTCCGCTTGAACGCCAATACCTGACTCGGCTGGCAAGACTCGGGATTCTTCCGGAATCAGCAACTGTCGACAATATTCTTGATCTGAACGTTAAAGATCTAATGGAACGCAGACTACAAACAATAGTGCACCGAACGGGTCTCGCGAAGTCTATCCACCAGGCTCGCCAGTTCGTTATTCATGGTCACATCAGTGTCGCCGGCGACATTGTCTCCGTGCCAAGTTATGTTGTTCAGCGCGAACAAGAGTCAAGAATAGCCTTCCACGCCCGCAGTCCCTTGAGCAATGCTCAACACCCTGCCAGAGCAGCTCCCACAGGTAAGAGAGTGTCCCGGATCATAGAGGAAGTAGCCGCACCCACTGCTCCAATTCTTCCAGAAGTCTCGCCTGAAGTTAAGGAAGAAGTTCTTGCCGAACAACCTCTCGTAATTCCTGAAGTCGAGGAAGAAGAAGCGCCCGCGGAGCAGGGAGAAGAGAAAGAGACGCAACCTGCTTAAACCCCCTTCTTCGGTAAGAAACACACCCGATACCAATGGTCGTCTCAACCGCCATTCTCCTAATCGTAGGAGGAATCTGCGCCGCTGCACCCTTGTTCAAAAGAGTCTCGAAAGGCTTAGAGAAAGGTCTGGTCATTCTGGGCCTTGCGGTAGGAGTCGCAATAATTATTGTTGCGATAGACTTGGCGCTTGGACTGGGCATCCTATCCGGCATTTTCGGAATAGGATTAACGCCAGCTTCTTCGTCGAATCCGTACCTGAAGTACTACCTGGTTGTCATGGCTGTTCTAGGAATTCTCCTCTTCTCACGCCCGCTTCGCAACGTACGCTGGGCGTCTTTGATAGCACTTGGAATCGGTATTCTCGCAGCCGCCTATCTTCACGTAGCGTTCTCTGTCTCCAGCACGGTTGTCTTGGGTGTAGTTTTCATAGTTACCATCCTAATCGTCTACACACTCCTTAGATTTGTCGAGGATATCCTTGAGTTCATTGGAACAGTACTTGCCTTTCCACCCGTCGCGATCGCAATCGGGCTCGTAAGCATCTATTTTGGAATCATAACCTTCGCTTCCTGATCGAGTAATCTCACAGATCCCTCACTGGGGCTCCGAACGAGTCTCTAGCAGTTCTTCGCGACCGAAACCAAAGTATAGAAACGGCATCAAACAGTTTCAATCTGGTCCGTCATTCTGCGTTAACGATCGTGTTTTCAGCCAAGCAAATGTTGAAAACTCAGATAACGCCATAGGTTTTCGTGAACAGCTTTAAATAAAGTCCGGCGGGTCGGGGCTGGACACTTCGCGTTGGAAGTATGATAACTAGATGGACATAAAGCTCCTCACCAAGGAACAGGATACTATCCGTTTTGTCCTGTCCGATGTTTCGCCAGCATTCGCCAACGCGCTCCGACGCATAATCCTCGCCGAGGTCCCGGTGATGGCGATTGAAGACGTCATGATTCTCGAGAACAGCTCGGTAATGTATGATGAGATTCTGGCCCACCGCCTAGGGCTCATCCCGATCACAACCGATCAGAGTTACAATCTTCCCGAGGAATGCACCTGCAAGAGCGAACTAGGTTGCGAAAAGTGTAGAGCATCGCTCTCTCTAGAGGTCGAGGCCTCGGACCCTGTTGAGGTTGTCTACACCTCTAATCTGAAACCAGAGAACCCCGAAGTGAAACCCGTGTCCGACAAGGTGCCGATCGTCAAGCTCGCCCAGGGCCAGAGAATCAAGCTTGAAGCATACGCGCGGCTTGGAAGAGGAAGAGACCATGCAAAGTGGCAACCAGCATCAGCATGCACTTACAGCTACGACCCGAAAGCCAAGACCTTCAATTTTCTAGTCGAATCAACCGGGACCCTGCCGCCGGAGAAGCTGGTTCTAGACGCCGCTCGGCTCATCAGCGCGAAAACCTTGGGGTTCGAAGAAGGGCTCGGAGGAATTTCTGAAAAGTGAAAAAGCAAGTAGCTGTCTCGCAGCCCGAGGAGATTGTTGACGCTTCCAATCTCATCCTGGGAAGAATGGCCAGTTACGTGGCCAAGAAGGCTCTTGACGGAAAGAGCATGGTGGTCATCAACGCAGAACGCGCAGTCATTTCCGGAACCAAAGAGCGAGTCGTCGCTAGAGCTAAGCTGAAACTAAAGACTCGAACGCTCGGAAACTTGGAAAAAAGCCCGACCCATCCGCGCAAGCCTGACGGTTACGTCCGAAGAGTCATACGGGGAATGCTACCTTGGAAAAAAACAGGAGGCAAAGACGCCTTCCATAGAGTCAAGGTCTACATCGGGACCCCTAGCGAATATCAGGATCGTCCCGCGACTAGAGTCGCTGACGCTGACGCTTCAAGACTGAGAGTTCCTTACATCACCATCGCCCAGTTATCCGGTGAGATCGGAGGTTATCCACAGTGAGCGAGAAGAAGAAACTCTCACTTGAAACAGGCAAGAGAAAAACCGCAATCGCGAGAGCAGTAATGAGGCCTGGGAAGGGACGCATTTACATCAATGATCAATCGCTCGATCACATGTATCCGGAAGTTGCGAGAATGAAGATTGAGGAGCCGTTGTTGATCGCTGGGGATAGGTCGAAGGCTGTCGATATCAGAGTCAGCATTGAGGGTGGCGGAGTGATGGCTCAGGCAGAAGCTGCACGCATAGCAATTGCCCGGGCGTTGGCAGGCTGGACGAAGGGTACTGAGTTGAGAAAGACCTTCCTCGCCTACGATAGAGTCATGATAGCTGGAGACCAGAGAGTCACAGAACCCAAAAAGTTCGGCGGACCAAGCGCACGGCGAAGAAAACAAAAATCGTACAGGTGATGGTTGACCTATGATAATTCCAGTAAGATGCTTCACCTGTGGGAAGCAGATAGCTGACAAGTGGGAAACCTTCAATCAGAGGGTCAGAGCCGGCGATAAGCCTCAGAAGGTCCTTGACGAACTGGGAGTCAGGCGATATTGCTGTAGACGGATGCTCATAACTCATGTCGAGTTAATCGACGAGTTCCTGAAATATCCGCAAGTGACCGCGAAGAGACGGGCAGAACTCGCTTAGGGTCTTGGTCGCATGGAGAGCCAAGACTTTGAGGACAGGGAAGCAATCCCTCGAGCGGAGAACCTTCTCCTCTCGCTGGAAGAGCTCTTGGCCGCCGGTCTCCACATTGGAACCCGGATCAAGACGGTGGATATGGAAAAGTACATTTTCCGAGTCAGACCCGACGGGCTCTTCATACTAAACATCGGAGAGACGAACGAAAAAATCCGAGTGGCCGCCAAGTTCATGGCGCGCTTCGAACCGGGCCGAGTACTGGCCGTATCATCAAGACTCTACGGCAAGACTCCGATAGACAGATTTGCCGAGCTCACGAAGGCCATGCCGATTGTCGGTCGATTTATGCCCGGCCTCATATCCAACCCCCTACAGCCAAAGCACGCCGAACCACAAGTCGTCCTAGTAACGGACCCGAGGGCGGACTGGCAAGCCATCAAAGAAGCAACAGCCGTTGGCATACCAGTCATCGCACTCTGTGACACAGACAATGTATTCTCGGGAGTTGACCTAGTAATTCCGGTAAACAACAAGGGACGAAGAGCCTTAGCGGTAGTCTACTGGCTACTCACACGCCAAGTCCTCAGAGAAAGAGGAGAAATCCCACAGGATGGGACAATCCCGTTGACGATAGACGATTTCGAGACGAAGCTCGCCGCCATGCCCCTGGGACGAGCTTCAGGTGGCGAGGCGTGAAGAAGCGCCCCCCAGCTCAAGCAGGCACATTCTACCCGGACACTGAAGGAGCCTTAAGAACCCAGATCCAACAGTCGTTCCTCCATCCCTTGGGACCAGGAGCCATACCAACAATTCCCGGAACCCGAAACCAGAACCTTCTCGGATTGATCGTTCCACATGCTGGCTACAGTTACTCTGGACCCGTCGCGGCACACAGCTACTACCACCAGGCGTCGGCTGGAATCTTCGAGTCCATAATCATCCTCGGACCCAACCATACAGGGCTTGGAAGCGGAGTCTCGACAATGACTGAGGGCGAATGGAGCACCCCTCTAGGAGACGTGCCCATAGACACGGATCTCGCTCAAGAAATCGTCGACAGCTCCGATCTAGTAGATGTCGAAGACGAGGCTCACAGAAACGAGCACTCCATCGAAGTTCAGCTGCCATTCTTGCAATTCATCTATCCGAGAAGATTCAAGTTCGTTCCCATCTGCATGATGCTCCAAGACCTTCAGACCAGCATCGAAGTCGGCGAGGCTATAGCAAAAGCGGCGGAGAATCATCGGGCCATCGTCCTAGCCTCCTCGGACTGGACCCATTACGAACCGCAAGAACAAGCTCAATCCAAAGACAAGCAAGCGATCGAAGAAGCGCTGCAAATGAACGAGAAAAAATTCCAGGAAATAATCGAGGAACGCTCCGTCTCGGCTTGCGGATACGGTCCGGTAACCGCGATGATCCACGCGGCAAAGCTCCGCGGAGCGAAAAGTGGGAATCTACTCTCCTATCAGACTAGTGGAGACGTCACCGGGGACAAGAGCGCAGTGGTAGGCTATGCCGCAGCTTCATTTGAGAAGTGAAGAATCCTCGCGGCCGACCGACGTTTCCCGCGCAATTTCACGGGCCCCAGGCAAGATAATCCTAGCCGGAGAACACTTCGTAGTCCTCGGCGCGCCCGCGGTAGCCATGGCCATCAACCTGTACTCTGAGGTCAAGGTAACACCCAAAAATAGTCCAGGAGTAGATGTCGATGCGGACATTCCGCTTCGATTTCTCGCTGGGAAGAATCGAAACTCGGGGGTTTCTGATCCTCGACAGCTTCTACGCCCTCTTCAACTCGCTGCTGAAGCCACCCTGAAACAAGTTGTCGCCAAGGACCGCGGACTGCGGGTGAATGTGGAGTGTGAGATTCCTGTCGCGGCGGGCCTCGGCTCGTCAGCATCGACAACCGTGGCAATAATTTCGGCCGTAGCGAGGTCGAGGGGAATCGAACTGAGCAGGAAGAAGATCTTCAAGCTCGCCTTCATACCGGAAAACTTCCTTCATGGCAAACCCTCGGGAGTAGACCAGGCTGCCTGTATCTATGGGGGCTTGATACGGTTCAATCGTCCGTCAAATGTGAGGACGGTTCGACTGGAGAAAGAGCCTGCAATCGTCGTCTGTGACACTGGCATTCACCACGCAACTGGGACGCTTGTAGGAGGTGTTGTTCGGAAATCTCGCAGAGAGAAGAAAGACTTTCGGGATTACATTGCGAAAGTTCGCGACATTTCCAACGGAGTCGTCAATGCGCTAAGAGAGGGCGACGACGTAGAGCTTGGCGTACTCATGTACCAGAATCACGATCTTCTTCGAAAGATCGGCGTTTCCCATCCCAAACTCGACCACTTGGTAGAAGTAGCAAGGCGCGCAGGTGGTTTGGGAGCGAAACTTACCGGGGCTGGAGGAGGAGGCTGCATGATAGTCCTCTGCCGGAGTACTAGGGATCGAGATAGAATGTCTCGCGTTCTCAGAAGAGAGGGCGGGACGCCATACAAGGTTTCAATGGATGCCACTGGCGTCGAATCACAGTCTGCCTGAGAGGGGTTCTTGAATTGCGATGGGAAAAATTCAAAGCGTAGCACTACAGCCAAAGCAGACACGCCAGAACTCGAAGAGCGCCTCGAGTCAACACTTGGAATTACTGTATCATGTTACAAAGGAAGATTCTGTCCTAGGCTCTGTAGAGAGATCGACGGCTCATCGAGACCAGATTCTGCATAGGTCTGGCATGATCTTCGTCATTCGTTCCGATGGCAGGATAATGCTTCAGCATCGGAGCTCCAGCAAAACGATATTCCCAAACTGCTGGGATTCTTCAAGCTCCTTCCATGTCACGTTCGGAGAAAGCTACGAACAAGCAGCAAGACGTGAACTCAGAGAAGAGACAGGGATGTCCGCACCGCTCACCTACCTTGGCAAGTTCTCGTACCATATCCCGCCCGAGAACGAGATCGTTGCAGTATTCTCCTGTAGTAGTGATGATCCTATCAAGATTGATCCATCGGAATCCTCTGGCGCGTCATTCCACACAAAAGACGAAGTTAATGCGATTGCTTCATCCGAGAAGGCAGCGCCATGGTTTACAAGAGGCTGGAATGTACTAACGGACGGTCGAGTCTGAAAGCGGGAGCGCTCGGCTGTCGACTTCGGACTATAGCATGTCGACCGTAACAGTGATTCGGTGGGGTTGATGTTCGGGTCCTCAGCTGTTGAGCGATCAGATTTGCTAGTATGGGTTGAAGGCCACGAGTCCGTTCGAGCTTGCGTCCCAGTAGCCAGCGAACACCCATGTTGGAACTCCGCCACTGGGTGTGATGACCTTCCAGATCTCGTAGATCGAAGCCACTCGGTCGCCGCTTGGTTCAAGCTGGGTCCAGCCAGTAACCCCATAGTAGTTGTCTGCGACCGTAAGCATCGCAGCTTGTATGCGAGTCCCATTATACGACCCTACTTGTAGAGTCGCAAGGGCGGCGAGCCAGACATCATCGTACGCGCCAGTACAGTAGAAATCGCATGTGGCTCCCGGATATGTGCTGGCAAAGGTCAGGTAGAGTCGTTCGGTCTTGGTGTTGTTGAGGAAGCCATAGATTGTTGAGGGCAATCTAATGCTGGATATGATTGGTCCCGAAGTAACATTATCGGATAAGAAAGTGTCTTGTGCCTCGCCATCTGTGCCGGTCCAAACAGAGGTCGGCCCGCCTCCTGTGCCGGGAAGCTTACCAGTAAGAAGAGCTCTGATTGAAGTAGACGAACTCTGACTTATCTCAGATACTATAGCCCCAAACTCTTCAAATGAGACCGCATCAATTCCGACTCTGTTTGGGCTCGTCGCGTTCAACGCCTGGAATTCAACGGACAACTGCTGAATCACATTGGCAAAAGCTGTAGCCGAAGCATCATAACGAATGACGCAGACGCTGTCCGAGGAAATGCATCCAGCATAATCGACTATGCCGCCGAAATCGACAGCCGTCGCGTTCGCCAAATTGTCGCCATAGCTGTCATGCCTCTGGAGAATAACCACCTTCGTTGCTCCTTCGGCTTTCAGCATAGCTGCATCGGCTTGACCCTGCCACCTGTCGTTGGGGGCAGTTCGGAATAGGTAGTCATTCGGAATCGTGAGAGCAACAGAAGTTGAGGAGGGGCTAATGAGAACAATGTGGTTAGCATTTGCGAACGAAAGTATGGATTGGATAGCGCCGCTGTTCAACGGACCGACGACAACCTGGACTCCTGCCGCCGCAAAGGCCTGCAGCTCGGAGAGTGCCCTTGAGCTATCTAGAGAATAGTCGCTGACCGACGCTGCGAATTTCAGATTGCAACCGGCCGAGGAGAGAAAAGAGTTGATGTCAGCTATCGCCAGTGCTGAACCGTCCTTGGCCCTCACGCCTTGTGTTGCAAGTGCGCTTGAAAGGTCGAGAAGTTCACCGATGGTGACGGTCTGCCCTGAGAGGCATAAGCTACCCTTTTGTTGAAGCTGAATCTGAAGTTGAGAGATTTGAGTCTGAAGCTGGGTAATTTCGGTTTGGTCTAGTGCCAGTTGTGCGCTGAGCGCGCTAAGTTGAGTGCTGAATGATGATTCTAATGATTGGACCTTACTGATCTCGTTGGCAAGTTGCGTCTCCAGTGACTGGAGTTGTGAGGTTGCATTTGCTAGTTGAGTTTCGAGTGATTGAATCTGAAGAGAACTTTGGTTAAGTTGAGAGTTGATCGTTTGAAGGCGGGAAATCTGGTTTGTGAGATTTGCGATCTCGGCCTTGAGGGCTGCAATTTGGTCGCTAAGTGAGCTGGCATTGTTGTTGAGATTTGAGACTTGGTTGTTGAGAGATGAAGCTCGTGCCTGATAATAGTAGGCAACTCCTCCGAGGGACCCACCGGCGGCTGTCAATAGGAGAATAATCAATGCCTTCATGGGGACGATGTAAGACATGACGTCTCCATGGTGGTGCGGACCCATAATTGAACATTGCTCATGGCGATCATAGTGGGGGGGCGGAAGGAGTAGCGGATTTGACTATTTCCACAGGGAGATGAGGATGGGAGGAGATCTCGAAAGGTTGATGTGTTAAAAGTAGGAAACCAGGGGCCCTAAACTTCGGAGATATTCTAGGTCTCTTCTAATCCGGTGAGAGGAACCGAGAAAGGTTTTATCGCCTCGAAAAAGTGAATTGAAGTATGTCTGAAATCGTTGTCCTCGTAGACGAGAAAGATCATCCAATTGGCTACGAGGAGAAGATGAAGGCTCATTCCGACGGAGGAAAGCTTCACCGAGCGTTTTCTATCTTCATTTACAATTCCAGGAATCAAATGTTGCTCCAACTTAGGTCAAATGCAAAACACCATTTTCAAAGTCTTTGGAGCAATGGGTGTTGCAGCCACCCGTTGAAAGGTGAGGAGCTAGAGAAAGCAGCCCATAGAAAACTCAAGCAGGAGTTTGGATTTGATACGGAACTGAAGGAGGTCTTCAGTTTCCTCTACAAGGCAAAGGACCCGAAGAGCGGGCTAACAGAACACGAATTCGATCACGTATTCATTGGAGAGTACAACGGTGTTCCAAGGCCAAATCCTGAGGAAATTGACGATTGGAAGTGGGTCACTCCGAGTGAACTCAGGAATGATCTCGCTCAGAATCCTGACCATTATACTCCTTGGCTGAAGCCAGCGTTCGAGGGTTTGGTCCAGCGAAACAGGATCAAGCTATAACCACAAAAGCTCGCGCATAATTGTTCCGACGATCTGATTCCAGGAGACTGCAAGGTTGGAAGTGAAGAGTGTGGAGAGGGGATCGAACATTGGATCATTTTACAAACTGTCGACCGAAGAGAGACTACGTATCGTCCAAGAATTCTCAGTACTCTCCGACGAAGAAGTTCAGACGCTGAAGACTGGCGCTCTGCCCGGTGCCTCGGCACAGAGAATGATCGAAAACGTCGTTGGAGTTCTACCAATACCCTTGGGGATCGCCGTGAACTTCCTTGTCAACGACAAGGACTATCTCATACCAATGGCCATCGAGGAACCCTCAGTTGTTGCGGCAGCCAGTCACGCCGCCAAGATGGCAAGGGCCAAGGGCGGGTTCAAGACCAGTAGCACTGAGCCGATCATGATCGGGCAAGTACAACTTGTAAAGTGCCCATCACCGAGAGATGCGGAGAAAGCAATTCTCTCCTCGAAGCAGGAGATCCTGAGCAAGGCGAACCAGCAGGACCCGACACTTGTTTCCAAGGGCGGGGGGGCGAAGGATTTGCGTGTCAGAATACTGCCTAGTCTCACCGGCACGATGGTGATTTCTGAGTTATTCGTGGATTGTCGAGACGCTATGGGAGCGAACGTCGTCAACACGATGGCAGAAGCAGTAGCTCCCATGTTGGAGAGGCTCTCGGGCGGAAATGCGAATCTTAGAATCATATCGAACTTAGCCGACAAAAGAATCGCGAGGGCCACAGCGCGCTTCTCGAAAGATGATCTAGGTGGAGGGGAAGTTGTTGACGGAATCGTTCAAGCCTACGCTTTTGCGGCCGCGGATCCGTACAGGTGTGCCACTCACAACAAGGGAGTAATGAACGGGGTCACAGCGGTCTGCCTGGCGACAGGAAACGATACTCGGGCTATAGAGGCGGGCGCACATGCTTACGCGGCTAGGACAGGGCACTATTCGCCTTTGACACGTTGGAGTAAGGATGAGAATGGTGACCTTGAAGGATCCATAGAGATACCCGCCGCTGTTGGGATAGTGGGAGGAATAACCTCCGTACATCCAGCAGCAAGGATCAGCCTAAAGATTCTACGAGTTAAGACTGCAAAGGAATTGGGGGAAGTTATGGCGGCGGTCGGCCTAGCGCAAAACTTGGCGGCACTCAGGGCTTTGGCCGCAGAGGGAATCCAGAGAGGTCACATGTCTCTCCATGCAAGAAACATTGCGGCCATGGCTGGAGCTGAAGGAGACATGATCGACACCGTTGCGTCGGCAATGGTGAAAGAGAAGAAAGTGAGATTGGACCGAGCCAAAGAGCTGCTTACAGAACTGGTGTCCTCAAAGAGCAGGGATGCCTCCCACAAAGAACCCCACCAGGCCAAGAAGCATCCAAACTAATACCTGACTCTTCACCGTACGAACGGTTGTGGCTGTCGGGTCGCGGATAAGCCGGTAGGATGAGTACAAGAAACCAAGATCCGCAACTACGACAATAGGGTAGTATAGCATTGAAACTCTCTGATCGAAAACAGGAACTAAGAAGCTCAAGAGAGCAGCTACTACGAAGAATGCTGCTGCAAGTTCCGCGGCACGCTTCGGTCCTTGCGTAACCGCGATAGTCATGATTCCCTTTGAACTATCCCCCGCAACATCTGCAATCCCCTTCGCCACTTCACGAGCTGTGTTAGCCAAGAAGGCGAGGAGAAAGAAGATGAAGAGCAATGGGCGCAAGCTATTGACTGCCAAGCCCCCAAAGAAGAAAGGCAGGGCGACGTTGAAGCTTACGACGACATTTCCTAACAGACCAGTCTTCTTTCCACGTGTGTTATAGTAAGCCATCAGGGCTAAGGCAAACAGTGCAGTCAGAAATGTGAGGATACCGAGCACCAGTGAGGATAACAGCGCGAAGGCAGAGAAAACCACCGACAATCCGTAGGCCTGTCGGATAGTCACCTTTCCTGAAGGGATTGGCCGGTTAGGGCTGTTGACCCTGTCCACTTGAACATCCTGAATGTCGTTAAACACCATCGTCCCAGCTAGAAGCAAGAACGCTGTGAGGAAGCCAAAGATGGCCTGCGTCGGATTCGGCAGGGTACCAAGGCCAATCGTCTCAGCGACTAGAACTGCCAACCCAATCATGAGGCAGTTCGGAATTCTGACCAGCGTCAGGAACGGAGCTAGTCGAGCGGAAGATGCGGGGCTTGTCGGATTCAGCCGCCGATCGTCGGAGGAATTTGTGGTTTCCACAATTGCATTGTTTCAGAATAAGCCTAAATAAACTGACGAGGCATATGCCGATATCGACATATGTCCGTCAAGAAAGAGTCCACCTTACTGGAAGACCTAAACCAGGCCCTGGCGGGGGAAACCCTGGCCGCCTTCCGGTATCTTTACCTAAGCAAAATCGCCAACGGGATTAACTCTGCCCATCTCTCGTCAATCTTCCAAGAGATCGCGAAAGAAGAGTGGGCTCATGCATCGACCTTGATGGGAAGAATAATTCAGCTAGGGGGCGTTCCCGTCGCAAGGCCAGCCGAGTGGGAGAAGCGAAGTTTTCTTCCATATTATGAGCCTCCTAGGAGAGGAAACGATTTGAAAGCTCTAATCAAGGATAGCCTGAAGCTGGAGAGAGCTTCCATTGACTTCTTCCAGAAGCTAGCATTGAAAACCCGAGACAGCGACCTGATAACCTACAGAATGGCCATGGATGTCATGGCTGAAGAGGCCCGGGACGAACAGAGAATCTCTGCTCTAGTAGAATAGCCCCGTCAGATGGGTGTTAGACCCATCCGCGGATTTTCATCGCCGCGGTTACCTTGCCAATAGCGTAGATGTAAGCCCCTGTACGCATGTCCACGTTGTTCTCTTGGCTTGTCTTGTACACCTCAGCGAAAGCCTTCTTCATTATCGCCTTCAATCTCTGGTCAACCTCCTCCGCGCTCCAGTAGAGATGCTGGAGATTCTGGACCCACTCGAGATAACTTGTGCTGACCCCTCCAGAATTCGCGAGAATGTCCGGAATCAACGTCACATCTCTCTTGAAAAGAATCTCATCAGCCTCCGGTGTAGTCGGACCATTGGCGCCTTCGGCCACGAGCTTCGCTTTGATCTTGGACGCGTTCTTTTCTGTGATAACGTCTTCAAGGGCGGCTGGAACGAGTATGTCGACGTCAAGCTCCAGTAGCTCTTCGTTCGTAATAGGCTCGCTCTCAGGCATGTTGACGATGTTGCCGGTCTTCTTCTTGTAAGCTGAGACTTCGTTGAACCAGATTCCATTCTTCTTGTAGGCTCCGCCCTTAGAATCGGAGACCGCCACGACCTTTACGCCCGCTTCTTCAAGGAACATGTGAGCAAAAGATCCAACATTGCCAAAGCCTTGTACTGCACACGTCGCCTTTTTGAGGTCCATCTTGAGGTGCCGAGCCGCTTCTTCGACATTGATGGACACACCTCGGCCGGTGGCAGAATCTCGGCCAAGCGATCCCCCGATTATCAACGGTTTCCCGGTGACGACAGCGAAAGGATTGTTTCGTTCGTTCTTGCTGTACTCATCCATGAACCATGCCATAGTCTGAGAGTCTGTATAGACGTCAGGTGCGGGAATGTCTCTGAAGGGACCAACTATCTCGCTGATCAAGGAAAAGAATGATCTCGACAGTCTCTCCAATTCCGAGTGAGAGAGTTGTTTGGGGTTGACTGTCACTCCTCCCTTGGCTCCGCCGAATGGGATGCCCGCAACCGCGCACTTCCAGGTCATCCACATCGAGAGTGCCTTCACCTCGTCGATGGTGACGTTAGGATGGAATCTTATTCCCCCTTTGTAGGGTCCAAGGGCATTGTTGTGCTGGCTCCTGAAGCCTTGGTAGAGGAGAATTCGGCCATCGTCCATTTTGACTGGAAAGTTGATGCTAAGAATTCGTCTGGGCTTTCGCAGGATCTCCTGAACGTTAGGGTCTAGTTTCATTATGTCGGCGGCTTTCTGGAATTGTTCCAGCGCCATGTCGTACTGGGTCTTCTGCATCCCCATGCTGACTGGGGCGGCGTCGTGTTTTGATGTAGTCTCCAGCAACAGACGAGCCTTCTAATTCGGAAACGCCATCGAGAAATTCTCCATTTAGACCTTTCTTCACTCACAACCGAAAATGTTTGAAGGAAAAGTTGTCGGAGTTTTTGCGGATGGACAAGGCTTTTTATAAAGACTCCAGAGTTTCTTCGCTCTGTTTCACGTAAGGAGAGAATGAACTAGACAATGTCCGCAAAGCCTCATCTCAACCTCATCGTGATGGGTCACGTAGACCACGGCAAGAGCACCCTGACAGGCCACTTGCTCTTCGATGCCGGATACATCGATCAGAAAACGATTGACAATTACGCGAAAGAATCAGAGAAGACTGGAGCCGGCGACACCTTCAAGTTCGCCTGGGTCCTAGACACGATCAAAGAGGAACGAGAGAGAGGAGTCACCATTGACCTCTCATTCCAAAAATTCGAAACTCCTCATAACTTCTACACGATTATCGATGCGCCGGGACACCGTGACTTCATCAAGAACATGATTACAGGCGCTAGCCAAGCAGACGTTGCCATACTTGTAATTTCTGCAAAGAAGGGAGAATTCGAAGTAGCCATTGGACCCGGAGGCCAGGCGCGAGAACACGCGTACCTCGCAAGGACCCTCGGCGTTAAGCAACTGGTTGTAGCCATCAATAAGATGGACGACCAGACGGTCAAGTACACTGAAGAGCGTTACAAGGAAGCCAGGAAGGAATTGGAAGGACTGCTGAAGACGGTTGGCTATGATGTTTCCAAAATTAATTTCGTTCCCACCAGCGGATGGCTAGGAGACAACCTTGCAAAGAAGAGCTCCAATACGCCGTGGTACAAGGGTCCAAGCATACTGGATGCGCTGGACGCTATTGTTCCACCTGCTAAGCCTCTTGACAAGCCTTTGAGAGTTCCAATCCAGGACGTCTACACCATAACCGGAGTCGGGACTGTCCCAGTGGGACGGGTCGAGACTGGAGTGTTGAAAGACGGGGACAAGGTCATCTTCATGCCTTCTGGGAAGGTCGGTGAGTGCAAGACGATCGAGACCCACCACGTTAGAATGACCAAAGCCGAACCTGGAGACAACATTGGGTTCAACATCCGTGGTGTCGCAAAGAATGAGATTGGGAGAGGCGAAGTCATGGGTCATACCGACAACCCACCCACGGTCGCAAAGGCATTCGTCGGCCAAATCATCGTCATCTACCATCCAACGGCTATCGCCGCCGGATACACACCGGTACTACATGCTCACACCGCTACGGTAGGGGTGACCTTCGAGGAACTGATACGGAAGCTGGACCCGCGAACCGGTCAAGTAGTTGAGGAGAAGCCCTCGTTCCTCAAAGTAGGCGACAGTGCTCTCGTCAAGATGCGGCCGCTCAGACCAATGGTGCTTGAAAACTTCAAGGACATTCCGGAGCTTGGAAGATTCGCAATCCGCGACATGGGAGCCACTGTTGGCGTGGGAGTTGTCCAAGAGATCAAGGAAAAGGGCGAGATTCCGAAAGCCTAGAATCCAACAAGGATACTTCCCGTTCCATATTCTTAGGTAAACGGATTTTCGTCGTTTGTTCAAGAATAGCGTAGCGGCTATTTCCTCAACGAGTACCCGAGCAGAACGGATCATCTTTGCCCTCAAGATACCAATGTTTTTAACAGTACAGGGGCGGGCTGTGAACTCCGCGAGAAATGTAGAATCATGAAGGTATCTTGGAATGGTCTCCAAAGCTAGAATCCGACTGTCCAGCACGGACCCCCATGATATCAACACAATATGCGCGGAAATCAAAGAGATCGCGGACAAGACCGGTGTGAAGCTGAAGGGACCTATTCCCCTCCCAACGAAGAAGCTGATGGTCCCAACCCGAAAATCTCCCGCGGGCCAAGGCACAAACACTTTCGACAAGTGGGAGATGAGGATTCATAAACGGCTCATCGATGTGGACCCGAATGAGCGATTTTTGAAAAGGCTGATGAGGATTCGAGCTCCGGACGACGTTTTTATCGAGATTGAGCTCGTCTAGTCTCTATTCCAACCTCTTCCTTATTCTGATCCTTCCCACGATTCATAAGAGGACGAATCAGAAAAATCCCGACACTTCCCAGACTAATGCTGAAGGCGAATCCTACTGAGATGTACGGCGCATTTGTCCGGAAGATGAAGGGAATGGTTGTCAGAGTCACGTTAACATTTACGAAGGCGTTCACTGCGACGTTACTGTTGTATGCTGTCAGGGTAATGTACCTCTGGCCAGGGTCCGCGGTCCAGGCAGCAGAGACCCTGAACGTCGCCGTTATCGCATTCGCGGTCGGCCCGATCTGGCTTGGGACGGCGAAGCCGTACAATAACGGTGGCGACCCAAATGGCCCGTCGTGGCCGTTAGTTGAGACATTCAGATAGACGGGACCTCCTTCTTGGTCCGTAATGGATGCAGGTATGGCCTGAGATGCTCCCTGTTCGACTTTGACAGGCTGGACTCCTGCCCTGATAGAGATAGGAACGGGTAGGCTGGCATTGACGTATCCGATGTCTCCGAGTCCAAATGCTGTGAACCAGACTAGATTCCCTGGTCCGGGCCACATCCACCAGACGTACGGGATCGTAGTTGCAGGCACGAAGTACTCGGTTAATGATCCAGTAGTTGGATCGTACTTGGCAACTCTTCCGGCAAAATGCTCTGAGAACCATATCATCCCGTTGGAGTCGAGAGACATCGCATTCGGGAGCCCGACAGGGCAGTCCGGATTATACGATTCTGAACAATATCCGATGCCAAATGCTCTCCACTCTCCGGTCGAAGGGTTGAAGCTACCGAACTGGCCGCGGCCATGATCGGTAAGCCAGACTACGCCCCCGCGGTCGACTGCTAATTGAATAGGGAAGGTAATTTCAACGTTGGGCGGCGGACCATAGTCAGTAACGTTGCAGGAGCCCGTCTGGCAGGGAATTATATGCCCCAGCTTCTTTGCAGTCGTCTCAGCAAACCATATTGTGCCATCAGGCGCAGTTGTAATTCCTTGTAGCGAGGCGCTCGCCGCTGGTGCTGTGTAGGAATTGACTACTCTCTTTCCTGCAGGGTCGTACTCAATGATTTGATTGGTGCCCAGAAGTGTGATCCAGATCCTCTCTTTGTTGTCGATGGTCATGTATTGGGGACTGCCGCTTGGGAAAGTCTGTTCAATTGTTATGTTTCCAGGGGGGGCGGTTGAATTGTAGTAAGCAAGACTATTGTTTTCGAGGAACCAAACTCTAGTTAGATTATGGTCGTAGACTATGTCTGATGGAATCGCGTTTACTAATGTGATAACGGGTGTGGCAATAGGTTTGCCGCCTGCACCGATCGTGAAGTTTACTATCTGTGCTTGGGGAGGCTCAACGACATTATTTACAATATTGCCCTCCTTTATCGTGACAACCCAGACAGTCTTGTTGGCTGGATAGAGGACAAACGGAGTAAAGTCTGACGAATTCTGTGAAATGCGAAACGTAGTCACGTAAGGATTGGTTGATGAGGAACCAAGTACGAAATTGGATGCCGTTGGACCAGCCGCTCTTGTCGTGAAGACCCCAAAGAACTGAAAGGAAGTTGCTAGAAGGATGATTGAGATCGCTGCCGTTCCTACGCTGCTCGTCGGAGCCCACTCTATCCGACGTTCAACAATCCGCTCTGCATGAATGTATGGACAGTACAAAAGGAGATGCAGAACACTCTGAACTGGCCATTCCTAGATGCCAAGAACGGGGGCACTGAAAGGGTTTGTCCGCCCTGAATCTCGGTCCCCCGTATTGCATAGTTGTCTATTGCAAAACCGTGTGTTTGAGTATCACCGTTGATGATCGTAACCTTGACGATGTCGCACCGATGTACGTTCATGATCGGCCATTGTCCTTGATGATCCTTGCTGTCATTGAACCCGTTGATGTTAGCCACGATAGTGAAATTGCGGGTTGCGCCGGCTATCCCTTCGCAAGGTGAACCGGGAAGACCAACGGCGAACGTCAAGATCCCGCCACCCAGAGCCGCAGCTACTACGATGACTATAACTGCAAGCATCTTGTTCCTCAGCACTAGTCTGCCTCGCGCCTCGTAGACGAGAACCAGAGGTTCCAAGAGGAAAACTCGCTAATAGGGTCTTCGCCCATATCATGATCTAGATCAATATTGTTTCGTCTAAGACTATCGTACGCTGGACTTCCTGATCGAAGATATCTCTTACACTCACCAGCCGTTATCTCTGTCCAGACGCACTTGTATGGTAAACTGAGATAGGTGATCATCGATCGTTGCCCCACTCAAGATATATTTGCATAGCAAGAGGAGCCTGTTTCACGGCGGGGGTACCAGAGTCAGGTCAAACACTGACCATATGGGCGGGTCGCGCCTTGGCATGCGCGCGCTACACTCAAGACCCGAACGAAGAGGCGTCGAGGTTGATTTGATGTCTCTGGGAGCGCGGGTGTGTTATCCCGTGGCGTAGGCCTTCGTGGGTTCGAATCCCACCCCCCGCACCACTTTCGCCCGTGGAGATCACGAATTCGAACTGACCGGTCGGCGGACACAATTCGCCATTTCATTACAGATAGAACTCACTCGGAGGAACGAATTCAAAAATCTAAATCAAGTTGTAGCAAGGAGGGTTCACGGCGAAGTCGTAGTGGGCGGAGAAAGTCTGGCATTGCAGGATGAGACTAGAGGCTTCCGAGAGGGGGAGCGGATTGCAAAGATCTCGGTCTGGACCCTGCTAGCCCTCGGCGTTGTTGAGATAGGTTTCAGCCTGGTCAGCGGCAGCATCTCGCTTCTCGCAGACGGAATAGACTCAATCTCCGATGCGGTGGTGAGCTTCTTCGTATGGACCGGGCTACGCATCATCCGTAGGAGGCCGAGTCGGAGGTTCCAGTTCGGCTACTACAAAGTCGAGAGTTTCACGGCACTGATCACGGCCATCATCCTCGTAGGAGTCTCTGCGTACATCTTCCTCCGATCCTACAGATCGCTGCTGACCCCTGCACCCATTCGGCTGCCGCTGCCCGCCCTCATTGTCCTCCTAGCCGCGGGTCTCGGGTCGCTGTATCGCGCTCTTCAAATGCGCCGAATAGCCAACAGATACAACATACTATCCCTCAAGGTTGACGCGAGAAATTCCATCAAGGACTCGTCCTCATCCTTCGTAGCTTTTGCCAGCGTCCTCCTCTCGACATTCGGAATACACCATGCAGACGCGATCGGAGGAATGCTGATTGCCGTATACATCCTCACAGTCGCATACGTTGCGCTACGAGAGTCTAGCCTCGTCCTTCTAGATGAGTTCCATGAGCCGGATCTGTCTCGCGAAATAGAGCATCTGATTAGAGCTCACCCGGATGTAATGGGAATTAGGGATCTGAGACTTCGCCGAGCTGGACCGTTCATAGTAGGAGTACTAGAGGTAGAGGTTGAAGGGAGCATGACACTGAACGAAGCTCACGAAGTCGCTACTCAGCTTGAAGCCTCGGTCAGGGCGAGAATCACGGGGCTACGAAGGCTAGTCGTTACGCCGGTTCCAGTGGTCGACCCGCACAAACATCCTCACGAACACTACGCGCCTTAATCTTGAGGGATAGCTGAGGGTCACCCGAATAAGTCGACTCTTTCTAGGATCGCATTCAAGGTGTTAGATCTTTCACTGTTGTCAATCCGAGCCTCCTTGAGTAAATCGTGGCGCTTGCCAGAGATACGACGCTTAGTGCGGACAATGAGACGAGAGTCGAAAGTTCCAAGTCGCCGACAGATAGGTTCGGATCAGGGACGAGGAAGAAGATTGAGATGCCCCATGCAACGGGTATTGCGATCAACATAGAGATCGCGAGGACTCCCCATGCTTCCCACACCAATAGGCTCAGTCTGTACCAGGCATTAGCGCCTAAGACCTTCAAAATAACATAGTCGTTGAACCTTCGAGAGAAATTCGTTGCCAAGTAGCTCAGCAATATCCCACATGTTAAAGCCAATGCTAGAATCGGAACGAGGAAGATGTGGAACCATGTATCATTCAGGAATGTCAAGTTTGAGTTCAGAATTGGATCCTGGGAACCAACTACCAACCCGAATGAGCTTGCCAGTTGTGAAACTGCGGACAAAACGGTTGGGTCACTTTTCACTTTCAACAGCAGAACATTGAAGCCATTTAATCCGAGACTCTTTTGAAGAGTTTCGACGGGTGTATACAGAACTCGTCCAGCGTTGAGGGGATCTACCAGCGCGCTCTTTACGTTATACCGATAGCCGAGGGCGCTTACCTGTGAGAGATTGAAGGGCGTCTGGACGATATTTCCTACCAGCGAGTCTCCAGCGATCATAGTGTACTGTGCATCACTGCTCTGCAGAAATCCATCAGAAGTGTACCAGTCACCTATAGCACTGGTCGCGTTGATTCCCACAATGAGGGCGTTGGTTGAGCCAGTGTCCGCTTCAGGAATGATCTGGGTGTTGATGTTCTCCCCGGTGTCTTGGTTGCTCGCGAAATGTGCCTTTACGTAACCTGTTATCGAGCTCATCGTCATCAGTCGCGTGTCTACTGTCTGGACCCCGGGAATCGCTCCAAACGCAGACGCGTTCTGAGGAGAAATGATGTATGATTCGTTCCCATAGTCTATCGGGGGAAGAGGTGCTATTCGGGAGAAGGACGTTGCGAGGCTCACGTACTGGTTGTAGATGTTGCTGTTCGCAACGATTAGGACATGTGGGGGCATTGCGCGGACCACGTAGCTGGCTGATGTGTCTGCTGAGACTAGCGCTCCGGATAGGACAATCATGCTGAGACAGATACATACGCCCATGCTGAGCAGCGTTTTGTTGAACCCTCTGTCTCGCGAAACGTTTCTTGTTGCCAAGTTGAAGGTGGAGCCGAATCTCCCAATTCGGAGGGGTTTTCCCAGACTCTTTAGGTCCAAGTTGGCGAGTTGTTTCGAAATCGCATTAACGCTGGAAGATCCGACAATTCTTCTCACCCGAACGCTCGCGACCATGTAGGCGAGCAAGAAAGAGATCATTGGAACTACGATCAGAATAGTTGCACCAGCATTAGCAATTGGCCCTACTTGCTTGAACAGTGAAATTGACGGCCAGGACCACGAAGTGTAGGCCAGGAGCGCCGAGAGCGCCCCTACTAGACAGCTCGAAACTATCACGAGAAGAGCCTCGAATGTTACGTATGAGAGAAGGCGGCTAGGGAGAGCGCCTGCGGCTTTGATGACGCCAATGTCCCTCGTGCGTTGGCTGATCATTGATGAGACCAAGTAAGACGTGGATAGGAGTCCCACGATGCCAATGAGACCCAGAGCGAGGACCAAGTAGGCGAAGATCATCCAGGAAATGCCGAACGTTGATCTCATCGACGAATCATCTCCTAGTCTCGTAGCGAGGTCTTGACCAAGGAGTAGGAGGAATGTTGTCGTTGCGACGGTGAGGGTTAAGCCTAGGAATGCTAGGTAGGAGTGAAATCCTCGCCTTCTCAGGCTCTTAGTTGCGAACCCTAGCGGGCCTATCAATGCTCCCCAAACTTCCATTCTCGAGATGAAAGATCACGTCTGCCATCTCGACTATTCGATCATCATGGGTCGTGACCACAAGAGTCTTCCCCTTCTCTCCTTTCAGCCTAGCGAGAAGCTTGACGATTTCTAGCCCGGTCTTCTGGTCAAGGTTTCCCGTGGGCTCGTCGGCAAGAATTAGAGGTGGATCATTGGCGATTGCACGTGCGATCGCAACGCGCTGCTGCTCTCCTCCGCTAAGTTGAGCGGGAAGATGCTTTGCCCTGTCGGTGAGCCCGACCATGCTGATGAGCTCCGCTGTCAATTTCTCATTCCTTCCGCTATCACTCCATCCAGCCAATTCCATCATCAATTCCACGTTCTCCTCGGCGGTCAGAGTCGAGACTAGATTGTAGGATTGAAAGATGAAGCCTATGTTTGCGGATCTGAACGCAGAGAGAGAGTGTTCGTTCGAAGCGTTCACATCAAGTCCCAAGACCCTAGCTTCTCCCTGAGAAGGTTTCTCGAGTCCTGCGATTATGTTGAGAACGGTTGTCTTGCCAGCCCCGGACGGTCCGACGATCGCGGCGACTTCTCCTTCTTTGACGTTCAGGGTTATTGATGAGAGGGCTTTGAGGGGTTTTCCGTTCACTATGTACTCCTTGGAGACGTCTAGGAAGTCCACTGCGAGCCCTGGGGCCCTAACCTCGGTTTCTTCGTCTTGGGAGGCCATTGGGTTTCTTCAGATCTATTGTGTCGATGGGGCTTATACTTACCGACAGGATGGACGTGGGATGAATGGCTAGTTTGGCTGGTACGAGTCTAACAAGAGAAGTTCTGGGTAGCGTTCTGGTCGATTGAGCTGAACGGGCTCGGATTGGCTGTGCAGGTGTAGAATGAAACGGCCCCCGCTGTGACATTTGTCCATTGGATTGTGACGATGTAGCTTCCGCTTGACAGAATTGGGAGGTATACTTGATAGGACTTGTCCTGGAAGACGCCAGCGCTCAGATTCCCTGTTACTGCGCTATTGAAGACTAGTCGGTTCGGGATGCCGTTGTACTGGGTGGCGTAGAGCTGCTGAAGGGTGACTGTTCCGGTCACATCGGTCACGTCGGGTCCTATGAGGAATGTGCTGGTAACAAGTCCTCCAACAATGAGACCGATCAATGCGACTATGATGATTGCAATAATGTATTTTCTATGGCTGTGGGGCTGGCTCGGCGTTGGCATTCCATAGCCCTGTTGAGGATAAGAATAGTTTGGAGAGTATGTTCCAGTCTGCATGGGTGCACCGGGGCCGGTCGGCTTGAGACTCGTACCACACGCCGGGCAATAGGCTGTTGTTGACTGGACTTCTTTTCCGCACACAGGACAGTTGGGCATAAGGCGAGTTCGGATTTTGATTATTTCAGGTTATTCCTAGATGAATCTCGTTGCGCTTGCAAGAACTTCGCATGATCATAGTCTCGTGTACCAGAGATAGCAAACAGCCCCGAGCAACGCAAAAGCCAGCGAGGGTCCAACTAGGACTGAGATCGGGTATAATGTGGACCCTTGGCTCTGAAGCGCTCTGAAAGCTTGCATAGCCCAAGTCATAGGATTCGTCTGGACAATCGGTTGCACTATTACTGGGAAGAGGCTGACGTCATAGAATATTGTGCTGAGGAATGAGAGGTAGAGTTGTATCGCACTCCTGACAGTTGCGAACACCTCAATTGTAGAGGCGAACGCCGATACGGCTATTGAAAGTCCCACTATTCCCAGAGAAAAGACTGCGACAATCACAAAAGCCTCGACAAGTCGAGGGCTAAACAAGATACCGTAGAGATACGATATGACGAGAGTGCCAGGAAACGTTGCGATGACGCTACGCGCTACTCCACCAGTGATCCTTGACAAGGCGAATACTTTCCGAGGGATAGGAAGGGTCAAGAGATATGACGCGAGATCTTTGATGTACTTCTCCCGCCAAATGTCCCGCCCTGATTGAAAAGCGGCAACCATGGCGGTTATGAGGTTGGAGCCTGGAGCTATTCTAAGGAAGTAGCTGGAGCCGATAAGATTTCCGAACGTCGCAGCCGTGACAAACAGGTCTATGCAGAAATTGGCGAACATTATTCCTATCAGGAACGTGTCGGAGAAGAGTATCTTGACGTCTCTCTCGATCACCCGAGGGATTAGGTGGACCGAGCTCATGCGTAGACCCCTCCCTCTAACCGGCGGAAATAGAAGGTCGCGCCTAGACCGAGAAAAATGGCAACAAACGCCAACAGGCCAGCCAGTCCCAAAATATCCAGACTGGATCCGGACAATGCAGCCCTAGTACTATCCGCGGCGAACGTGACAGGAGAAAACGGCGCGAGGGCGGCGACGTAGCTTGGCATGAAAGCCAGAGGATAGAGGGCAGTACTTGCTCTGGACACGGCTAGCTCCAGCAAAGCGAGCACGACGTCGAACCTGTTCGCGCTGCGAACGCTGACCGCTACGGTTATGGAGAGTCCGGTGACGCCGAATGCGAGAAGGAACAGATCGAGGATGGCGGCCATGAGGGATAGCGAGTTCGAGAAGTTCTCCAACACGGCGACTATAGCAAACATCGGAATCGTGTATATCATCGCGCGGACCGCCCCTCCTAGGGCGCGACCTATGATGAACTCGCGTCTAGGGATCGGTAGCGTCAATAAGTAATCTAGTAATCCTTCTTCGGCCTCTTCGAAAATGTCGTATCCGATGATGAAAGAGATCGAAGCGACAACTGAAACGACGCTCCCTACAGCATAGTAGGGGAAGAAGCCGGGGAACTTTACGACTAGGCCGCTAATCAAGTAGGCGAAGACGAATAGTTGGATGATGAATGCCAGGCTTCTTGAGATTATGATCCATGGGGTCCGGAACAGGGTGGAGATGTCTCTCCGGGCCATCTGGAGGACGAGCCGGGAGGTCGATTGACCGGAAAGGTCACTCGAGTCTGTGACCTGTATAGTTGAGGAAGACATCCTCCAAGGTGACCTCCTTAAGATGGACACTGTCAATCTTGACGCCCCGGTTTGTGAGCGTCTCGACAATCTTCGGTAGCAGGAGTCTTCCCCCGCTCAAGTAGACAGTGACTTTGTTGTTCTCTTGACTCACATCCTGCACTTCGCTAAACTGTGTAAGGCATTCGCGTGGAAACTCCTGTCCGTTTCCTACCGTAAGTTCTAGGACTTCTCCACCCTTCGTCTTGCCTTTCAGCTGTTCAGGCGCATCTATGGCGACCAGTTTGCCAAGGTTTACGATTGCTACTCGGTCAGAGAGTCTCTCAGCTTCGTCCATCATGTTAGTCGCAACAATTACAGTAGAGCCTTCGTCTCTAAGTTCCCGAATCATCTTCCACATCAGCAGTCTACTCGGAACGTCAAGGAAAGCGGTCGGCTCGTCAAACACAGCAATCTTCGGACGCTGCGCCAGGACCTTACAATCCTCAACCTTCTTCCGCATTCCGCCGCTCATCAACCAGGTCCTCTTGTTCCTCGCATCCCAGAGATCGACAGCCCGCAAAACCTTCTCCACGCGATCCTCGCGCTCCACCTTGTCGAGGTTCGTCGTCATCTTCAAGTGCCAGTTGAGGACATCGAAAGCTCCCAGTATTCCATCTACTCGAGGATCCTGGAAAGCGATTCCGATCATCTTTCTCACATCGTTCGGATGCTGAACGACGTCCAATCCATTCACGGAGATCTTGCCGCTTGTTGGTCGATAGACCGTGCCCATCATCAGCATCAGGGTTGTCTTGCCTGCTCCGTTCGGGCCCAGGAGGCCAAGAATTTCCTCGTCCTGAATGGTCATCGAGAATTCTTTTACAGCGTCCAGTGTGCCGAATCTCTTGCCAGCCTTATCGAAGCCGATCAAAACAATTGTTCACCGTGGAAGGATGAGACTTGCTTCACAGTTTGAGAGAACGCATGAAATCTCGATATTTCAACGATTGCCGGGAAGAGCTGGACAAAAACTCGATTCTCGAGCCTTCGGACTCGGGAATCTCTATAGAGAGATTTCGTGCGCCAAATTGGGAGAAAATACTCTGGCTGAGGATATCAAGTGTTCACGACGTCATAGTACAGTCGACGGTTTGTCTTTCCCTTGTTTTCCAGCTTCAAAAGCTCAATCAGTCCTATCTCGTTAAGGTGCGCTACGTGTAGCCCGCCATCAGCCTGCCGGTCTATTCCAGCGATTTCGACAATGCGGAGCTGAGCCTCAACCGGCGGAGCGGCTTCCGCCAGCTTCACCATATCAGGGATCTTCAGAGCCTCGCTTCGATCCAGGAAATAGGATTTGACTGGTGCGTCATTGGCAATGAGCTTGTTCGCCTCTTTCACAAATCCCTCAATCTGGGTCCGGTCGAATACTTCGAGGCTAAAGTCCATCCGAGATTTTTCAACATCAATCTGGTTACCGGTAATCAGGCATTTAGCGCCAGAATAGAAGAGAGCGCTCAACAAGTGGCCTGCAGTGTGCATACGCATCAGGCGGTGCCGCCTGTCCCAGTCTATTTTACCAGTGACCGTTTGTCCGACGGTAAAACCAGCAGAGGACTCCAAGGAGTGGAGAATCTTGTCCCCATCCTTCGAAGTCTCCACAACTTTCGTGCCATCTAAGACGCCGGTATCACAAGAAACGCCTCCGCTCCTCGGGTAGAACAGGGTCTGGTCAAGCTCGACCAGGGTCCCATCGGAACCGACTATCTTCGCAGTGAAGCCTTGTGAGTAGGGCTGTTCCCAGTAGAGCTTCTTCGTCAACCGAAAGTCACCCCGAAGCTAGGAGAACGAGAGGTCTCGCAATTAGCACTCATGCTTTGGGAGAGAGCTTACATGACGGGATTCTTCGTTAAGATGGGCGTTTTCGTTTTCTTGGCTTCCTCGAAAGCTTGCTGAGCTTCCCTGACGCTTGCTCCATTGTGGACTATTTCTCGAATGGAGGTGATCATTGCAACTGGATATTCCGACTGCCAAATATTCCGTCCCATGTCCACACCGATCGCCCCGTCTGCGATTGCGTCGTGGGCGAGTTCGAACGCGTCCAGTTCTGTCTCTAACTTCGGTCCCCCCGCGACGACAAGAGGAACAGGACAGCCCTTGACAACCTTTCCAAAATCTTCACAGAAGTAGGTCTTGACGAAGTGAGCTCCTATCTCGGCAGCAATTCGACAAGCCAGCCCCAGATACCTCGCGTCCCTCTTCTCAAGTTCCTTTCCGACCGCAGTAACTGCGAGAACTGGAATTCCATAGTCCTCTCCGAGGTTCACTAGCTGACCCAGACTCTTTAGGGTCTGATGTTCATGCTGGGTTCCAACAAAGATGGATAGGGCAACTGCGGCTGCATTGAGACGGATCGCATCTCTGAACGAAGTGGTAGTTGCTTCGTTTGTCAGTGTCTCTCCAATGACGCTCGCGCCTGCAGAGACCCTCAACACTATCGGGACGCTGGTCTTTGGGTCCACAGAGGTGCGGAGGACTCCTCGAGTGCACATGATCGCGTCAGCATATGGGAGGAGGGGCTCTATGGTCTTTCGAGGCTCTTCCAGTTTATGTGTCGGACCCATGAAATAGCCATGGTCTACGGCTAACATCACGGCGTGACCACTTGACGGCTTGATGATTCGTGACAGACGATTTTTCATTCCCCAGTCCAAAGTGAAAACCTAATTGCCAATCATAGAGCAACGAAATATTATGGTTTCTTTTGCAGTTACAACACTCCTATATCATTTGAGACTCGGACCCCAATGCACTCATTGTTAGTGTCCGAGGGCGTCTGACCAGATGATAAGGCAGGGGTGGCCGTACTTTGAGGGTTGGCCGTTTCAAGAGCGTTGGCTCCAAATCGACGGTCTCGGAATCCACTATGTAGACGAAGGCTACGGGAGCCGGCCGGTCGTAATGGTCCATGGCAATCCAGCATGGTCCTATATGTGGAGAAGCCTCATACCCGCAATATCTTCCGGTCACCGGGCCATCGCGATGGACCTGATGGGGTTCGGTAAGTCTGACAAGCCTAACCCTCTGCTCCACGACTTTCCCCATCATTCCCGAATGGTCTCTGGTCTAATCCAGTCCTTGGGACTCAGGAATATAGTTCTGGTCGTTCATGATTGGGGGGCTCCCTTCGCATTGCAATATGCAGTGCGCAACCCTCAGAATATCGCTGGGCTGGTCATTCTCAACACATTTCTCACAACGGACTTTCGCATTCCACCTGCTGCTGCTTCAAAAATTACTCCTGCCATAATCAAAGATTCTGCCATGCATCCTGAGAAAATATCCGAGGAGACGATGAAGGCCTACTGGGCACCGTTTCCTGATGACGAGTCAAAACAAGCCTACCAGGCGTTTGCGAGAATGTTTCCCGATTCAAATTATCATCCGAGCTTCAAGCCGCTGAAGGAGGTCGAGCAGGGTCTCACTCATCTGAAGGTTCCAACGACGATAATTTGGGGCACAGGAAAATCAGGGACGACCTATGCTGAACGAATCTCCAAGATGATTCCGGAATCGAAGCTCGAGACAGTGAACGCTGGACATTTCGTTCCTGAGGATTCACCTCAAGAAGTCGAGAAACTCGTTCAGAATTTTCTTGAAAGTCACAATTTGTAGCCGATTATGCAAACTCTGGTTCACGTCCCCTCGCGTGCCTGTTGCTTCCTCGGGGGAATGAATTAATAGCCAGTAGTCCAAGCCAGAAGCTTCGCTGAGACGAGATGAAATCTGAAGTTCTCCCGATCGAAGGCATCGACTACGTAGAGATCTACGTTGGAAACGCCAAGCAGGCGAGCTATTTCTATCAGAACGGCTTTGGATTCACACCTATCGCGTTCGCCGGACCCGAAACAGGGGTCAAGGACAAGACCTCCTACCTGATGCAACAAGGAGACATTCGATTACTCCTAACTACAGGCCTAAACCCTGACCATCCAATCTCAAGGTTCGTTCTAACGCACGGGGATGGCGTCGCCGATATTGCGCTCCGCGTAAAAGACACGGAATGGACATACAACGAGGCAATCAAGAGAGGAGCTAAGGGAATCAGAGCTCCCACTAGCTTGAAGGACGACTATGGGGTCCTCAAGGGCTCGGCTATCTCGGCCTACGGGGACACAGTTCACACGTTTATCGAAAGAGAAGGGTACAAGGGTGTCTTTGCTCCGGGCTTTGTGCCGATCAAGGGCAATGCTGAGCCAGTTGGACTTCAACGCGTCGACCATGTCGTGGCGAATGTCGAAGAGGGAAAGATGGACTATTGGGTGGAATTCTACGGCAAAGTCTTCGGATTCTCACAACTAATCAGTTTTGACGATAAGGACATTAGCACTGAATACTCGGCCCTTCGCTCCAAAGTGATGCGGAATCCGTCCGGAACGGTCAAGTTTCCGATCAACGAGCCCGCCGCTGGAAAGAGAAAGTCGCAGATCCAAGAGTATCTCGATTATTTCAAAGGCGCAGGGGTCCAGCATCTCGCCATATCAACTGACAACCTGATCGCAACAGTGACGCGCCTCCAGCAGAGGGGCATCGAATTCCTGAACACTCCAGACTCATACTACGCAGAACTACCGAAGCGAGTCGGAGGAATCTCCGAGCGCATAGACGATCTCAAGAAACTCCGCATCCTCGTCGACAAGGATGAGAAGGGATACATGCTCCAGATCTTTACCAAACCTCTCCAGGACAGACCCACGCTCTTCTTCGAACTGATACAGAGGAGAGGCAGCGAGTCCTTTGGCAAGGGCAATTTCAAGGCCCTCTTCGAGTCGATAGAACAGGAACAGGCGAAGCGCGGCAATCTCTAGCAACGCATGAAGCTGGTCACCTACAGCGAACACAAGACCCCGCTGAAGACCCGGCCAGCACTACTCTGGGGGAAATGGATTCTTGACGTCCACGAGCTAACTCGAGTATCCGCTCCTCTCGGCATTCGCATCCCACGCACAATACAGACATTGTCCAAAAACGCGTCTTCAACTCTCGACGTACTTGCGAAGGGTCCGAAAGTCCTTGAAGATCTTCAGAAACTATCTTGGCGGATTTTCAACAGAATCGACCCAGAAAAAATCCCACGAACGATGGAGAAGCTGAACGAAGTGAGAATTCGGCCCCCTATCTATCGCCCTCCAATCATCCGGGACTTTTACGCCTTCGAGGATCATGTAAAAGCCGCAAGAGCTCGAAGAGGCCTTCAGATGCCAGAGGAATGGTATGAGTTCCCGGCATTCTACTATTCGAATCCCGCCATGCTATATGGTCAAGACGACCAGGTCCCATACCCTTCGTACACCAAAACGCTCGATTATGAGCTGGAGGTCGCCTGTATCATCGGAAAAAATGGTACGAATATTCGAGAAGAAGAAGCTGAAAGCCACATCGCCGGATATACAATAATGAACGATTGGAGCGCACGGGATATACAACAACCAGAAATGAAGATTGGACTGGGACCGGCAAAGGCGAAAGACTTCGCAACTTCACTTGGACCTTGGCTCGTCACTCCGGATGAATTGCAAGACAAGAAGATTGGGCCCGGAAAATTCGAACTGCAGATGAAGGCAACAATCAACGAGAAGCATCTGTCGGACGGGAACATGAATAAGATGCATTGGACCTTCCCGCAAATGATCGCTCGAGCCTCACAATCGGTCGAGTTGCGAGTCGGAGAGATCTTCGGGTCGGGCACGGTAGGAACGGGTTCTCTGTTGGAGCTTGGGCAGGAAGTTCACCCGTGGCTGAAACCTGGAGACCGCGTGGATCTGGAAGTCGAGCGGTTAGGGGTCTTGAGGAACAGAATTATAGAGACCGCAAAGTCGTAGCGCTAGGCGAACTTGCCAAGTTATCAGCGACTGGGAAAACTTCCTCAGAAGCGACACACTCAATTCAGAAAGCCAGATGGGTCGCTGTACCACGAAGAAATCTTCGGGACAGAGGCCTTCTCTGGAGTCTACTCGACCCTCTATCATGAATACGCCCCGACTCGGGTCTCACACATCAAGAAACTCAGAGACCTGAGCATCTCTGAGTGGCAGCCAAATGAACACCGTCATCATCACATTCGTACGAAGAATATTGAAACCACGAAAGATGTCGTTGAGGGCCGACAGCCGCTCTTCTACAATAGTGACGTGTTCATCTCGTCGGCTCGTCCGACTCAATCAATGGAGTCCTTCTTCCGAAATGCCCAGGGCGACGAGCTATACTTTGTCCATGAAGGAAGAGGAACCCTAGAATCCGTATTCGGACTCCTCCCCTTTCACGAGGGCGACTTCATCGTAGTGCCTAGGGGGACAACTTACCGGATAATGCTGGACTCTAAGGAGAGCAGGTTCCTGGTAGCCGAGTCAGCAGGTCCGATCGAGATACCGCGACGATACCGGAATGATTACGGACAGTTGGTGGAGTTGGCGCCCTATTCGGACCGCGACTTTCGAGAACCAAAAGAATTGGCTATTCACAATGAGAAGGGAGAATTCGAGGTACGCATGAAAGTTGACAACGCCCTGATGTCGTACACGTTCGACTTTCATCCTCTGGATGTAGTAGGTTGGGACGGCTACCTATACCCGTGGATCTTCAACGTCAACGATTTCGAACCCCTCACCGGAAGGGTCCATCAGCCCCCACCCATACATCAAACGTTTGAAGCTCCCGGCTTCGACGTCTTATCCTTCGTCCCGCGAAAACTGGACTATCACCCACTAGCCATACCTGTCCCGTACAATCACAGCAACATAGATAGTGACGAGATACTCTACTATGTCAGCGGCGATTTCGGAAGCCGCAGAGGGATCGAGATAGGCTCTTACACACTGCACCGGAGAGGAATCCATCACGGACCCCAACCGGGGGCGATAGAAGCAAGCCTCGGAAAAGACTCGACGAATGAACTGGCGATAATGATAGAGACAAAAAAGCCGCTAAGAGTCACTAGCAACGCAGAGAGGTTGGACGATCCGAACTACCCGTTCAGCTGGATGGGACCTGTCAAGATAGGCGCAACCGTACCATAACAGAACACTTGTCCACCATTGAGACTGGTGTGGCGTCAGGCGAGTACACCTACCTTCCTATTGAACGAGTATTTTTCGGGCCAGGAATCATTACTAGACTGAGAGACGAACTAGATAGAATAGGTTCGCGCAGACTCTTTCTCGTAACTGGACAAAGCATCGCGCAAAAGACGGATCTAATCGCACGAGTAGAGCATGCCGCGGGAACGAAGCTCGCCGGCGTCTTCTCGGAAATCAAGCAACACGCACCTATGAGTAGAATCCGCCAGGCAGCAACTGCAGTTGGAGAATCCAAGGCGGATACTCTAATCAGCCTAGGCGGAGGCAGCCCGATCGACTCGACCAAGATCATTGTCAAAGAATTGTCCCAAGATTTCCGGCGTCCCACAATTCCACACATTGCCGTTCCCACGACTCTTTCCGCAGCCGAATTCTCCCACATCGCCGGAATGACCGATGAGAAACTGAATCGCAAAACAGGGTTCCGAGACCTGCGCATGGTTCCGCGGTCAGTCTTTCTCGACCCTGAGCTGACCCTTCCCACACCAGGCTGGCTCTGGGCTTCGAGCGGAATCAGAAGTCTAGATCATGCGGTGGAGGCTGTGTACTCGCCAAACCATCAATCATACGTTGACACACTCGCGCTCGAGGCCATCAGCCTTCTTTTTCAAAACCTGAAACTCTCGACCGGAGATCCCGTAGACCTCAAGTCTAGATTGAAATGCCAGCTAGCTGCCTGGATGTCTTTTGCTGGAGTTGTCAGCGTAGGAACTGGACTAAGCCACTCGATAGGACGGGTGATTGGCGCAACTTGGAATATCCCTCACGGTATTACGTCATGCCTTACGCTTTCAGAGGTAATGCGGATGGAAGCAAGGCGAAACCCGGAGAGGCTGGCTCTCATAGCAAGGGCCGAAGGTAAAAACACGGAAGGGTTTCATGTGGACAAAGTAGCGCTGGAAGCTGCCGATGGAGTCGCTGAACTGGTCCGTGGACTGGGCCTGTCGAAGAGACTGAGAGACTATGGGATCACAAAAGATGATTTGCCAAAAATTGCGCGAGACGTTGGTGGTCGTGAATCGGCCGATGCTCTAGAGATTCTGGCGAGAATCTGGTGAGGAAACGTTCGAAGCCTTTATCGATTGGCGATCGAAGAGACCACTTTCAGAACGAGACTGTCTGAGACCTTTCAACGATGACACGAATCACCGAACGACTCTTCTACCGAATCGCCAGGCGCTGGATTGCAGGCTACACTCTGCAAGATGCTATGGATGCGGCCCGCAATGCTAACGAGAGAAAGATCCACGCTATCCTCAACCGTCTAGGAGAGCATACTCCTGATCGGAAGCTGATACAGCAATACGTGGACGAATATCTGAAGCTTCTAGAGACGATCCAGAGCGAGAACCTTCAAGCCACCATATCAGTCAAACCTTCACAGATAGGGCTTGCGGCTGAGATTTCGCTCTACAAAGACAACCTTCTCAATATAATCGCGAGGGCCGAGGAGGAAGGACGCTTCGTCTGGATAGACATGGAAAACTCCCCTTACACGGAGTCGACAGTAGAGATCTACCGCGAACTGCTCGGAACGCACAAGGATCTTGGATTGTGTCTGCAGGCAAACATGAAGCGCACCGAAAGTGATCTGCGAGATCTCTTGCCGCGAGGCGGAAAAATACGGCTCGTGAAAGGTGCGTACCCAGAGAATCGGGAGGTTGCTTTCAAACGTCGAAGCGAGCTTAACGCCAACTATCTACGGCTAATGCATATCTTGTTTGAACAGAATGGATTCTTTGCGATCGGCACACATGATGAGAAAATGATCACTGAAGCCAAGAAGCTTAGCCGTGATCACAAGGCTGATTTCGAGTTCCAACTGTTGAAAGGGATCAGGGATGATCTAAAATCGAGCCTCCTCGCAAACGGATTCAGAGTAAGCGAGTACATTCCTTACGGTCCTGAATGGTACAACTACAGCAAGAGAAGGATGAGAGAGAGGAAGAGGAACATTCTGATCCTCATCAGATCCATAACCGGCTAATCTCACGAAACGTTACAGAAATCTCAGATAGGACTTATCTACAAATTCATCTGGCTCTCTACCAGAATCTCCGAAATGAGTAACGTCGAGAAACCCACTTCAAAGGGTCGTTCCAAGTTGGACCCCACAGACAGGAGGCTACTAACCGATCTCCTCTCGATTCTAGCGATTCTAATCGCCACAGTTCTCCTTTATTGGGATTTAGCGGCACCGGCAGCCCTGATTGGTGGCGGGTTAGCTCTCACCGTCTTTATTGCTGCTGACGTTGTACTGTTTCGCAGAGGGTAGGCTTCCCCTAGTAATTTTCGACTGCGCGCGCCTTCGGCGAAGACGCCTCTCCCTCCTCTTTCTTTTCTCCTGCCGAAGAATCCTGCTCCGTATCCCGGTCATGAGCTTCCTCACCTCGCCGGCATAGCTTCCCTTGGGGCCCTTGATGTGACGTCCCGCGAAGACGGCGAGGAGGAGGCTCGTCCAGGCGACGGCTACTAGGTAGATTGGGCCAGAGCTACTCGATCCTAGTGAGGGTATTGCCAGCAGCAGATCGGCGAAACCAAAAGTTGTTCCGATTCCGACAAATTCTTTTCCAGATCGTAAGTGCTTTTTGTAGCACAGCAAGCCGCCGATGAATATCGAGACTCCTCCGAACTGGACGAGGAACGATATGATTCCCGCTAGCACCGCGAATAGTGTGAGGCCGCCACTGGATAGCTCGGCGAAGAGATTTGCCCAGCCATTTGTCGCTTGGGACGGGTAGAACTGGGGGATCGCCAGTCTTGTTGCCGTAATCATGACGCCGGAGATCATGGCCAATACGGTCGAATATCGATTATCGATGTTGACGATGGCCAAGCCTTAGGGTCCCTCCGAATTTTTCGGGATTCCAGCTAAAAGGATAGGGATACCAGAGTCGACGGCTGATAGAAAAATCGTACTATCAAACGCGACTGATTCGCAGCTTGAAAAGCTGAACCTTTTCAGAGTCTAAGATGCCATTGATATTCCTCTCAAGACTGTCAAAGTCTATCAATTCGCAAGCCTTGACCAAGGACATTTTTGCTCGTGCCCGTTTCATGATGGATAAGCAGATTTCCTCTTCACCCTTCTGATAATGGACGAATGCGGCTGCCGTGAGGATTATGCTCTGGATCGCGTCTCGTTCAACGCCTTTCGCTATGTGCCACGCTTGCTCGAGGGCTTCGTGGGATTCCCAGAACCTTTCCTCGTTGAAGAGTTGAATCCCTTCTTCCAACGCCTCCGCCTTGTCAACGGCCTTCGGAGGCGTATCCAGGAGCCTTACGCTAACTATCCTGAACGAACTCTCAGTGAGGAGCCTCTTCCGCTCCGCCAGCTCCTTCTCGTTATCCGCGAACATGTTGAATTCAACTGCGTCAGTCCCTACCCGGAAGTGGCTAGCGCTCTCCCGGGAGCCGAGAATCTTCCGGATGCTAGCTGAGACCTGTTCAACCTCTCTCGGAGTGTATCCCTCCTTGTTGGCTATTCTGAGAAGGTACCTAGCCGATGCTGTTCGACCTCAGTCTATGCGAATCCTTGCTCTCTCAGAATTCTGATTCTCAGTAGCTCTTCTCCCGTCAGGGGAGGTAGGTCCGATGCTCTGATGTTCTCTTCTGTCTGTTGTGGGGTCTTCGCTCCAGGTATCACGGTTGACACGTCCTTATGATCAAGCGCGAATCTAAGAGAGGCTTGGGCGAGAGTCCTCGTCTTCGATTCGAGAAGTCTGAGCTGTTGGGCTGCTCCTATCAAGCCCGAGAGATAGTTACGGGGAAAATTGCTTCGAATGTCACCTGATGGGAAAGTCGAGTCGATGGTGAACTTCCCACTGAGGAATCCGTTCGAGAGTGGTTCTCGCGCGATGATCCCAACATTTCGTTCTCGGGCTGCCTGGAAAAGCTGGTTCTTAGCCTCCTGGCGCAATAAGTTGAATACGACTTGGATGGCTGCTGGCTCTCCATACTTCATTGATACTAGTCCCTCTTGCGGGTCGTGTATCGAGATCCCGTAGTGTCGGATTCTTCCAGAATCCTTCAGTTTCTCTAGACCATCGAAGATCTTCCCATTCTTGAGCAATTGGATGGGAGGATTGTGAAGTTGGTAGAGGTCGATGTAGTCTGTCTGCAGTCGTTCACAACTCTTCGCTGACGCGAATTCTAGATAGTCCGGGTTGAAGTTCATGCGTGGAGGATCATGGTAGAAGTCCCCTCCTGCTTTTGTGGCGAGGACAACATCTTTCCGGTGCTCTTTCAGAGCGTGACCCAGGATCTCTTCGCTGTGTCCGTGTCCATAGACGTCAGCCGTATCGAAGAAGTTGCATCCAAGCTCAAAGGCTCGTTCAACCGCAGCGAGCGAGACTTTGTCGTCTGTGGGTCCGTAGCTGTTCCCGTAATTGTTTCCTCCTATAGCCCACGCCCCAAATCCCACCTCACTGACTTTGAGACCTGTCTTTCCAAGGGTCCGGTATTTCATAGTGGGACTCTATCCAAACAATATCCGTTTCAAATGATGAACTTGCAGAATCTTAGTCTCGCCTGATTAAACTTAACGTGACAAAAAGAAAGAGGGGGGAGCGGAGAAATGCTCCGCTTCAGATTTTCTATTTGCTCTTCGGAAACCTTTGGACTTGAAGGTGGCGGTGTCTAATCACGAGGACCGCGGCGAGTCCTGCGACTCCCGCGCCTCCGGCGATGATGTAGAGGGTTGGCAGTCCGCCTTGAAGGCCGAAGCTAGGGTCATGAACTAGGGTTGATCCGCTTGGGAAATAGGGATAGACTAGGTATAGTTTCAGGAACGTTTCAGGTCCGTCCTTTTCTGCCTTGTACGCGGCGACTACTTGTACCGATTGGGGAATTCCGCTAGCAGGGGTTACCGTAGCTGTGTTGACGAAGTGGAAGAACCCAACGTTCATGCTTGACGTGACCGGTCCAGAAGCGTATCGGACCTTTTGTTCTGTGTTGGAAGTCTCAGTGTAGGGATGCTCCATCACTGCAGCGCCCTCGTCATTGGTTGCGTCGACAGTTGTCGTACCGGTAGACTGGTCGAGATCGAAGTGGTTGTAGTTGCTGTGCATGTTCACTTGCAAAGCGAGTTTGTCACTGGTTGATGCGAAGGGCCAGTTTTTCAGCACGAAGTCGATCTTGATTTCTGCGGTGTTGATTGTTACTGATTGTCCGTTTACGGTTATGGTCCTAGTGTTGTTGTAGGCCTTCACAACGAGCACTACGTCGCCTGATTTGAGGGATTGAGGCGGTGGGGTCTTTTCAACAATGGTCATCTGGTTGTTGAGGGTGAAGTTGAAACCCATTCCAATCGTTGTGCCGGTGGTTTTGTCCTTGACTGGGTAGAAGTTGCTGGCGGTCCAGGAGGCCGAGTCGAAGTCGGCCACTGCAACCAACCTAGGGCTCTCGTAGGTGCTCACCCCAGAGCTAGTGCTGAATTCTATGAGAGACCTGAAGTTGAGCTGGTAGGTTGTTCGTCCAAGCTCGTTTGTCGCATAGAAAGTAATGTGTGGGACGTTTTCCTCGAAAACTCCCGTCAAAGATCCGCTGTTGAAGATGACCCTGTTTGCCGAGTCGACCGATCCTGTGGGGGCGGCTCCCGCTACGGCGGGAACCGCGAGTACTGAGATTGCGAGTGCAAAGATTCCGAGCAGCATCGTCATGGTTCTTGTCATTGTTCTCTAATCATCTCCGTTTCTTCAAGCTAGACATATGTTTTAGATGCGATTTAGGCGTTTTTCTTCTAAATGAGGCGAAATTATAGTTTCTATACTAGTAGAACCTGTTCCACGGGTCCAAACTGGAATGTTCTGAGGTCCTAGAACAGTCCGAGCGATAGTGCGAAGATGACCGCGGTGATGTTCAGGTACATCACGGCGAGGCTGATCAGAGCCGTCCGCTCCATCTTAAGACCCTTTGAGATTGAGATGGCGCTTGAGAGCAGGCAGACAACCCAGACTTGAACCCCGACCTGCAATAGAATCGTGAATGCTGTCGCGGATTGTATCACTGCCGAAAAAGGTTGGACCAGCAGAATCAGGCCTGGGACTAGGAGAAGTGGCACCATTGCGAAGGCGGTTCCATTGATTAGGCTAAGTTCCCCTCCACTTCTATGATAGAACAAGTTGCACATGACATCCGCGACCGCGAACGTGATGAACCATCCCAAGGGGAACAATAGCAGGAACCAGGTCTTAGTGATTCCTTGAGTCGGATTGAGATAGAAGAGAAGAATCGGCTCGAGGTTTGTCATGAAAGATATCGCTCCCCCGAGAGCTAGGATCATGGCCGCGATTGGGAGGCTCCTCAACGGCTCTTGACTAAGATAATTGAATACAGTTCTGCCAAACAGAAGCTCTCTCGAAAAGAAGCCGATGCGCGATTCCCCAGGAGGAGCCTGGGCAGCGTTCGCGATAATTCTCTCCTCGCCACTGCTGAATGCGTTGATGGCAGCTCTGCCATCATCAGTCAGTACGTATTTCCTGTCGGCTCCCTGAGCGACGAATCCCTCCAAACTATCTAGATGATGGTAGAGAGCGCCTACGCTTATTCTGAGAGTGTCGTGGAGCTCTTTGAAACCGGCTTTGCCTCTCTCCTTCAGAATGTGGACAATCTGACGCCTAGTCGGATTGGCGAGAGCATTGTAGACTCTCGTGAGACTCTCGTCAGACTTGTCCAACATCGATGAAATCCGTCTCTTGGAACGTTAAGGTCCACGATTCTGAAGGGTCCAGCCCGTATAGCCATGCTGAAACTCGCGTGGAGAGTCTGGAGTTGTCTAATTGGAGAAAAAGAAGACCGGGACAGTCTCCCGCCGTACCGATCGGTGATGAGCTCTATCCCCCGAGGCTAAGTCGCACAGTCCTAAATTGCCTCCGGACGATATCAAGGGCGATGCGAAAAGGATACTCCCGATCCCACCCGAAGCCGGGCTCTTCCACGCGACATGCTGCATAGCGTATTCTGACGTCCAGGAAAGGCGAAAAAATACGTTTCCTGAAACAGAAAAAGCATTCTTATCTAGCCCCTCGGGAGTTTGCCAAAATCTCCCGAAAGACAAAGGGGAAAAGGGGAGAGTGCTGGAATGCCCACGGTATCCACGGGATGTTATGCCTGCCCTATGTTTGGGCACAGTATCGATGGTTCATGCTCTTCACCTGTCAGGTTACAGCGGATTGATAGTTCCGACAAGGGCGTAGTTCTAAGGATAAACGTTGGCAGTAAACGTTGAGAAAAAGCCAACAGCAGCCTTCGCGCTATCAATACTCGCAGGGATATTCACCCTCGTCGGCGCTTTTCTAGCTAGCGCCATCACATCGCTACTCGTCCCAGGCTTTCCCAGCAGTATGCTCCTGATCTGGGGAAGTATCGCAGGCATACTCACCCTCGTCGGAGGCTGGCTGCTGTACAACAACGCGGCCCAGAGAAAACTAGGCAGCACTTTAGTGCTTGTCTTCTCAATACTATCCATGAACTTCATCGGCCTCATCCTAGGCCTCATAGGAGGATTCCTAGGATACACCTACAAGACAGGCGCAACCACCACCACTTCCAGCTCTAGCCGCGGGTATACCCCGCCCTGATAACCAGGGCGGACCCCCTTTCTTTCAGAATCGTTCTCAAAGCGGTTCATTGAACCAGTTAACGCTTAAATCGCCATTTCACCATCCCATCTCAATCCTTCCTTGACTACCACGATTAGCCTCTCAGTCTTGGATGAATTCGGAGGCAGCAAGCTTCTCACCCCAGACAAGATACGATACGTCCAAGCGAATCCACTTCCGAGCAAGCCCGTCGATTTGGCGTTTAGAGAGGCCCTCGCATCTCCTATCGGAGCTCGGCCTTTCGAGATAGAGAAGGGCTGGAGTCCCGCAATAATCCTCACGGACTCCACTCGCAAACAATCGCCCTTCATCAAGCAACTGATCAGTCTGATAGAGCCTAAGACTGATGACATCAAGTTCATTTTCGCATGCGGAACACACGTACCCGCAGATCAGTCATTTATCCGGAAAGTCCTCGGGGACGACATCTACAAGCGCTACGAGAAAAGTATCAAGGTAAGCTCAACCCAGAACCCGGGAAGCAAATACGAGTGGATAGGCCTCACCGGTCGAGGAACACCCATCGAGTTGAACAAGGAACTGTTCGACCGAGACCTACTAGTCTCAACGCTGAACGTTCAGCCCCACTACTTCGCAGGCTACGAAGGAGGAGCCAAGGCTCTCCTCCCTGGATGTTCTGGTCTCAAGACGATCACAACGAACCACGGCTATGTTATCGGAAATCCGAGCTGCCACGAGCTTGTGGTCAAAGGCAACCCGATGCGCGAAGACATGAACGAGGTTCCCAACATTCTCAAGGAATTCATGAAGATCGAGCATCGAATTCTAGACTTCGTACTCAACCAGGACGGCAGCCTTGTCAAAGCGGCCTACGGCGATCCGAATCTGGCTCATCAACAGCTAGCGGAGAACTTTTCGAGGCGAGCCCACTCTGTCCAATCACGTCCGGTACCCTTGGTACTGACGAGGGCTGACGGGCCAACGGGACAGAACCTCTACCAGGCATTGAAAGCAGCCACCTTCGCGGCCGGGCTCGTGCCGTCAGGTCAATCGCCTAAGCCGGTCGTCGTCCTCCTAGCTTCACTGGAGAACGGTATAGGAAGTGACGCGTTCAAGACCGAGATGGAGACCTACGGTAAGATAGGACCCGACAAGGTTGTTGAGGATTTGAAGAGAAGGGCAAAGGCTGGCAAGGTCACGGAGGCCTCCCAAAAGCCGAACCGGCTAGCGCTCGACGATGCAAAAGCAGATTTTGCAGTCGTTTCTCCCAAAGCGTCAAGCGTAGTTGAGGAATTCCTCGGCAAGACCCGGATAAAATTCTACAGGACGATCGATGACGCATTGAGGTCAATGGACTCAAAGTTGTACGAGCGAGACGTAGGCATGATCCCGTACGGGTCGTCCACAGTTCCCGTCGCCACCTGAGCATCAACAGAGTTTCAGGAAAGATATCTTAAACCGTCCAATACTCGGGTGCGAAACACGCTTTACAAGAAGCTCGGCTCGGGCTTTGTACTCCGCCTGGAACAAGGCGACGACATACTCAAGACGCTGCGAGAATTCGCCAATGCGCAAAGACTCCACGCAAGTTTCTTTGAAGGCATAGGCTCGCTGTACAAAGCAGTGCTAGGCCAC
This sequence comes from Candidatus Bathyarchaeota archaeon, assembly GCA_005888635.1. Lineage (GTDB taxonomy): Archaea > Thermoproteota > Bathyarchaeia > 40CM-2-53-6 > 40CM-2-53-6 > 40CM-2-53-6. Next base: position 2,658 of record VBAW01000020.1, on the reverse strand, counting down.
TACGACTTCAAAGACACGAAGACCTACAAGTATGAGACGTTCGATGAGGACTTGGAGATTCTTACATTATCCGGAAACGTCTCAACGATGAACCGTCAGGCCTTGCCTCATGCCCACGTCACACTTGGACGCCGAGACTTCTCGGTTATCGGAGGACATCTGGAGGAAGACTCCCTCGCAAACATGGTCGAAGTCAACGTTACCAGACTACCCGGGAGACTTCTGAAAGACAGGGACAAGAACGTCGGGCTGAACCTTCTCCAGCTACCTCGCAAATTCTAGCTGTTTCCAGGGCCGGTGAAGATGGACCAAGGAGTCCGTTCCCCTCCCAAACCTCTCACTGGACCATCTAGCCTATTACAAGAAGGGACCGCCATGCCAAGTTGTCCCCCCGGATGCTGCCATGGCTAAGAAGATCGGCGCGCGGATGATTCTATACCTCTACCTGGCAGTGTTCCTTACTCGCATAGGATTCGGCTCGGTGACTATACTATTTCCATTATACTTGCCCGCTGGAGCTTTTCAGGTTGGTCTAATTTTGGCGCTCTACCCTATCGCTGAGGCTGTTTCTGCCATGCCTGTTGGTCGACTAGCAGATCGAATGAGCAGGAAGAAGCTTCACCTAACGGGTATGACACTCATCACAATTCTGACCGCAGCAATAGGTTTCACAAGGAACCTCTTGAACGTCTCCGTACTCCACGCTCTAATGGGTGTTTCCGCCGCAATGGCAGCAGTAACATCTCTCACACTACTCGGTGACGCGACTAAACAAACCAACCGGGGGAAGAAGATGGGAGGCTTCGACTTGGCCAACTTGGGTGGATATGGGCTTGGTTTCGGAGTTGGGTCTGTTCTGGCTCGGATCAAAGATTCGACCTGTCTTGCCTGTATGGCTTGGTCAGACGATTATTCTTGGAATGTATTTTCTCTTGCCAAAGGCGTTCAAGGATGCGAATATTACCCTCACTGGTCAGATGTTGATCTTTCTCGGAGCGATCGGAGGCTTGTTCGCCCTCGGCGCGATAGTTTTTGGCCACATATCCGACAAGGTCGGACGGACAAAGATAATGGTGCTCGGCGCTATCGGAGAGTTCGGCTTTCTAGTCCTGTTCGGCTGGTCCTTCCCGTACTTTCTGACATACGCCTTAATCCTTGCACCACTATTCTTCTTGGCATCCGCAATCGCTCCCGCGATTCTCAGCTACGTCAGTGATATTTCCGGCAAAGCGAGAAGGGGATCGGCAAATGGACTCTACAGTGTAGTGCTGAGCATCGGGATGGCCATCGGCAATATTCTAGGCGGCTTTGTATCGGAGTTCGGCGTACAGTGGATCTTCTTCGCCGGTGCCGGAATCCTGTTCCCCTCACTAATAGTCTCATCCCCTCTGTTGAGGAAGAAGTAGATCAGGATCTCTTCAGATTTCGAAAAAAGTACGAGTTTTGGATAGGCTGCGCGACTAGGCGACTAGGGATTTCTTCAGAGCCTCGCACACCCGGACCACTTCGTCTTGGGCGAGGGTCGGGTACATTGGTAAGCTCAAGACCTCGTTTGAGAGCGACTCGCTCAGCGGGAAAGCTCCTTCCGCATACCCGTACTTCTCTCGGTAGGGTGCTTGTAGGTGGATCGGTCTGGGATAGTGTATGCCGGTCTCTATTCCATTGTCGGCAAGGCGTTTTTTCACTTGGTCCCGGAATTTCGTCCTGATGACGAACAAGTGGTAGACGGCCTTTTCGAAACTTGCCTCTAAAGGTGGAAGAATGATGTCTCGCACATTTTCGAGCTCCTTTCTGTATTGTTCGGATATGCGTCTTCTTGCCTCGTTCCAAGCCTCCAGTCTCTTCAGCTGGATTCTTCCGATGGCAGCGTTGACTGTGTTGAGCCTTGATGTGAAGCCTATTCGACCGTGATAGTATTTGCTATTCTTGTCCCGGCCACAGTCTCTTATGCTCCGTGCCACATCGGCCAGTTCCTCATCATTCGTTGTTATGATGCCCCCGTCACCGCCTACGGTCATGTTCTTCGCGGGATAGAACGAGAAGCATCCGGCATCACCGATAGAACCAACCTTTCGTCCTCTGAATTCGGCACCGTGAGCCTGGCAAGCATCTTCAATCAGGCTTAGGCCTGACTCAGCCGCAAGATCATGGAATTCATCAATTCGAGATGGGTGTCCGTACAGGTGCACCGGCATCAGTGCACGAGTCTTGGACCCGATCTTTACTCGGGTCTTGCGAGGGCTCAAGTTCATTCCTGAGTCTTCAACGTCAGCGAAAATGGGATCCGCTCCCGCGTGAACAATCGAGTTTGCTGTTGCGATGAAGGAGAATGGGGTCGTGATGACTTCGTTGCCATGCCCGATACTCATGGCTTGAAATGTAATTGAGAGAGCTGCAGTTCCGGAGGCAGTAGAGACGGCATACTTCGTGCCGCAGTACTTTGCGAACTCTTCCTCAAATTTGAAGACACTCTCGCCCATGACCATCATCTCGTTCTCAAGGGCGGCAAGGGCCGCTGCCTTCATTTCAGCGTCGATGATTGGTGATGCGAGACGTATCTTCTTACGTGGCTCGGCGCGAGCTTGACTCTCTGATTCGACTAATGCCGACGCAGGCAATGGAGCGTTCTCTGTCACTATCTTGTTCAGCGTCCTAGTT
>VBAW01000100.1 GCA_005888635.1 Candidatus Bathyarchaeota archaeon | reverse complement strand
TTCTCCTCGAATCATCAATGTAGTAGGAGGCTGGAACTCGCCACCTGTGAATGTGTATAGTTCTCCGAAGGGGGCGTCTGTCGAGTTGAATCTCCTGAAGAGTAGAGCACTGGTGAAGCCGCCGCCGATTATTCCCGCCACAACTAGGAAATAGAACAGGTTGAGAGGCTGGCTTGGCGGAGCGAGGCTGTTGTTCACCACAGCAACACTGGTGCCTTGCCCGGTGTTGCG
>VBAW01000099.1 GCA_005888635.1 Candidatus Bathyarchaeota archaeon | reverse complement strand
TCTGTGTCAGCCGGAACCTTCAGAGTTGTAGACCCTTGAAGAGTTACATTGTAGACTCCCGTAGCTGCTCCGGGAGAAGATTGCCAGAGGTATGACAGTACTCCGTTGGAATCAGCAGAACCCCAGTTTGGAAACCCCGGAACAGGGTTTGAGCCGTAGGACATGTCTATTGTCACATTCTCTCCAGCCCTGTATCCGATCCCTTGAATGGATGTCATGTCTGTTCGCCGATAGGTTCCAGCGCTAGTTAGCCCAACCTGGAAACGCCCACTCGCGACATTCGCCTTGTTCGCAGGGCTAGTCTCGTCCACGCGGACCGTGTAGTTCCCTACATACCTCAAACTGGCGGGAGGGAAATTCTTTGGAAAATCTGTGCTCAGCGTAAAGGACGTGCCGAAGCCAGTGTTCGTGCTGTTGGTTGCCGTCCTGCTAGACCCTGAGGGGTCAACAACAGTCCAAGTGAACGAATAGGTTGTAAATGTGGTAGCGTTTGTCACTTTGAGCGATAGGACAACCTGACTGCTGGCGCTCTCCTGGAGCCGAGACGGTGAGATGGTCAAGGTGTAGGCTTCACCGGCAGGGGCCCATACTACAGGGCTGATTGTGACCAAGAATATGGAAAATGATATGATGAGAAGGGAGAGCCTTGCTTTTTGATGGGACAACCCGGATCCTTAGCCCTGCTCCAGGTCGAGCATCTCTCGTACTGTCCCATGGGTCGGAACGTGCGTAACCGACAAAAGAGTCCTGTAACCAGCAACGATTGGATATGGTAGTCTAAGTCCATCGTAAAACTAGCTGAGCAGGGCTACCTCAACACATGAACAAGTGTCCTATTCTGGTGGGACAGCACGTTTGTGTCAAATGGGATATGGCTCCTCGACGCAACAGAATGCCGGAAAAGGTTCCTCTTCAAGATGTTGCAACGTAGTGAGAACCACGACTCGAGTCCGCAAAAAAGAACAGAGCTGGCAAAACGTTCGATCAAATTCGGCCTAGCGCGTTTTCCGCTTAACAGATCCGTACCACAAAGAGAGAATGAGAGTTTATCAGGAAAAAAGAAAAGCGGGTAGGAACAGGGCGTACGATGCCCTAGCCGGGTCTACATGCCGCCTTTCTTTTTCTTGCTCTTCTTCTTTGGTGCCATATTACGTCCGTCGAGTCCGAATGCTGTACAGATGTTACATAATACATCTCCGGTCGCAGACCTGTTCAAACTCTCGCTCGATGGTGAGATGAAAATCATGACCGTTCGAGAGAATCTATTGCTAGATTCCGCGGAAAGTTCCTCCCCCAAGTGACCAGTATCTTCTCAGGATGAGCCCAGCGACTAGTCCTCCAAGGTGGGCTGGACCTCCACCGCCTGCAAAAATATCTAGACCCAGCAGGAAGATTAGCAGGAGCACTACTTTTACTCCCACCGCTGTGCCCATAATGCCGTAGACTGCGCCAGACGCACCGACCGCACAATCGATTGTTGGTGGTCCTCCTGACAGGAGGTAGCCGAGGACGTCGTAGCCTACGAATCCCAAACTGCCTACCAGTCCAGTAACGAAGAAAGTCGTCACCCAGCGAGATTTCGACACTTGTTCTTCTAGAATGAAGCCGAAGAACAGAAGGAAGAAGACGTTGCTCGCTATGTGAAGAATGCTGGCGTGAAGAAAGATGGCGGTGAGAACCGTCCAAGGGAAGATGGGCGTAGGAGCATCACACTGAACCAGCAAGTCGAGGATAATATTTCCTGAGATTAGCGGTTCGAAAAAGTTCCCGACCATTGCTCCGATGATAATGTAGACCGCGACTAGAACCAACGAGAAGATGACAGTTGGGGACTGTAGAATGGCCTTGGCCCCTCGGGATCTACCGGATTCGGAGGCCGATTCCATGGTCCGCAACCTTGCCGCTGATTGTAGCTATTTAATCGACCCATTCCGACGATAACGAGGCTGTCTTAACGCTCGCGAAGATGCAGAACAATGTATTGTGAGACCCTAACAAAGTGGATCAAACCTTGCCGAAACAACTAGTCCTGTACATGTCGAAGGAAGACGAAGAGACATTCCTACAGTACTTGCGATCGTTGGGACATTTAGTAATCCTTCCGGCGACCTCGCCTTCATCCGATTTTGCACCGGTTTCTGAGCTTCCGGAACCCGCCGAGGACGAGGACACGAGAAAGTTCTGGTTGCTGAACAAGACTGTTCGTCTCCCGGTTGCAACGGAATATGCGCCGGGGAAGAATTGCTATGTGATCGACGGATTCCAATCTCCAGTCGTAGAGTTTCACCGTTCATGGACCGTATCTCAAATAATGTTGGCCGGTGGAATCCGAGCTGACATGAACTATCTTGACAGTGACAAGGGCGACCTAGTTCGGAAGCCGGTCGAGTTCAGAAACTGGTTTGAATCGATCCAGAACTGGATTCGTAAGAACTTCTTCCATCTGACCCTTCTCACCTATGTGGGCCCCGGCGCTGAGAAGTTTGAGAATGAAGGAGGAATACTCCACTAGCCGAAGCACGATTAGCGCTTCGAGTTCGCGACCAAAAGAACAATTAACATGAAGCGTTAGGTTTCGTTTGACGGCTCTTGCCCTCTCAGACTCTCGTCAAGCAAGTTGATCGATGGATTGATGCTCACAAGAAGGATCTTGTAGATCTTACATGTCGCCTGGTTAACATAGATACTACTGTTCCTCCGGGGCTGAACTATCCTAGGATATCCCAGGTCCTGGCCAGTGAGCTCAAGGACCTAGGTGTCACGCCTACGGTGAGCCTCATTCCAGAAGCGTCTATGCGCCTGAAAGTGAGTCCTGAAGTCGGCTTGAAGGGTCCAAGGCCCAACACCTACGCCACTCTCAAAGGTGAGGGCGAGGGGCCGTGGGTCCTTCTCAATGGGCATGTCGATGTGGTCCCGGCTGATCCGTCCGGATGGTCGCATGATCCGTTTGAGCCGGTGGTCAAGAATGGCAAGGTCTATGGGCGAGGTGCTGCTGACGTGAAAGGATCTAACGCCTGCGAGATATTTTCGATGAAAGCGCTTGTTGAGACAGGCGCCAAGTTCCGCGGGAGGATCACTCCGACGTTTACGACTGACGAGGAGGTGGGCGGGTATAGCGGTGTGAATTATCTAGTTGACAAGCACGTGATTACTAAGGATGTGGATTATTGTCTCTCGACGGATAGCGGGATCGAGGCGCTGCATGTTGCGAGTCTCGGGGACGCTGAATACCTGATTACAGTGCACGGAAGAGCGGCTCACTCGGGACGCGGGTGGACGGGCGTCAATGCTATCGAGTTTGGGGCGTCATTGATTGAGGATCTGAAAAAGCTCGGAGAAGAGATCAGTAAGAGACGGTCTAGAATCAACGCGGAACCGGGATGGGGTATTAAGAAGATGAAACCGGGGCTGTACGTCAATACTGCGAAGGGCGGGCTAAAGGGGAATATTATTCCTGATACTTTCGAGATTCTCGTCGACCGTCGCTTTATTCCGGAAGAGAGCGAGGCTCAGGTTCGGCGGGAGATTGCGCGGGTTGTGAAGGAGTTTGCGGCTAAGCATCGAGAAGTCAAGGTCTCCATGAAAATGCTCCTCGGATACGATCCTATGCTGACATCGCCCAATCACCCGCTAGTTAGAACTGTCCGGAGAGTGGCCAGAAAAGTTCTAGGTAGAGACACTCCATCTTGCGGTAGTCAAGGGTCTACGGACATGGCCGCGGTCAGCGCGCTAGGCATCCCTATAGCGGTTCTAGGAGCCACACGGCAAGACAGCAACATTCACGGAATAGACGAACATGTTAGAATCAACGACCTCGTCAGCGTTACAAAGATTCTAGCCCACACATTTCTCGAGCTCTTGTAGGATTCGGCTGGCCCCAAAGCTCAAGAAGCGTGTGTCTATTTCAGAGAACTTATTCTGAACATGCGACGCGGGTCCCGGGATTCCGGGGTTCGTGTCGCGAGGAGCAACTGATTTTGAGATTTTTCAGAGGGGGGTCCCGCCAGATGAAACTGTTCTGGGCGAGTCTCACGCTTCAGGGCCTGGAATGCGTAGATCCGACGTTTTCGAGATCGCGGATTAAGCGGAGAGGTCAGCGTGAAAAAGTCGCAAGCTCAAATCGCTTGCCCCGATTCCGGATTAGGGCTTGTTCCGGGCGATTTCGGCGGTGGAGGGGTCTGTGAGATTGTGAAGAAGTTTTAGAGTGTCAGCATACCCCCGGGGGGGTCGGAGAAAAGATAACAAGAAAACAAAGATGAGAGAAACTGAAAAGATAGCAGAAAGAGACTAGTTAACGAGCCGAAGTCATGTCCTCTTTCGTAGAGCAAAGAAGATCGCTCCAAAGAATGCCATGGCCGGAGCTAATAGTAATGTCAACCATATCCATGCGAGGCTGTTGATCGCGCTTGCCTTGTCACAAAACCAAGGCAATCCGCTCTCAAGACAATGCCACGAGTACGAGATGGCGGTTAGATTTACCGGAAGAATTCCGAAAAATATCACGAGCAGACCGGTACACGCACTCACCACGACGAGGTCAGATTCCGAGAAACTTCCTGACGGACCATGTCTGGCCAAGCCAATGGTCGTAACGATAACCGCGCAAGAGATGATCACAGGGACCACAAAGAATGTTCCACTGTTCCACCATGTGAGGTCAGCTTGAAGGAGAGCTACGAGCCACCAGCATGGAATTGTATCCAGTAGAAGTCCGAGCGAGATTATTCTCCAATCCATTTCAGGACCGATTTGAGATAGTTATTCGCCAAATACAAGCCTTGCCGGCGTTGCCGCCGTGTTCTGCGAAGGCTAGTTTGACAGGCTCCTTCCCACAAACACGAGGTTTACGTCACGAGACTCAACTGCAATTGGCACTACTTGGCTGGTAACGAGTTTGATAACCGTAAATGGTGACAGTCGGCCAATGGCGAGAACATGGAGAGACCTACTAGCCTATTTCTGGATGTATAGCTCTCTCACTATAGTATTATAGCACCACAACTATATACTTATATGGAAATGGCGTCGAAGGTGTAATGTGTGGGCAGGGTGAAAGGGATTGATCAGCGGGACAGAATTCAAGATAATCGACACGATATCCCGGGAGATAGGCAGCCCCATCTCAATTAGCGGACTGACGACCGAAATCAAACAGGAATTCGGTTCGGCGCACTACCCGAACATCTACAACGCTCTCCTTGGGCTGAAAGATAAGAACATCATCCGGATAGAAAGGCAAGGGAATGCTTCAATCCCCTTACTGAACTTCTCA
>VBAW01000098.1 GCA_005888635.1 Candidatus Bathyarchaeota archaeon | reverse complement strand
GGTGGGAGGGGCCACTCACTGCGTTTGCCATTTTCCACGGGGCTCCACGCGTGGAATCCGTATCGCGTGCTTAATCGGGCTACACCACCGAAGCGTGGGCCCCCTGATCTACTCAGCTTTTGTGCCTGGACCCAGCATCGCAGCAGGTATCCTTTCAGAACTTATGCCCGGCTCGCCCTATTCGTCGCTCTCTTGTCCGTTGTGAACGCTCTACTCACTAGTTTGGTTCAGAACGTAGTTGGCGACTTCAACCTCGTCTTTGACACAGTCATAGCTTTGGGTATGATAGGCTACGCTTTCGTCTTCGCTCTTATCTTCTGGGGGTTTGACAGCACGCGGTCTATTGGCTGTCTGCTCGGAGCAAAATACCCGGAAGGGCGCTGAGGCATGCCCCAACTAAGGATGGAAATCAGTCAGTTGATTACAGGGAGGAATCTTTCTTGCTGATTTGCTATATTTTCTAGGGCCAATACTGACTCAATTTTCTAGGAAGAGTCGGCGACCGTTGAAAGTCAATCGCTGGATCTCCTCAATACAGCTAAGGGAGTCTAGCGTGCGAAGGAGCCGATGGGACATTATGGCCGGCATTCTAAGATCCTGTGCGGTTGAGCAGATGACTACTAATCGACTCATTAGGGTCCACAATCTCTCATACAAAGTCCTCCGGCCAATCCTTGAGAGTCTTGTCTCACACGGACTCATTGATTGTGTGAATGAAAATAGTTACAGATATTTTGTCACGACTGAACGTGGACTTACCGCACTGAGCGTCTTTGACAGTGCGTTAGCGCTGCTCAACGGGGAGCAGGTCCAAAGGTTGTCAAGTCGTTACCGAAGGAAGACTTTCCAAGCGAAAGGCCCCTTCGTCCGAATAAGCCAGTAACAAAGATTCACGATTTGAGTCTGTGAATCGCCCAAAAAAAGATGGGGGGGTTTTGGTTTACTGTCTAGTTGATGTCTCGCTTCTCGAACCAGATTTCTCTGTCTGTCGAGAGGCCTTGAACCCATAATACGGGTATCACGGCTTCGCCTCCGGTCGCGACGACAAGAGACTGTGATGTTGGGTATGCTGATGAAGTTGTACCATTATTGTACTCCACAATTTTGGCGCTGGCTACAGCGCTGTCTGTTTCATTAACGCTGTAGAACTTGTTGTTGTCGATGGAGAAGAAGAGGTAGAATCTGTCGATGCTTGAGACGCCTTGTACGTGTGTCCAGTGCGCTCCGTAGTAGTAGTTTCCTGATGAGACGCAGGAGCTGCACTGGGTCTTCTCTGAACTCCATGTGGTGTAGGGCGAGTCGATGTATCGAGCGACCAGATCAAGGTTTGTTGAGCCTCCTTGGTAGGCGTATAATGCGCGGCCGTCTGTCGCGTTGATCCCGGAACTCCGGATATGGGCCGGAGAAGCGCTGTTGAGAGTGAAGCTGGCAGTATTACCCCATGATTGGGTGGAGCCGTTCCAGGTCATGACGGCACTCCTCTCTATCACGTCAGAGCCGAAGCTGCAGGTGACGAAGTTAGATTCGACGCCAGTACAGGTGCCCTTGATGATGAGAACTCCACTTGCTAGGGTCAGGACATGAGGCATGGCGACCGGTGTGTCAATGTTGGCCACTTTTTCTTCCGGGAACGGATTGTTGGAAAGTGGGTTGCTACAGACCCAAGACGGGTTTGCAGTAGGGTTGGCTGTTGTCGAACTACAGACCTCAACGTTCTGAGCGTCGTTTGAGGTTCCCGATGCATCATTGCTGTAAGAGAACGCAACGTGCAAGTAGCCGTTGATGTCTTGCGCGATCGCGGGGTAGCCTAGGTTCTCAGTGCTGCTACTTGTCTTGAGAGCGATTATGCTCGTCAGCCACGTCAATGAGACACCTGAGTCAGCTATGCTTCCGATCCGGAAGTCGATATCGTGGTTGGTCCCAACGCTCGTCGAATGCCTTGAGGCCACGAGGTATACTAGAGTCCTATTGTTTGATGGATTCTGAGTGAAAGCCACGCCACAGGAGTCGTAGAGATTGGCTAGCCCTGTGCTCTGACCATAAGTCCAGCTCGTGGCATCCGGAGATGTGGCTAAGTAGCAAGATTGAACGCTACTAAGCGAGTCTCGGTAGAAGGCATAGTATCCATGCTGGCCCCGAGGGTTCTGGAAGGTTCGTTGCTCTGATTCTGGAACTGTCAGCTCTGGCACCGTCTGGGTAGTCGTTGTGATATGCACGAAGGAGGATGGGACGGTTGGATAGGTCACCGACTTACCCCACCCAGCGAGACATCCATAAACTCCAGATCCCGTCCAGTCACCGTTCGTCCAGAGTTGATAGCCTATAGCGGGGCTCTGGGAAAAGTCGTTAATGAGTTCTTGAACGAAGGCTAGGTTTGGCGGCGCATATTTGCATGACCCGGCCAATGTTGCGTTGGGCGGGCTCCCACTGAGATAGTCCGCGCCAGTCTCGGTAGATATGACAGGCCAACCGAAGCGGGCCTGAGCCGTGCGCATGTAGCTCGTTACATTGTCAGCCCACAACTGCGCGTTGGTGTTGCTCCATCCACAGTACGTGAGAAGCAGGAAACTGTTTCCGGGTCCGGTGTAGCTCGGAACCAAGTGCGCGGCGGTGGTCCCGCAACTTGCATTGTACTGATAGTAGAAGTGGTGCGTGAGCATCAATAGGCTGGCTGAGTCTGTAAGCGTGGGAAGGTCGCCGTCGTTGGCGGCGTTGCTGGCGATGATGAAGTGAGTGGTATCACCGACTGTGTTTCGAATCATGTTGATGAAGTTCTGGTATGCACCCACTAGATTCTGCGGCTTTCCTGGATAGGGCTGAGTTTGCCAAACGCCAGCGACAAGAACCTGGGTCGGGGCGGAACTGTGGGGCTCATTCAATGGTTCATATATGAAATTCGAATACCCAGAGCTATAAGCGACACGGGTGACATTGTTCTGCCAGAAACTGGTCCAGTTACCCTGGACGTTGGTGAAGGTCACGTTATATTGCGGACCTCCGAATACTTGATGGCATCTGGTAGTTGCGTTTGCCCAGTCGCAACTCTGATGCTCGTTCAAGACTAGCCAGATGCTGAAATGCTGGGCTATGGAAAATGTCCTGCTCAGTCTGGAGTCGGTATAGTTGAAGACTGACACGCCGTGATTTACCATAATTTGGTTCAGAGTTTTGTTCGCGTAATGGTTGTAGAAGAGAACTCGTTCGGCGTTTAAGCCCTTGCTGGTCAGGTTTGTGAAAGCCTGTTCCATATTGGAGGCCCTTTCGCCGGAGAAGACCGCACTAGGTGGAGCCTTACAAGATGAAGGACAGCCCGTGGAGTTTTGGTCGCTCTCCGCAACGCCAACTCCTCCCCATCCTTTGAGGAGGGGTGCCGTTTGTGTCGCGTGTGCGCGGTTGAGAGGTATCACAGCAATGAGAGTCGAGAGGGCGATGAGAAGAATGATGTATTTTCTAGCGATGGATCTGATTGACTTCAACGAAACCTTTCTTCTAGGTTTTCCTTCTGTCATTTTCCACACGGGCTCTTTTCTGTTGCTTTTAAGATGCCCAGAAACACTGATCCTGCCGAGCGGTGCAATATTTGCGGATTTTGTGAGGTCACCCTTTGCTTGAACTGGTAAAGACGCCAGGGGGAAAGCTAGTAGGCGTAAGGGCCGAGCGAGAGGCAGTATTCTGATTTTGTTTTTCATATTTCAACCTCCATGTTTTGCATCATCGTGTCGTACTCGTCTTCACACTAACCCTTCCATCCTATGACTGAAAGAGGAGAAACACAAAGTGTGAAAGTAATCCGAAGAATCGAAGCTTTCTAACCATGAGCCATTCGACGTTTGTCCGGGGGCCTCTATGTCTTATCCAAGAGCTAGTCGTAAAGTACGCAATGAATTGTCCGAGATGTAATGGACCCACTGAGCTTGTCATGCTTTTCAAGAATGATGTGGAATTGAGAGGCTGCTCAAGATGCAATGAACTCTGGATCGTTCAGTCGAGAACCGGGTCCGTAGTCAAGATTCGGTAGCTAGCCTTCCTAACGTCGCCAGGCGAGTTAGAGTGGCAGCTCATAAGTTGGCTACGAGCGGACTATCGTCTTGGACATAGAGGCTCGTGAAACGCGAGTCCTGCGTCACCGGGTCCGTCTTTCTTGAGTTCGCATCCAATCAGGTATGA
>VBAW01000097.1 GCA_005888635.1 Candidatus Bathyarchaeota archaeon | reverse complement strand
GCAAGCCTATGTTGACGAGTCTTTCCCGACTGACGCGACCGGAGGATCCATACAGGTTCTCACTTATCCAAACAACACCCAAACCTGGAACCCTATTACAGGAACAGTACGCACTGACTTACCTGGAAACTATACTGTAACAGTGGTCGAGACAGCGCCAAAGTCAGTCACCACAGGATTTCCGACCACAACGTTCAGAGTGACCAGTGTCCTTAATGTGCGGCTAATAACGCCGACTCAAGGAAGTACAATACAGCGCGAGACGACTGCATACTTCACTGCTACAGTCAACGATGTTAACGGTCAACAAGTCAAAGACGCCCAAGTCTCAGTGTCCCTTCCTACGGGAGGTCAACTTGCACTCACTCCCACAACGCCAAGTGGAACATACTCGGGATCTTATCGGATTCAGAGGAGCGATTCGTTGGGGTTGTGGAATATCAGTGCCACCGCCTACAGTCCAGCGCCGAGCACGACAAACAACTTTGGAACCTACAGTGTCCAAGTCACTGTCAGCCCGTCGCAACTAGTCGTTTCCAGTCTCTCAACCTACAACCAGTATGGGACTCCGACTGGTGACTTTTCTCCTGGAAATACTCTCTACGCATCATTCACAGTAGGCTATCCCACTGGTGGATACCTCACTACGGGATCGTTCACCGTTCACGTCGAAGACCCATCAGGTACATCAACGATGACCCTCTCGAGCATATACGATCCGACTCGAAATCTCTTCTACACTCCATCCGGATTCCAAGTATCAACCTCCGATGCGGCTGGGTCTTGGGAACTGGTCTTCCCAGCTCAGAGCCTAAACGACAGCTACGGAAACACGGGACCAACCACGACCATAACCTATCGGTTCGCCATTCATCAACAACAGAACCAAGTCGTCATCAGCCCATTCTACTACATGATGGCTGCCCTAGCGATTGGAGGAAGCTTAGGAACCACCGTCTTTCTCAAACGGTTCAATTCCACAACCGGTCCCTTCGACGACCTGTTCAAGCTCACGGGGGGCGAGATGCAACCGCCTGCCACTCTAATGATAGTGTCCGACTCAGGAGCAGGGTCAACGACAATGGCTCTCCAGCTTCTCTACCGCGACCTGTCTAGAGGGAAATTCTGTGGCCTGCTCTCATACGATGCATTTCCTGCCGAAGTGAGTAGGAAGATGCGAGATATGGGGTGGGACATAGCAGAGCATCTGAAGACCGGTCAGTTGAACATCCTAGACTGCTATTCAGCGTTGGCGGGTGTCGAGGGTTCGCCTATCAGAGACCCGACAGATTTCACCGAGGTCAGTATACAAGTGACACGAATGATTGAGAGTGCCAAAGGGCCCATGACAATTCTTTTCGATTCCGTCACTCCCATCTTCAACGCCGCCACGGCTAAGGACTGCATTAACTTCCTGCAGGTTCTAGGAGCGAAGGTCAAGAACGCCGGGGGGATCTTCATCTTCACGGCTACAAAGGGTTCGATTCCAGAAGAAGCTCGATCAAAGATTGAGGCATTGGCGGACGGAGTCATAGAGCTCAACATGATCAAGAGGGCAAACAGTCTGAGGAGGACTCTACAGGTGAAGAAGATGGCTGGTCGTCAGACCTCGACTTTCGAGACTGGTTTTGAGATCGTCCAGGGTAAAGGCATATTCATACGCAAACAGCGAGTGCCCATCGGGCTATTCCGATCTTAGCCCGGCCGGGTCTCTCGCCTTCTCAGAGAGAAAAAAAGAAGTTAGGTGGTTGAAGGTACCGTTACAGAGTATAAGTCCCAGTACAGCTGGTCAGCTGGACCCCTTTGCTGTTGAGGATGGCAGACTGGAATGTGTAAGACCCCGAACCGTTAGACGATACAGGTATTGTCACTGTAGTCGATGCAACGTTGTTTCCTATTGAGTACGTTGAAGATTGGGTATTGTACAGAACGCCGTTGATGTATGCTTTGACATTGTCGTTCTCATTCGGACCCGGCAAGTAGCCGCCGGTCGCGGTGACAGTCGTCTTCACGTAGAAGGTGTTCGTAGTGTATGTGACGGATGCCGTGCACGAGTAGGTTGGACCGCTGCCGCTTCCCTTCGCGTATGCGGGAGTTACTCCCAGAGCTGCGATGATACTCAGGCCGACAAAGAGACCCAGGAGAAGAGGACCTAAGGTTCTCCCAGTTCTCATCAACTTTCGCCGATAGACATGTAGTTGTAATGAATACTAACAGGTCGTGAACTGCAAGCCGTCGGGCGCGAGTTACGCCTCACGCTTAAGTCAATGGAAAAAAATCCCGATTCTAGAGTCGTACTGTATGTCCACGCGATTCCCGACAAAGAATTTCTGGACAGCAGACAGATGAAGTAATCCCGAAGTAGCGATCGCTAGGGCGAATATTACAGGGAGTATTCAGAACCTCTTGCCGAGAAATAGTTTGATGCGGCCTGAGATTGCTCATGGCCCTCCGAGCCGAGTTCAGTCGATCCATGTTCGGACAATTAGAATATCGGACTGGCTCAACGTTACGTGTGTTTCTTTCTCCCTTGTTCTGACGGCCTACCTCGATAGTTACAGCACATTTACACTAGCCCTCTCTCGATGCAAAGGCTATGCCAATGGAACCTAACCGGACAAGGCAAGTACTCCAAGACTTGGCACGGGCGTTCAACAAGCTGGCCTCAGAACTGACGGCTGATCTGAGCTATGCGGCGAGAGAGATAGAGAGCCTTCGCCGAGAAGTTCAGAGGTTGCGAGCGTCTCCAGGCAAAGGCAGTCGGACTTACGGAAGCTCAAAGAAATCATCGTCCCATGGAACAAAGACGAGCGGTACGTCTCAGAAGAGCAGCGGTTCCCATAAGAAAGCTTCGCACGGGTCCCAGACTAGTCCTGAATCGCCTAAACCAGCCCACGAGCCAGGGTCGTTCGTCTTTCCGCAAGAGCCTTTCAGCCCCAGCCCCCCAGCTGAGCCAAGCGCTGCAGGAAACAACTGAGCCGCTTCACAGCCAACAAGCGCAAGATTCGGCCAACTAGAGGATAGACCGATCTCCGACTCACTCGTTTTCGAGCCCCTAAAAATTTCTTTGCATATGGAGTCGTTACGCAGCTACGATTTTGCCTAGTTTAAGATGTTCGGAATGCACCTTGTAGGATAGAGTTCGCTCAGGAAACTCGTGTTGGGAGTCTTACTGACATCTATTCTCAAGAGGGAGCAGACATCCTTCAAGGCACTATACGGCAAGTCCTTCGCCGTCGATGCTAGCATCGAGCTCCACCAGTTCCTGGCCTTGATCCGGAGGCCAGATGGGAGTCTGTTTACCGATCCTAAGGGAAAGGTGACTTCCCATCTCATTGGGCTACTGACTCGGACCAGCCGACTGGTTACTGATTACAAGATTCGTCCTGTGTTTGTCTTCGACGGGCGACCGAATCCGCTAAAGAGAGCCACTATCGAGGCGAGAAGAAAGGTTCAGCAGAAGGCACAGGCCGAATATGTTCAGGCCGTCGAGGCTAAGGACTATTCACGGGCGTGGTCCAAGGTTGTGATGACCGGAAGAGTGACCGGTGAGGTCTTGGCTGACGCGAAGAGGCTGTTGTCGCTGATGGGGATTCCATGGCTTGAGGCCTTGGAAGATGGCGAAGCACAGGCCAGCTTCATGGCGGCAAGGGGCGATGTCTGGGCAGTTGGTAGCAAAGACTATGACTGTCTCCTGTTCGGAGCACCCATACTCGCAAGGTACCTGACCCTGACAGGAAGAGAATATCTTCCGTCAAAGAAAACATCAAGGCCCCTCATCCCGGAACTTGTGAAGCTTGCGGAAAACCTTCAGACTCTAGGAATCAGTCGAGAGCAGCTGGTCGATTTAGCGTTGCTAGTAGGGACAGACTTCAACGAGGGTGTGATGGGCATCGGACCCAAGAAGGGCCTTGCCCTTATCCGGAAGTACGGGGTGGCCGAGAAATTTCCCGAGGAGATCCGGAGCGAGTTGCCCAACGATCTCGACCTGATCCGTAACATCTTTCTGCATCCTCGCGTGATGGAGAATTATTCTTTGAAGAGAGGGCGTTCCGATCCCAATGGGATCATGGAGTTTCTCTGCGAGGAGAGAGCCTTCAAGAGAGATCGAGTTCAGAAAGTAGCGGATCGGCTCGTGGAGTCTCAATCTGAATCCGACTCTCAACTCGTAAAGTGGCTTGCTTGACGAGGACGACGCCATTTCTCGAGCTGGCCAAGCTCTGTCAGAGAGTCGAAGCTACTACCAAAAGGAACGAAAAGATCGCGCTGATCAGCACCTTCCTCAAATCAATCGGTACCGAAGAGGTACCACTAGCTACATTATTTCTCGCGGGAAAAGCGTTTCCGGAATCAGATCCCCGAGTCTTGGAAATCAGCTATGCAACCGTCTCCGACGCCGGCAAGAACCTCGGACAGAGTCGACTCACCGAACATCCTCTGATGATAAGAGACATCTATAACACGCTAGAAAGGATCGCCGAGACTTCCGGTTCTGGGTCGCGAGACCGGAAGCTAAGCCTCCTCCAAACCATTCTCACTCAAACCTCTCAAGTCGAGGCGGAGTATCTGACACGAATGATGCTTGGAGAGATGCGAATCGGCGTCGTCGAAGGCGTCCTTTTGGACGCAATCGCAGAGGCGTCAGGGGTTCCAAGAGACCTAGTGCGGAGAGCACACATGCTGCACGGCGACATCGGCGAGGTCGCTAGCTTGGCTATGTCGCAGGGCGCACCGGCACTCGAGCGCGTCAGTCTGCTTTTGTTCGTCCCAATCAAACCCATGCTGGCAGAGATGGCCGACGACGCTCGGCAAGTTCTGGCGGAACACAAGGGCGGAACTTCATTCGAGTATAAGTTCGATGGGGCGAGAATCCAGATTCACAAGAAAGACGACAAGGTACGAATCTTCAGTAGAAGACTGACGGATGTGACTGATAGCCTTCCCGAGATTGTTGATTTTGCCAAGACGAAGGTGAAAGCGTCCGAGTTTCTGATCGAGGGAGAGGTTGTCGCGACGGGGGCGGCTGGCAAACCCATTCCGTTTCAGGACCTGATGAGGAGGTTTCGACGCGTCCACGAGATCGATGATATGGCAGGCAAGATTCCCCTCAAACAGAACGCCTTGCTCCAAGGATCATAACCTCGGACGTCGAGAAGGTCGAAGGGTTCATGCAATCCGCGTTGAAAGAGGGACACGAGGGTCTCATGGCGAAGTCCATGACGAGCAACTATTCGATCGGTGCGCGAGGAAAGAAATGGTTCAAGATCAAACCAGCAGACAAGCTCGACGTAGTGATAATTGCGGCCGATTGGGGTAGTGGTCGCAGGGTTGGCTGGCTGAGCAACTACCATCTAGCGGTGAGGGATGGAGAAACCGGTGAGTTCTTGGTAATAGGGAAGACGTTCAAAGGCCTAACAGATGTAGAGTTTGAATCGATCACGAAACGATTACTGGAGATTAAGACGAGAGATGGTCGCTACACGGTCTACGTCAAGCCGGCTATTGTGGCGGAGGTGGCATACAACGAGATTCAGAAGAGTCCTCGCTACAAGTCAGGTTTCGCACTGAGATTTGCTCGAATATCACGATTTCGAGATGATAAGGGTCCCGAAGATGCCGTCACATTGCAACGGCTGCAGCAATTGTACGAGAAACAGTTCGAAAACAAAGCCCGCCTCAAACTAGAAGAGTCGAAATGACGCTTCGAGTCGCCGTCTCCTTCAGCGGTGGAAAAGACAGCACGTACGCGACATGGGTCTCTATGCATCAAAGTTGGGACGTTAGCCTCGTCACAGTGAAGCCCTGCTCGGCTGACTCCCTCATGTTTCACCACCCAAATGTAGAGTGGACGCATCTTCAAGCCCAGTCTATAGGATTGTTTCACGAAAGTGTTGAAATGACAAGCACAGACGAGATGACCGATCTTCAGCAAGCTTTGGCTAAGATGAAATCTACACGCGAGATTTTCGGACTCGTCACTGGTGCGGTCGCGAGCGATTATCAGAAGACTCGATTCGACAACATGTGCGATGCAGTCGGGTTGAAATCCTACGCCCCGCTCTGGCATAAAAGTCCGAAATTGCTGGTCGAGGACTTCAAAAAATCCGGCTTCCGAATCATCCTTACAGCCGTCGCCGCCAAGGGCCTAGACGAATCATGGCTGGGTCGAGAACTCACAGAAACAGAATGGTCGAAGCTTGAAGGATTGTCGAAGATCCACGGTATACATCTGACCGGTGAGGGTGGAGAGTACGAGAGCTTTGTTCTTGACGCGCCTCATTTCTCGAAGAGAATAGAGATCGAAAAGAGTACAAAGGAGTGGCACGGGGATAGGGGTAGACTGGTCATCGAAGAGGCGTCACTGAGGGATAAGTTGGGCAATTGAGGACCTCACTTCCGAACCGATCTTGTCTTGATCCAGTTTCTGAAATCTTCGGTTGATCATCAATGGCTCCCCGTCTACGATCGTGGTGTCCACGTTTTGACCGTTTGCTGAGTAAACTAGGTCGGAGACGACTGTCTCTTTTCGATGGATTGGGATCAGGTTCGGATCTCGCAGATCGACGAGGACGATATCTGCACGCTTCCCGATCTCAACGCTTCCCACCTCCTTCTCGAGTCCGATACAACGTGCGCCGTCGAGGGTCGCCATGTCCAGGACCCGCTGAGCGTTCATGATTGTGGGGTCCCATCTGGCATTCTTGTGGACGAGAGCAGTTGTCTTCATGGTATCAAACATGTCTAGGCTGTTGTTGCTGGCGGGTCCATCTGTGCCAAGCCCGACGGGAACGCCTGCGTCCCACATCTCCGGGACGGGGGCCGTGCCCCCACTTGCTAGCTTCATGTTCGAGACTGGAGAGTGAGATACCCTGACACCTTTCTTGCCGAACAATCTGACTTCGCTCTTGGTCAGCCAGACGGCGTGGGCGGCCAGGACTCGATTGTTAAGGAAGCCAATCTTGTCTAGGTATTCTGCAACCCGGCCCTTTCCGTCTTTCTCGAATTGAGCCTGCTCCCCTCGGGTTTCTGCGATGTGAATATTGACTAGAGAGTCTTCTTTCTCAGCGAGGTCTCTCGCCCACAGAAGTGTCTCTGGGCCACAGGTATATGGGGCGTGAGGACCAACGGCGAAGTCGAGCAGCGGATTGTGTAGTTGGTGAATGTACTCTAGGAACTTGAGTGTTGTCCTTCGCTCATGTTCGGTGCCTGCCTTGTCGGGCTTGTCAATCATGCCCGGCGAGAGGATTGCTCTCAGGCCCGCCTCATCGACGGCTCTTGCAACGTCTTCCATGTGAAAATACATGTCGACAAAACATGTCGTCCCAGTCCGTGTCATCTCTAGGCTGCCAAGGAGGGCTCCCTGATAGCACATGTCTCCAGTAAGACGACTTTCTAGAGGCCAGATCTTCTTCTCAAGCCAGTCTCGCAACTCTAGATCGTCCGCATAGCCGCGAAAGAGAGTCATCGAGAGGTGCGTATGGGTGTTGATGAGACCGGGGATGAGCACCTTCCGTCTGCAGTCAATGACTTCATCCTTGGAAGCTGGGTTGACTCTGCCAACCTGTTCAATTCTTCCGTCAGCTATCCGGACGGATGCGTTTGCCAGGACGCGTCGTTGCGGGTCCTGGGTGACTATCCAATCACAGTCCTTCAAGACAAGACCCATAGGTGTCACTCTTGGCTGAGACTCGCTTGCGGGATTACTGTTCTTGAAGCCTTGTATCGGGAGTCCAGTAGCTTAGTAAGGGCAAGCGCTCTGCTTCTTCCAAGTCCCGCGCCAACGGCTATCTCGGTCATTGATGCTGAGAAGACTTTCCTCAACGACCCAAAATATCCGAGTAATTGTCCTGCCATCTGCGGACCTATCCCGGGAAGCGAGCTGAGGACCGATAGTTGGAGTCGGTTAAGATCTTGGCTTCTTGGTTTTCGGACGACTATTGGAGGTCCACCAGAGCCCTTTGTATGTCGTCCTCCCTTTCCAAGCGTGAATAGGAACTGAGCGGTTTGTTTTCCGTCGGGTGTGAAGAACATGTTGAGGCCGAAGTCGAGAACCGATGATATGAGCGCTCCCCATAATGACCGCGAGTTGCGGACACGTTTCAACTCTTCCCAGAGGTCGCCTTCAATCACCAGCATACTGGTACGATAGGTACTCGAAATTCAATGGGTGCGCCTAGAGATCGCAGTTCATCAGGGACGCCTGATGGTCGCTCTCTCTCATCGACAATGATCCTCTGCAAAGGTCTGTTCTGCAGAACCCCGCTGGATTCGACTCACAAAAGATTATGCTACAGAACTCGCCAAGATCGTTGCATCAGATAGGCCAGAAGTTTGGGTTCTGATCCGGACAAATTGGTTGAGCTAAACTTCGTCCCCAGGGAAGAGCAAGATGTCGAATGAGCAATAACATCTGTCCAAGATGTGGCAAGCCCATCAGATTGCCACAAGATGAAGTCACTGTCGTCAGACAAAGAGCAGGCCGAAACAAGTTCGAAGACCGGATGGTGCACAAAGTCTGCCCAACCGGTCAGCCCGTTCTCAGCCAAGTTGGAGGTCAAGAATACTGCACAAACTGCGGACATGCTAAGAGTATTCATTCTCCAAGATGTTCCTATTCCAGCTTCGGCTACCACTGCGATTGCAAGAGATTCCGCAAGTAGTATAGGAAGCAACTCTTTTACCCGACTCCAGATGGCAGAGACCGATTTGCAGATCGAATCCTACGACCTGTTCCTCGATGTCGACTTTCAGAACCTGCGTTTTGATGGGAAGGTCAAGATTAAACTCAAATCTGAAAATGATGTCAAGCTGAATTCTGTCGAGCTCGAGATTCTCGAAGTTGATGCGAACGGAAGACCCGTCAAGTACGAGCTAGAAGGAGAAGACCTTACGGTTAGGACCGAGAAGTTCGCGGGAGAACTCGACATCAAATACCGAGGCTCTATCTCTGACAAGCTCGTAGGTCTGTACAAGGCAGCCTATGACGGCGGCTACGTGGCCTCGACACAATTCGAGGCCGTCTCGGCCAGGCGCCTATTGCCATGCCTGGATCATCCCGCTTACAAGGCTGACTTCAAGCTCACTGTCAAAACAGACAGTGACAACTCTGTAATTTCGAACATGCCGCCCACGTCGGTGAGGGTGGAGGGTCCAAAGAAGACTGTCGAGTTTCCAAAGACCCCTCGAATGTCCACCTACCTCCTGTACTTGGGAATCGGCAAGTTTGAAGAAGTGAAAGACAGGTTCAACGGAGTCGACTACATAGTAGCTACCGTACCAGGCAAGAGTTCTGGCGCGAAGTATCCTCTAGAAATCGCCAGAGATTCGGTCAAATTCTTCGAATCCTATTTTGGTTCAAAATACAACCTTCCCAAGCTCCATCTTATCGCGGTCCCGGAGTTTGCCGCTGGCGCGATGGAGAACTGGGGAGCCATCACGTTTAGGGAGATCGTGCTCCTCGTCGACAAGGATAGCAGCATTCGGATAAAGAAGCAGGTCGCCGAAGTCATCGCCCACGAAGTAAGTCACCAATGGTTCGGTGACCTCGTCACCATGAAGTGGTGGGATGATCTCTGGCTAAACGAGAGCTTCGCGACTTTCATGGCCTACAAGGCCACTGATTCGATGTTTCCTCAGTGGACAGTCTGGCAAGACTTTGTCCGCGGAGAGACCGCTGGCGCCCTCGATAGAGACTCCCTCGTCAACACCCACCCGATTGAGGTGAAAGTGAATTCTCCGAGCGAGATCGAGGAGATTTTCGACGACATAAGCTACGGAAAAGGAGCAAGCATCATTCGCATGCTCGAAGCTTACGCTGGCGAAGATCACTTCATGCGCGGCGTGAGATCGTACCTAGAGAAGTACAAATTCTCGAACGCTGCCGGCGAAGACCTCTGGAATCAGATCGAACACGTCTCTAAGACCAGAGTGAAGGCGATAATGAACGAGTGGATACGGAAACCAGGGTATCCAATCGTCCACGTGAAACTTGACGGGAAGAAACTAATGATCAGACAAGAACGGTTTCTGCTAGACGGGTCATCAGAGCAATCCACCTGGCCAATCCCGGTCACGATGAAGATCAACGGGAGAAAGCTGAAGCTTCTGATGGAGAGGAGTGAGGAATCCATACCTGTGCCAAATGGCGTAGACTCGCTGAAGCTCAACCTAGAAGAAACCGGCTTCTACCGCGTCCACTATGACGGACTCTACCACAGAGTCTGGAGATCAAACATGTCTCCCGTCGACCGATACGGGATAGTGTCCGACGCTCACGCGTTCACGATTCAAGGCAAGATGGATTTCTTTCAATACCTCGGCCTGCTGGAGCGTTATATGAACGAGCAGGAGTATCTTCCTGCATTCGAAGTCTCAGACCAACTATCCTCGCTCTATGCAATAACGCGCAGAGTCGAAGAGACCTCGAGGAGATTCCACCGAACCCAGCTAAAGATACTCGCGAATAGAAAAGATGAGAATAGCGTAGTGTTGCGAGGGTCCATGGCAAGCAGGCTGGCTCTCTTCGACATGGGGTACGCGAAGGAATTGGCGACAAGGTTCAACGACTACGAGAGCGCTGAGCCGGACATGAAACAAGCCATGGTCGTTGCGCACGCCCGCGCAGCAGGGGATTTCGAAAGCCTATTCGAGAACTACAAGAAGAGGCCTTCAGAAGAAGAAAAATCCAGATTTCTTGTCGGTCTAACCAGTTTCAGCAAACCTTCACTCAACGCCCGCGCAATGGAACTCGCATCAGCTGGAGAAATAAAGAAGCAACACGTTGGAACCTTACTCGGCTCCGCCACGCGGAATCCTGACGCCAGAACCGCGACTTGGAACTGGATCACTGCCAAATTCGAATGGCTCCGAGGCATCTACGAAGGCACCGGAGTTGTGTCAAGATACTTGACATACATGCTCCCGATCCTAGGAATTGACAGAACCGAAGAAGTAACGAAGTTCTTCGCCCAGCATAATGCTCCGGAGACCACCAAGGGGGTAAGAGCAGGAATAGAGAAGCTCAGAATCAATCAGGCCTTCCTGAAAAGAATCGGCTC